>UQTE01000001.1 GCA_900543805.1 uncultured Sutterella sp.
AAGTCCCGACAAAACGCATCGGCCCGACTCATCTTGAGCCGGGCCGACGTTTTTTTGAGGTTCGCGGACGCGCGCGTCAGCGGTTCCGGCGATTTTCGCCGAACTGCATGATGGCGTTCAGGAGAATGGCCCCGAAGGTGGCCGTCCCGATGCCGCCCAGCATGAAGCCGCCGAGATTGAGCGTGAAGTCGCCGCCGCCGAGAATGAGCGTCACGGCAGCCACGATGAGGTTGCGGTTGTCACCGAAGTCCACCTTGTTGACCACCCACACGCGGGCGCCGGCCACGGCGATGAGACCGAAGACGACGATGGAGGTGCCGCCGAGGATGGCCTGCGGAATCGTCTGGATGACGGCGCCGAACTTGGGCGAGAAGCCGAGCACGATCGCAAAGAGAGCGGCCACGGGGAAGATCAGGGTGGAGTAAACGCGCGTGGCGGCCATCACGCCGATGTTTTCACCGTAGGTCGTCACGCCCGTGCCGCCGCAGGCGCCCGACACCATCGTGGCGATCCCGTCGCCGAGGAAGGCGCGGCCCATGTAGGGGTCGAGATTGCGGCCCGTCATGGCCGTGACGGCCTTGATGTGGCCGAGGTTTTCACCGACGAGGATGATGACGACCGGCACGATCAGCGCGATGGCGTCGACGCTGAAGACGGGCGAGGTGAAGGAGGGCATCCCGAACCAGGGGGCGTTTGCGATGAGGGAGAAGTCGATGGGCTTGCCGCCGATACCGAGCACGTTCGAGAGGAGCGCGTAGATCAGATACGAAAGACCAAGCCCCACGAGGATCAGAAGCTTCTGCAGGAGGCCGCGCGTGAAGACCGCGACGCCGCCCACGCAGAGAACCGTGAGCACGGCCATCCAGGCGTTGAAGTCGGTGCCGCCGACGCTGCGCACGGCCGTGGGGGCGAGATTGAGCCCGATCACGGCCACGACGGCGCCCGTCACGACGGGCGGCATGAGTTTTTCAATCCACTGCACGCCCGTGAACATCACGATGAGCCCCACGAGGGCGTAGACCGCGCCGCAGGCTATGATGCCGCCCAGAGCGACCCCTATGTTGGGATTGGCGCCCGTTCCCGCCGCATAGCCCGTGGCGGCGATTACGACGCCGATGAAGGCGAAGGAGGAACCAAGGTAGCTCGGCACGTGGCCGCCCACCAAAGCAAAAAAAATGAGTGTCCCGATGCCACTCATCAATACAGCCAAATTGGGGTCGAAACCCATCAAAATCGGTGCCAGCACGGTGGAGCCGAACATGGCCACGACGTGCTGAAGACCCAGGGCGATCGTCTGTCCCGTCGGAAGTCTTTCGTCGGGGGCGATGACGCCTTCTGTTTTCAGTTTCCAAGTCGGAAAGTAACTCATCTGTAAACTCCGGTTGAGCGTCCTGAGGGGATAGGACGTTTTTTCAGCAAAATCGTTCCATTGTAGGACTCTTTCTTCGTTTCGTGTGGCTCGTTCGCGAAAAGCGCTTGCCGAGAGAGGAAGATTCAGGGCCGCAAATCGAATCCGAGGGGCGCGATTTCTATAGAATGTGTGCTCTCCGAACCCCTCGCCGCGCATGCGCCGCGGGAGACCGGGTTCCTCTCGCGCGCACGCGCGACGATGCTTCTGGACGTCGGACCCGAGAAGGAGGGTCCGACGAATCACTTCTTTCAATTCTTTCTTTGGGGCCGCGGCGCCTTCGGGCGATTTCGCGGATAGTGGCTATGACGAGTCCGAATCCGGCGCTGGTGCGCGACGTGGAAGAACGCCGCACCTTCGCCATCATTTCCCACCCCGACGCGGGGAAAACCACGCTGACGGAAAAGCTCCTTCTCTTCGGAGGCGCCATTCAGATGGCCGGCGCCGTGAAGGGGCGCAAAGCCGCGCGCCACGCCACGTCCGACTGGATGGAAGTGGAAAAGCAGCGCGGGATTTCCGTGACGAGTTCGGTCATGCAGTTCCGCTACGACGGACACGTGATCAACCTTCTCGACACGCCGGGGCACGAAGACTTCTCGGAAGACACCTACCGCGTGCTCACCGCCGTGGACGCGGCCGTCATGGTGATCGACGCGGCCAAGGGCGTGGAAGCGCAGACCATCAAGCTCCTCGAAGTCTGCCGCATGCGCAACACGCCGATCATCACCTTCATCAACAAGCTCGACCGTGAAGTGCGGGATCCGCTCGATCTGCTCGGGGAAATCGAAAACGTGCTGAAGCTCCAGTGCGTGCCGATCACCTGGCCGATCGGGATGGGCAAGACCTTCCGCGGCGTCTTTTCGCTCCTCAAGAACCGTCTGGTCCGCTTCACGCCGGGCGAAGAGCGTCTTACGCAGGATCAGGAAGTGATCGAAGGGCTCGACAATCCCGAGCTCGACCGTCTCTTCCCGATGGAAATGCCCTATGTGCGCGAGTCGATCGAACTCGTTCAGGGCGCTACCGAACCCTTTGAGCTCGAGAAGTTCCTCGCCGGCGAACAGAGCCCCGTCTTCTTCGGTTCCGGCGTCAACAACTTCGGCGTGCAGGACGTGCTCGACGCGCTCGTCGCCTGGGCGCCGTCGCCGCGTCCGCGTCAAACGACGACGCGCTTCGTGGAGCCAGTGGAAGAGCCCTTCAGCGGCTTCGTCTTCAAGATCCAGGCGAACATGGACCCGCGCCATCGGGACAGAATCGCCTTCTTCCGCGTCTGCTCGGGCCGCTACAGCCAGGGCATGAAGGTGCACCACGTGCGCGAAGGCCGCGAAATGAAGCTCGCCAATGCGCTCACCTTCATGGCGCAGGACCGCGTCGTCATGACCGACGCCGTCGCGGGCGACATCATCGGGATCTACAACCACGGACAGCTGCACATCGGTGACACGCTCACCGAAGGCGAGAGCATGCTCTTTACGGGCATTCCGAACTTCGCGCCGGAACTCTTCCGCGCGGCCCGCAGCAAGGACCCCTTCAAGGCCAAGCAGCTTCAGAAGGGCCTGCAGGAACTCGGCGAAGAGGGCGCCATTCAGGTCTTCACCGGGGAGTTCGGGAACATCCTTCTCGGTGCGGTCGGACAGCTGCAGTTTGAAATCGTCGCCCAGCGCCTCGCCACGGAGTACAAGGTCGACGCGATCTACGAAAGCACCGACGTCTCTACGGCCCGCTGGCTCTCCTTCCCGGACGACGCCACCCGCAAGGATTTCGAGCGCGAGCAGGGGGCGCGTCTTGCGACCGACGTCAACGGCAACACCGTCTACCTCGCCACGTCGATCTACAACCTGGAGACCACGATGGAGCACTGGCCCCAGGTGAAGTTCCACACCACACGTGAAATGACGCAACGCTTCTAAGAGAAAGGCCGCCGAATCGAAAAATTCGGCGGCCTTTTCACACTTCGGTGCGGCGCATCAGTTTGCGGGACGTCCCGTGCGTTCAACCCAACGCCGCGAAGAGCCGAGGCGGTTGAGCCCGAGCGTGCGGTGCGCGATGCGGACGATGTCGTTTTCCACGAGGATGTTCGATTCCGCTCCCACTTCGGTGCCCGCCTTGTTGTCGTAGAGCTGATAGGAGGCTCTCGTCATCTGCGGGGTGATGTTGGGCATGACGACGTTGCAGCCGTTCAGAATCCCCATGATGCGGCCGCGCGGCTCGAGCGTCTCGAGCGCCGTGGCCGCCGCGATGTTGACGTTCCGAAGAACGAGGCGCGTCGCGGCGATCATGTTGAGGGAGAGTCGGAGAAGATCGTCGTGCGGCATCTGTCCGAGCGACACCATGTCGGCGCCGAGACTCGTGAGATAGGGACCCATGCCGATCATGTCGGCGCCCACCTTTTCGAAGGTGCGGATGTCCTGCACCAGGTCCTCGATCGTCTGTCCGGGCAGGCCGATCATGACGCCCGTTCCCACCTGATAGCCGGCCTTGCGAAGGTTGGCGAGCGCTTCGTAGCGGTGTTCGAGTACCTTCTCGTGCTTGCCCGGCGTGCAGTGAAGCCGGTGAAAGAGTTCGGGATTGCTCGATTCGATGCGAAGCAGATAGCGAAGCCCGTCGGGATTGCCGCTTGCCTCGGCCCAGTATTCGTAGACCTCGAGCGACTGCTCCCCGAGCGAGAGCGTGATGCCGAGCCCCTGCGGGAGGGCCTCCGTGCAGCTCATTTCGTGAATGTCGCGAAGGAGCTCGCCGATGAAGGTCACCCACTTCGGATCCCGGCGTTCGCCCGCCTGAATGGCGATGGAGCCGTACCCGCTCTCGAGGGCGAGGCGGGCGCACTCGAGAATCGTCTCGCGCGGGAGCGTGTAGCGCTCCACGTCGTGGTTGGCCTTGCGGATGCCGCAGTAGCGGCAGTTGGCCGTGCATACGTTGCTGATCTCGATGAGGCCGCGCAGATAGACGTTGGGGCCCATTTCCCGGGTCGTCAGGTCATAGGCGCGGCGCTGCAGAAGGTCGGCTTCTTCGGGCGTTCGGATGCGCAGAATCCTCGCGACTTCTTCGTCGGTGAACTCGGTCTGCGCGAGGAGGTCTTCAAGAGCTTTCACGGGGCTTTCCGTCCTTCTTCGAGAGCGTTTCGGTAGGCCTGCAGGGCTTCGGGGTGGCAGCTCAAAATTCTCTCGAGCACGCCCTGCAGATAACTGATGGTGAGGCCGTAGTTCGTCATCGGAACGCCCTGTTCGTGCGCCTGGCGCAGGCGCGCGAGCATGTGCGCGCGCGTCACGACGCAGCCGCCGCACTGAATCACGATGCGGTAGGGCGTGAGGTCGTCGGGGAAGTCCTTGCCGACGGCGACGTCGATCTTGAGGTCGGCGCCGGTGCGTTCGCGAAGCCAACGGGGAATCTTCACGCGGCCGATGTCGTCCTTTTGCGGATGGTGGCTGCAGGTCTCGCCGATGAGGACGCGGTCGCCGTCCTTGAGAAGGGAAAGCGCGGCGGCTCCGCGCGCCATCTCGACGATGTCGCTCTTGCTGTAGGCCATCTGCGTGGAAAACGTCGTGAGCGGAATGTCTTCGGGCGTCTGCTCGTTGACGGTCTTGATGACCTGGGAGTCCGCCATGACGAGCTTCGGGGGATGCTTCAGGTCGGCGATCGCTTCGGCGACGCGGTCTTCCTGGACGACGAAGCACTTGGCGTGCGCGTCGAGAAGCTCTCGGATCGCCTGCACCTGCGGCAGGATCAGACGTCCCTTCGGGGCGCCCGTGTCGATCGGCGTCACGAGGATCACCGTGTCGCCCGGACCTGCGAGGTCGCCCACGAGCGGACGGTCGGGTGCGATGCGGTCCTGCGCGAGACGCACCATGACCGCGCGGAGCTCTTCGAGTCCCGTGCGTTCGCGCGCGCTCGTGAAGACGACGGGAAGTCCCGTCTTCTCCCAGACGGCGCGGTCGAAGTCAGGCGTTTCGTCCGTGCGGTTGACGACGAGCACGGCGGGCGTGCCGAGGGCGCGGGTGCGCTCGATGATCCGTTTTTCTTCATCGTCGAAGGTGGCCGGCGTCGTGACGATGAGCGCCATGTCGACCCATTCGAGCACCGAGAGCGAACGCTTGACGCGGGCGAGACCGAGGTCTCCCACGTCGTCCACGCCGGCCGTGTCGATGAAGACGACCGGCCCGATGGGCAGGAATTCGCAGGCTTTCTCGACCGGATCGGTCGTCGTGCCCGGCACGTTCGAGACGATCGAGATCGTCTGGTTCGTCAGAGCGTTGATGAGAGAACTTTTCCCGGCGTTTCGTTTGCCGAAGAGCCCGATATGAAGCCGCAGGCCCTTGGGCGTGTTGAGTAGGGACATTTTTTGCGTCACCCGAATGAGAAAAAAAGAAAAGGTCGGACAAACATCTTATCCGACCTTTTCGGGGTTATGCGCTCCTCAGAAGAGGTAGCTCGAAACCATTACTTTTCGATGTTGGTGCGAATGACGTCGCGTTCCAGCCAAATCGGAGCATGGTGTTCGGCGGCTTCGTACGAGATCGTACCCGGGCCGAGGCGCCAAATGCCCTTGAAGTGTTCCATCGAAAGGAGAGCGAGCGGGATGTGGGCGCACACGACGAGGACCGACACGATGATCGAGCCCCAGACGTGGAAGTAGAACGTCCACGCATAAACCTGCTTGCCGATGAGCGGGGCGCCGATCCAGAGCATCCAGCCCGTGACGGCGAGAGCCGCGATCATGCCCATGAAGAGCAGATAGGAAGCCTTCTGACCGCCGTTGTAGCGACCCTGCGGGGGAACTTCCACCGGGCCGAACGGGATCTTGAAGAAGCGGCGGGGATAGCCGCCGAAGTTGCGGAACCAGTAGATCGTGTTGCGGTCCCATTCCAGGCAGGCGCGAAGAATGAGGGCAAAACGGTCCGGAGCCACCACGATGAAGCCGAGCAGATTGAACGTGAAGATCGCGCCGAGGATCAGGTGGGCGATCATGTTCGCTTCCGCGGCTTCGGCGGAGGGTTCACAGAAGTACACGTACGCACCCGTAAAGAGAAGGGCAAACCACGTGATCGCGTTGAGCGAGTGGAAGACCTTGTCGGGGGCATGGAAGCGGAGAATGCGATTGTTAGCCATGGTTAGCCTCCGAGGTCGTGGCGGCAAGCAGAGTGCGCTGATAGTAATGGGTGTGGAGCAGTTCGTGCATGGTGTGGTCCACGGGCTTGGTGTTCAAGTCCTTGTAGACGCGCATGACGACCGAGTTCTGGTGCGAACTCGTCAAACCCATGCTCTGGCAGAGCTTGTCGTCCTTGTAGAGACCGGCCTGACGGGCCTTGATGATGACGCCGCGACGGGCGATCAGGTCACCGATGGCCCAACCGCAGACGGCGACGGCGCCGACGCAGAGACCGCAGACTTTCAGAAAGCCGCGACGACCCAGAATCAATGCAGCGGGGCGCTCGGCGTAATCATAATTTTCAGACAGCATTTCTATAACCTCGCGTCAGGAATTCTTAAACACGCAGCGGCAGGGGCATCGTGGGATGCAGCCAGGCCGTGCCCTTGGGCTGAACCGGCTGACCGCCGCCGTTGACGCAACCGCCCGGGCAGTTCATCACTTCGATGAAGTGATAGCGATTCTTGTCGACGCGGACGCGGTTGAGAACTTCCTTGAGGCCCTGGTTGGCGCCGTTGACGACGCAGACGCGGACTTCGAACTTCTTGCCGCCGAGCGCCTTGACGGGCACGGGGATCGTGGCTTCGACGATGGCGTTGTCGTAGCCGCGGACGATTTCGATGTCGGCGTTCTTGAGTTCTTCACCCGAAAGAGCGAAGTAGGCCGTACGGAGAGCGGCTTCCATCACGCCGCCCGAGCAACCGAAGATCGTGCCGGCGCCCGAGTAGACTTCGAGGTCCTTGCGTTCGCGGGTCTTGGGCATGTTGAGCGGGTTGATGCCCTTGCGGCGCATGAGTTCGGCGATGTCGCGGGCCGTAAGCGAGGCGTCGATGTCCTGGAAGGAGGGCGTGTCGGCCGGGATTTCCTTCGTGGCGACGAGATAACGCCAGGCGGTGTTCATTTCGGGACGCGAGGCTTCGAAGATCTTGGCCGTGCAGGGCGTGACCGAAACGAAGAAGATCTTGCGCGGATCGACCTTGAGGATATGCTTGGCAGCCCAGGTCTTGGCGAGCGTACCGCCCATCTGCAGCGGCGACTTGGCCGTCGAGAGGTGCGGGAGCATGTCGGCGTGATACGTTTCGGCGTTCTTGATCCAGGCCGGGCAGCAGGACGTGAAGTGCGGGAACGGATGGTGAGCCATTTCGTCGACTTCCGGGCCGCGTTCGCCGAGGACCCAGTACTGGATCTTCTTCACGAATTCCGTGCCTTCTTCGATGATGGTCTGGTCGGCCGTGCTGTTGCAGTCGTAAACCGTCATGCCCAACGCTTCGAGGGCGTTGTTCATCTGTTCGGTCGAGAGGTCGCCGGGTTCGCCGCCGAATTCTTCACAGAGCGAAACGCGGACGGCGGGCGACGGATGCGCCACGACGATCTTTTCCTTCTGATCGAGGACGTGTTCGACCTGGTCGACGAAGCTCATCTGTTCGATGGCGTCGAACGGGCAGGCGATCAGGCACTGACCGCAGTAGAGGCACGCGTCTTCGGTGATTTCATGCTTGGCGCCGAGACCGCCCTTGATGGCGTCGGTCGGGCAGAACTTGCGGCAGGTGTCGCAGCCGACGCAGTTCTCCTTGTTGATGTGGATAATCCCGCGGAGTTCGCCCTTGCGAAGATTACCGACGTAGGCGGGACCGTCTTCCCCGTGGGCGTTGGCGCCCGGCAGGAAGGTATGGACCGTGATCGTATCTTTGGACATTGAAAAGTTCTCCAGAGTTGAGGTCGGAAGGCGGGTGAAACCGTTTCCAGCGTCCTTTTCCCGCTGGCCGACTGCCGCAGAGAGGGACGGCGGGGGTCGTCGGAGCTTCGGAAAAGAACAACGCTCAATTTTGTGAAACGAAGGCGGGTCGCCCGCGCCAAAATGCCGGGCGAGACCTTCGAGGATCAAGCTTGAATTTTACGGGGAATCCCCGTGAAGTGACATCGTCCTAGGGGGGGCGGAGATCTAGATCGAAAGGGGTAGTCCGAGGGAAAACAGGGTACTTTTTCGATGAAGTTTGACGACAATCAATCTTTGAGAAACTCTCTTTACAAAAATCGAATGCCTTGCCGTTGTTGAGATTCCGAGTGAATCACTCGGTTATTCAGCATTTCCGATGCAGGAAAAAGCGCCCTCCGGGAGGAGGGCGCGGAAGGGTTACATGTCGGCTTCCTTGAGCGGAGCGCGCAGTTCGGCGCGGACGTTGTCCATGCCCGAATAGAAGGCCTTCATCATGACGAGGCCGAGGAACTTCCCGGCGTCGGTCACGATGATCTGGTCGGGATCGTTCGGGTCGTCCTCGATGGCGCCCGCAAGGCGCAACCCGAGCATTTCCTTGAAGAGCGCGCGGTCGACGTTGATGCCGTGGACTTCGCGGAAGTAGCGTCGCGAGAGGCGGTGCGAGAAGAGGCCGAGCATCAGGCGGTACTGCCAGATAGCGTGCGCGTCGAACTGACGGCGGCGTTCCACCCCGGTGTTGCCCTGCGCGATGCGTTCGGCATAGCGGCGAAGGCTGAAGGTGTTGACGTAGAGGCTGTCGCCGAGGAAGGAGAAGGCGCCCGAACCCACGCCGAGGTATTCGTCGTAGTCGACCACGTATTCGTCGAAGCCTTCGTCGTTCGTACGCCCGAAGGTCCAGGACGTCAAGTGGTTGTAGCGGCTACCGAGCGTGTCGAGAATCACGCGGTACTGATCGGCGAGCTGATTGCCCTTGGCGGCGATGTCGTTCTTCACGCTCTTTCGCGTCTGGGACGTGACCATGAGCGGGTAGGTCGTGACCTGGCGCGGGTTGAGTTGCCAGATCTTTTCCATGTCGTCATGGAGCATGTCGAGGGTCTGGCCGCGGAAGCCGAACATCATGTCGACGTTGCAGGTGGGGAAGAGTTCCTGCGCGTACTGCAGACGCTCGAAAATCTGTTCGCCCGAGCCAAACTTCTCGTAGCGGTCCGAGAGCTTCAGAATTTCGTCGTTGAAGCTCTGCACGCCGATGGACATGCGGTCCACGAGACCCTTGAGGTTGCGGAACTGCGGCGTCGTGATGATCTGGGGATCGGTTTCGCAGCTGATTTCCTTGATCGACGGGAAGAGCTTCTTGGCGTGCTCGATCGTCTTGATCAGTTCGTCCTCGAGAATCGTCGTCGTGCCGCCTCCGATGTACATGGAGTGGAAGTCGTAGCCGAGGGCGTGGACGTACTCCATTTCCTTGCGCAGGTTGACGAAGTACTCGCGCGCCTTGTACTCCTTGAAGAGGAAGCGGTGGAAGGTGCAGTACGTGCAGAGCGTGTGACAGAACGGAATGTGCGCGTAAAGCAGATAGCGGTGCCCCTCCTGCGGCGGCGGAGGATTTTTGAGGATGATGGGATCGCAGTGCAGATAGCGCTTGATGTAGTAGTCCATCACCCGGTCGGTGGCCCCGATCATCCAGTCGGGGAGCAGTTTGCGGGGACGAGGAACGTAGTTCGAGGTGGTCATGGATCGTGTCGCATGAAAAAAACAAGTCCCCGCATTGTACTATTGCGCGCCCGCTTTGCTTCTTAAGAAGCTTGACCGCGTCGGGCGTAAATGTGTTCGATGTTTTCGGCGAAGTGCTTGGATAGCGGTCCGCGCTTGAGCTTCAGGGTCGGCGTCAGAAGACCGTTGTCGACGGTCCACGGCTCGAGCGTGAGGATGACGGCCCGCGGCAGCGCATAGTAGGGAAAGCCCTTCGCGGCGGCCTTGGCGCGCTGCAGCGCCAGCGTCTTCGCGGCCGGAGCCGACAGCGACGCGGGATCCTGCGGGTCGAGTCCGAGTCCTTCGGCCGTGCGCTTCCACTCTTCTCCCTGCAGTACCGCAACGAGCGTGAGGAAGGGACGGTTCTCGCCCACCACGTAGGTTTGCTCGAAAAGGGGATCGGTTTCCAGGGCGTTTTCCAGGTCGGTCGGGGCGATCTTCTCCCCCGTCGACGTCACGATGATTTCCTTGATGCGGCCCTTGATGCGAAGGAGCCCTTCGGGGGTGAACTCCCCGACGTCGCCCGTTCGGAACCAGCCGTCTTCGGTGAAGGCCGCCTCGACGGCGTCGGGACGCTTCCAGTAGGACTTCGTCACCGAGGGGCCGCGCACCTGAATTTCGTCGCCTTCGCCCAGACGCACTTCAACGCCCCGGAAGGGACGTCCCACCGTGTCGGGGTGATTTTCTTCGAGCGAATTGCCGGCGATGATCGGACTCGTTTCCGTCATGCCGTAGCCCTGAATGATGGGGAGCCCCAGCCCGCAAAAGAGCTTGGCCACCTCCATGTTGAGGGCGGCGCCCCCCGAGATGGCGATGCGCAGTTTGCCCCCGAACTGCGAGAGAAGGAGCTGCGAGACCTTCGGAAGCACGAAGGCGCGCACGAAACCGTCGCGCCAGGCGCCCGACTGATCGCAGGGAATGCCGTTGCGGCGGGCAAAGTCGCGCCACCCCGTCTGTACGGCCCATTCGAAGAAGGTGCGCTCGAGACACCCGGCTTTTTCGAGACGCTTGCGGATCCGACCGTAGATCTTTTCGTAAATCCGCGGCACCGAAATGATGACGTCGGGGTGGACCTGACGAAGATCCTCCGCAAGGAGCAGAACCGAACGGTTGTAGACGATCGTGCAGCCCGTGGCGAGGGCTAGGTAATAGCCCGCCGTACGCTCGAACATGTGCGAGAGCGGCAAAAAGGAGAGGAAGACGTCTCCGACCTTGGGCGAGACGCAGTGAAGCGTGGCCCGTACGTTGGCGACGATGTTGGCCTGCGACAAAACCACGCCCTTGGGGCGTCCCGTGGTGCCCGAAGTGTAGATGACGCAGGCGGGCGCCTCGGGGTCGGAGGCGAGCGGCGGCTCGCCAGCAAAGGCTTCGCCGAGATGCAGGAAGTTCGCAAGGGGAAGCAGGGGCAGGCGGTCCGCATCGCTTTCTTCGTTCTCCTCTTCGGTGAGAACGACGTGGCGCAGGGCGAGTTCGCCCTCGGGCACCGCGCGGATCTGCTCCCAGCGGCTGCGGCGGTTCGTGACGAGAACTCGGGCGCCGCTGTCGGAGAGGAGGAAGCGGCAGGCCCCCGGCGTGTCGATGGCGTGCAGGGGCACCGGAATGAGACCGTTGGCCATGGCGGCCATGTCCGCGCAGACGTGATGCACGCCGTTGGGCAAGAGAATCCCGACGCGGTCGCCCGTTTCCAGGCCGAGCGCGGCGAAGCTTCGCCTCCACGCGTCGATGCGGGTTGCGAGTTGCGAGTACGAGACGGACTGCCACTGAGCGCTCTTTCGGTCGTACTCCCGAAGGGCTTCCCGTGGTCCCCACGTCTTGCAGGCGGAGAAAAGGAGTTCCGGCAAGGTGTTCTTGCCGTTCAATTCTTGTGCACGATCCATTTGTATCCCAGCGTATGTGGCCGCACTCTTCTCGTCGGCGGCCGATGTTCTTTTCTTTATAGGTCTTTTCTCCTCCTCGCGGAGCCCGTGAAAAAGGAGATTTTCTCGGTGTTACCCCTCATCGGGCGCCCCCGTCCGAAGGCGGCGACGCCCCGGAGTCTCATCAGGCTCCAGACGCCTCCTCGATCTGGCGGCGCTTTTCCTCGAGCGCCTCCCAGCGTTCGAAGAGCGCCTCCGTTTCCTTTTCGATTTCCGCGGAGCGTGCGGCGTCGGCCTTCTGTTCGGCGACGTCGAGGAGGTGATACTCGGCGCCGCTCATTTTTTCGTAGAGCGCCTTTTGCTCGGCTTCGAGATTTTCGAGACGGGTCGGGATCTCTTCGAGGTCGCGGGTTTCCTTGAAGCTCAGCTTCAGGGTGCGCTGACGCGTGCGCTCCACGGGCTTCGGAGCCGCCTTGACGGGGGCGAGCTCCGCGGGCGCGGGGCGTTGGCGCAGCCAGTCTTCGTAGCCGCCCACGTATTCGCGCCAGACGCCGTTTCCTTCCGGGGCGAGCACTTCGGTCACCACGTTGTCGAGGAAGCGGCGGTCGTGACTCACGAGGATGATGGTCCCGGGATAGGTGAGAAGCGTCTGCTCCAGGAGTTCCAGCGAGTCGATGTCGAGGTCGTTCGTCGGTTCGTCGAGCACCAGCAGGTTGGCGGGCAGGGCGAAGAGGCGCGCGAGGAGTAGGCGGTTACGCTCGCCCCCCGAGAGCGAGCTCACCGGAACGTTCGCCCGTCGCGGCGGAAAGAGAAAGTCCCCGAGATAGGCGACGATGTGCTTTTTCTCACCAGCGATTTCGACCCAGTCGGACCCCGGCGAAATGGTTTCGGCGACGGTCTTCGTGAGGTCTAGCTGTTCGCGAAGCTGATCGAAATAGGCGATCTTCAGATTGGTGCCGAGCCGAACCGTCCCGGCGTCGGGCTGCAGCTGTCCGAGAAGAAGCTTGATGAGCGTGCTCTTGCCGGCGCCGTTTCGGCCGATGAGTCCGAGCCGGTCGCCGCGCATCAGAGTGAAATTTAGGTCGCGCACGACGGTCTTCGAGCCGAAGGACTTGGAGAGATTTTCCACTTCGGCCACGATTTTGCCGCTCTTTTCCCCCGCGTCGATCTGCAGGCGGATCGAACCCATTCGGTCGCGGCGTTCGCTTCGTTCCTTGCGCAGGCGCTCGAGTCGGCGTACGCGTCCTTCGTTGCGCGTGCGGCGCGCTTCGATGCCCTTGCGGATCCAGACTTCTTCCTGCGCCCAGAACTTGTCGAAACGCTGACGGGCGAGCTCTTCTGCGGCGAGTTCCTCTTCCTTGCGGTTTTCGTACGCGGCGAAATTGCCGGGGTAGGAGCGGAGAATTCCGCGGTCGAGTTCGACGATGCGCGTCGAAACGTTGTCGAGGAACTGTCGGTCGTGCGTGATGACGATGAGCGAGCGCTGGTTGCGGCACTGCGTGTTGACGAGTTCTTCGAGCGTCGCGATCGCGCGGATGTCGAGATGGTTCGTCGGTTCGTCGAGAAGGAGCAGATCCGGTTCGAGCGCGAGTGCGAGCGCCAGGGCGGCGCGCTTCTTTTCCCCGCCCGAAGCCTTGGCCGGATCGGTGTCGACGTCGAGGTCGAAGCGATGGAGCATCTCCTCGATGCGGGCGCGGAGCCGCCAGACTTCGCGTTCGTCGGAAATGTCCTGAAGACGGCCGCGCAGGGCGAGGCTTTCAAGCACGGTGGGCGCTTCGGGAAGGAGGGGTTCCTGTTCGACAAACACCGTGCGCAGGCCGTCGGTGTATTGGAGTTCGCCGTCGTCAAGCTTGGTTTTGCCCGCCAGAACGGAGAGAAGCGAACTCTTCCCCGTGCCGTTTCGACCGATCAATCCGACGCGTTCTCCGGGGTCGATGGTGAGTTGGGCGCCGTCGAGCAGCGGCAAGTCGCCCCAAGCGAGATGTGCGTTGAGAAGGGTAAAGAGAGCCATGAGAATCGTTCGGAAAGAAAGGGGCGGCCGGTATCGGTGACCGTCCGCCCGCGGGAAAACAATATAGTCGTTCGTCAGAGAACGCTCGGTTCGGGAAGGGCTTCCTCCCCGTCGGAGACGGGAGCGTCCGTCATCGGAGCCGCTGCGGCGGCGCCGGGTTCTTCAAAGGGCGTCTCGAAGGGACGCGTCTCGATGCCCGGAGGCGTCGCTGCCGGTGCGGCGGGTGCGGAAGGTTCCGTGCGGACCGGAGCGGGAAGCATTTTACTCGGCGCCGGCTGTTCGGGGCCGACGTCCTCGATGATGACGGGCACCACCGTGACGGACGCCTTGGCGGGCAACACTTCCTTGACGGAGAGCGTCTGACGCGAAGGAATCGAAACTTCCGGCAGGGGACCGGGACGGGCCACGCTTTCGGTGGCGACCTCGATCAAGTGCCCTTCCCGTACGAGAACGGTTTGGGGCGTGCGCTCCACGACGGGCGAGCGGTCGCGATCGAGAACCAGACGCCCGGTCTCTCCTTCCATTTCGAAGGAACGGGTCGACTGCGCCCAACGCTCGGCCACGCCGAAGGCGTCCGCACCGAAGGCGAAAAGCCGCTTGGCTGCGGGCGAATAGGGCATGGCGGCGGCAAAGCGCGCCGTGAAGCTCTGCGCGTCGTAGCGCAGGAGGAGAGGACATTCAGCAAAGACGAGGCCTTCGAGGTCGAAGGCGAGCGCCGTCGCAGCGGAACTCACCGCGGGATCGCCCGGATTGGACGTGGACGTGCCCCAGACGCGGCTCTTTCGCGGCAGAGACGTGCGTACGATGCTCGCCGACTGCGCGTCGAGCGCGAGGAGGATCCCCGCGTAAGGCGGCGTGGATTCGGCGCGGCGCACCGCCATGTCGGAATCCAACCGCTTGAGGGCCTGATCACGGATGCGGCGTTCGCTTTCGGTCGTGCCCGGTAGATGGCGAAGCTCCTGTCGGCGCTGCGCGAAGCGCCGTTCGTCCTCTTCGGAGAGGACGGGCTGCACCTTCTCACGAAGGCGCTTGAGGTCCATGTCGTCGACGCGGTAGGTCTCGAAAGGCGTGCCCGAGGCCGTCAGAACCTTGGCGTAGCTCTCGGCGATGCGCGTCTCCCAGGCGCCCGACAGCGAGAGAATCAGAATCTTTTGCCGCTCGGGCGCCGGTAGGGCGGCCGTTTCGTCCGAGAGAGGCGAGGCGGCGCCGGGGAGAGCCGGCACAGAGTCGGTCGGCACGGAGGTGTCGGGTGCGGGAATCGTCGGCACGGGCGCTTCCGGGGTGCTTTCTTCGAGCGCAGCGACCGCGAGTCGCGCGATGTATTCGGCCTCGTTTTCGGTCGAAAGCGACATCATCACGAGGTTGGCCGGGATTTCCGCATCGGGAATCGCTTCCGAGGGATGATTGAGCGCCACGACCGGCAAGGGGAGCGTGCCGATTCGGATGAGTTCCGTCACGCGTTCCTTCTGAAGCGGTCCCACCACCACGTCCGCGCCCGCCACCACGGCGCTCTGCAGCACTTCCGTGAGGGACGTCGATTCGGGCGCTTCCACCAGAAGCACCTCGGCGGGTTCGCGGCTCGTCTGACTGGCGGCGAGGAGCCCGTTTCCGACGATCTTGGAGGCGGCCGTAAAGGGCGAGCCGTCGGGGGGCATCACCAGCGCGATCGTCAGGCGGTCCGGTTCTTCGGGCAACAGGGTCGAGATCGGCGCCGCAGCGGTGACGTCTTCGGAGGCTTCGGCCGTCGGTTCGAGCGCATCGGGCGCGGAGGTCGACGCATCGGCGGCATTCCCCTCGTAGGAACGTGCTTCGAGGGTATCATTTCCACCTGCAACGGGCGGAGTAACCGGTTCCGCAAGGACGACCGAGCCGACCGACGCGATCAGGCATGCGGAAACAAATCTACGAAGGGTGAACATGGCTTCTTTATCGGAACGGTGGCAAGACAATACGTTGATGACGGTGGCTGGGGTGGCCGAGCAGGAGTTCCCCGCGGGGGCGCTCTACGTGGTGGGGTTGCCCATCGGCAACATGGGAGACATCACGCTACGTGCCTTGTGGGTTCTCTCCCGTGCTGACACCGTAGTAGCTGAGGATACCCGAGAGACGCGCAAGTTGCTTGACAAATTCGGCATCAACGTTCGTTTGCTCTCCGTTCGGGAACACAACGAAGTGAAGGGCGCCGAGCAGGTCACAGCCCTCCTCGGGGCGGGCGAGCGCGTGGCGCTCGTGACCGACGCGGGCACGCCCGCCGTATCCGATCCGGGGGCCCGGGTGGTGCACGCCGTGCGCGAGGCCGGCCACCGCGTGATTCCGATTCCGGGTGCGAGCGCCGTCGTCACGGCACTTTCCGCCGGAGGCATTCTCGGAGAAGGCTTTTCCTTTGTCGGCTTTTTGCCGCCTCAGTCGAAGGCGCGCCGCACGGCGATCGCACGCTGGGCCGCACGCCACGAGCCTTTCGTTTTCTACGAGGCGCCTCACCGCATTGTCGACATGTTGCGCGATCTCGCCGCGGCGCTCGATCCCGAACGCCGCGTCGTGGTGGCTCGTGAACTCACGAAGCGCTTTGAAACGATCGTGTCGCTCGCGGCCGGGGAATTGCCCTCTTGGTTGGATACCCACGAACCGCGAGGCGAGTACGTGATTCTTGTCGATGAGGCGCCGCATCGCGAAGAGGGACTCACCGAACGGGACCGCCGTTGGCTCGACGTCCTGCGCGATCTTCTTCCCGCCTCGAAACTCGCCGCGGCCGCTGCGAAGGCGACGGGCAACGACCGTTCCGCCCTCTACGATCTCCTCACCAAAAAGTAAGAAGACGTTCTTCCTCACAAAACGAACCCCGGAAAGCCGAGGCTTTTCCGGGGTTCTTTCCGTTCGGGGCGCAGGCGTCTTATTCGTTCGAGCGCAGCGCGATTTCGCGGGTCTTCGAGGAGTGGATGTTGCGCACGAGACTGTCGAGCAGGCTCGAGAGTTCCTCCACGAGATTGGAGTTGCTGATCACGCCGATGAGCGCACCTTCCTCATCCACGATCGGCAGACGGCGAATCCCGAACTCGCGCATGCGGGCGAGGGCCACCACCATGCTTTCGGTGGGAGCCGCGGTGACGACGGGCGCCGTCATGGCTTCATGCACGGTCACTTTGTTCGGATCCCGATTGCGGGCGACCACTTCGATGGCGATGTCACGGTCCGTGATCATGCCGATCGGGCGATTGTTGCGGTCCACCACTACGAGACTGCCGACGTGTTCGCGGCGCATCTGGGCCGCACATTCCGTAATGTTCTTTTCATCGGTGATGGTCGCGACCTTGTGGACGGCCATGTCGATGACTTTCATGGAGCGGGTTCTCATAGTTTTAAATCACCCTTTTGAATGTCAAATGAATTGAGAGCATTGTAGCCAAATAGGGGTACTCCGTTACGGCGCAGGCCCTCATTCTTGCGGTTCCTCCGCTTCCTCCTCTCGGGGAACGAGAGAAACGAAGTTGTGAAAGTCGTAGAGCGACTTATCCATGAGATGAGAGGGCGACACCCGCTGCAGACTCATGAAGAGGTTGTAGACGCGCCCGGGAAATTCGCGGTCCCAGCTCTTCATCAGTTCCTTGATTTCCTGCCGCTTCAGATTTTCTCCTGCGCCGCAAAGACCTTTGGGGGCAAGAGGGTAGCCCCGCAGCTTGGCGAACTTCTCGGTTTCATACTCGCGAACGTAGGCGAGCGGCCGGATGACCGTGTGTTTGCCGTCGTCGCTTCGCAGGACGGGCGGCATGGCCTTGAGGCGGCCGCCGTAAAAGAGGTTCAGAAGGAGGGTGCCGACGATGTCGTCCATGTGGTGCCCCAGGGCGATCTTCGTGCAGCCGAGCTCGCCCGCCAGGCGGTAGAGCACGCCCCGGCGCAGGCGTGCGCAGAGCGAACACACGCTTTTCCCTTCGGGGATCAGTTTCTGAATGATCGAGTAGATGTCCTGATCCTCGATGTGATACGGAACCCCTTCGGCTTCGAAATAGGCGCGAAGCGTCTCGGCGGGGAACTGCGGGATGTGCGGATTCACCGTCACGGCCAGGAGTTCGAACGAGATGGGGGCGCGCTTCTGCAGGGTGCGCAGAGCGTCGAGCAGCACATAACTGTCCTTGCCGCCGCTCATGGCCACCATCACCTTGTCGCCCTCTTCGATCATGGAAAAGTCCGTGATCGCCTGCGCCGTCTGTCGAATGATCCGCTTCGTGAGCTTCTTCTGCGAGACGCTCTGCTTGTTGCGCTCGTTGTGCTTGAAGCCCGCGGCGTCCTCACGGAAGAACGGATTGCTTTCGGGAAGAATGGGAATCACGAGGCACTCTCCTCATAAAAGAAACGCCAGATTTCCACGCCCGCCGCTTCGACCTCTTCGTAGGCGTCGGGCTTTTCCGACGCGATGCGCACGGCGAGAACGCCGGGCAGTTCGCCGAGGCGCTCGGCGATTTCCGCTACGAGCGTTTCCTGCAGGTCGTGATGACGGGCGAGCGCCGTGTTCTTGAGCACATCGACGATTTGGTCGTAGTTGAGGACCTCGTCGAGCGAATCTCGGCAAACGGGCGTGTCGGGCACCCAGACGTCACACGAAAGAATCAGACGCTGCGGCGCTTTTTTTTCGTGTTCGTAGGCGCCGATCGGCGCGGTAATCGTTACATTACGAATAAAAAGGCGCCGAGCACGCAAAAGGCGGTTCGGAAGCATGAACAATAGGGAGTGAATGAAAGAAGAGAGGTACTCTAGCAGAACGCCTCTCTTGAGAAAGGAAGATTATGCGTTGGGCCCTGGTCATTTTCGTACTGTTTTTCGTACTGCTCACCTGGATGCCGCAGCTGCGGCGCTTCGGGCTCGGACGCCTGCCCGGGGACATTCACTTTGAAGCCTTCGGGCGCAAGGTGGAGCTCCCCCTCATGAGCACGATGCTGCTCGCCGTGGTGGGGCTCCTCCTCATCAAGCTTTTCTGACGTGTTTCACGTGAAACATTGTTCCACCGCCGCCCTGCGGGCGGCGAGAACGGCTTCAGGGATGCCTCGCTTATCGGGGCAGCTGCGGGCGACGGCGCCCGCATCCACGCCGTTCCAGGCGGAGAGTCCCCGCAGAATCCGTTCTTCTTTTCGGTCCGCAGAGAGCGCCCAGAGATGCGCCGCGGACCGAACTCTTTCCGGGCGGCGAACGGCGTCCGCACGCCGGTAAAAGCGGCAGAGCGCTTCCGTTTCGAGGGCTGTCGTGAGCAACTGCCGGGCGCAGAGAAAGGCCTGCGCCAGATCGGCGCTCTCCCGGTCCGCCCGAACGGACTTCATGAAGCGCGCGATCGTGTCCTCGTCCCGCGCTTCGAGCGTGAGCGCCGCAAAGCGTTCGGGATAGGCAAGATTTTCCCGAGCCGTCTTCCGAAGCAAGGCCAGCGTCTCGTCCGTGCAGGGCAGGTCGGGCGCGAAGTCTTCCCAAAAGCCGATTGTTTTGAGCGTTTCGAACATTTTCTCGGGGGCCTTCGTCATCAGTCCCTTTTTGAATTCCATGCCGATGCGTTCGGGAACGAGCGCGCGGGTTTCTCCGTCGGCCACCATGCGGCGAAGGAGAATGAGGGTTTCGGGCGCAATGGAGAAGTCGGGGAAACGCGCCTGAAAGCGCGCGATCCGAAGCACGCGGACGGGGTCCTCGGAAAAGGCGGGACTGACGTGCCGCAGAATGCCCTCGCGAAGATCCTTTTGTCCGCCGAACGGGTCGAAAAGGTGTCCGTCCTCGTCCATCGCGATGGCGTTGATCGTGAGGTCACGGCGTCGGAGATCCTCTTCGAGCGTGACGTCGGAAGCGGCGTGAAACACGAAGCCCTTGTAGCCCGGCGCCGTCTTGCGTTCGGTTCGGGCGAGAGCGTATTCCTCGTGCGTGACTGGGTGCAGAAAGACGGGAAAGTCGGCTCCCACGGGCTGAAAACCGCGCTCGAGCATGGCTTCGGGCGTGGAGCCCACCACGACCCAGTCGCGGTCGCCCGGCACGATGTCGGGGTGAATTTCGTGAAGCAGGGTGTCGCGGACATAGCCGCCGACGGTGTAGACCTTGGGCATCTTCTTTACGGCAAATGGGTGCGCGATGCCGGGCTCGGCCGAATGGTTCCGAGCATTTTGCTGAAGTTCGGGGCGGAGCCGTGCAGCATCAGCGCATAGGTGTGGGTGTTCGACATGACGTTTTTCACGTAGTCGCGCGTCTCAAAGTAGGGAATGGACTCGATGAAGGCCGCCGCCTCGATGGGACGGCGCAGGGTCGTGCGCCAGATCCTCGCGCGCGAGGGACCCGCATTGTAGGCCGCGGTCGCAAGCGGGAAGCTCTCGTCGAGCGACTCGTAGAGCGTGCGCAGATAGGCCGTTCCCAGGATGAGGTTCATCTCGATGTCGCTGATGCGGTGCGCTTCGTATCGGTTGAGCCCGAGCTGCTTGGCCATCCAGGTGGCGGTCTTGGGCATGAGCTGCATGAGGCCGCGCGCGCCTACGGAGGAGCTCGCCTGGGGAATGAAGCGGGACTCCTGTCGGATGAGACCGTAGGTCCATTCCGTCGGGAGTTGCTGACCTTCGGAACTGCGTTCGATCACGGAGAAGAGCGGCGTGGGATAGCGAAGACGGAAGTCTGATTTTTTCGTGCGGTCGGACGTGTTGATCATCCGGTGAATCAGACCCTGCCGACGGGCGTATTCGGCGAGCGAGGCGCGTCCCTCGTCGTCAAGACCCCGCATGGCCCAGTTCCATTCGCGATGACCGTCCGCGTACCAGTGCAGACGATAAAAAACCTCCGCGCGGCGTATGCCGGCGTTCTCTTCCCAGCGTTCGACGGCTTCTTCCTGAGGCGGCTCCCGAAGCGTCGGTTTCGGATAGGGACGCTTGAGAGCGTCGCAGGCGAGCTTTCCGTAGAAGCTCCAGTTGCCCGCGATAGTTGCGAAGCGTTTTTTCGCTTCCTCGTGATTGCCGCGCACGGCGTGGGCGCGGCCGAGCCAATAGACCCATTCCTCCCGCTTGAGAACCTCTTCGGGCATGCCGCGCAGGATGTTGAGAAGGGAATAGAGGTTTCCTTCGAAAATCGCGTTGCGGGCCTCCCAGGCGAGAACGTTCTCGTAGTCCGCCATGAGTTCCCGGGGAATGCGGGTCTTGTCGGCGCGTCGGAACCACTTCGCGGCGTCCGGCCGACGGTCGACCGCGGCGCTGTAGCCGAGCCGGAACCAGAGGAGTGAACGCCGTCCTGCGGCGAGTTTTTCTTCGATTTTGTCGAGAAATTTCGCCGCTTCCTGGCGGTTGTAGGAAATGAGACGCAAGATTGCGAACTCTCCGACGCGCGCCGATACGGAGGAGGGCTTTTTCATCGCCTTCCGGTACCAATCGTGCGGATGCTCGAGAATGCGCTCGAGCGTGGCGATGGAGGCGGGAAGAAGCGGGCGGGGGACCGCACGGAGATTGCGTTTTGCCTCCGTCCACTGGCGCTTCTGAAGTGCAAGGAGCACTCGATCCCAGGACCAGGAACGATCGACGCGGGCCAGAAGATCGCCGAGACGTCGGAAACTCTCGTCGGTTGCCTTCTGGTCGCGAAGGTGCAGTTTCACCGTCTTGCGCAGAGCCGCCGGCACGGGGCCGCGGGCGAGAGCGTCTTCAAGGCGATAGAGATAGAGCCAGTTGAGCAGTTCCGTGTCGTCGCGGTTCCACGCGAGGCTCTTGAAGTGCCGCTCAAAGGTTTCGAGGTTCAGCACTTCGGCGGCTGTTTTCAGATAACGCACCGTGGCGAGTTCTCCGAGGTACTCGCCGGCGTGAAGCTGTAGAAAGCGCTCGAACTCCGCGTGCACGAGCGGATCGTCCGGCGCGGCCTCGAGGCGCAACTCGAGTGCCCAAAGCGCCCAATAGCCTTCGATTGCGTTGGGGCCCGCCGTCTCGGCCGCGGCCAAGAGCAGTTCCAAGTCCTTTTTCCGATAACCTTCGCGGGCCATGCGGATCCACTTGTCCTCGGGTTCTTCCGGCGGTTGTGCAAGGGGAAAACGGTCCGTTTCCTGCGGAGGATTTTCAAGAAATTCCGCCGTGATGCGGCCCGCCGTCGTGACGGCTTCCGTCTCTTCCTTTGAGCCTTCTTTCGGGGAGGCGGGCTCTCGAAAGAGTGCGTCGACCGAGCGGATCACTTCGGCAAAATCAATGGTCGCGGCTGTTTCGTCTTCAATGACGGGGCTTTCCCGTCTTCTCAGATTGTGCAGACGCTCCTCCATCAGCACGGGCGCCCGCCCTACGGCGAGCATCCCGTCGACGGGCGTCGCCCGAACATCGGACGAAATCGCCGTCGAAAGGACGGGCGCGAGCAGGGTGCCGAGCAACGACAGAAAAAGCCTAGACTTGACCATATCCGGAGTATTTGCGCATCGCATAAGATGAAACAACTATAACGGAAGAGAGAAGGGGGACAAGGAGAGAGATGAACGAGAAACGACTTTGGCGGCAGCGTTGCCGGGAGATTCGCGGGGTTCGGGCGCGCGAAGCAGGTCCGATGCTGGAAGAGGCTTTTGAACGTTGTCTGGAAGAGGTGAAAACTGGAACGATCGGCATTTGCTGGCCCTTCGGGAGCGAATCCGATCTGCGTGCCGCGGCTCTTCGCTGGTGCGGTGACGATTCCGCCCGGCGTCTCGCCGTTCCCGCCGTCGAGGAGACGGGCATCCGCTATCGCCTCTGGGAGAAAGACACGCCCCTCACGAAGGATCGGGCCGGTCTGACGGTGCCCGACGCCGAGGCCGTTTTCCCCGATCTGATTTTCGTGCCGGCCCTCGGATATTCCTCTCAGGGACACCGTCTCGGCTACGGAGGCGGGTATTTCGACCGCTTCCTCGCCGAGAGTCGTCCGAAGAGATGCGTTCTCATCGCCTTCGAGGCGCAGAAGGTGCCCGCGTCGCTCTTTGCGGCGCACGACCTCCGCTTTGACGCGCTGATCACGGAAAAGGGCCTCACGAATTTTCCATAAGAAAACCCCGAAGGGTTCGCCCTTCGGGGTTCGTTTTCGCGGAAACCGCGGAGATCAGTAGCGGTAGGCGTCCGACTTGTAGGGACCTTCCTTGGGCACGCCGATGTAGGCGGCCTGTTCGTCCGTGAGTTCCGAGAGTTCGGCGTTGAAGTTGGTCAGCTGCAGGCGGGCAACCTTTTCGTCGAGGATCTTCGGCAGGATGTAGACGCCGAGCGGATACTTTTCCGTGTGGCAGAAGAGTTCGATCTGCGCGAGCGTCTGGTTGGCAAACGAAGAGCTCATCACGTAGGAGGGATGGCCCGTGGCGCAACCGAGATTGACGAGACGGCCTTCGGCGAGGAGGATGATGCGGTTCCCCGACGGAAGCAGGATGTGGTCAACCTGCGGCTTGATGTTTTCCCACGGATACTGACGCATGGCGGCGACTTCGATTTCGCTGTCGAAGTGACCGATGTTGCAGACGATGGCTTCGTTCTTCATTGCGATCATATGATCGTGCGTGATGACGTGAACGTTGCCCGTGGCCGTCACGAAGATGTCGGCCTTGTCCTTGGCGTAGTCCATCGTGACGACGCGGTAGCCTTCCATGGCGGCCTGCAGGGCGCAGATCGGGTCGATTTCGACGACCCAGACCTGAGCGGCGAGCGCGCGCAGCGCCTGGGCGCAACCCTTGCCCACGTCGCCGTAGCCGACCACGACCGCGACCTTGCCGGCGATCATCACGTCGGTGGCGCGCTTGATGCCGTCCACGAGGGATTCACGGCAGCCGTAGAGGTTGTCGAACTTCGACTTCGTCACGGAGTCGTTGACGTTGATCGCCGGGAAGCGGAGTTCGCCGCGGGCGTGCATCTGATAGAGGCGGTGAACGCCCGTCGTCGTTTCTTCCGTCACGCCTTTGATGTGCGGGATGCGCTTGGAATACCACTTCGGATCGGCTTCGAGATGACGGCGGATGGCGGCGAAGAGGGCCTTTTCTTCGTCATTCGTGGGATGGGCGACGAGGTCGGCGTTTTCTTCCGCGCGGGCGCCAAGGTGCAGGAGGAGCGTGGCGTCGCCGCCGTCGTCGAGGATCATGTTGGAGAAGCCCCCGTCGGGCCACTCGAAGATGCGGTGCGTGTATTCCCAGTATTCGTCGAGGGATTCGCCCTTCTTGGCGAAGACGGGCGTGCCGCCCGCGGCGATCGCGGCGGCGGCGTGGTCCTGCGTCGAGAAGATGTTGCAGCTCGCCCAACGCACTTCGGCGCCGAGGGCGAGAAGGGTTTCGATCAGAACGGCCGTCTGAATGGTCATGTGAAGCGACCCGGAAATGCGGGCGCCCTTGAGCGGCTGCGAGGCGGCGTACTCACGGCGGATGGCCATGAGACCGGGCATTTCCACTTCGGCAATCTGAATTTCCTTACGGCCCCAGTCGGCAAGACGGAGGTCCGCGATGGCGGATTCAACGTTAATCATTCGGAATGACTCCTTGATGGGAAAAGAGGAAATGAGCGCCGTTGAAGGAAAGAGAGGTACGTGAACGCGGATGTTTCACGTGGAACAATCCCGAGCCTGGCGAAGGAGGTTCGTCGCAGCGCTCCTCGGGATCAAAAGAAAAGCCGAGGCATTATAGCCTCGGCCTTTCCGAAGAGGGAACTCTTCACCGAAAGAAATCAATCTTCCTGGAAGGTGTCGATCGCCGCGCGAAGGTCGTCGTCCGTGGTGCCTTCCGTACGCGCAACGGGAGCCCCTTCGAGAGCGGCGTAGCCTTCCTTCTTGAGGCGGCCCACCCACTGTCCGGCGTCGCGGCCCGAGGCGAAGCCTTCGGAGAGGAGGAGTTCGCGGCCGTTCATCGTGAGCTTGAAGTAAAAGAGGCCGTCCTTTTCACGGTACTGCTTGAAGAGGGCCTTGGCCTGCTTGACGGTCTTTTCCTCGGCCGCGGCTTCGACGGGGGCCGTGAAGGCGCGAAGCCCGACGGCTTCCTTGAGACGGGCGAGGAAGGGAACGGCGTAGGCGCGGGCCTTGCGGGCGCCTTCCTGCAGGATGGCTTCCACCGTTTCGGGGGAGGCCATGAGTTCTTCGTAACGCTTGCGCATCGGGCCGATTTCGGCGTCGATCTTGTCGGCAAGACGCTTCTTGGCTTCACCCCAGCCGAGACCCGCGCGGAGTTCGGCCTTGAAGGCTTCGAGCTCTTCGGGCGTGGAGAAGGCCGCGTAGAGAACGCAGAGCGAATTGCTGTCGGGATCCTTGGGTTCGCCCGGGAGCTTCGAGTCCGTGACGATGCGCGAGACGGCCTCGTCGAGCGCCTTGCGGCCGCCTTCGAAGAGGGGAATCACGTTGTTGTAGGACTTGCTCATCTTGCGTCCGTCGAGACCGGGGAGCACTTCCACGTCGGAGCCGCCCGTGGCCTGCGGCATGGTGAAGAAGGGGGCGTCGGGCTTCGCGTAGAGATAGTTGAAGCGGGTCGCCACGTCGCGCGCCATCTCCAGGTGCTGCAGCTGATCGTGTCCGACGGGCACTTCGTCGGCGTTGAACATCAGAATGTCGGCCGCCATGAGAATGGGATAGCAGTAAAGCCCCATCGAGACGTCGGAGTCCGGATCCCGGCCGGCTTCGACGGCGGCGTCGGTCGCCGCCTTGTAGGCGTGGGCGCGGTTCATCTGGCCCTTGGCCGTGCAGCAGGTAAGAAGCCAGTTGAGGGTCGGAATTTCGGGAATGTCGCTCTGGCGGTAGAAAACCACCTTGTCGGGGTCGAGGCCCGCGGCAAGCCAGGTCGCGGCGATCTGGCGACGGCTTCTTTCAATGCGGGCGGGATCCTGGCACTTGATGAGCGCGTGCAGGTCCGCGAGGAAGAAAAAGCTCTGAACGTCGGGATTTCGGCTGTCCCGAATGGCGGGTCGGATGGCTCCGACGTAGTTGCCGATGTGAAGCGTGCCGGTCGTGTTGATGCCGGTAAGCACTCGTTTGGTCATTTGTAGTCTTTCCTCAATAGCCCCGAAAGGGCGACGAATTCGTCCATTCTACGAGATTCCGTCGTGCGAATTCGTTTGAAACGGGGCGGCGGGAGGTGGAAAAAAGACTCCCCCGCCGCAAGTTCTGCAACGGGGGAGTCGCGCGCCCGCCCCTCAGGCGGACGGGCACGTCGGAATCACGTCGGATCAGAGGCCGGCGGAAGCGCGCAGCGCGGCGACCTTGTCGGTCTTTTCCCAGGTGAATTCCGGTTCTTCGCGGCCGAAGTGACCGTAGGCGGCCGTCTTCGAGAAGATCGGACGACGCAGGTCGAGCATCTTGATGATGCCGCGCGGACGAAGGTCGAAGTGTTCGCGGACGAGTTCGGCGATGCGGGCGTCGGGGATGACGCCGGTGCCGTTCGTGAAGACCGTGACGTTCATCGGTTCGGCCACGCCGATGGCGTAGGCGACCTGAACCTGGCAGACGCGGGCGAGACCGGCGGCGACGATGTTCTTCGCGACGTAGCGGCAGGCATAGGCGGCGGAACGGTCGACCTTGGTGGCGTCCTTGCCGGAGAAGGCGCCGCCGCCGTGCGGGCAGTAGCCGCCGTAGGTGTCGACGATGATCTTGCGGCCCGTGAGACCGCAGTCACCCTGCGGACCGCCCACCACGAAGCGACCCGTCGGGTTGATGAGGAACTTGGTGCCGACGAGCCATTCGGCCGGAATCACCGGACGGATGATTTCTTCGACGATGGCTTCCGTGAATTCGGGCTTCATCTTCTTGCCGTCGGACATTTCCGGGGCGTGCTGCGAGGAGATCACGATCGTGTCGCAGCCGACGGGCTTGCCGTCGACGTAGCGCAGCGTGACCTGGCTCTTGGCGTCGGGACGCAGGAAGGGAAGCGTGCCGTTGCGGCGCACGATGCTCTGGCGCTCCATCAGACGATGGGCGTAGTAGATCGGGGCGGGCATGAGGGTCGGCGTTTCGTCGCAGGCGAAGCCGAACATGAGGCCCTGGTCGCCGGCGCCGAGGTTGAGTTCGTCGTCCATGGCCTTGTCGACACCCTGGGCGATGTCCTGGGACTGCTTGTCGTAGCCGACGAGAACGGAGCAACCCTTGTGGTCGATGCCGTATTCGGTGTTGTCGTAACCGATGCGCTTGAGAACGTCGCGGGCGAGGTCGATGTAGTCGACGGTGGCGCCGGTGGTGATTTCACCGGCCATCACGACGAGACCGGTCGTGCAAAGGGTTTCCGCGGCGACGCGGCTCATGGGGTCCTGCGCAAGGCAGGCGTCAAGGACGGCGTCAGAGATCTGGTCGGCCACTTTGTCGGGATGACCTTCACTGACGGATTCGGAAGTAAACAGATATTCGCTGGCCATTCTTCACACTCCAATGGACTGGGGACAGCGCCTAGCGCAATGAAGCATGAAGTACGTTGCGGCAGACGCTTTAGCGGTATTTCTTCAGATTCGCCCCGCAAGTTGTCTTGTTAACTCGGCGAATTTCCGCATCATACGCTTCTCGAAGGGAAAATGCCAACAAAGTTGTTCGTTTGCGTGAAAACCCGCCGTCGGAGGAGAGGATTCCGAAGTGGCGGGGGTAAAATATTCTGTTTGGACGATACTTACGCTAAGAGCATGCAACGTTTTTTCGCCTTGCTGGCCCGTTTGCCCCTGGGGTTCCTGCAGTCGCTCGGAACCCTTTTCGGCAGCCTGACCTTTCGCCTTTCGCGGGAAACCCGCGAGCAGGCCGAAGCGAACCTGCGGCAGGCCGGGCTCTTTGACGAGAGGCTCTACCGCAGCGTCGGCCGCAATGCCGGCCGACAGGCCATGGAGAGCCTTTGGGTGTGGTATCGCAAGCCCGAAGAGGTCATGACGCAGGTCCGGGTCGATCCCGAGTGCGAGCGCCTCATCCGCACGGCGGTCGAGAGCGGCCGTCCGATCGTCTTCATGACGCCTCACGTCGGATGCTTTGAAGTCCTGCCCGTGTGGTTTGCCCACACCTTCTACCGAGAGTCGGGGCGAAACATTTCCATTCTCTATCGGCCGCCGAAGTTCGACGTCCTGCGCCGTCTCGTCGGGGAGGCACGACAGGCGCCGGGGATCGTCGCCTGTCCCACGACGCTTGCAGGCGTCAAGGAAGTGATCCGCAACCTTCGCGCGGGCCACACCTTCGGGGCGCTTCCCGATCAGGTGCCGTCGCACGGGGAGGGGGTTTGGGCGCCGTTTTTCGGCAAGCCCGCCTACACGATGACCCTGCCCGTGCGGGTGGCGCGGCAGTTCGACGCGATCCGCATTTTTGCTTGGGGCGTGCGCGAGCCGCACGGCTGGCACATCCACGGCAAGGAATGGAGCGAACCGCTCACGGGCGACCTGGAGAAGGACGCCGCCGCGATGAACCGTCAGATCGAGGAAATCGTTCTGAGCGCGCCCTCGCAGTATGCATGGAGCTACAAACGCTACAAGGCGCCGAGGGCGGCCCGAAAGAAATTAGAGGGAGTGACGAAAAAGTGAACGAATGGATGGCCCGCGGCTGGATTTGGCTCGTCAAGAAGCTTCGCTTTCTGTCGATCGGACAGCGCGAGCGGATTGCGCGCATCGTCGGATGGGTGCTGTGGTGGGGCATTCCGAAGCGCCGCCGCGTGACGCTTGCAAATCTGCGCGCATGTTTTCCCGAACTCTCCGACGCCGAGCGGGAACGTCTGGCGCGGCGCGTGTACGTGCGCCTCGGGCGCGCGGCGCTCGACCACAGCGTGCTGTGGGAGGCGAGCGCCGAGGAAATCCGCAGGTTCGTGCGCATCGAAGGAGTGGAGCACATCCTCAACGAGGAGAACCGTCCGCTCATCGTGGTGGCCCCGCATTTCGCCGGTCTCGACGCGGCGGGGATCGCGCTCAACACCTACGTGCGGGGCGTGTCGCTCTACCAGAAGCAGAGCAATCCCGCCTGGGACAAGGCGACGCTCGAGGGGCGTCTTCGCTTCTCCAACCCCGTCCTCATTCCGAAAAGCAAGGCGAGCGATCTGCGTCCCGTGATCCGCGAAATGAAGAAGGGGCTTCCCTTTTACTATCTTCCTGACATGGATCACGGGAAAAAGCATTCCATTTTCGTACCGTTTTTCGGCGTTTCCGCCGCGACGCTTCCCATGGTGAGCCGGCTCGCCCGGGTCACGAAGGCGAAGGTCGTCTGGTGCATTGCCACGATGACGGACGAAGGGTATTTCGTGCGCGTGAGCGAACCGTGGAAGGATTTTCCGACGGCCGATTTCGAGGCGGACACGGCGCGCGTGAACCGGGAACTCGAAGCGTGGATCCGACAGCATCCGGACCAGTATTTGTGGGTGCACCGTCGCTTCAAGACCCGTCCCGAAGGGGAGCCTTCGCTCTACTGACAGGAGTGTGAAGTGAACGGACACTTCGTGAAAATGCAGGGAGCCGGCAACGACTTCATTTTGATCGACAATCGTCGGGGGATCTGGCCGCTTGACGCCCTTCATCTGCGTCGCTGGTGCGACCGGAGACTCGGCGTCGGTGCGGATCAACTGCTCGTTCTCGAAGAGACCCGGCGCCCGGACGCGGACTTTCGCTACCGCATCTTCAACGCCGACGGCGGGGAGGTGGAACAGTGCGGAAACGGCGCCCGCTGCATGACGAGGTGGGTGCTCGAACGCATCTTCCCCGGGGAGTGCGTACGCTTTGAAACGATGTGCGCCGTGATTCGGGGATCGATTGGAAAGGACGGTCTCGTTTCCGTGGAAATGGGAATGCCGATTCTCGAGGCGGACGATCTTCCGTTTCGAACGGATGGATTGTCGTATTGCGGCGGGGCGTGGCGTGGGTTCGGACTTCCCGGAACCGACGAACTCTGCGTCCTGGCCGTCGGAAATCCGCACGCCGTGCGTTTCGGCCCCATGCCCGAGGACGAAGTCTTCCGCCGGACGGGGGAGCGTCTGCAGGATCATCCGGCCTTTCCGGAAGGAATCAATTTCGAGTGCGTTTGCCCGCGCTCGGACTCGGAAGCCGACTTCCGCGTCTGGGAGCGCGGCGTGGGGGAGACCCCCGCCTGCGGCAGCGGCGCCTGCGCGGCCGCCGTTGCGGGTATGCTTACGGGCCGGTTCGGACGCACCGTGACTTTTCATACCCGGGGCGGAATCCTTCGGGTCCGTCGACCCGATCCGGACGGACCGGTGTTTCTGGAAGGCCCCGCGGAATACGTTTTTGAGGGAGATCTCCCTCTCGATTAGGAATTGCCATGGAAATCATTCTCAAGCAAGGGAAGGAACGTTCCCTTCTGCGTCGTCACCCCTGGGTGTACGACACCGCCGTGCACAAGGTCGTCGGTCATCCGGCCGCGGGCGACACGGTGGCGGTGAAAAACAAGGACGGTCGTTTTCTGGCGTGGGCGGCGTATTCGCCCAAGTCGACGATCCGCGCCCGCGTGTGGTCCTTCCGCGAGGAGGACGTCATCGACGAGCGCTGGCTCGAGACGCGTCTTCGCTACGCCGTGGAGGCGCGCCGCGCGCTCCACGCGAGAACGTCCGCCATCCGCCTCGTCTTCGGCGAAGCCGACGGTCTGCCCGGCCTCATCGTCGATCAGTACGGCCCGTATCTCGTGACGCAGTTCCAGTCGGCGGGGGTCGAGCGTTTCCGCGGCGTCATCGGGGAGATTCTCATGAAGCTCACGGGCGCGCGGGGCGTCTATGACCGCTCCGACGCGGCGACCCGCCAGCGCGAAGGCTTGGAAATCCGCTCCGAATGCCTCTGCGGCGAAGAGCCGCCCGAGGAAATCGAAGTGGTGGAGGACGGCGTGCGCTACGGCGTGAACGTGCGCGTCGGGCACAAGACGGGGTTCTACGTCGACCAGCGCGAAAGCCGTCTCGCCGCGCAGAAGCTCGCCGAAGCCTTCCGTGCGGAACACGGGCGCGGTCTTCGTGCGCTCAACTGCTTCTCGTACACCGGCGGCTTCTCCCTGGCTCTTCTCAAGGGCGGCGCCGACGAAGTGATCTCGGTCGATTCCTCGCAGGAAGCCATCGAGATGGCCAAGCGCAATCTGCGGCGAAACGATTTTGACGAGTCCCGCGCAAAATTCGTCTGCGAAGACGTATTTTCTTATCTGCGCACGCTGCGCGAAGCGGGCGAGACCTTCGACCTCGTCATCCTGGACCCGCCCAAGTTCGCCTCGAACCACCATCACGTGGCGCGGGCTTCGCGTGCGTACAAGGACATCAATTTGAACGGCATCCGTCTGCTTCGCGCGGGCGGACATCTTTTCACCTTCTCCTGTTCGGGAGCGATCGACGTGGATCTCTTCCAGAAGATCGTCGCCGGCGCCGTTTTTGACGCCGGATCGGACGCCTGGGCGCTCTGCCGATTCGGAGCGGGCGAGGATCATCCGCTGATGATGACCTGCCCGGAAGGCGAATATTTGAAGGGCCTGCACCTTCTGGTGCGGCCGTAAGGAGAAAGAAATGGAAGTGGAAGAACCTCGCGGTCCTGACATTCCCGTCACGATTCTGACGGGCTTCTTGGGGGCGGGCAAGACGACCCTGCTCAACCGCATTCTCACGGAAAACCACAATCACCGCATCGCGATCATCGAAAACGAGTTCGGCCAAGAAAACATCGATACCGAACTGATCGTGCAGTTCGACAAGGAACAGATCATTTCGATGAACAACGGCTGCGTCTGCTGCACGATCCGCGGAGACCTCTCGCGGGTGCTCACGGATCTGCGCCACAAGCGCGACCGCGGCGAGATTCAGTTTGACTACGTCGTCATCGAAACGACGGGTGTGGCCAATCCCGGTCCGGTGGCCCAGACCTTCTTCATGGACGACGCCGTGGCGGCCTTCTATCGTCTCGACGGCGTCGTGACGGTGGTCGACGCCAAGCACGGCCCGCAGACGCTCGACGAAGAAGCCGCCGCGCGCGATCAGGTGGGTTTTGCCGACCGCATTCTGCTCTCGAAGTGCGATCTCGTGACGCCCGAGGAATGCGAAGCGCTCGAAGCGCGCCTTCGCCAGATGAACGCCCGCGCGCCGATCCGCCGCGTCGACATGGGGAACTGTCCCGTGGACGTGGTCCTCGACATCACGGGCTTCAACATGAACGACATCCTGGAAGTCGATCCGGCCTTCTTCAACGAAGGACATCATCACCATCACCGCGACGACATCCGGACCTTCTACTACGAAAGCGAACGTCCGTTCGATCCCGCCAAGCTCGACCGCTACATCATGTCGCTCACGAGCGTGTACGGAGAGGATCTTCTTCGCTACAAGGGCGTTCTCTACATGCAGGGAAGCGACCGCCGCGTCGTCTTCCAGGGCGTGCACATGCTCGCGGGCGCCGACGTGATGGGCCCGTGGGGCGATGCCAAGCCCGTCTCCCGAATGGTCTTCATCGGACGCAATCTTCCTGAGGACGCCATTCGCCGGGGTCTCGACACCTGCCTGGCCTAAGGTTTATCCCTAGACACGGGAGGATCGACAACAAAAAAACGCAGGTTCGCGGGAAAGGGTAAAACCCTGAGCGACGGACCTGCGATTTTTTTGCTATGCTCCTCAATCCTCGGAAGAACTCTCTTTCCGGCTATCGTTTGAAGAATAAGTATGGCAAACAACAAACTGCTGACCGCAGAAGAAATTCTGCAGATGTCCGACGACGACTACATGGACGAACGCCAGCTGGCCTTTTTCCGCAATCTCCTTGTGCAGATGGAAAATGAGCTTCGCCAGAACGCGGATCAGACCACCGTGAATCTTCGCGAAACGACGGTCGCGCCCGATCCGACGGACCGCGCCACGATCGAAGAGGAACATGCCCTTGAACTTCGTACGCGCGACCGCGAACGCAAGCTCCTCAAGAAGGTTGAAGCGGCCATCCGTCGCATCGACGAAGGCGAATACGGCTACTGCGAAGAAACGGGCGATCCGATCGGCGTGGCGCGTTTGATGGCGCGTCCGACGGCCACCCTGTCTCTGGAAGCGCAGCAGCGTCGCGAACTCAAACAGAAGATGTACGGGGACTAAGTTTTTCCCGCGCATCAACCGAAACCCGGCAGAAGAACGCACGAGAAGAGGATGCGTTGTTCTGTCGGGTTTTTTCTTTTTTTTCGAAAGGAATGCGTATGACGGTACTTCTCGGCCGCGAAAAAAGAAGGATGTCGGTCACGACGGAGCGCACCGCCGTGAAGCTTTGGTTCATCGATCTCGACGATACGGTTCTTCGTTCTTCGGGCGGCCTTTTCGTCGCCCTGCACGATCGGATGAACCGCTTTCTGATGAAGGAATTCGGTCTCTCCGAAGAGGAGGCGACCGAGATGCGGCAGCGCTACTGGGCGCAGTACGGCACCACGTTTTTGGGGCTTTGGCGTCGCCACGGCGTCGACCCCCTGCGGTTTCTGACGGAAACGCACGATTTCGACGTGCGCCCCTATCTGCACAAGACCGGCGACCCCGGACGGGCGCTCGAGCGTCTCCCGGGGCGCAAGGTGCTCTACACGAACGCGCCCCGCAACTACGCGGAGGCGGCGCTCACGCATCTGCGCCTCACGCACGTTTTTGACGACCTCGTCTGCTCCACCGACACGCACTTTCTCGGGGACTGGGCGCCGAAGCCTTCGGCTCGCATGCTCTCGCATCTCCTCGCCCGATACCGCGTCCGCGCGGCCGAGGCGGCGATGGTGGACGACAGCTTCTTCAATCTTCGCATCGCCAAGGAGGCGGGACTCAGGACCGTCTGCTGCTACGGACACCACCGCGCCCACGCGCGCTATCCGATGCGAAAGCCCGCGTATGTGGACCGAATGATCGCCCAACTGCAGGACCTCACGAGAACGGGTGGGGAAAGGAGAGGCAAATGATCGTACGGCTCCTGTGCGGCTTCGGACGTTTCGTCTGGGGCGTCGCCAAGGTCTGCATCGTGCTTACGATGCTCGCGGGTTTTCTGCTCGCCGTCTACTTCCTGCGGCCCGTTCCGGTGCCCGCTCCGCAGGCGGGGTCGATTCTCGAACTTACGCTCACGGGACGGATCGCCGACACCCGTCCGGTCGCGGGCGGTCTCGCGGGGATGATTCGCGAAGCCGATCCCGTGACGCTTTTGGGCGACGTGACGGATGCCGTACGCTACGCGAAGAAGGACCCGCGCATCGCGGGCATTCTTCTGAGGGTCGACGACCTCGAAGGGATCGGCGGCGCTTCCGCACGCGTGATCGGCGAGGCGCTTGACGAGTACCGCAGGGAAACGGGCAAACACGTCTGGTGCTACGGGTGGAACTTCACGCAGGCGCAGTACGCCGTGGCTGCGCACGCCGACCGTCTGTGGCTCCATCCGATGGGGCGCGTCGACGTGAAGGGACTCTCGGGCGAAACGCTCTATTGGGGAAGCTTCCTGAAGCACCTCGGCGTCGAGGCCGAAGTGTACAAGGCGGGGGACTTCAAGAGCGCTCCGGAAGTTTTCGAGCGTTCCGAGCCGACGAAGGAAAACCTCGCCGCGCAACGCTCCTACCTGTCGGACGCTTGGACGACGATGCTCGACGCCTGGAAGGCGGGACGGGGCTGGAAGGATGACGCCTGGAAGACCTACCGCGAGGCCCAGAACGCACTCGAACCCATGCCCGAAGGCGAGGCGCGGCATCAGCGCCGCTACGGGCTCGTGGACGAAACGGGAGACGAGGCGGCCTTCCGGGCGGCGCTTCGGAAAGCCTACGCCAAGGACGGCAAGGAGGTTGCGCTCACGAATCTCTACGATTTCCTCGATTCGTCGGACCGTGCGGAAGGTTCGGGGCCGGGCGTCGCGGTGCTCTACGCGGAAGGCGAGATGGTGGACGACCCCCGCATGGGGCGCCTCGTGGCCGACGAACTCGTCGAGCGCATCGACTTCGTGAAGAAGGACGAAAACGTCCGGGCCGTGGTGCTTCGCATCAACAGTCCCGGAGGCGACGCGATGGCGGCCGAGAAGATCCGTTCGGCGCTTCTCGAACTCAAGGAAAAGGGAAAGCCCGTCGTGGTGAGCATGGGCGACGCCGCCGCTTCGGGCGGCTACTGGGTGTCGACGGGCGCGCAGAAGATCGTGGCCGATCCGATGACGCTGACGGGGTCGATCGGCGTATTCGCCGTCTTCCCGAAGCTCGTCGATCTGCGCGAGGCCCTGTCGGTGGGCTACGGCGGGTATGCGACCGAAGAGACGCTTTCCGACGGCGCTCCCTGGCGGGAGACCTCAAGCGTGCGACGCCACGCCCTCAAGTCGTCGGTGGACTTCGTCTACCGCACCTTCAAGTCGCATGTCGCCGAGGCGCGGAACATGGCTCTTCCCGACGTCGAACGCCTGGCGGCGGGACGCGTCTGGACGGGACGGCAGGCGCTCGATCTCGGGCTCGTCGACGAACTCGGCACGCTCGAGACCGCCGTGACGCTCGCGAAGGATGCGGCGAAGCTTTCGCCCGAGGCGGCCGTTTATCACTTCGACGCCCGGGCCGTGCGCTGGTGGCAGCCGATCCTTTCGGGCTTCCCCGCCGCGCAGGCTCTCTTCTCGAAGTGGAATGAAGCCGAGGAAATGCTCGAAAGCGAGACGGGGAGGGTTCAGGCTCTCGCGCCGCTCCCGTCCACTCTCTGAGCGCACACCGGGCAGTGCGGGTCGCGGGGAAAGCGGATCTGCGAGAAGCGCATCGTCAGCAGATCCGCCGAGAACCACTTCCCGCAGAGCGGCGATTCGAGTCCCGCGGCAAGCTTGAGGGCTTCGGAGGCCTGCAGAACGCCGATGAAGCCCGTGAGCGGAGAGAAAACGCCGGCTTTGGCCGCCTTGACGTCGTTTTCGGCGGCGTCGGGCTCAAAGAGACAGCGAAGGCAGGGAGAGTCCTTTCGTCGAAAGTCGAAGACGGAAGCTTGGCCCGAAAACCCGACGGCGGAGCCGTAGACAAGCGGTGTGCCGGCCTTCGCGCAGGCGTCGTTCACGGCAAAGCGCGTGGCGAGGTTGTCCGAGCAGTCGAGAACGACGTCGCTTTGGCGGGCGAGCGAGGCGAGTTCCTCCTCCGAAACGTAGCGCGCAACGCTCGTGACCTCCGCAAAGGGATTGATGCGTGAGAGCGCTACCGCGGCGCTCTCGGCCTTGTTCATGCCGAGACGACTCTCGTCGTGAAGGAGCTGGCGCGAAAGATTCGACACCGACACGTCGTCGCCGTCGGCAACCGTGATACGGACCGCGCCCGAGGCGGCGAGGTACTGCAGAGCGGGGGAGCCGAGACCGCCCGCGCCGATCACGAGAAAGCGGGCGGCGGCGATTCGGTCGCGGCCCTCTTCGCCGATCTGCGGAAGGAGGGTCTGACGACTCAGTCGTTCAATGAGTTCGGGATGCATCGTGTGTCTCGTCCTACGGAGAAGAAAAAGGGGCGCACGGGCTTGAATGCCGCACGCCCCGTGGGGTAAGGAGAAGGAAACCTTACTTCTTCTGCGGTTCGTCCTTCTTTTCCTTCTTGTTTTCGTCGCTCTTGGCCTCCTTGGTGGCGCCCGCCTTGGCGGCCTTCGCTTCCTCGGCCTTCTTCTTTTCGGCTTCGGCCTTCTTCAGAGCGGCCACTTCCTTTCGGGGCTTGCCGCGGTACTTCGAAACCTCGACCTTTTCGCCCTTGAGCTGACGCACGGCCTGCTGCAGCTGCCAGTCCTTTTCGTCCCCGAAGAAGTACGTGTAGTCGGGCATGTCGACCACGTCTTCGTCACCGTAGGGGAGTTCATCGAGCTTCTTCTTCGCTTCCGTTTCGCTCTCGTTTTCGTTGACGAGGTGGTGCGAAAGATCGGATTCGCGGACCTGGAAGGAGGGATAGTTGCCGACGGGGGTGTCGTCCACGAACACGTCGGGAACGATGCCCTTGGCCTGAATCGAGCGGCCCGAGGGCGTGTAGTAGCGGGCCGTCGTGAGCTTCACGCCGACCGTCTTGTCGCCGAAGGTCATCGGCAGGATGGTCTGCACGGAGCCCTTCCCAAAGGAGCGGTCACCCATGATGACGGCGCGCTTGTGGTCCTGCAGGGCGCCCGCCACGATTTCGGAAGCGGAGGCCGAGGAGGAGTTGATGAGCACGACGATCGGTACGGTTTTCGCGAGCGGCGTGAGATCGGCGAGCGCGCGCACGGCGTTGCCGCTGCGGTAGTCGGATTCGATCGCCTTGAAGACATAGTCGGACTGCGGCGCGCGGCCCTTCGTCGACACCACGTCGGTGTTGGCGGGCAGGAAGGCGGCGGACACGCCGATGGCCGCCTGCAGAAGGCCGCCCGGGTCGTTTCGGAGGTCAAGAACGAGACCCTTTAGAGACTTCGCTTCGGCGAGTTCGTTGAGATACTTGGCGAGGTCCTCGGTCGTGCGTTCCTGGAACTGCGAAATGCGGATGTAGCCGAAGCCGCCGTCAAGCTTTTGCATCTTGACCGACTGCGTCTTGATGATGGCGCGCGTCAGATGGAAGGTGAGGGGCTTCATTTCCCCCTTGCGGGCGACGGTGAGCTCGATCTTGGTGTCGGGCTCGCCGCGCATGCGCTTGACGGCGTCGTTGAGGGTCACGTCGGCGACGGATTCGCCGTCGATCTTCGTGATGATGTCCCCTGCGCGCACGCCCGCGCGGGCGGCCGGCGTGTCGTCGATCGGCGAAATCACGCGCACGCCCGCGGGATCCTTCGTCACCTCGAGGCCGAGGCCTCCGAAGGCGCCCTGGGTGCTCTCGTTCATGTCCTTGAAGCCTTCCACGTCGAGGAAGTTCGAGTGCGGGTCGAGACCGCTCACCATCCCCTCCACGGCAAGCTGCAGGAGCTTGTTGTCGGCGACGTCTTCGACGTAGTAGTCCTTGACGGCGTTGAAAACGCTCGTGAACTGACGGATTTCCTGCAGCGGAAGGTCCAGAACCTTGTTCTCGGCACAGGCCTGCAGGCCCACGGAGCCGAGGGCGCCGGCGACGGCGCCGATGCCGATGAGAGTTAGGGCGCGAAAATTGTTGAACATGTTCTCGTATTGCTTCGATAAGAGTGTCGGTGCCGCGAATTATTTTGACGAGAGCCAGGCGCTGGGATTTACGGGCTTCCCTTTGTAGCGGAGCTCGAAGTATAAGCCCGCGTCCTGATCGCCTCCTGAACGCCCGACGGAGCCAATTGTTTCGCCTTGTTTAACGCGGTCCCCCACGTTTTTGAAAATCGATTCGTTGTTGGCGTAGACGGTCATGTAGGTGCCGCCGTGGTCGACGATGATGAGGTTGCCGAATCCGCGCAGCCAGTCGGAAAAGACGACCGTTCCTTCGGCACAGGCGCGCACGTCGGAGCCTTCGGGCGCCCGAAAGAGGAGCCCCTGCCACTTGGCCTGGGCGCCGCGCTTGGCGCCGTAGCGCGCCACGATGCGGCCCGTGGACGGGCGGGTGAGCTTTCCCTTGAGCGACGCGAACTTCGCGGATCCGCCGCGGTGCCGCACGGGCGCCGTCTTCTTCGAGCCGCCGCTTCGGGCCTTCTTCGCCTTTTCGGCCTGTGCCGCGCGCTGCCGCGCTTCGGCGGCCCGGCGTTCGGCTTCGATCTTCTTGTCGAGGTTCGCGATGAGGGAGCCCAGGCGCTGTTCGTCCTTGCGGAGCTTGTTGATGTCGGCCTGCTGCGATCGGATCTCGCCCTGAAGGGTTTTGAGCGTCTTCTCGCGCACCGACTTCTCGCGCACGAGCTCCTGCCGGCTTTCCCGCTCCTCCCGCGCGATGCGGTCGAGATTCTTCTGCTCGTCCTGCGCAGCCCGGGCCAGACGGTCAATTTCCTTCTGACGGTTGTCGAGAAGGGAGAGCGCACGCGTTTCTTCGCGGGCGAGATAGCGCAGCGACGCCCGTTCCCGAACGACTTCGCTCGGATTGGCGCCTTCGAGAAAGCGCTGCCAGGCAGGCTGCTTGAGGTTCAGATACTGTGCGCGGGCGATGGTGCGCACGTGCTGCGAAGCCTGCGCCCGTCGCCCGTCAACGTTTTTGCGGTCGTCCTCAAGGTCCTTGAGGCGGGTGCGGGCCTTTTCCTTTTTGGCGTTGAGTTCCCGCAGCTTGCGGTTTACGCGGGAAATCGCCTGGTCGGCCTCCTTGAGGGCCTTGGCGGTTTCCTCGCTCTTGGCTTCGTTGGCCTTGAGCGACTTCCGCAGGGTGGAGAGACGCGACTGAACCTTCGACTTTTGCGATTCGGCGTCGGCCTTTTGCCGGGTGCTCGAGGGTGCGGCGGCTTCCGACACGTCGACGGCGCCCGGTCCCGCGAGGAGGACGAGGGAAAGCGTAGCGAGCGTGAACACCCGAAGAAGCGGCACGGCGAGACCCCGAAGGAAAAGTGAAGCGATAGGAAAAACTCTAACACGTCGACTTCCCGAGCGTCTCGGCAAAAGGGCGGACGGCGCGAGAAAGCCGATATAATCGCGTGAACGGATCACCCGTCACTCTCAAAGCACAGAATCAAATGCAATTTCTTCTCGACAATTCCCTTCTGATCATCGTGATCGTCATCACGGTGATCGCCCTCGCCCTGCCCGTCATCAACACGCGCCGCTACGCCCCGATGGTGTCGCCCAAGCGCCTGACGGAAATCGTCAACAAGGAAAACGGCGTCATCATCGACGTGCGCAAGGCCGACGACTTCCGCCGCACGCGCATCGCCGCTTCGCGCAACATTCCCGCCGATCAGATCCAGAACCGTCTCGGCGAACTCGACAAGAGCCGCCCCGTCGTGCTCGTGGACCGCACGGGCGGTCTCTCCAAGACCGTCGCCCAGCTTCTGCGCGGCGTGGGTTTCGAGAAGGTCTACATCCTTGAGAACGGTCTCTTCGCCTGGCAGAAGGAAGGGATGCCCCTCGAATAATCTTGAAATTCGGGGATTCGTCCCCATGTAAAAAAGAACACGGGGCGCCGCTCGAGCGTCCCACCCCATTTTCGTCCCGGTTGGTTCCGGACACATGAAAGGAAAGAAAAAATGGCTGAAAACGAGATTCAGAACGCCGAAAACGAACAGCAGGAAGCCCAGCAGCCCGTCTTCCAGATGCAGCGCTGCTACCTGAAGGACGCTTCGCTCGAAATGCCCAACGCTCCGCAGATTCTGATGCAGCCGCAGCAGGAACAGCCGCAGGTGGACATTCAGTTTGAAGTGAGCCAGACGGTCGTTCAGGAAAATCTCTTTGACGTGACCGTCCGCGGCACCATCACGGTCAAGGCTGGCGAACACACGATCATTCTCGTCGAAGGCAAGCAGTCCGGGCTCTTCGTCATCCAGAACATTCCGCAGGAAGCCGTTCAGCACGTCACGAACGTCCTCTGCCCGACGATGGTCTACCCGTATCTGCGCGGCAACCTCGCCGATCTGATGACGCGCGCGAACGTTCCGCCCGTTCATCTGCCCGAAGTCAACTTCGAAATGCTCTATCAGCAGCGTCTCGCGCAGCAGGCCGCCCAGGCCGACGCCGCCAAGGCGAGCTGATTTCCGTCTCCGACGGCCAACGAAACCCGCAGCGCTCCCGCCCTGCGGGTTTTCTCTTTTTTGCCCTCGGACAAAGAGGGGGGCCTCGGTCCTGATGAACGGGGACCGCCCTTGGTAAAATGGAAAGAGTTTGCTCTTTAGCCCCGGAATGACCGTTTCCGGGCCTTGAGAGGCGGCGGAGTCCGAACGGAGCGCACGGCGCACTGAAGCTTCGGACGGCCGTGAGGAAGAACATCTGCAATGAGGCAAGGCATGAATCACATCCGAATTCTTCTCGTGGACGACCACACGTTGTTTCGCAGCGGCGTCAAGGCGCTATTGCAGCGCCAGGAAGACTTTGAAGTCGTCGGCGAGGCGAGCGACGGCCTCGAGGGCGTCAAGCTGGCCGACACGGTGGAGGCCGACGTGATGCTGCTCGACATGGACATGCCGAGCATGAACGGTCGGGACGTGCTCGAGCAGGTGCACGAGGCGCATCCGAATCTGGCCATTCTCATGCTGACGGTGAGCGAAGACACGGCGCTTCTGAGCGAATGTCTCGCGATGGGCGCGCGCGGCTACCTTCTCAAGAACATCGACCAGGACTTCCTCCTTCGCGCCGTGCGCACGGCCGCGCAAGGGGAGAGCATCATGTCGCCGCAGATGATGACGAAATTCCTCGAGCGCTTCAAGGCGACCTTCAGCCACATGCCTCAGCAGCCCAACGCCGTCGTGCAGCAGGCGGCGCCCGCGGCGAAGCCCGCCGCCCGTCCGGTGCGCTCGACGAGTCTTCCCTCGGCCGTGGATCCCTCCGTTCTGACGCGCCGCGAAAGACAGGCGCTCGCCTGGATCGCCCGCGGTCTCTCCAACAAGGAGGTCGCCCGCGGTCTGAATCTGGCCGAATCGACCGTGAAGGTGCACGTGCAGAGCATTCTGCGCAAGCTCAACCTCACGAGCCGCGTGCAGGCGGCGGTCTACGCGATCGAGCACGGAATCGACAAGGAAGAGCTCGGAGAGAACTGATTCTTCCGCTTCGGGCGGCTCAGACGCCGCCCTCGTAACCGTTTTGGCGCCAGGCCTCAAACACCGTGACGGCCACCGTATTGCTCAGATTGAGCGAACGGTTGCCCGGCCGCATGGGGAGGCGAATGCGCTGTTCGGGCGGAAACGACTCCCGCAGCGCCTCGGGGAGTCCTTTGCTCTCGGCTCCGAACACAAACCAGTCTCCGTCCCGGAAGGAAACCTCGGCAAAGGGGCGCGACCCCTTCGTCGTCATGGCGAACATGCGCCCGAAATCGGGGCGGCAGGTCTCAAGAAAAGCCTCCCACGAAGCGTGCGTGCGCACGTCGGCGTACTCGTGATAGTCGAGTCCCGCGCGGCGCATGTGCTTGTCCTCCATCGAAAAACCGAGCGGCTCGATCAGGTGCAGTTCCGCGCCCGTATTGGCGCACAAGCGAATGACGTTGCCCGTGTTGGGCGGAATTTCCGGGTGGACGAGTACGACGTGAAACATGGTCTTCAGAGGGAATTTTCTTCTTCTTCGAGCGTGAGGCGCATCTTTCTGAGCGCGTTCTTTTCGATCTGACGGACGCGTTCGGCGGAAACGCCGAGTTCGTCGGCGAGCTCCTGCAGCGTGACGGGCTTGGCGACGCCGTCGGCGTTGCGGTGCAGATAGCGCGCTTCGATGACGCGGCGGCTTCGTTCGTCGAGCGCATGGAGCGCCGTGTAGATGCCTTCGTCTTCGAGACGCTCCCTTTCCTTGGCTTCGAGCATCGCCTCGGGCGTGTCGTCTTCGCTCGTAAGCCAGTCGGCGGGCGTCATCGCGTCGCGGTCGTCGTCGGACGAGGACGACGGGGTTTCGAGACTCGTGTCCTGCCCGTACATGCGCTCTTCCATTTCGAAGACTTCCTTGGGCTTGACGTCGAGCGTGAGCGCGATGCGGTTGGCCTGCTCGTTCGTGAGTGCAAGGCGTGTGTCTTCCTTGAGCTGCCGAAGATTGAAAAAGAGCTTGCGCTGGTTCTTGGTCGTGGCCATCTTGACCATGCGCCAGTTGCGGATCACGTATTCCTGAATTTCGGAGCGGATCCAGTGCACGGCAAAGGTCATCAGGCGGTTGCCGCGGTTCGGATCGAAGTGCGCGACGGCCTTCATGAGGCCGATGTTGCCTTCCTGAATGAGATCCGCGTAGGGCAGGCCGTAGCCGAGATAGCCTCGCGCAATGGAGATGACGAGACGCAGGTGGCTGATGATGAGCTTCTGCAGCGCTTCGCGGTCGTTGCTCGCATGGATGGCGAGCGCCAGAGAGTGTTCTTCTTCGGGCGAAAGCATGGGCGCCGCTTCGGCAAAGCGAAGATAGGCTTCGAGGTCGCCGATCCCCACCAGAGAAGGCGGCTTCGGGGCGCGATAGGGCACGACGGCGCGTCCCGCCGCCCTTGTCGGCGCGGCGAGAAGCGGAGTCTCTCCGGCCGGCGGCGCGGGGAGAAGCGGCGTGGCGTCCTGTTTCTTTTGGCTCATGCGTTCGGAAGAAATGAAAAAACGAACCTTATGCTACCACCACTTCAGTGGACCGAGCGCCAGGAGCCCAAAGCCGAGAAGGCGGCGATGAGTCCGCCCGCAAAGGCGCTGAAGGCGACGAAGTACGCGCACCAGGGCGCGGGCGGCAGAGCCAGGCGCAGGGGCGTTTCGTAGATCGCCGCGGCCTCGGCGATCGGACCTGCGAGAAGATGAATGCCCGAAGCCGTGATGAGAATTGCAAGGAGCGCCCCCGCCAGCATGACGAGCGTGCCCCGCCAGGCCCAGGGTCGGATCGCGAAGAGCGGCGTGGCGCCGAAGAGATAGAGCGCCCGCATTTCGGCGCGCGCCGAAAGGGTCGTCATGCGCAGGGCCGCCCAGAGGACGAGCGAAACGAGCAGAAAGATGGTGCCGCCAAGGAAGAGAAGTCCCGTGCGTACCACGTCGGTGAGGACCGTGAGTTTGGTGTGCCATTCGCTTTCGTAGGCGATCATGTCGACGCCTTCGAGCTTTTCCATGGCGGAGGCCGTTTTCTCGATCTCGTCGGGATCGGCCCGGTCCGAAACGGTGGCGACGAGCAGGTCCGGGAGGGGATTGTGCATCTTGCTGCGCTTGACGCCGAGACCTTCGTTCAGTTCCCGAAAGGCGGTTTCCTTCGGAATGTGGCGGACCGATTCGATGTCCGGGAGCGCTTCGATCTCTTCGGTGAGGGCTTTGACGTCGGCCTTCTCCGTCGTGAAGACGCTGATTTCGACCGCCGTGGGAAGAGAGCGGATCGGCTCGGAAATCCCGTAGACGACCGTGAAGATGAAAAGCGGCACCGAGAGCGCAAATCCGGCGAGCGCCGTGGCGAGGAAGAGCATTCGCCCGTCGCGGCACAAACCACGCCAGGTTTCCTTGAAGGCCCATGCGTAGGAGGTAAACATCATTCTCTCCTCGCGGCGGCATCGAGTTCGATGACGCGCACCTTGACGTTGCGCGGCCGGGGAATTCGGTGACTCGCCAGAAAGACCGTGACGCCCGCCTGGGCGAACATGCCGAGAAGGTCGATGAGCGTCTGCGCATTTCGGTCGTCGAGTTGCGCCGCAGGTTCGTCGGCGAGAATGAGGGCGGGACGGTTTACGACGGCCCGCGCAAGCATGGCGAGCTGCCGTTGTCCGGCCGAAAGTTCATGGGGACGAAGATCCGCGAGCGCGGCGAGTCCGCACTTCTCGAGCGCGATGCGCGCTCGGGCGCGGGCTTCGCGAAAGGATTCCTCCGCCACGACGGCGGGGATCAGCACGTTTTCCAGGACGCTTCGGTCTTCGAGGAGCAAACCGCCCTGCATCAGGAGGCCCATGGAGCGGCGCAACGATCGCCGCTCGAGTTCGTTGTAGTCATTGATGCGGTCGCCCGCCACGATCACTTCGCCTTCGGTGGGCTTTCGCAGACCGCTCAGCATTTCCAGCACGAGCGTCTTGCCGCTTCCCGTGGCGCCGTGAAGCAGCACGAATTCTCCACGGAAGGCGGAAAACGAGAGGTTCTCAAGGCGTACGACGTCGTCGATCGATACGCCGACCTGTCGGAATTCGAAAAGGGGCGGTTCGCTGTACACGGGTTATTCTCGGTCGATGCGAAGGGCGAGGCCGGCGTTTTTCCAACGCTCCTCCTCTTCGCGCAGGCATTGGTCGGTGAAGGGACGGTCCTGAAGCCAGACCGCGGGCAGCGTCAGCGTGCCCGAACGTTCATCGTACCGCATGTCGGGGAAGGAGGGCTCGGTGCGGGCCTGAAGAAAGAGGAGCGCGAGGCGCAACGCCAAAACGGCCCGCCAGAAGGGATCGCGTTCGTCGGGACGCGGGTCTTCGGGGAGAGGTCCCTCCTGCCACTGCAAAAGGTTCGCCGCTTCAAGGCGGTCCGCGCGAGCAACGCCCGGAAGCGTCCAGTTGCGAAGGAACTGCGCGGCGATCCGAGAGGCGTTGTGGCCGGTGATCGCCTGCCCCGATTCGTGCAGGAGAGCCGCTGTGTGCAGATTGCGCCGCAGGCCGTCCGTCGCTTCAGGCACAAGAAGTGAGAGAAGGCGTCCGGCCCAGGAGGCGACCCGTTCGCCCTGTGCCGTGTCGAGCGAAAGACGGCGCGCAAGATCCCGAACGGACGCTTCGCGTTCGTCCCGATAGGGAGGATTGCCGAGGAGTTCGTAGAGCAGACCCACCCGGACGCCTCCCTGCGAGAGTCGGGCTTCGCGCAGTCCGAGCGTACGGTAGACGGCCTGCAGGACCGTGAGTCCTCCGGCGATGACTTCGTAGCGGTCCGTGCGCATGCCGGGGAAGGCCTGGGCAAAGCGTCCCTTCGAGCGCAAAAGCCGGGCGATGAGCTCTTCGATGTGTTCGAGACGAACCTCCTCCTTTGTCCAACCGAGGTTGCGGCAGGTCTCCACGACGGCCCGGAAGGTGCCCGCCGTCATGTAGGCTTCGGACGAGGAAGCTTCCGGAAAGGTCTTCGCCGCGTCGCCCAACACCGTCATGGCGTGCTCGAGCGCCGCCTTCTGTCGGTCGGGCGTGATCCGCCCGTCGGGAAAGAACCCGATCGAGGCGCTTACGCACCCGACGGGATAGCTTGCCGAACGTCCGATCGTCGTGCCGCGGCCCGAAGCCATCTCGGTGCTTCCGCCGCCGATGTCGACGACGAGCCGTTCTTCGGCGCTGTAGGGAAGGGAGCGCACCGCGCCGGAGAAGGCGAACGAAGCCTCCCGTTCCCCCGAGATGATCTCGATGGGAACGCCGAGCGCTCGTTCGGCCGCGCAGAGAAACGCGGCGTTCTGGGAGGCGCGACGCATCGCGTGGGTGCCGACGGCGAGAATGTTTTCGGGCGCTACGCCCGCAAGACACTCGCGGAAACGGGTGAGCGCAGAGAGCGCGCGTTCCTGCATCTCGGGCGTAAGGGTGCCGTCGGGCGCGAAACCGCCCGCAAGCCGCACGGTTTCCTTGCGGTAGAGGAGCGAGAGAAGGCGGTTTTCTTCGAGCCGGGCGACTTCAAGACGAAAGCTGTTGCTTCCGAGGTCCACGACGGCGAGGAGGTCTGCGGGCGACACGGTTTACTCCGCGGATTCGTCTTCCTCGAGCCCGACGAGCGCGTTGGCAAACGCGCGGGCGCGGAAGGGCTGAAGGTCGTCAAGCTTTTCGCCGACGCCGACGAAGTAGATCGGAAGGGGATGGTCGCGCCGCATGTCGGCGATGGCCACGAGGACGCCGCCCTTGGCGGTGCCGTCGAGCTTCGTGATGATGAGGCCCGAGAGCGTCACCGACGCGTCAAAGGCCTTCACCTGCATGAGGGCGTTCTGACCGTTCGTGCCGTCCACGACGAGGAGCACTTCGTGCGGGGCGCCTTCGAGGGCCTTGCCCTGCGCACGATGAATGCGGCGCAGCTCCTCCATGAGATGAAGCTGCGTGGGCAGGCGCCCGGCCGTGTCCACGATCACGACGTCGATGCCGCGGGCCTTGCCCGCGTTGACGGCGTCGAAGGCCACGGCGGCGGGGTCGCCCCCTTCCTGAGAGATCACGTCGATGCGGTTTCGCTCGCCCCAGACGGCGAGCTGTTCGCGCGCGGCGGCGCGGAAGGTGTCGCCCGCGGCCAGGAGCACGGTCTTGCCCTCGGCGGCGAAGAATTTCGACAGTTTCCCGATGGTCGTGGTCTTTCCGGCGCCGTTGACGCCCGTCATCATCATGACGAGCGGCGCGGGACGCTCCACGTCGAAGGGGACTTCCGAGGGGGCGAGAATCGCTTCGATTTGATCCCGAAGGGCGCGGCGGACCTCTTCCTGCGTGCGCAGTCCCTTCAATTTAATTTCGTCGCGCAAACGTTGTAGGATACGCGAGGAGGTGTCGACGCCGATGTCGGCCGTAATGAGCGCGAATTCCAACTCTTCGAGGAAATCCTCGTCCACGACGCCGCCGGAGAAAAGACCGACGATGTTGACGCGCGTTCTGTCCAAACCTTTTTTCAGTCGGGAAAGCCAACCTTCCGAAGAACCAAAACCCATAAGTGTTCGTTATTGAATGGCAAATAAGAAAAAATCGGAAAAATCCGGCCGTGAGGTCGGTAGAAGAAGTTTAGCAACCCGTCCGTCTTCAAGGGGAACGGGCGTCGTGCGGATTTCGGCGGGGATGTGGCGGCAAAGCCCGCTCGCCGTGCCCGACGCCGTGGGACTTCGTCCCACGCCCGACCGCGTGCGCGGAACGCTTTTCGACTGGGTGCGGCATCTCCTGGGCGACCTTGCGGGGTGTCGGGTGCTCGATCTCTTTGCCGGAAGCGGCGTATTGGGTTTTGAGGCGGCCAGCCGCGGCGCGGCGTCCGTCGATTGGGTCGAACGGCACCGGGGCGCGGTGGCGTCGCTTCGCAAAAACGTCGAAAAGTTCGGCGCCGCGGACCGCTGCCGCGTGCATGCGGGGGACGCCTTCGAATTTCTCGCCCGCACGAAGGAGACCTTCGACCTCGTCTTCATCGATCCGCCCTACGACGCGAATCTGCAGGAGAAGGCCCTGGCCGCCGCGCTTCCCCGTCTGAGCGAAGCTGGGCTTCTCTATGTGGAGACGCCCAACGCATATCTCCCGGAAGAGAAGCTTGCCTCGCTCGGTCTTGTGCGTCTGCGCGGTTCCCGCGCGGGCGTCGTCCATTATCAGCTTCTCACCCGCATCGATTCCCCGCTCGCCACTTTGGCCAAACCCCTCAAGGAGGAGGCATGACGTTCGCCATTTATCCCGGAACCTTCGATCCCATCACGAACGGTCACGTCGACATCGTCCGGCGTGCGGCGGGCATTTTCCCGACGGTGCTCGTGGCCGTGGCGGCGAGCGAAAAGAAGCGTCCTCTCCTCAGTCTCGAGGAGCGTCTGGAGCTCGCGCGCATCGTGGTGAAGCCCTTCCCCAACGTGGAGGTGAAGAGCTTCTCGGGACTGCTCAAGGATCTCGTGCGCGCCGAAGGCGCCAAGGTGATCGTCCGCGGCGCGCGGGCGGTCAGCGACTTCGAGGCGGAATTTCAGATGGCGGGCATGAACCGTCAGCTCATGCCCGACGTGGAGACGGTGTTTCTGACGCCTTCGGACAGCTATCAGTTCGTGAGCGGCACCTTCGTGCGCGAAATCGCGCTCCTCGGCGGCGAGGAGGCCTCGCGCTTCGTTGCGCCCGAGGTCTACGTGGCGCTTGTGCGGGCCAGAGAGAGCCGCCGCTGATCAGATGGCGCCGCCCCGCGTCGGCTCGGCGGGCGTCTCCTTCTCCGTGAAGGGGAGCCAGTCGTAGAACTTCTCCTTCAGTTCGGAAAAGTCGGGCGCGGAAAACTCAAAGTTCTCAATGCGGTCGCGCAGATTGAGCCAGGCGCGCTTGGCGCGGCGCTCGATCGACTCGAGACTCCACGGGTCTTCGCCCAGGGCGTTTCGCACGGCGGAGGCGGTCTGCGCCCAGGAGAGGCGCCAGCCGCTTTCGTTGCGTTCGACGGGCTTTTCAAAGTGCCAGGGAAGTTCCAGGGCGGGCACTGATCCCGCGGCTTCCCAGCGGAAGGTGCCGAGCCACTGCGGGCGCAAGGGCGGCAGAGACCCGCCGAATTCCGCGCGCCAGCCTTCTCCCTCCATGCGCCCGTCGGTCACGAGCAGGTCGGCAGGACGGCCCGCAAGACGGAAGCGCATTGCGCGCACGGGCGTCGACGCGTCGTTTGCGAGCACTTCGGCGGGAAGCGTGTCGCTTCGCTCTTCAATCAAAAGATCATAGGCGCGCCCGAGATCGAGTCCGCGAAGGGTCGCGTCGGCCGCAGAGACCTCCGCCGTCAGGTCGACGGGTTCTTCGGGGTGGCGCAAATGTCCCGACGCCCGAAGGGTGACTTCGGCCTTTCCCGAAACGGGCGCTCTGCCGAAGGAGCGCGCCAGGAAGTCGGCGGTTTCGACGTTTTCCGCCTGCAGCGTTGCGTTCCAGGAGCCGTCGGCGCGCTTTCGCGCGTCAAACGTCATGGCGCCGCCGTAGAGGCTTCCCCGTCCCTCGGTGAGCGCGAGCTCGCCGTTGAGAAGGCGGACGGCGGCGGAGAGTTCCCGAAGCGCGCCGTCGTGCTCGAAGCCCGCGATCGACACGTCGCCCGAGAAATCGAAGAGCGAGAAAAAGCCAGAGCGCTCGAGCGCGAGCCAGAGGGCGCCCTGCTGAGCGCCGAGCCGAAGCGATCCTTCGAGTCGGGGGCGGGGCGTTTCGTCGAGCGTTTCGGAAAAGGCGCGGGCGATGTCGGCGTCCAGCTTCGCGGGACTCCCCAAAAGGGTGCCCGAGAGAGAAATCCGTCCCGTACGTTCGCGGGTGAGCGAGAGCGCGCCCGTGAGTTCGGTCGCGCCGCTCGGGTGCGTGGCGACGAGAAGAAGGTCCGGCCAGTGGAAAAGTCCTTGGGCGTCGCGGGCGGGATTGCCCGTGGCACGCCATTTCATCGCGGTGCCGTCCCAAGAGAGTTCGGTCGAGAGGAGCGCCTCCCGGCTCGTCCAGGCGCCTTCCTTCCAGTCCCAGGCGTTGGCGGAAACGGAGAGCACGCGGCCGTTGACGTCGGTGCGCAGGTCGGGGTGCGTCATGTGCCAGGCGCGGAAGTTTTCGCGCGTGAGTTTTTCGGCGCTCCAGCGAAGCTGCCATTCCTTTCCGTTCAGAAGGCCCTTGAATTCCACGATCGGCGCTTCGAGCGTCAGGTCGCCCAGGCCCGTCGGCCAGCGCGCGTCGCCCGAAAGCTGAAAGGCGCCCGAGAAGCCGCCCCGTTCGCAGTGGCCCGAAAGGAAAACTTGGGCACCCGTTTCGGAGAGGTTGGCGAGGCGCACCGAGAGATCGCTTGCCGTCGAGGGTTTTTCGCTCAAGAGCGTGACGGACCCCGACTCGACGACGAAGGCGTCCATGTCGAAGCCGAGCGTCGAGACGAGATAGGGTTCGTTGAGGCGCGTGAAGAATTCTTCCTCCGGCATGGCGAGCGCGGGCTTCACGACGCGCAGTTCGCGGATCTTGGGAGACTGAGCGAAAACAGCCAGGGGATTGAGGGTGATCTGCGCGCTCTTGAGGGAAAGCTGCCAGTCGTCGTGCCCGGGCTTCTTGAGCGTGGATTCGGGAATCGTGACGACGAGTTCCGGAAGGTGTCGAACGCTCGGAAGGGCGCTCATGGAGAGCTCGAGTCCGAGTTCGCGTTCGACGACTTCCGTGATGCGTGCGCTGACGCGCTCGGGCGTGACGAGGAAGTAGAGCGCGGCCACCCCGGCGAGGAGGATCGCCGCGGCGAAGCAGCCGAGGAAAAGAAGGCCGCGCAGAAAGCGTTGGGCGGAAGTTTTCGTCACGGGCATGGGAATGGCAGAGTTTCCGAAGAAAAGTATCTGCCATTGTATCCGATACGCCTTAGGCCACGTCGTGACGGATCAGGTGCTCAAAGGCGCTCAGGCCCGCCTTGGCGCCTTCGCCGAGACCGATGACGATCTGCTTGAACGGAACGTCCGTGCAGTCGCCCGCCGCAAAGAGCCCCGGGGCGGTCGTGGCGCATCGGGCGTCGACGGGAATCTCGCCGTAGGCGTTGAGTTCGACCGCGTTCGCGAGCCACGCCGTGTTGGGCGTGAGACCGATCTGCACGAAGACGCCCGCCACGTCGAGACGGTGCTCGGCGCCCGCCGCGTCCGCCCAGCGAAGCCCCGTAAGAACGCCGTCGGTCCCCTCGAAGGCGCGCGTATGCGCTTCAGTGAGCACCGTAACGTTCGAAAGAGACGCGAGCTTCTTCTTGAGCACGTTGTCCGCCTTAAGCGTCGCGTGACGGTGCAGGAGCGTGACGTGCGAGGCGATCCCCGCGAGATCGATCGCGGCTTCAACGCCCGAGTTCCCGCCCCCGATGACGGCGACGCGCTTGCCGCGGAAGAGCGGTCCGTCGCAGTGGGGACAGAAGGCGACGCCATGGCCGAGGAAGTCCGCCTCTCCGGGAACATTGAGACGGCGCCAGCTCGCGCCCGTGGCGGCGATGAGCGTGCGCGTGCGAAGCCGCGCGCCGCTTTCGGTCACGAGCACCCAGAGGTCGCCTTCTCGCTCGACCGAGGCCGCGCGCTCGGCCGTGTGCAGTTCGATCGGGTAGTTCTTCAGATGCGCTTCGATGTTGTCGGCAAGCTTCGCGCCTGGCGTCGAGAGAATCGACGTGAAGTTGGCGACTTCGCTCGTTTCATGGAGCTGACCGCCGAGACGTTCGGCGACGAGTCCCGTGCGAAGTCCCTTGCGGACGGCGTAGATGGCGGCGGTGGCGCCCGCGGGGCCGCCGCCCGCGACGAGGACGTCGTAGGGAAGGGCCTCGGAGAGCTTTTCGGCCTTGCGTCGAGCGGCGCTTTCGTCGAGGAGCGCCACGATTTCCTCGAGCGTCTTTCTGCCGTTCACGAAGGGTTCGCCGTTGAGAAAGACCGTGGGCACGGCCATCACGCGGCGGGCCTTGGCCTCCTCCTGCGCGAGCGCGCCGTCGATCGTGACGACGGAGACGTTCGGGTTTTCGACCGCCATCAGATTGAGCGCCTGCACGACGTCGGGACAGTTGTGGCAGGAAAGCGAAATGAAGACCTCAAAGCGGAGCGGTCCCGATAGCGAACGGACGGCTTCGAGCGTTTCGGCTTCCGCCTTGACGGGGTGGCCGCCCGCCTGCAGGAGCGCAAGCACGAAGGACGAGAATTCGTGCCCCATCGGCAGGGCGGCGAAGTGAATGCCGATCTCCCGTTCGGTCGAAGTGATCTGGAAGGAGGGGCGCGAAAGGCTCGGATCGAGCGTTTCTTCGTAGGAGAGCAACTCGGAGAGCGCGGCGACCTCCTTGAGGAGCGCCTTCATTTCGCGGGCCGTTTCGCTTTCGTTGAGCGAGGCGACGAGACGGACGGGGCGGCGCAGTTTCGTGAAGTAGGCGCGCAGTTGGTTTTGCAGGCCGGCGTCAAGCATGGCGGAATCCTTGAGCAAAGAGGGGAATGATGAAGAAAAAGGCCGCCCGAAGGAGCGGCCTTGCCTCAGAAGCGGACGATCAGATCTTGCCGACGAGGTCGAGCGAGGGCGTGAGCGTCGCGTCGCCCGGGCGCCACTTGGCGGGGCAGACTTCGCCGGGGTTGGCGGCGACGTACTGCGCGGCTTCAACCTTGCGCAGGAGTTCGGCGGCGTTGCGGCCGATGCCGCCGTCGTGGATTTCCATCACGACGATCTTGCCTTCGGGGTTCACGACGAAGGTGCCGCGTTCGGCCATGCCGTCGGCTTCGATGAGCACTTCGAAGTTCTTCGAGAGCTTCTGCGTCGGGTCGCCGAGCATCGGGAAGGCGACCTTGCCCACGGCGGCGGAGCTTTCATGCCAGGCCTTGTGGGTGAAGTGCGAGTCGGTCGAAACGGCGTAGATTTCGACGCCGAGCTTGCGGAATTCTTCGTAGTGCTCGGCGAGGTCTTCGAGTTCGGTCGGGCAGACGAAGGTGAAGTCGGCGGGATAGAAGAAGAAAATCGACCAGCGGCCCTTCAGATCCGCGTCGGTGACCTTCACGAACTGGCCCTGATGGAAGGCCTGGGCTTCAAACGGGAGAACCTGTGTGTTCAAGAGAGACATGGGACATTCCTCCAAATGAGAATGTGTTTTATTGCGGTTGAAGGAATATTAGCACATTTTTATCACTGCGTAGTCACTATGAAGAATAATCTATTGCTGTTTGTAACACGCCGGGCGCTTTCGTTCGGTACGGACGGGGAAAAGCAAAACGGCCCTTGCGGGCCGTTTCGTGGGAAAAATCAACTGCGGAAGCGCTTGTTGAATTCCTTGCGCAGGTTCGGCGCGAGCCGTTCGAGCGCGTCGATGGTGGTGAAGACCGAGGCGCGTCCCCTCTGTGAGAGCTCCCGAAAGCGCGAGAGCAACTCGTTTTCCTCCTCCATCGGGCGGTGTCTTTCCGCCGTCAGGATGTAGAGGACGTCGAAGCCGCAGGCCGAGAGCCGGGGCAGACGATAGACGCCCGGGTCGCCCTGTCCGGTTTCGTACGTCGCGTACACGTCGAGCGTGACGCCCATGAGCTGGGCGATCTGCTTGGCGGTGTAGCCGAGCCGTTCGCGTTCGCTCTTGAGGCGGGCGCCGATTTCCGCGCGTTTCTTGGAGGGGGCCGCAGTAGCCATGGTGCAGAGCCTCGGACGACGCCGATCAGACGTTGAAGAGGAAGTTCATGACGTCGCCGTCGCGGACGACGTAGTCCTTCCCTTCGGCGCGCATCTTGCCGGCTTCCTGCGCACCCTTTTCGCCGCGGTAGTGGATGTAGTCCTCGTACGAAATGGTCTGAGCGCGGATGAAGCCGCGCTCGAAGTCGGTGTGAATCACGCCGGCCGCCTGCGGGGCGGTGTCGCCCTTGTGGATCGTCCAGGCGCGGACTTCCTTGACGCCCGCCGTGAAGTAGGTCTGCAGGCCGAGAAGTTCGTAGCCCGCGCGGATCACGCGGTCGAGCCCCGGTTCGTGCATGCCCATGTCCTCGAGGAACATCTGCTTGTCTTCGTCGTCGAGGTCGGCGATTTCGGCTTCGGTCTTGGCGCAGACGGCGACGACCGGCGCGTTTTCGGCGGCGGCGTGCTCCTTGACGGCGTCAAGGAGGGGATTGTTTTCAAAGCCGTGTTCGTCGACGTTGGCGACGTACATGGTGGGCTTGATCGTGAGAAGGAAGAGCGGGCGCAAAACGGCGAGTTCTTCCTCGGTAAGCGGCACGGAACGCGCGGCCTTCGCTTCGTTCAGGGCGGGAAGGAGCTTCTCGCAGGCGAGAACGAGCTTGAGGGCTTCCTTGTCGCCGCCCTGACGCGCCTGCTTGGAATAGCGGTTGAGGGCCTTTTCCACGGTGGCGAGGTCGGCGAGCGCAAGCTCGGTGTTGATCACCGCGATGTCTTCGAGCGGATTGATGTGACCGGCCACGTGAACGATGTTGTCGTCCTGGAAGCAGCGCACGATGTGCGCGATGGCGTCGCACTCGCGGATGTTGGCGAGGAACTGGTTGCCGAGGCCTTCGCCCTTGCTCGCGCCGGCGACGAGACCGGCGATGTCGACGAATTCCACGACCGCGGGCACGATGCGCTCGGGCTTGACGATTTCCGCCAGGGCCGCAAGGCGCGGATCAGGCACTTCGACGACGCCCGTGTTCGGTTCGATCGTGCAGAAGGGATAGTTTTCCGCGGCGATGCCCGCCTTCGTGAGTGCATTGAAAATGGTCGACTTGCCGACGTTGGGCAGGCCGACGATGCCACACTTCAAACCCATAATCTTGTTCTCTTTTGAATGGATGTCAATGTTGAATAGGTGCCGCAGGTTGCGTCACGTTTTCCTCGTATTGTAAAGGCGTTGTCCGGCACGGGGATCAAATTTCCCCGGGGCAATCCGTTTCCGAGTGAATCGTAAGACCCGCGGCACGGAGCGCCGCCGCGGCGACGCCGTCGCCCTCGCGAAGCGTGCCCGAGAAACCGCCGTCGTAGATGCGGCCGATCCCGCAGGAGGGGCTCTTCGCCTTGAGAAGAGCCGCTTCGGCGCCCTCGCGCCGGGCGGTCTCCACCGCCATGCGGGCGCCCCGCACGAAGGCTTCGGTACGGTCCTCTCCGTCGACGGAGACGACCCGCGCCGCGCCCCGCAGGACGTCGGCCCCGTCGCCCCCTTGGATTTCCGAGGGCGTGCGGGGCGTCGGAAGGCCGCCGTCGCATTCGGGACAGATTCCGACGACGCGCACCTTTCCCTTGAGAAGATCGCGGACACGGTCGTTTCCCTTCGCCTTGCCGTCGTAGCGGCAGGGCTCTCCGAGAAGGCAGCGGCTGACGAGCCAGGTCTTCACCGGGCTTCTCCGTCGGACTTCGTCTGCGCCTTTCCTTCGGCCGTCTTTTCGGGTTCGGCCTTGGGTTTCGGGAGGGAGCCGAATTTGGCGAAGTACCGGTTGGCCTTCTGCCACTCGCCCGCCACAAGAAGGGGAATGCCGACGAGCGCCTCCTGCATCATCTTGCGGATGGCTTCGCGGTGTTCGCTCGACGGAGCGGCGAGAACGAAGTCGAACACCTGTTGCGCCCACCCGAAGGTGCGGGGGTGCCCGATGCCGATGCGAAGGCGCCAGAAGTCGGGCGTCCCGAGCTGGGCGGTGATGCTCTTGAGGCCGTTGTGGCCAGCGTTGCCGCCGCCCTTTTTGAGTTTCATCGTGCCCGGGAGGAGATCGAGCTCATCGTGAACGATGAGGATCTCTTCGGGGGCGATCTTGTAATAGGCGGCCATGGCCTGCACGGCGATGCCCGAGCGGTTCATGAACGTGGTGGGCTTCAGAAGCCAGATTTCCTCGCCCTCGATGCGCACGCGGGCGGTTTCTCCCGAAAACTTCCGGTCTTCGGAAAAGCGTCCGCCGTACTTGTCGGCGAGAAGATCGAGCATTTGAAAGCCGCAGTTGTGCCGCGTGGCTTCGTACTCCGAGCCGGGATTGCCGAGCCCGACGATCAGGCGGATGGATGACGTGTCTTGAGGCATGACGAATGCGTAATGAATGACTGTATCAACGGCGGGGACCGCGGCGGTCCGAACGGCTGCGCTGCGCGAAGCGGTCGTCGCCCGAACGGACGGGGCCGTTGTCACGACGGCATTGTACTTCGCGACCCTTGATGCGCACGCCCGTCATGGCGGCGAGGACCTTTTCGGCCTGTTCGTCGGCCACGTCGACGAGACTGAAGCGTTCGGTGATCTCGATGTTTCCGATCGCGCGGGCGGGAATGTCCGCTTCATTGGCGATGGCACCGACGAGGTCGGCCGGACGCACGTTCGAGAGACGGCCCACGTTGAGGAAGAGCCTCGTCATGCCGGGTTCAACCGTGCGGGAGCGTTCGCGGTGCGGACGGTCCTTCGCGGAGCGCTCGCGACGGGGACGCTCGAAGGGCGCGAAGGTCGGAATGTCGGCGGTGTCCTCTTCGCCGCTTTCGACGGCGTCGGCAAGCTTGATGGCCGCGGCGGCGATGTCGAAGACGTCGTAGGAGTCGCCGAGCGCCTCGACGATGACGTGGAAGCGGTCGAGGTCGCCCCCTTCGAGCACGTCCTCAAGGCGCCTGCGCATCGTTTCGAGACGCTTGGCGCGCACGTCGGTGGCCGAGGGGACGCTGCGGATTTCGATGCGCGTCTTGGTGATCTGTTCGATCGCGCGCAGATGACGGTGTTCGCGCGGCTCGAGAATCGTGATCGCGGTGCCCGTGCGGCCGGCGCGGCCCGTACGGCCGATGCGGTGCACGTAGGTTTCCACCGAGGCGGGAATGCCGTAATTGATGACGTGCGTGAGGTTTTCGAGGTCGATCCCGCGGGCGGCCACGTCGGTGGCGACGATGGCGTCGATCTGACCCGAGCGGGCGCGCTTCATGACGCGGTCGCGCGTGGGCTGATCAAGGCCCCCGTGGAGCGCTTCGATGCCGTAGCCGCGGGCGCGAAGCGCCTCGGTGAGGTCGTCCACCTCCATGCGCGTGCGCGTGAAGATGATGGCGAGTTCCGGGCTTTCGATGTCGAGAATGCGTCCGAGCGCGGCGAGACGGTAGTTGCGGCCCACCACGTAGGCGATCTGCGGCACGCGGGGCGCTTCGCCTTCGGCCGTCTTTTCGCGGGCGATGCGGATGCGCACGGGGTCGTTGAGGTGACGCTCGGCGATGTGCGCGATCTTGGGCGGAAGCGTGGCCGAAAAGAGCGCCGTCTGCACGTGGTCGGGGAGGGATTCGAAAATCGCCTCGAGTTCGTCCGCGAAGCCGAGGTCGAGCATTTCGTCGGCTTCGTCGAGCACGAGCGCGCGGACCTGCGAGAGGTCGAGCGTGCCCTTCTTGATGTGGTCGAGCGCGCGGCCGGGCGTCGCCACGACGACGTGCGTCCCGCGGCGAAGGGCTCGGATCTGGCGGCCGTATTCCTGACCGCCGTAGATCGGCGTGATGTGCGCGCCCGAAGCCTTGCCGAAGCTGTGGAAGGATTCGCTCACCTGCAGACAGAGTTCGCGCGTGGGCGTGAGAACGAGCACGAGCGGCAGGTCGGCTTCTTCGCCCACGACGTAGCGCTCGAGAAGCGGCAGCGCAAAGGCGGCCGTCTTGCCAGTGCCGGTCGCGGCCATGCCGAGAACGTCGCGGCCGGAAAGGAGAGCGGGGATGGCTTCGGTTTGAATCGGGGTCGGTTCTTCAAAACCGAGCTGCGTGATGGCGTCGACGATCGACGCGGAGAGTCCGAGATCGGAAAAAGCGGGCATGGTGTCCTGTAATGCTGATGGTCCACTCGCCCGTACACGTCGTCGAACTCGAAAGGAAAGGGGCAAATGGAAGGGCGGGGTGCGGCACCCCACAACAAAACGGCCCGTTCAGGGAGCCCCTGAACGAGCCGTCGGGAAAAGTCGGTCGACCGAAGATTATTCGGCGGCGGCCGCGGCGGGAGCGGCGGCGGCTTCTTCGCCTTCGGCGGCGGTGACTTCTTCTTCAACCTTGGCGATCACGGAGGCGATCACAACATCGGGATGATGCACGGAGACGCCTTCGGGGAGCTTGAGGTCGGCGGCGCGCAGCGTCGTGCCGAGCGTCATGCCGGAGAGGTCGACGGCCACGAATTCGGGCAGTTCGCGCGGCATGCAGGTGACTTCGACGTAAGCGGCGGCGTGCGAGATGATGGCCTTGTCCACCTTGACGGCGGGGCTTTCTTCTTCGCCCGAGAAGTGCAGCGGAACGCGCATCGTGACCTTTTCGTTTTCAGCGATGCGCTGGAAGTCGATGTGCAGAACCTGCGGCTTGTACGGGTGCATCTGGAAGGCGCGGAGAACGACGAGTTCTTCCTTGCCGTCGAGTTCCATCGTCAGGATCGAGGCGTGGAACTTTTCCTTGCGCAGCGCGTAGAAGATGGGATTGTGTTCGAGCTCGATGGGCGTGGCGGGCAAGCCGGCGCCGTAGACGATGCCGGGAAGCTTGTCAGCGCGGCGAAGGCGGCGGCTCGCACCCGTACCTTGCGCAGTACGCGTAGTGGCGATGATCTTCATGGGAATGTTTCCTGTAGTGTGCCGGCAATCGCGACCAATCGCCGGCGGATCGTAAAAAGCCGTGAGGCGAAAACCTCACAAGCAAAAACCGTCCCGAGGGAACGGTTTGAAGAAAGGACCCGATTCTAACAGAAACATCCCGCCCGTGGGCGGGATGTCTCGGAAAAAGAAAGGGTTGTCGTCCGAAGGGGACGCAGCGCCTCTTATTCGGCGAAGAGGTCGCTCACGGATTCGCCGCGGGCGATGCGGGCGAGCGTTTCACCGATGATGCCGGCGCAGGAGACCTGGCGGATCTTGTTGCAGGCGCGGGCCGCGTCGGAGAGCGGAATCGTGTCGGTCACGACGAGTTCGTCGAGGGCCGAGTTCGTGATGCGTTCGCCGGCGGAACCGGAGAGAACCGGGTGCGTGATGTAGGCGACGACGCGCTTGGCACCGCGTTCCTTCAGGGCGCCGGCGGCGTTGCAGAGCGTGCCGGCGGTGTCGACGATGTCGTCGGTGATGACGCAGGTGCGGCCGTTGACTTCACCGATGATGTTCATGATTTCGGCGACGTTGGCGCGCGGGCGGCGCTTGTCGATGATGGCGAGGTCGCATTCGAGGGCCTTGGCCATGGCGCGGGCGCGAACCACACCGCCGACGTCGGGGGAGACCACCATCAGGTCGGGGTAGTTGTGCGTGAGGAGGTCCTTGAGGAGGACCGGCGTCGCGTAGATGTTGTCGACGGGAATGTCGAAGAAGCCCTGGATCTGGTCGGCGTGCAGGTCCATCGTGAGGACGCGGTTGACGCCGGCGGCCTGCAGCATGTTGGCCACGACCTTGGCGGAAATCGCCACGCGGGTCGAACGGGGACGGCGGTCCTGACGGGCATAGCCGTAGTAGGGGATCGCGGCGGTGATGCGGGCGGCGGAAGCGCGCTTGAGCGCGTCCACCATGATCATCAGTTCCATGAGGTTGTCGTTCGTCGGAGCGCAGGTGCTCTGAAGAACGAAAACGTCGCGACCGCGGACGCTGTCGAGGAGCTGAACCATGACTTCGCCGTCGCTGAAACGGGAAACCGTGGCGTGACCGAGGGGAATATTGAGGGAGTTGGCGACGGCCTTGGCGAGCTCAGGATTGGCGTTGCCCGCAAAGATCGTCATGCTGTCCGGCACCTTATGGACCATGATTATGCTCTGTGAAAAAACGGCTTGCGCCGCACATCGAAAAGGACGCCGTCAGGGTAACACAGACGGCGCACAAAAACGAAAGGGAGAGCAAAAACATTTTGCCTCCCCGTAGATTGAAACAAAGCGTTGGCAGGGGTAGAAGGATTCGAACCTTCGAATGCCGGAATCAAAATCCGGTGCCTTAGGCCAGCTTGGCGATACCCCTAGCCGAGTATTTTTATCATTCGGTGCACCACGCCGCCAAGGGGTGTTCCGCCATCATGCGGCACAAAAATCCCCGCCAGTCGTCCGGGAGATCAGAGAGCACGTCTCGTGCGGCTCGATCAGCATCCGAAACTAGGGCGAACACGGCGCTGCCGGATCCGGTCATCCGCGCCTCGAATCCGCGTCGTCGAATTCGTGAGAGCGCGTCGCTCACGCGAGGCTCGAGTCGCTCGGCAACGGCTTGCAAATCGTTGCGTCCGAAGAGCGGCGAACCATGGTGGCGGACAAAGTCGGAAAAGATCTCCATTTTCTCTGATTTGGTATTTCTTGTCAAGGAAGGGTGAGAGAAAATTTCCGCCGTCGAAAGCCCCCGTCCCGGCCAGACGACAAGGAATTGCGAGGGGGGAAGGGAGAGGGGGCGAAGTTCTTCGCCGATCCCTTCGGCCCAGGCGTTTTGCCCGAAAAGAAAGAAGGGAACGTCGGCGCCGAGCGTGAGGCCGATCCGCATGAGTTCGGCTCGGCCGAGGCCGAGCCCCCAGAGCCGATTGAGGGCGAGAAGAACGGTGGCCGCGTCGGAACTGCCGCCCCCCATGCCCGCCTGACTCGGAATGCGCTTCTCCAGACGGATTTCCGCGCCGAGGCGCACGCCCGTCGCCTCCTGCAGGGCGCGGGCCGCCCGAACGCAGAGGTCCTTTTCCACTTCGCCCACGACGTCGCCCGTCCGAACAACGGCGCCGTCTTCGCGCAGCGTGACGTCGATCGTGTCGCAGAGGTCGATCAGAACGAAGGCGGACTGCAGAAGGTGCTTTCCGTCGGGACGGCGGCCCGTCACGTGCAAAAAGAGGTTGAGCTTTGCCGGGGCGGGCAGGCCGAGAAAGGCTTTCGTCATGGCTTCGGGGTGTCGAGAAGAAGGGTGAGGCGCATTCTGGCGCCCCGGTTTTCATAAACCGCGAGGATGCGCGAGGGCGTTGAATCGGGTTGGCGCGCGCTTACGGTCACGCTCCAGTCTCCATCGCGCCAGCTTTCGGCCGGGAGGGCGTCGGGGCCGGGACGGCCGTCGAGCCAGGCTTCGAGCGTCGAAACGGGGATGGAAAAGCCGAGCGTCTCCTCCATGAGCGCTTCGGGCGAGTCGCCCCGCGCAACGACTTCGTCGAGTCCGCGCGAGATGGTGGTCCCGTGCGGGGTGGATTCGATGCGCGCGATGACGCCCGAGAGCGGCGTCAGAATGTCGAGGCGCAAGAGGCCGGGACCGGTGCGAAGCGTGAAGCGTCCCGTGAATTGTTCGGGGGCGCCGTATCCCGTTTTCTGCAGGCTGAAGCGGCCGCGGCGCTCCCGCACGCCCTCGGGCAAGGTCGTGCAGGCCGCCAACAGGAGGCCCGCGGGGAGAAGAAGAAGAGTTCTGCGCTTCATCGCTTGAGCCCCATGCGCTCGCCGAAGGCCAACACTTCGGGAGCGTCGTTCGTGCGCTTTCGCAGATCCTGCCAGAGCGAGGCCGCCTCGTCGTTGCGCTTGGCCGCGACGAGCACTTCGATCAGGTGTTCGGCCACTTCGACGTCGAACTGACGCTTGAGGCTCAGGAGAATGAATTCCGCCGCCTCGTCGAATTTTCCTTCGCGGTAGCAGAGCCATCCCATCGAGTCGAGCACGTAGGGGTCGAGCGGAGCGAGGCGATAGGCGCCTTCAAGAAGCGCCCGCGCTTCGGGAAGACGGCGATTCTGATCGGCCCAGAGGTAACCCAGAGCGTTCGAGGCCTGTACGTGGTCGGGGTTGATGTCGAGAAGTTCCAGAAGATAGGTTTCGGACTTCTTCGAGTCGCCCGACTCCTGCGCGATCATGGCGGCGTCGTAGAGGAAGTCGGTGCTCTTTCCGTAGCGCTCGTAGGCTTCGTCGATCACCCGCATGGCGTCGTCCTTGCGGTCGGCTTCGAGAAGGAGTTCGGCTTCGGCGCGGATGAGCGGCTCTTCGTTGCCGTGCGGATCCTGTCGGGCCGTGCGCAGGGATTCGATCGCCTTGTCGATTTCCCCGGCGGCCGCCCAGGCGCGCGCTTCGTTGAGGCGGGCCTGACGTGCGAAGGGGCCGGACTTGAGTTCGGCGAAGGCTTCGGCCGCTTCGGCGGGCCTTTCCAGAGCGAGCGCCGTCTGGCCGATCTGCAGCCACACGTCCGTGTGCGAGAGGTCGATCCCGGGACTTTCCTCGCGCAGGTACTTCACGTAGCGGCGGAAGTAGGCGAGGGCCTCTTCGGGCGCTCTCGCCTCGTTGGCGAGAAGGCCCGCCGTGTAGAGGAGATTGGGGTTTTCGACGTCGCCCTTCGTGGCGCGGTCCGCTTCCTTGAGGGCGGCCTCCTTCTGGCCCGCGCGGGCGAGAACGCGGCCGTAGATGAGGCGGACGGTGTCGGCGTCGGGGTGGCGCTTCAGGAAGCGCTCGAGCATGGACTGCGTCTCCTTGCGTGCGACCGGCCAGCAGATGTCGGCGGCAAGCGACACCGTCTCTTCGTCGTCGGGCAGACCCTTTTGCGCGGACGCGGCGAGTCGGCAGGCTTCTTCATAGCGGCTGTTCATCTTGGCGTGCACGGCCGATGCGAGCTGCACCTGCGGAGCGTTGCGGTGGCGGCTTTGATAGGGTTCGAGAAGATTCTTCGCGACGGCGTAGGAGAGCTTGCTCTTGGCGAGAAGCTCCGTCATGCGGGCCGTCCAGGCGACCTTGTCTTCGGCGTTTCGGTACATCACGGCCAGGCGGTCGCGCACGGCGCCGACGGTTTCCTTTTCGATGTCGCGCGCCAAGAGCGACTGCTGGGCGATTTCGGACTTCGGGTCGATCTTGAGCCATTCTTCGGCGATGCGCACGACGAGATCCGAATCGCGGGCCGAGACGGCGGCCTGCCAGGCCATTTCGGCGAGTTCCTTCGTCGGAGTCTGTTGGAAGGCGTCATAAAAGGCGTTCGCCGCGAATTCGTGTTCGTTGCGGTGCAGGGCGATGCCGCCGGCGATGAGATCGAAGAGCTGGCGGTTCGCCTTCGTCACCGCGGGATGGCCCGCGGGCATGCCTTCCGAAGAAACCCCCATGCCCGGATGAGCCGAAAGGGGCGCGGCGAAAAGAAAGGCGCTCACGCCGGTGAGAAGCGTTGCGCCGAGCGTAGTGAAGGGACGCATGTCGTTATGAATGTCGAGTGCGGAATGTCTCGCCATTGTAGCGAGAACGTCTCCGTACATACGGGTGAAGCGGGACGGAAGATGTGCCAAAATGCCACGTCATGACAGAGAAACATCAGGAATTTCCGACGGAAGGCTTCGGCGCCGCGCTGGCGGATTGGCAGAGAAGCCACGGCCGACACGCCTTTTCTTGGCAGCGCTACGACACGCCTTACGAGAGATGGCTCTCCGAAGTCATGCTGCAGCAGACGCGCACGACGACGGTGGAGGGGTATTTTCAAAAATTTCTCCGCGCCTTTCCCACGGTGGAGGATCTCGCCCGGGCGACGGACGACGAGGTGCAGGCGCTCTGGGCGGGACTCGGCTACTACAGCCGCGCGCGAAATCTGCACAAGGCGGCCAAGCGGGTGGCCGAGCGAGGAGGCGTCTTTCCGAAAACCGCCGCGGGACTGGCCGAACTCCCAGGCGTGGGACCGAGTACGGCGGGCGCGATCGCGGCTTTCTGCTACAGCGAGCGCGCCGTCATGTGCGACGGCAACGCCAAGCGGGTGCTCGCGCGCGTGATGGCGATTCCCGGGGCCGTCGGGGAGCGAGCCTTCGAGACGAAGGTCTGGTCCGCGGCCGAGTCGCTTTTGCCCGCGTCCGAAGACATGGCCGCCTATACGCAGGGGCTCATGGACGTGGGGGCGGAAATCTGCCGCAAAAAGGCGCCGCGCTGTTCGGAGTGTCCCGTCCGATCGTTTTGCCGGGCCTTTCGGGAAGGTCGCGTCGAAGACTATCCGGCGCCGCGCGCCAAGCGCGAGCGCCCCGTTCGTCATGCGACGCTCTTTTTCCTCTACACGGAGGGAGGCGTCGTTCTCGAGAAAAAGACGACGCCCGGCGTGTGGCGCGGACTTTGGGTGACGCCCGCGGGAGAAGGGTACGGCACGGCCGAGACGCTTGCGATCTCCCGGGAGGACGTCCTCTGGGAGCGCGTGGGCGAAGCCTGGCCGCACGACTTCACGCACTACCGCCTCGTCATCACGCCCGTCGTCGCGCGTCTGCGGACGATCAGGCGGGAAGGCTGGCGGATCGTGCCGCTTTCGGAACGGGAAACGCTCGGCATGCCCGCGCCGATCGCGCGCTACTGGCCCGAGGCGGACGCCGTCGCAGGTCAGCTCAACGCGTCTGTGTGCGGTTGAGGCCGTAGCTCTCGAGAGCCCGATGCCGTACGAGCGCGCCTTCTTCGGCAAAGCGGCGGCAGAGCGTTTCCGCCGTGAAGACGGAGCGGTGCTGTCCGCCCGTGCAACCGATTGCCACGGTGAGATAGTGGCGGTTTTGCGCGCGGTAGGCGGGGAGCCACCGACGAACGAATCCCTCGATGTCGTCGATCATGCGCACGACGTCGGGCTGGGCGGCGAGAAACGCCGCGACGGGTTCGTCCTTCCCCGTGAGCGGGCGAAGGGATTCGTCGTAATAGGGATTGGGAAGACAGCGCACGTCGAAGACCAGGTCCGCGGCGACGGGCAGTCCGTGCTTGAAGGCGAAGGACTCGAACGACAGCGTGAGCGGCGCGCTCGCGAGATTGACGAACTGCAGAACCCAGCGGCGAAGAACGTTGGGGAGAATCCCCGTCGTGTCGAGGACGTGTCCCATGACGGCCGCCTCGCCGAGAATGTCGCGCTCGCGCTCGATCGCCTCCTGTAGCGTCGCTTCGCGCCCGTTTTTACTCAGGCGGGCCGTGAGCGGATGGCGGCGCCTCGTTTCGGAGAATCGCTGCACGAGTTCCGTGGTCGAAGCCGTCAGAAAGAGGACGCGCACGTCGTGCCCTTCGGCGCGCAGGGTTTCAATGCCGTTGCGGATGCCTTCGAAGGTGGCGTGGGAACGGGCGTCGATGGCGACCGCCGCCATGTTCGTGCCGCCCGAATGCAGGTCGCGCAGGACGGGGACGAGAAAGTGTGCGGGCAGATTGTCGATGCAGTAGTAGCCGCAGTCTTCGAGCTGTCGGATGGCGATCGACTTGCCGCTTCCCGAGAGGCCGGTAACCAAAACGATTTGCATGCTCGCTCCATGAGGGTCGTGACGTTCGCTCAGTCTACGGCAAAACGAAATCTTCGCTGAAAGAGAGCTCGGCGTCCTTCAGTCTTTGCGGCGCCGCTCGCTCGGACTCGGAATGCCCGCTTCAGTGCGATATTTCGCCACGGTTCTCCGGGCGACGTCAAAGCCCGCCTCCGTCAGCATGGCCGTGAGCTTCGTGTCGCTCAAAGGATGGGCGGGATCCTCGTTTTTCACCCAGCCGTAGATTCGCTCGACGATCGCCTCCCGACTCGGTCCGGATTGTCCGGGCCCCGGGAAGAGCGTCTGCAGCTCGTAGGTGCCGTGCGCACAGCGGAAATACTTGCTCGTGACGGTGCGGCTGACGGTGGAGTCGGCGAGGCCGAGCGCCGCGGCCGCCTCCTGCTGCGTGAGCGGCACGAGGGCCTCGGGGCCCCGGCGGAAAAAGGCTTCCTGCCGCATGCCGGCGAAGCGGACGATCCGAAGAAGCGTTTCCTTTCTCGCTTCGACCGCGCGCACGAAGGCTTTGGCTTCCTGCCAGAGTTCGCGCAGGTTTTCGTCGCGCGCCGCCCGTTCGTCCGATTGCACGAGCGAAACGACGGGTTCGGCGCCCCGCAGGAGCGTGAAGCGAAGGCCCCCTTCGGGGAGCGTCTCCACCCACACGTCGGGACGGACGTACTGCACGGGCGCTTCGGCAAAGTCCGAGGTGATGTTGGGTTGGAGCTTCGGGAGGAGCGCAAGGAGGTCGTCGCGCAAATCGGACGGGAGTCCGCAGGACGGCGCGCGAAGCCCGGCGAGCCCTTCGAGTCCCGATTCGGTGAGGCGCCGGAAGGCCTCGGCGGTTTGCGGGGCGACTTCTCCTTCCTTCTGGAGTTCGTCGACCTGCAGACGGAGCATTTCTCCGCGGCTGAAGGCGCCCACGCCCGTCGGATCGAAGGAGCGCAGAATTTCGAGCGCGCGCCGCCAGTCGTCAGGCGCAATCCTTTCGTTCGCTTCCTTGCGGAGAACGTCGAGGGGCGCGGGGAGAAGACCGTGTTCGTCGAGCGCGTCGATCAGATAGAGAAGCGCCGCGCGGGTGTCGTCCGCAAGCGAAAGAAATCCCATTTGCGCGCGCAAATGTTCGCTTAGCGTTTCTTCGCGCGCCGAGGCGTCCCAGGGATCGGCGGAGGATTCTTCGGCTCCCGGCCATCGGTCGTAGAGACGGTCGAGCGGGACGTCCGCGCGCTCGAGCGCGAGTCCCTCTTCGGAGGGGGCGTCGGACGGTTCGGCCGCTTCCGCGTCGACTTCGAGAAAGGGATTCTCCGCGGCGAGGCGCTCCGCCTCGTCGCGCAGTTCCGCCGCCGACATCTGCAGGACGCGCAGGGACTGCTGCTGCGACAGGCTGAGCGTCGTCTGCAGACGTTGCGAGGCCGAAAGATCGAGTCCGAGCATTACATGCGGAAGTTGTCGCCGAGATAGAAGGTGCGCACTTCGGGATTGTCGATGATGTCCTTGGGCGAGCCCGAGGCGAGGACGCTGCCTTCGTTGATGATGTAGGCGTGGTCGCAGATGGCGAGCGTTTCGCGGACGTTGTGGTCCGTGATGAGCACGCCGATGTTGCGGTCCTTGAGGAATCGGACGATGCGCTGAATTTCGATCACCGCGATGGGGTCGACGCCCGCGAACGGTTCGTCGAGCAGAATGAAGCGCGGATTCGCGGCGAGCGCGCGGGCGATTTCGGTGCGGCGGCGTTCGCCACCCGAAAGCGACATCGCCATGCTCGTGCGGATGTGCTGAATCTGCAGCTCTTCAAGGAGCATGTTGAGGCGCCGTTCGATCTCGGGCTTCGAGAGGGGACGGCCGTCTTCGCCGTCCTGAAGTTCCAGAATGGCTCGGATGTTGTCTTCCACCGTGAGGCGGCGGAAAACGCTTGCTTCCTGGGGAAGATAGGAGAGTCCGAGGCGGGCGCGCTGATAGATCGGCATGTGCGTGATCGACTTGCCGTCGAGTTCGATCGTGCCGCGGTCCGCGACGACGAGCCCCACGACCATGTAGAAGGACGTGGTCTTGCCGGCGCCGTTCGGCCCGAGCAGGCCCACCACTTCTCCGGACTTCACGGCCAGATCGACGCCCTTGACGACCTGTCGGGAACCGTAGTGCTTCTGCAGCCCCGTCGCCACGAGCGTGTGGGTGTTGTGGCGGATAGGATTGGTGTTTTGCGTTTCGGTCACGGTGCGTCAGTCCTTCTTGGCGGGCGAAAGAGAGGTGGCGTTCGAGAGGTCCGCGCCTTCGCGGGACTTGGTTTCCTTGGCGTTGTTGTTGCGCGGCGCGATGATGGTGCTCACGCGCTGCTTCTGGCCGTTCACCACGCCGCCTTCGACGCGGGAGCGGGCGTTGCGCATGTCGTAGACGATGCGTTCGCCCTCGGTGATGTCCTTTTCCACGCCGTTTTCGGAACGGGCGAGGCGCGCCTTGCCGTCGAGCGTGATCGTGTCGACCTCTTCGTCATAAATGATTCTTTCGGCCTGCGCGTGCACCCATTCGTCCACGCCGGGCGTCTTGGGATCGCGCTGCTGACGGAAGCGCGCGAGGTTCCCCGTGACGGTGCCCTGGCGGTAGCCGCGCGCGGAGAGGCGCAGTTCAAGACGGGCGCCCAGAAGGTTCATGGAGCCTTGGGTCACGATGACGTTGCCCGAATACACGGCGGTCTGCTTGACTTCGTCCCCGTTGAAGGTGTCGGCGTGGATCTCGATGGGCTGCTCCCGGTCCGTCGAAAGGGCGAAGGCGCTGAGCGGGAACAGGACGCTGGCGAGAAGGCATAGGACTTTGGTGGACATGACGAGTTCTCGTGTTATCAGGGCAAAGCGATCGATTTGGATTGCGGGTGAAGGACCGTCTGGACGCTCCCCGTCAGCTCGACGGTGTGCGCGACGTTATCGTAGCGCATTCCGTTTTGCGAGGAGGTGGTGTCTTCTCCGCGCCGCATGAAGACGGGACGGTCGGTCTCAAACTGGTGCGTGTCGAGGAAGCCGTTGAGGAATTCCGTCTCGAAATAGAGATCGGGCTCCGCTTCGGAGGCGGCCCGGGTGAAACGGACGTTTCCCGTAAGCTGAACGGTTTCCAGGCCGTCGAGGCTTTCGGCCTTGTCGGCCCTTGCGACGATCTGGGGCTTGGACGGATCCAGGGTGTGGTAGGTGGCCTGGTGGGCCATCATGCGCTCGTCGGAGTAATGCTCGACGCTCTGGGCGGCGAGCCGTTGCGAGGCGACGCCCTGTTCGTTGAAGTCCGACATCGTGACGTCGGTCGCGGTGAAGTCGGGCGACGAGGCGCTCGGAACGTACTTCAGGTCGTCGAGCGTGATCTGGATGGAATAGTAGTAGCTCAGTCCGACGAGGGAGAAGAGCAGGGCGGCGCCGACGATGGCCGTGATGCGTTCCTGAATGATGAGGCGACGGTGTGCCATCTCACTTTCCTTCCACGTAGGTTTGGCGGATCAGATCGTCCCAGCGGTCCTGGGCGCGGAGAATGAGTTCGGCGAGTTCGCGCACGGCGCCGCGGCCGCCCGGGAAACGGGAGCGGAAGTCGACGAGATCGTCGAGGTCGGCGATGCCGTCGGCGGGCGTCGCGGAGAGCCCCGCCCGCATGAGAAGCGGCAGGTCGGGGACGTCGTCGCCCATGTAGGCAACCTCTTCGTTTTCGAGGCCGTGGCGGGCGAGCATGGCTTCCCAGGCGTTCGTCTTGAAGCGCTGCCCCTGGGCGAGGTCCGTAATGCCGAGTTCCTCGGCGCGGCGCGCCACGATGTCGGACGAGCGCCCCGTGATGATGCCGACGGGGATGCCCGCCTTCTGGAGCATCTTGATGCCGAGACCGTCCCGAACGAAAAAGGCCTTGTAGAGTTCCCCCGATCCGGAAACGTTGATCGTGCCGTCGGAGAGAACGCCGTCGACGTCGAGGATCACCATGCGGATGCGGCGGGCTTTTTCCTGGAGCTTGGCCACCATAGGGACTCCTTAGAGGACTTTGGCGTTGACGAGGTCGTGCATGTGCAGGGCGCCGACGAGGCGGTTCTCGCCGTCGACGACGAGAAGCTGGTTGCACTGGCGCTGATTGAGGATGCGCACGGCCTGCGCGGCGAGTTCCTCGGGACGGATCACGGCGGGCGAGCGCGTCATGACTTCCGAGATGATGACGGGACGGATGTCGCCGCGGGCCTCGATGAGTCGGCGCAGGTCGCCTTCGGTGAAGATGCCGAGGACGCGGTGGTCGGCGTCGACGATCGCGGTCATGCCGATGTGCTTCTTGGTGATGACGCGGACGGCGTCGAGAACGCGCGTGTCGGCGGTGACGAAGGGCACCGCGTCGCCCGAGCGCATGACGTCGGAGACGTGCAGAAGGAGACGCCGTCCGAGCGCGCCGCCCGGATGGCTTCGCGCGAAGTCCTCCTTGCTGAATCCCTTCGCGGAGAGGCAGGAGACCGCCAGGGCGTCGCCGAGCGCGAGCGTGGCCGTCGTCGAGGTGGTGGGCGCGAGGTTGAGCGGGCAGGCTTCGCGTTCGACGTGGCAGTTGAGGTGCACGTCCGCGTACTTCGCAAGGCTCGAATTGGGGTTCCCGGTCATGGCGATGAGGCGGGCGCCTTCGCGCTTGAGGGTCGGAACGATCGTCAGGAGTTCGTTCGTTTCGCCCGAGTAGGAGATGGCGAGCACCACGTCGTCGGACGTGATCATGCCGAGGTCGCCGTGAGCGGCTTCGGCCGCGTGCACGAAGAAGGCGGGCGTGCCCGTGGAGGCGAAGGTCGCGGCGAGTTTGCGGCCGATGTGCCCCGATTTGCCCACGCCCGAAACGACCAGTCGGCCGCGGCAGTCGAGAAGAATGCGGACGGCTTCGACGAAATCGTCGCCGATGCGGTCGGCGATCATGTGCAGGGCTTCGGCTTCCTGTTGCAGGACGGCCTGTCCGAGTCGAAGGGCTGCGGCGGGATCGAGCTGATAAGGCATGTGGATCTTCGTGAAAAGCGGTTGGAAGTCAATCTTTAAATGATACCGCGTTCGGAGGCGGCGCCGATTCGAGAAGTCGCATTCGCCGCGGGTTCACGACAATTTTTTTTCTTTTGCCAATGCAAAAACGGCACCCCGAAGGGTGCCGCGGCAGCTGTCGACCGTAAGGCGGGGCCGATCAGTGCGAGAGAATCTTGGAGAGGAACTTCTGGGCGCGGTCCGTATGGGGCTTGCCGAAGAACTCTTCCGCGGGCAGATTTTCGATGATTTCGCCCGCGTCCATGAAGATGACGCGGTCGGCCACCTTCTTGGCAAAGCCCATTTCGTGGGTGACCACCATCATGGTCATGCCTTCCTTGGCGAGCTGCACCATGACGTCGAGCACTTCGTTGATCATTTCCGGGTCAAGCGCCGAGGTCGGTTCGTCAAAGAGCATGCAGATCGGGTCCATGGCGAGCGCGCGGGCGATGGCGACGCGCTGCTGCTGGCCGCCCGAGAGCTGGCCGGGGAACTTGTCGGCGTGCTTGAGAAGGCCGACGCGGTCAAGGAGCTTCAGACCGCGTTCGGTCGCTTCCTCACGGCCGCGGCCGAGCACCTTCATCTGCGCGAGAACGAGGTTTTCCCGAATCGAGAGATGGGGGAAGAGTTCGAAATGCTGGAACACCATGCCCACGCGGCTGCGCAGCTTCGGCAGGTCGGTCTTGGGGTCGCCTACGGAGATGCCGTCGACGATGATCTCGCCCTTCTGGAAGGGTTCGAGCGCGTTGACCGTCTTGATGAGGGTGGACTTGCCCGAGCCCGACGGACCGCAAACAACGACGACCTCACCCTTCTCGACGTTGACGGAGCAGTCCTTCAACACCTGGAAAGAGCCGTACCACTTGCTGATGTTCTTGATTTCAATCATTGCCATGGTGGAGTAATCCTTTTGTTTTTCTCTGGGGGAGAGTGGTTAGCGCGCGACGGCCATCCTCGCCTGCAGTCGACGAATCAGCAGGGAAAGAGAGAGGGAGACCGTCAGGTAGGCCAGCGCCGCAAACGAGTACATCAGAATCAGTTCCCCGTCGCGTTGGGCGATTTTCGTCACGGCTCCCATGAAGTCGTTGCCGCTGATCACGTAGACGAGACTCGTGTCCTGAAAGAGAATGATCGTCTGCGTCAGAAGAACGGGGAGCATGTTGCGAATCGCCTGCGGTAGCACGACGTAGCGCATCGTCTGAGGGTAGCTCAAACCGAGACCGTATGCGGCGAAAATCTGCCCTTTTTTGACCGACTGGATGCCCGCGCGCATGATCTCGCTGAAATACGCGGCTTCAAAGAGCACGAAAGTGATGATGGCCGTCCAGTCCGCGCCGATCATGACGGGGTGGTCGAACGCGAAGAGCACCCGCAACACTTCCGGCATCAGGAGGAAGAACCAGAAGAGAATCAGAACAAGCGGAACGGAACGCATGAAATTCACGTAGAGCCGCGCGGGCTCGCGAAGCAGGGGCTTCGACGAAAGACGAGCGAGCGCGAGAAGCGTCCCGAGCGTGAGACCGCCCGCGGTCGTGATGAGCGTGAGTTTGATCGTGTAGGCGGCGCCGTTCAGGAGGAAGGCCGACGAATTGGTGATCGAAGAAAAGTCCATGATTCGCTCCTTTCCGGTCAACGGGCGGCGATGAAGCCGGGGATGGCGCTCTTGCGTTCGAGGGCCGCCATGAGGCGTCCCGCCGAGAGCGAAATGGCGATGTAGAGAACCGTCGCCCACAGATAGGCGGCGAAGAATTCAAAGGTGTTCTCGCCCATTTCGTTGGCGCGCATCGTGAGTTCGGGCAGGCCGATCGTGAGGGCGACGGCCGTGTTCTTGATGAGGTTCATCGCTTCGCTCGTAAGGGGCGGCAGCACGATGCGAAGCGCCATCGGGAGAACCACGTGCGCATAGCTCTGCGTGGCGCGCAGACCCAGGGCCTTGGCGGCGCTGAAGAGACCGCGCGGGATGCTGACGATGCCGGCTCGAACCTGTTCGGCCACGCGCGAGGACGTGAAGAGGCCGAGGCAGAGGAAGGCCGAAAGGAACTGCGAGGCGACGGGCGGCGCAGAAATCATCCATTCCTTGTAGGGCGCGACGAGTTCGGGGAGCACGAAGTACCAGAGGAAGATCTGGACGATGAGCGGAATGTTGCGGAAGAGTTCGATCCAGGCTTCGCAGAAGCCCCGCACGAACCGGTTCTCCACCGTGCGCAATGTGCCGATGACGATGCCGACCGCGAGGGCGAGCGCAAAGGCGCTCACGGCGAGTCCGATGGTCCAGCCTGCGCCGTAGAGGATGTAGAGCCACCAAGGATCCTCCGTGAAGAGAGAGGGTTCCAGGAGCATTTCCCAGTTGAAGTTGAGCGCCATGATGTTCGTTGCCTTTTATTTGTTGTATTTGTACTGAAAAGAAGGGGGCGGAGTTTTCCGGATCCCCGCCCCGTTCTTTCGTCAGATTCCGTCGCTGTTGGGGTGGGCGAAGAGATCCTTCGTCGTCTGGTTCATCGGGAAGGCAAGATTCACGTTCTTGGGCGGAATCGGCTTTTCAAACCAGGTCTTGTAGAGTTCGGCGAGGCGGCCCGAACGGATCATCTCGAGAATCGTCTCGTCCACGAGCGCCTTGAACTGCGGATCGTCCTTGCGGAACATCGGACCGTAGGGTTCCTTGCTGAGCGAGGCGTCGAGAATCATGAAGTCTTCGGGGTTCGACAGATTGGCGATCTGGCCCGCGAGGAGCACGTCGTCGAGAATGAAGGCGTCGGCCCGGCCGTTGGCGACGAGCTGCATGGATTCGGCGAAGTCCTTCGTCATAAGGATGCGCGTGCGGATGCCTTCCTTCTTTTCATAGGCCTTGAGAAGCGCCACGGAGGTCGTCCCGGCCGTCACGGTCACGTTCTTGCCGTCGAGATCCTTGAAGGAGCGGATGCCCGAATTCTTGTTGACGGCGGCGCTCACCTGAATGCCGAAGTACGAGATGCCGAAGGCGGCCTGGCGCTGACGAACGAGGGAATTCGTCGTGGAGCCGCATTCGATGTCGACCGTGCCGTTCTGAATGAGGGGGATGCGGTTGGCGGAGGTGACGGGCTGATAGCGGATCTTCAGATCCGGCATGTTGAGGCGCTTCTTCACGCTTTCTCCCACGGCGCGGCAAACTTCAAAGGCGTAGCCGACGGGCTTGCCTTCCGCGTCGAGGTAGGAGAACGGGACGGAGCTTTCACGGTAGCCGAGCGTCAGGGTGCCGGACTCCTTCACCTTGAGAAGGGTGCCCGAGAGATCTTCGGCTCCCGCGCTGAGGGCGACGCAGCAAAGAGCCAGAGGCAGGAAGAGAGCGGAGACTTTCATGGAAGAGAACCTCTAGAGAAAAGGGATGCGAAAAGGGTTCGTCTTCTATGGAAGCAAAGGACGTGCCAAAAATGAAAACGGCCTGCAGGAGAGGCCGTCATGTAGAAAACACATGAAAATGCACCAAAGAAGAGAGGCTTTTCCGCCCTTCTTCGGTGCGTCCGATATGGTGCGGAATGCACCGAAAGCGGTCAATCTTCCGTCGCGGCGAAGACCGGCTTGCGACCTTCGACGAAGGCGGAAAGCGCTTCCTTGGCTTCGGGCGAAGCCGCCTGACGGCGATAGACCGCCTCTTCGTTTTCAATCTGGGCGGTAAGCCACCCGTTTCGGGCGTCGCGCAGAAGACTCTTCGTGGCGGCGACGGCCTGCGGCGGCAGGACGGCGAGACGGGCAACCTTGGCGGCGACCACCTTCACGAGGTCGTCCTCGGGGACGACCGCTGAAATGAGGCGCATGGCGAGCGCATCGTCCGCGGAAATGGGTTCGCACAGCAAGAGCTTTTCCGCGGCGCGGGCGGCGCCCGCCGAACCGAAGACGAGCGCGGCGGTGCCGAAGCGGGGCGTGCGGCCGAGTGCGACGGAGGGCACGGAAAAGAGCGCCTTGTCGGACGCATAGACGAGGTCGCAGTAAAGAAGGATCGTGAAGGCGTCGCCCACGGCGGGGCCCGCCACTTCGGCCACGATCGGCTTGGGGAAGCTGCGCAGGGTTTCAAAGAGACGGCCCGCCGCCGCGTCGATCGTTTCGGGAGCGTTGAGCGACTCGCGCACGTCGGCGCCCGCGGAGAAGAGGCCGGTCGACCCCTTGAGAAGGACGACGCGCACCTTGTCGTTCTGGCGCGCGGCGTCGAGTTCGCCCGCAAGCTGATCGAACATGTCCGCGTTGAAGGCGTTGCGCTGAGCGGGACGATCGATGGTGAGGCGAAGAATGCCGTATTCAAATTCGGAACGAATGGTCATGGGAAATTTCTTACATAAAGAGGAGGCTATCCTAGCGAATATTTCAGGAGAAATCTTTGTAGCGAAGCGTTTTGCTCCAAACGAGCGAATCGGGTTCATCGCTTTCGTTGGCGGCGTAGCCGAGCTTCGTCATCAGGCGGTTCATGCCCGCGTTCTCGCGCAAAACGAGGCCCGAAAGACGTCCGACGCCGCGCGAAAAGACTTCGGCTTCGATGTGGCGCATCAGGCGCGAGGCAAGGCCGAGGCGCTGGAAGCGCTCCTCGACGACCACGCCGAATTCCGCAGAGAGTCCCTCGGCGTCGGCCGACCAGCGCACCACCGCCCGGATCTCGTCGCCTTCGAAGAGGCCCCAGGCGTTTTCCAGATCGTAGTTGAGCTGCGTGAGCTCCGAGACCACCGCCTGCGTGATGGGCGCCCTCGTGTGAAAGCGAAGGAATTTCGTTTCGTCGGAGAGACGGTCCAAAAAGGCTTCGAGCCGGAAAAAGTCGTTTTCCCGGAGCGCCCGCAGGGTGAGCGTCCGGTCGCCCGCGCTCCAGACTTCTTCCACGCGGCTTGCGGGCGCCACAGTGAGGTGCGACGCGCGTTCGTCGCACTCGACGGGCGCTTCGCGCAGGTGCACCGAGGCCGAGAGCGCGAGGGTACCCCGAGGGGTCTCCACGATCGGGTCGAGTACGATGCGGCGCAGGGTCGGAATGGCTTCGGCGAGATCGGCGAGGCGCTCGAGCATGCCCGCCAGCGCAACGCTTGCTTCGGTGTCCTGCAGCCGAGCTTGCGTGAGAAGCGCCACGGCGTCGCGTCGCGAAGCGGGCACGAGCGCCGTGCGGAGGTCGGGCTTTGCGCGGTAGACGACGCCGCCCGCTCCCGCCTCGAGGATCGGGCCGAGAATGCTGTCCGTGTCGAGCGTCAGACGATAGGCGCGCCTAGCGTCGTGGGCGACGAAGCGCTCGACGAGCACCCCTTCGAAGAAGCGTTGTTCCTCTTCGACGACGGCCTGCCAGGCCTTGCGGACCTCCTCTTCCGTGCGCAAATCGAGAAGCGTCGTGTCGGACTCGACGAGAAGCGGGCCGGGACCGAGCCGTTTGAGAACGACGGGGGCGCCGATTTCTCGAAAGAGCCGGAGCGCTTCGTCGAGCGTTTTCGCGCGGTGCGAAGGTTCGTGCGGGAGGTCCGCCATCGTGAGAAGCGCCTCCACTTCGTCGGGCTCGAGGAGGTAGCGGTGCGCTTCGAGGGCCGATTTCACGAGATTTCGCGCCGAAGCGAGCGCGCGGGCGTCCAGGCGGTCCAGACCCGGTGCCGGCGCTTCGCGCCGGGCAATCGTGGCGCGCCGGTGTTGCGCGAGCGTGCCGAAAGCCTGAACGGCGCTTGCGGAGGAACGAAGCGCAATGACCTGGGAGCGGGAGAGTTCCGGGAGCAGTTCGGCTACGCCCGCGTCGTGACGGTGTCCCGCCCAGGAGAGAAGGACCGGTTTGGGCGTACGTTGCGCGGCGTTGGCGACGGCCCGAATCGTGTCGACCGGCGTGGAAAAGAGCGTGGGCCCGAGGACGACCAAGAGTCCGTCGATTTCGGGGTCCCGCAGCACCGCTTCGGCGCTCGCCTGCATTTGTTCGGGTTTGGCCTGCAGTCCCGCGTCCACGGGGTTGACGGGAAGCTGGGCGCCGGGAAAGATCGACTGCAGGGTGTGAACCGTGGCGGGGGCGAAGCCCTGCAGATCCACGCCGGAAGAGTGGGTGATGCCCGCGGCGAGTGCGGCGAAGGCGGAACTGTTGGCGACGACGCCGAGTCGGTTGCGCTTCGGAATGCGGCCGCAGTGGAAGGCCGCCGTGACGGCGGCGCATTCGGAGACGTCGCGCACGCGGTGGGCGCCCGCCCGCTCGAGCAGCGCGTCGAAGGCGTCGTCGCGTCCCGCGGCCGTGTGGTATTTGTAGCTCGCGAGACGGTCGGCGATGAAGCGCGGATCCTCGCCCGCGCGAAGCACGACGACGGGTTTGCGCTTGGCGGCGTATCGAAGGGCCGTGTAGAAGGCGCGCGCATCGCGCAGGGCTTCGATGTGGAGCGTGATCACCTTGGTGCCCGGGTCATGCGAGAAATACCGCAGGAGTTCGGACATCCCGATGTCGAGTTCGAGCCCCGTCACGACGACGGAGCGGATGCCCGCGCCCGTCTTGGCAAGGTCGTCCATGAGGGCCGTGGCAAGGAGTCCCGACTGTGCGAGGAGCGTGACGCCTCCGGCCTGCGGCATCACGTCCCAGGGGCCGAGATTGCAGCCTTCGGAGGGATGCGCAAAACCGAGAGAATCGGGACCGATGAGGCGAACGCCCGCCTTGCGCGCCGCCTCCGAGACGGCGGCGTGCCAGGGACGGTCGCTTGCGTGCAGATCGTCCGTGATCGGGATGAGGGCGAAGCGGATGCTTTTTTGGGGCAGTTCCTCGATGACCGCCGGCATGCGCTTCGGGGGAACGGCCAGGAAGGCCAGGTCCACGCGCCCGGGAATCTGCTTGACGTGGGCGTAGCAGGGGGCCTCTCCCAAACGCTCGTACTTGGGATTGACGGCGTGCAGGTGTCGGATGCCGGAGCGCTGCAGGGCGTTCCAAAACTTCACGCCGTTGCTCTGCGGCTGCAGACTCGCTCCTATCAAAGCGACGGAGCGCGGATGAAGGGCAAAGTGAAGAGCCTGTGGCGTCATGGCAAAAAGCGGGAGAGAGCGGTTTTCCTCACCGTATTCTACCGAAGACGGTTTCAAGGAAAAGAAATCCCCGAAGGGCGGGGCCCTTCGGGGATCGAAAACCGAATCGGAGTCGGTTATTGACCGGCGATGTCGTGCGCCTTCTTGGGTTCGTTGCGCAAACGGATGTGGAGTTCGCGCAGCTGCTTTTCTTCGACCGGGGCCGGAGCCTGCGTGAGCAGACACTGGGCGCGCTGGGTCTTCGGGAAGGCGATGACGTCACGGATCGAATCGGCGCCGGCCATCATCGTGGCGATGCGGTCGAGACCGAAGGCGATGCCGCCGTGCGGAGGCGCACCGAACTGCAGGGCGTCGAGGAGGAAGCCGAACTTGTTGCGGGCTTCTTCCTTGCCGATCTGAAGGGCTTCGAAAACCTTTTCCTGCACTTCTTCGCGGTGGATACGGATCGAACCGCCGCCGATTTCCCAACCGTTCAGGACCATGTCGTAGGCCTTGGCGTAGGCGTGTTCCGGATCGGAGATGAGGCGGTCTTCATGACCGTCGAGCGGCGACGTGAACGGGTGGTGGCAAGCCATCCAGCGGCCTTCTTCTTCCGAGTATTCGAACATCGGGAAGTTGATGACCCAGAGGGGACGCCAGCCCGGCGTGTAGAGACCGTGGGTCTTGCCGAATTCGGAGTGGCCGATCTTCAGACGCAGAGCGCCGAGGCTGTCCCAGACGATCTTGGCCTTGTCGGCGCCGAAGAAGATGACGTCGCCGTCCTGAGCGCCCGTGCGGGTGAGGATGGCCTGGAGTTCTTCGTCGGAGAGGTTCTTGACGATCGGGCTCTGCAGACCTTCGCGGCCGCGGGCGAGTTCGTTGACCTTGATGTAGGCGAGACCCTTGGCACCGTAGATCTTGACGAATTCGGTGTAGGAGTCGATTTCCGAGCGCGGCATCGAAGCGGCGCCGGGAACGCGCAGAGCAACGACCTTGCCGTTGTGGAGCGACTTGACGCCCGAGAAGACCTTGAAGGCCGAGTTGACGACCGCGTCGGTGACTTCGACGAGTTCGAGATGCACGCGCAGGTCGGGCTTGTCGGAGCCGTAGCGGGCCATCGCTTCGTCGTAGAGCATGACGGGGAAGGGATTGATCAGGTCGACGTCGAGCACTTCCTTGAAGACCGTGCGGATGAGGTCTTCCATGATGGCGCGGATTTCGTCCATCGAGAGGAAGGAGGTTTCAATATCCACCTGCGTGAATTCAGGCTGACGGTCGGCGCGCAAGTCTTCGTCGCGGAAGCACTTGACGATCTGGTAGTAGCGGTCGAAGCCGGCGATCATCAGGAGCTGCTTGAAGAGCTGCGGAGACTGCGGCAGGGCGTAGAAGCAACCGTCCTGAACGCGCGAGGGAACGAGGTAGTCGCGGGCGCCTTCCGGGGTGGAGCGCGTCAGCATCGGCGTTTCGATGTCGATGAAGCCGTGCTTGTCGAGGTACTTGCGGAAGGCCATGGCGGCGCGGTAGCGCATGCGCAAGTTCTTCTGCATGGCCGGACGGCGAAGGTCGAGCACGCGGTAGGTGAGACGGGTCGTTTCGGAGAGGTTCTCGTCGTCGAGGTGGAACGGAGGCGTCACCGACGGATTGAGAATTTCGAGTTCGTGGCAGAGCACTTCGACGCCGCCCGAAATGAGGTTTTCGTTCTTCGTGCCTTCGGGACGGGCGCGAACGACGCCGACGACCTTGAGGCAGTATTCGTTGCGGCACTTGTCCGCCGTGGCGAACACTTCGGGACGGTCCGGGTCGCAGACGACCTGAACGAGACCTTCTCGGTCGCGAAGGTCAATGAAGATCACGCCGCCGTGGTCGCGGCGACGGTGAGCCCAGCCGAAAAGGGTCACGGTCTGGCCGATGTATTTTTCGTCTACCAGACCAGAGTAAACGGTACGCATAAAAGCTCCGACAAGTTGAGTTGGTGCGCCGTTTCTCCGACATCGCGCGAAGCGTGGGGACGTTCGGCGAAACGACCGTATGAATTCTAAAGTGTAGCGCCTTTGCGGGCGGTTCGCTGTCCGATTATTTCTTCTCGGACTTGACGTGCGAAGCGGGCAACGCCTTGTGACCGCCGTTGAAGTCCGTTGCGGCCCATCCGGAACCCTTCAGTTCGAAGCCGGGAGCGGACAATTCCTTCTTCATCGTGTCCTGGCCGCAGTGCGGGCAGGTCTTGATGGGAGCATCGCTGATTTTCTGCAGGTAATCCTTTTCGAACCCGCAGGCGGTGCACTTGTAAGCGTAAATGGGCATTTCTTTTGAATCGTTCAAAAAAAGAGCGGGGAGGAAAATTATAGGTCCTGCACCGCCTCCCGTAGGGGATGAACGACGGAGAAAACGGCGATTCGGCGCCGAAAGACACAAAACGGGCGTCCCGCCCGAAAGAGGGACGCCCGAAAAGGGACGAAGAATCAGTCTTCTTCCTTGCGCTGGTACTTCGAGGCGAGTTCCTGCTGCTTCTGATAGGGAAGCGGAGCGTAGTCCTCGAGTTCCATGCTCCAGGAGCCCGAACCCTGCGTGAGCGCGTGCAGACGCGTCGCGTAGCCGTCAAGTTCGGCGAGCGGAACGATGGCCGTGATTTCCATCAGACCGCCGGGCAGACTGTCGGTGCCCGAAACCTGACCGCGGCGGCTCGCGAGATCGCCGGCGATGTCGCCCATGTAGCTTTCCGGCGCGACGATTTCCACGCGGACGATCGGTTCGAGAATCTGCGGCGCGGCCTTGGCGAGCGCGTCGAGGAAAGCCTTGCGGCCGGCCGACACGAAGGCGACTTCCTTCGAGTCGACGGGGTGGTGCTTGCCGTCGTAGACCGTCACGCGCAGGTCCTGCAGGGGATAGCCCGCGAGGTAGCCCGTGGCGAGCACTTCGCGCACGCCCTTTTCCACGGCGGGGATCAGGTTGTACGGAATCACGCCGCCCTTTACCTGGTCGACGAATTCGAAGCCCTTGCCGCGTTCGAGCGGTTCGACGCGCAGATAGACTTCGCCGAACTGACCGGCGCCGCCCGTCTGCTTCTTGTGGCGGGCATGGCCTTCGGCGGGCTGGCTGATGGTTTCGCGGTACGGAATCGACGGAGCCGTCGTTTCCACTTCCACCTTGAAGTGCAGCTTCATGCGTTCGAGAATCGAGCGCACGTGCATTTCCGTGATCCCGCGGATGACCGTTTCATTGAGCACCACGTCGTGGTCGACTTCCATGGTCGGGTCTTCGGCGAGCATCTTGTTGAGGGCGTCGGAGAGACGGCTTTCGTCGCCGCGGCGCGCCGGACGGATGGCGAGACCGAACATCGGCTTCGGGAAGCGGATCGGACGCATGCGCACGTCGCTGTGTTCAGGATTGCTGTGCAGAACCGAACCGTAGCGCAGTTCGTCGATCTTCGCGGCGGCGCCGATGTCGCCCGAGGTGAGCACGTCGGTTTCGGCCGTGTTCTTGCCCTGCAGAATCAGCGGATGAGCGATCTTGATGGGCTTCTTGTTGTCGTCGACGTAGAGGACGGAATCCTTCGTGATCTGGCCCTGATGGACGCGGAAGACGCCGATCTTGCCGATGTACGGGTCGTTGACGATCTTGAAGACCTGCGCGATGACGGGCGCGTCCTTGTCGGGCTTCGTGGCGAAGGGTTCGCCGTCGCCGCGAACGAAGAGCGCTTCATTGGCTTCGGCCGGACTCGGAAGGTGACGGATGATGACCTTCATGAAGTCGCGGATGCCGATGAGGTTCTTGGCCGACACGAAGCACACCGGAATGATGTGGCCTTCGCGAAGGGCCTTCGTGATGAGCGGATGGAGCGTACGAGGGTCGACGGAGCCCTGTTCGAGATAGCGTTCGAGCTGTTCGTCGTCTTCTTCCACGATGCGTTCGATGAAGGCGCGGTGGACGTCGGCGACGCTCATGATGTCGGATTCGCCTTCTTCACGTTCGAAGCAGTCGATGACGTGCGCGTGGTTCTGCGTGGGAAGGTTGATCGGGAGGACGCCCGGACCCCAGATCGCCTGCATTTCGGCGAGGAGTTCTTCGAGGTTGGCTTCGGGGACGTCGAACTTGTTGACGACGATCATGCGGCAGAGCTTGCGTTCGGCCGCCATGTCCATCATGCGCTGCGTGAAGAGATCCACGCCCTTGGTGGCGTCGATCACGGCCGCGACGGACTTGACGGCGTCAAGCGCCGAGAGGTCCTGGCCGATGTAGTCGGGGTACCCCGGGGTGTCGAGCACGTGAATGCGCACGGGGGTGAGGTTCGGCATGGCCGTGTCGATGTGGGCGACCGCCAGGCGGATCGAGTGGCCGACTTCCTTTTCCAGGGCGTCGTTGTCGCACATCGTGTTCCCGCGTTCGACCGTGCCGGGTTCGGGAATCATGCCGCTGCGGTAGAGCATGGCTTCGATGAGGGTGGTCTTGCCGCAGGAGCCGTGCCCTACCAGGGCTAGAGTACGGAGGTTTTCAGTTTGGAAGTAACTCATTGCGCTTCTCCCTTTGTAGTCGAGTGCATGTCCAACCATTTTGCCCCCTCATCCCCCGTATCCGAGGGGCTTTTTTGAGGGGTTTTGACATTTGGCGAAGGAAGTGCAAATAGAGTTGCGGCGCGAAGGGAAAAAGCTCAAACTGAGAAATTGGGTTCCGTTTTTTCGGATCAGCGCGGAAGGAAAATCGTCACGCGCAGACCCGGATCGGCGTTTTCCGCGCGGATCGTGCCGCGGTGGCGCTCCACCGCGCGCAGCGCGATGGCGAGTCCGAGACCGAACCCGGTGCCCGAGCGCTGCGTCTCTCCCCGGAAGAAGGGTTGGAACATGTCGGCGAGATCCTTGGGCGCGACGCCCGGTCCCCGATCGCGGCAGATCCATCGGACGCCGTCGGCGTCCTCCGTGAGGGTCACGTCGATGACGGATCCCTCGGGCGCATGGCGCAGCGCATTGCGAAGAATGTTTTCGAAGGCTCGCGAGAGAAGGAGCCGGTTGTGCGCCAGTTGCACTCCTTCCGGAACGTTTTCCTCCAGCGTGACGTTTCGGTCCTGCGCTTCGAAGCGGACCGCGTCGTCCACTTCCCGGACGACCTCGTCGAGCGCCAGATCCTCAAAGCGGAGACTCGCCTTCGCGTCGAACCGGGCGTAGGTGAGAAGGTCGTCGACCAGGCGGTCGATTTCGCCCACCTCCTTTTCAATGCGGGCAAGCGATTGCGGCACGCGGGCGGGATCTCGGTCCGCGAGCGCCAGAGCGACGTTGATGCGGGCGAGCGGACTGCGGATTTCATGGCTCACGTCGTGAAAGAGCCGTTGCTGACGGTTGATGAGCGCCTGAATTTCCTCGGCCATGTCGTCGAAGATCACGGCGAGCTGTGCGATGTCGGCGTCGTCCTTCTTGAGTTTCTCCGCGATGCGGGTCTGGAGTTCGCCCCGCGCGAAGGTCCGCATGGCGTCGTTGAGTTCTTCGAGCGGCCGCGTGAAGCGCCGCGCCAGATACCAGCTCACGAGAACGATGAGAAGAAGCGCGCAGGAGAGCGTGAGGCCGAGCGGAAAATGGGTCAGATGCCTCGGCAGGGAGGGAGGCTCCTGCATGCGGACGGCAAAGAGCAGATAATCGCCCCCGGACGTTTCGATGCGCCGCACGGCGCCTTCGGACTTTTCGCCCGAAGGGTCGGTCTTGAGCATTTCGCGAAGCTGCTCCAGGGCGGGGGCGGGGATTTCACGATTCAGAACGTCCTGCAGGGATTCGTCCGTGACGTAGAGAGTCGACTCGAAGAAATAGGGACTTCTCTCGCGCAGCCAGTCCGCCGCGGCCTCGGGGCCGCCGTAGCGAAGAACCGGGGCGAGGGTGCCGAGAGAGCGTTGCGCGGCGGGACTGTCGCTCAGTTCGCCGATGCCGCTTCCCACGGGGCGTTGGATGAAGTAGGCGACCGCCACCACCACACAGGCCGTGATGATGAAGACGGAGGTGAAGCTCAGGAAAAGCTTGCCGAAAAGACCTCGTCTCGGTCGCCGCGAAAACACTTTCAGTCTCCTTCGTCCATGCTGTCGACCAATTGATAGCCGACGTTGCGGCGGTTGGCGACCTCGAGTCTGCCCTTCGTGCCCGCCGTGAGTTTGCGGCGGATCGAGGACATGTGCACGTCGATCGTGCGGTCCTTGGACTGCCGCACGCGGCCGAGCGCCTTGATGTAGAGCGTTTCCTTGGAAACGGGGGCGCCCTTGGCCTGAACGAGCTGCAGCATGATGGAGAATTCCGTTCCGGTGAGGGGAATCTCCTCGTCGCCGTAGCGGCAGGTGCGCCGCGAGACGTTGAGCTTCAAATCCTTCCAGTAGACGTCCGCCGACTGGTGCGAGGCGTTCTGCGTGCGGCGCAGGATCGCCTGGATGCGCGCGGAGATTTCCCGCGGCGGGCAGGGCTTCGGAACGTAGTCGTCCGCGCCGAGTTCGAGCCCGATGATGCGGTCGACGGGGTCGCCGCGCGCCGTGAGCATAAGCACGGGAACGTGCGACTTTTCGCGCAGAACCTTGAGCACTTCGATGCCGTTCATCTCGGGCATCATCACGTCGAGAATCACCAGGTCGAAGGCGCCGGTTTCGAACTTGCGGATGCCTTCGGGCCCGCTGTAGGCGGGCGTCACCAACATGTTGTCGAGGGACAGGTAGTCCGAGAGGAGCGTGACCAAATCCACATCGTCGTCGATGAAAAGGATGCGGGCAACGGGAATCTGTTCCAACATGGCCTTGAATTGTCGTTTTTGTAAGAGAAAAGGGAACGGCGAGCATCCGCGGAGCGTTGTTGTTTGGACCGCTCGGACGGTCGTCTCCCTTGCGCAGAGGGTTTGTCGGTAGTGTAGCAATAGTGCGCAAATCGCGCTTTCTGCAGTGCTTCGTAATCGAACGCTCAGGGAAAAACGCGAAAATGAAATCGAGACCGCTCGGGGCAATTCGTAACCACCCGAGGGGCAATTGTTACGAAGGCTCTCCTTTCCTTTACCTTCAATACGTGACAATAACCGTGAAGGAAGCGTCTCAGCGCTTCCGAAAAGAACATACGAAGAAGGAGCTGAGGTGATTTTTGTTAAGCGTCGCTTGATCCGCGCCCTGTCGGCGCTCGCGGCGGCGGGTGTTCTGACGGGATGCGCCGTACAGTCGGAAAACTGGTCGGCGCTCTCGGAACCCTTGACGCCGGCGAATTGGAGTCATCCCGCGCTCTCGGGATCCGAGACGTTCGAAACCGAGGCGTTTTGGGCGGCCTGGAACGATCCCGTGCTCGACGCACTCGTTCGCCGGGCGGTCGAAAACAATACGGACGTTCTCTCGGCCCTCGCCAATCTGAGGGCCGCCCGTGCACGGGTGACGAGCGCCACGTCCGCGCTCTTTCCGACTTTCTCGGGAGGCGGCAACGGCCGCACCACGCGCACCTCGGGCAATCAAACCGAATCCTGGCAGGCGACTCTGTCGGGCGATTGGACGATCAACCTGGCCGGGCGCGAATACCGACTGAATTCGTCGGCCGAGTGGAGTGCGCTCGCCTCCTGGCTCACGGTCAAGGACGTCGAGGCGGCCGTGGCCGCGGAAACCGCGCAGGCCTACGTCAATCTGCGCTCCGCCCAGATCAACCGTCGCATCGTCGAGGACAGCATCCGCAACTACCGCGAAAACGAACAGCTTGCCCGCTGGCAGGTGGCCGCGGGGCTCGCCACGGCGAGCGACGCCGAAGACGCCATTTCTCAGCTGCGAAGCGCCGAAGCGCGTCTGCCGGAAATCGACCGCGGCATTCAGGAGTACAAGAACGCCCTGGCCCGCCTGACGGTGCAGTCGCCCGAAGCCCTGCCCGAGTCGCTCTCCGACACGGGAGCCGCGCTTCCGACGGTGCCTGAGGGCCTCGCCGTGCGGTTGCCCGCCGACACGCTGCGGCAGCGCCCCGACGTGCGCGGCGCGGAAATGCAGCTGCGTAGCGCCGCCGAAGCGGTTGACGCGGCCGAGGCCGCCTTCTTCCCGAGCCTTTCGCTTTCGGGGTCGCTCGGCACGCAGGCGGCGACGATCGGCATGCTCGGCGCTTCGGGCACGGGCATCGCGACTCTTCTCGGGGGGCTCAGCGTGCCGCTTCTCAACTGGGGCGGTCTCGTGGCGCAGGAAGAGTCGGCGCGTGCGACGCTCGACTCGGCGAAGGCCAACTATCTCGCCGTCGTAACGGGCGCGCTCGAGGAGACGGACAACGCCCTGACGGGGATTCGGTCTTCGGAAGAACGCGTGCGGCGCCTCTCCGAGGCGGTCGAGCACGCGGAGGTGTCGAATCAGCTCGCGCGTCTCGAGTATGAATCGGGAATCGGCGACTATCTGACCCTGCTCACCTCCGAGCGCACGCTCCTCACCGCCCGTGAGACGGCGCTTGCGAACGATACGAATCGGGTCAACTACTACATCATGCTCTATCGGGCTCTGGGGGGCGGTTGGACGCCCGAAAACGGCCCGGACACGGAAAGCGTTAAGGAATGACGATGGCGGACAAGAATGCAAAGAAAGAAGCCGTGAAGAAGCTCGGTCTGGATGCGGCGATCGTGCCCTGGTACAAGCGCGTTCTCTATTGGGGGGCGGGCCTCGCGGTGGTCGGCGCCGTGGGCTACTTCGGCTGGCAGGCCACGCAGAAGACGGAGGTCGTCACCTTCGTGACCGAGGACGCCCGCGTGGGCGACATTTCGGTCACGGTGACGGCGGACGGCACGCTCAAGCCCCTTCGCACGGTGTCGCTCGGTTCGGAACTCTCCGGCATCGTCCGCAAGGTGAACGTCGACGTGAACGACGTGATCCGAAACGGTCAGACGCTGATCGAGCTCGACCGCGCCAATCTTCTCGCGCGCGTCGCAAGCGGTGAAGCGGGGCTGCAGTCGGCCAAGGCGTCGCTCGCCCAGGCCGAGGCGCAGCTCAACGAAGCGCAGGTCCGCTACGACCGTCAGCTCGAACTTCACCGCCTCTCGGGCGGACGCATGCCCGCGAAGACGGATCTTGAAACGCAGAAGGCGACGGTGCTCACCGCCAAGGCGACGGTTGAGGTCGCCCGCGCGAGCATTGCCGACGCCGAGGCGACGCTCTCGACCGCCAAGACGGACCTCTCGAAGGCCGAAATCAAGTCGCCGATCGACGGCGTCGTGCTCGCGCGCACCGTCGAGCCGGGCTACGCCGTGGCGGCGAGTCTGCAGGCCGTGGAACTTCTGACGCTTGCGACCGACCTTCGCACGCTCGAACTGCAGGTCGACGTCGACGAAGCCGACATCGGCGTGGTGGCGGCCGGACAGGACGCCTACTTCACGGTGAGCGCCTACCCGAACCGGCGCTTCGCGGCGACCCTCAAGAAGGTCGCCTTCGGCGCGACCACCACGGAGAACGTCGTGACCTACACGACCTACCTCAACGTGGACAATTCGGATCTTCTCCTGCGCCCGGGCATGACGGCCTCCGCCACGATTCTCACCGCGCAGAAGGACGACGTGCTCCTGGTGCCGAATTCGGCCCTTCGCTTCAAGCCGCGCACGACCGAAAAGAAGAGCGGAAGCGCCGTGATGATGGGGCCGCCCCACCGCATGGGCTCGAGCAAGGTCGTCCGCGACGAGGTGCAGCACGGCGAACGCGAACGTACGATCTACGTGCTTCGCGACGGCAAGCCCGTGGAAGCCAAGGTCGTTACGGGCCTCACCGACGGGACGAGAACGGAAATCGTGTCGGGAGACATCCGGGAAGGCGACAAGATCGTCGTCGATCAGCGCCGCTCGGGAGAAGCATGACGGAACGGATATGAATAATGTCGACATAAAGACGCCCCTGGTTGAGTTTCGCGACATCCACAAGCGGTACGGCGTCGGCGCCGCGGCTTTCGAGGCCTTGAAGGGCGTGAACTTCCGCATCGACGAAGGCGAATTCGTGGCGATCATGGGTCCTTCGGGCTCGGGAAAGTCCACGACGATGAACATCATCGGGGCGCTCGACCGTCCGACGGCCGGGGAGTACCTCTTTGACGGCGTACATGTGGAGGGGCTCTCTCGGGATCAGCTCGCGATGCTGCGCCGCTATCACCTCGGCTTCGTCTTTCAGGGCTTCAATCTGCTCGCCCGAACGACGGCGCTCGAAAACGTCGAACTGCCGCTTCTCTACCGCGGTCTTCCCCGCGCCGAACGGCACGAGAAGGCCATGGAGGCGCTCGAGCGCGTGGGACTTGCCGACTGGTCGCGTCACACGCCTTCGGAACTCTCGGGCGGACAGCAGCAGCGCGTCGCCATTGCGCGCGCCCTTGTGACCCGTCCCCGCCTTCTTCTGGCGGACGAACCGACCGGGAGTCTCGACAGCGCGCGAAGCGTGGAAATCATGGAGCTCCTCACGGAATTGAATCGGGAGGACGGGATCACGATCGCGCTCGTGACGCACGAACCGGACATGGCGAAGTTCGCGAGACGTCATCTGCTTTTTCGCGACGGTGAACTCATTTCGGACACCGTGGGAGGGCTGCCATGATCGGAAATGCCTTTTTGCTTGCCATCCGCCAGATCGCGCGCAATCCGATGCGCAGTCTTCTGACGGTCCTCGGCGTCGTCATCGGCGTCGCGGCGGTCGTCACGATGGTGACGGTCGGCAACGGCGCGAGCAGTGCGATTCGCGAACAGATCGAATCCTTCGGGAACAATCAGCTGATGCTGCGCCCGGGCATGCGCCTCGGCCCCGGTCAGGCGGTGGGCGCGCCCGACTTCAAGCTTGCCGACGTGCGGGCGCTTGCCACGCAGATCGCCGGGATCGAAGGGGTGGCGCCGCAGACTTCCCGAACCGTCACGGTGGTCGGGAACGGCCGGAACTGGTCGACGAGCATCATCGGCACGACGAACGCCTATTTCGACATCGACAACCGCACGCTGGCGGAAGGCCGGTATTTCGAGGACGGGGAAATTCAGTCGGGCGCGGCCGTGTGCGTAATCGGCGAAACGATCCGTCGGGAACTCTTCGGTGAAGACAGTTCGGTGATCGGCGCGAGCATCCGCACCGGGGGCTTTTCCTGCCGCGTAATCGGTCTTCTTGCCGCTAAGGGAAGCGCCGCCATGGGGGGCGACCAGGACGATCTTCTCGTGATGCCCCTGCAGACCGTGCAGCGCCGTCTTCTCGGCAAGCCCCGCGTGGGCTCCCTTCTGCTTCGCATGAACGCGGACTCGGACCGCGAACGCATCAAGGAGGCCGTACGGGACCTCATGCGCGAGCGGCGTTCGCTCTCGGCCGAGGACGACGACAACTTCCAGTTGCTCGACACGGCCGAAATCGCCGAAAAGGTCGCCTCGACGACGAACATCATGACGACGCTTCTCGCCGCTGTGGCGGCGGTGAGTCTTCTCGTGGGCGGCATCGGGATCATGAACATCATGCTCGTCTCCGTCACCGAGAGAACGCGCGAGATCGGGATTCGCCTTGCCATCGGCGCGCTCGAGCGCGAGGTGCTCATGCAGTTTCTGATCGAGTCGCTCATGCTCGGCGTACTCGGGGGCGTTCTGGGGCTTCTTCTCGCCTTCGGCGCCTCGAAGGGCCTTGCCTACGTGATGGAGGTTCCCTTCCTCTTCAGTCCCGGAATCAATCTGCTCGCCTTCGGGGTTTCCGCCCTGACGGGGGTGATCTTCGGGTTCTTCCCCGCGCGAAGGGCCGCAAAGCTCGATCCCATCGACGCCGTGCGGCATGAATGACAAAAAAGGCCGACGCCTCGGGGCGTCGGCCTTTTCATCAGTAATCGGATCGCTTTCGATCAGAACGGAACGTCGTCGTCGACAAGCGGGTCGTTCGGCACGTGGCTCGGCTTCGGAGCGGGCGCGGCGGCCGGACGGGCGGCGGGAGCGGGACGGGGCGCGCTTTCGAAGCCGTCGCTCGAAGCGGCGGCGCCGGCGTTTTCATAGTCGCTGCGGCGGCCGAGCATCTGGAAGTTTTCCCCGATGATTTCCGTCGTGTAGTGATCGCGCCCTTCCTGGTCGGTCCACTTGCGCGTGCGCAGACGGCCTTCGACGTAGATCTGACGGCCCTTGCGCAGGTAGTCGCGGGCGATTTCAGCCTGACGGCCGAAGAAGACGACGCGGTGCCATTCGGTTTCTTCCGTGGTCTGACCGTCGGGCGTGCGGTAGCGGCGCGTCGTGGCCAGGGCGAGATTGGCGACCGCGGTGTTGCGGTCGGTGGTGAAGCGAATTTCGGGATCACGACCGAGATTGCCGATGAGAATGACTTTGTTGACCATAATTCAACCCAAAATCAAAGTAACGTACCCAAATAAAACAAAGCCGAAGTCTCTCTAGCGGCGCAATGTCCTCGGGCGGAGGGCATTTTCGGCGTGAGAGTCAGCCAACCTGTGCTCGGAAATCTTCCGAAGCGAGGATCATTCTACAGAAGGAACGCGACAATTTGTAGCGCACCGAAGCACACTTCTTCACTGCGCCGTATCGGCGCGCTTTTTGCGGCCGGGCTCCGTCTGACCTCGGGCGACAAAGTACCAGAGGACCATGAGCAAAGCGGCTGCGACAAAGACGGTTTCGGCGCAGAAGTGCTTCGCGAGCCAGCCGCCCGCGGCGCCGCCCGCGAAAAGACCGATGTTCTGCGTCGTGTTGTAGATGCCCAACGCGAGCCCCTTGCTTTCGCGGGGCGAGAAGCGCGAGATGAGGCCGGGGAGCGTCGCTTCGAGCACGTTGAAGCACGTGAAGAAGAGCGCGAGAAGGAATGCGATCTCCCAGATGGAGTGCATCAGATAGGTAAAGAGCCCGAAGGTGACGGTCATGAGGATGATCGCCCGCCGAACGAGGGTCGTGACGTTTTGCGTGCGCTCGGCCCAGCGGATGGGCGCCACCATCAGCGCGAAGCCGAAGAGGACCGCGGGAAGATAGACGTACCAGTGGTGCAGGACGGGAAGGTCCATCGACTCGAGTCGTCCCGGCACGACGACGAAGATCGCCGTGAGCACGGCGTGCAGCGAGAAGATCCCGAAGTTGAGCCGCAGAAGCTCCGGGTCGAAGGCGACGTCCTGCCAGCGGCTCGGGCGTTTTTCGTCGCTCGCGGCGGGCGCGGGCGGAGTGGGGACGACGAAGAGAATCACGGGGAGGGCCGAAAGGGCGAGAAGCCCCGTGATGACGAAGAGTCCCGGCACGCCGAAGAGTTCGTTCAAGGGCGGCGCGATGACGAGAGAGAGCGCGAAGGTGAGGCCGATCGAGGCGCCCACCATCGCCATGGCCTTCGTGATGACGCGCTCGCGCACGCTGTCGGAAATCATCGCCGTGACGGCGGCCGAAATGGCGCCCGCCCCCTGCAGGGCGCGGCCGAGCATGACGAGGACGATCTGATCGGCGCAGGCTGCGAGAAAACTCCCCACGGCGAAGATGAGAAGCCCGACGACGATCACGGGCTTGCGGCCCCAACGGTCGCTGGCGATGCCGAAGGGAATCTGCAGGAGGCCCTGCGTCAGACCGTAAATGCCGAGCGTGAGTCCCACGAGAAACTCGTCGTCGCCGCCGGGGATCTTGTGAGCGTAAACCGCGAAGACGGGTAAGATTAGGAAGAGCCCGAGCATGCGAAGCGCAAAAATCCCGGCGAGGGAGGCGCTGGCCTTGATTTCCGTACGGGTCATTTTGCCCGCCTGCACTTCGATTTCCTGTTCCTGGCTCATGTTGCGACATCCGCTTGTTTGGAAAGATGCAAAGTCTAGCGGAGCCGCCAAGCCCTTTTCCTTAAGGAACCGAGATGCCGAATCCCAAAGTCATCCGCGTGCGCGGCGCGCGCACGCACAATCTGAAGAACGTCTCGGTGGAGATCCCGCTCAACGCCGTGACCGTCGTCACCGGCGTGTCGGGGTCGGGAAAGAGCTCGCTTGCCTTCGATACGCTCTACGCCGAAGCGCAGAGACGATATGTGGAGAGCCTTTCGATTCGGGCGCGGCAGGCGATGGACCTTCTGCCGAGGGCGGATGTGGAGGCGATCGAAAATCTTCCCGCCGCCGTCGCGATCGAACAGAAGACTTTGGTGAGAAATCCCCGCTCCACCGTCGGCACGATCACGGAACTCTCCGACGCGCTGCGTCTGCTCTTCGCCCGGACGGGACAGCCTTTCTGTCCCGAGCACGGCGAACCCCTCTCCGCGCAGATCGTGGCGGAAATGGTCGAGCGAACGCTCGAGCGCTCGGTAGAGGCGCGGATTCTCATCACCGCACCGCTGGCGCAATCGGACGAACCGACGGTACGCCGACTCGCCCCCTGGAGTGCGAAGGGCTACACGCGCTTTGTTGCGGAGGGCGTCGCGCATGAAATGGAGGAGGCGGCCGATTTGCCGGAACAGGTCGCGTCGCTCGAACTCGTCGTCGACCGTCTGCGCGTGCGCGAAGAGCAGCGGGAGCGTCTCGCCGAGAGCTTCGAGTCGGCCGCCAAAATCGGAAACGGCCGCGTTCTCGTTCGGGAGATGGATTCGTCGGCCCTCTACGGCTTTTCGACGAACTACGCCTGTCCCGTATGCGACTACCGCTCCCCGCTTCTGGAGCCGAAACTTTTCTCGCCGAACCATCCTTCGGGGTGCTGTCCCGAGTGCGGCGGCACGGGAGAGGAGTCGGCCTTTGCGCTTGAAACCCTTGTGGAAGACGAGGGAAAGTCGCTCGAAGCGGGGGCGCTTCGGGGATGGAATCCCTCTTCGGAGGTGCGGTGGGCTTCGCTCAAGAAGGCCTGCCGGCGACTCGGCATCGATACGGCTCGGCCGTGGAAACTGCTGACCGAGAAAGAGCGCAACGCGCTCTGGTCGGGCCGGGAATCCGTGTACGAAGGCATTCTGAGTGAACTCGAAACCGCCTGGAATACCGGCGACGCCGCCCTGCAAAAGGGACTCTCGGACTACCGTCGGCTCCGGCCCTGTCGGACCTGCGGCGGCTCGGGCATCGGTCTCTACGGGCGAAGCGTCTGGATCGGAGAAGGATCGATGCGCAGAACGCTGCCCGACATTCTCTCCCTGCCGCTCTCGGATCTCGCCCGCTATTTCGACGACTTTTCGGTGCCGGGCGGCAAGGCCGTCGTGGCGGCGCCCCTTCTCGCGCTCATTCGCGAGCGTCTTCGCTTTCTTCTCCTGGTGGGCGTTCCCTACCTGACGCTCGGCCGCTCGGCCGACACGCTCTCGGGGGGCGAAGCGCAGCGAATCCGCCTCGCGGGTCAGCTCGGCTCGGGCCTTACGGGGGTGCTCTACGTATTGGACGAACCGAGCGTGGGACTTCATCCCCGGGACAACGAGAGGCTCATTCGAGCGATCCGCAATCTGCAGGAGCAGGGCAACACCGTCGTCATGGTCGAACACGACGAAACGGTGATGAAGACGGCCGACTGGCTCGTCGACATGGGGCCTGGAGCGGGCGAAACGGGCGGCGAACTCCTCGCCGCGGGCCGCCCCGAAGACGTGGCCCGAAACGAACGGTCGCTCACGGGCCGGTTTTTGTCGGGCCTCGCCGATTTCGGCGAGAAGCGCCCGCGGCGCAAGTCCGGCCGTTCTCTGCGCCTGGTCGGCGCGAAGGGACACAACCTGCAGAACGTCACGCTTTCGATTCCCGAGGGGCTCTTTGTGGCCGTCACCGGCGTGTCGGGCGCGGGAAAATCGTCGCTCGTCAACGACACGCTTTGCCGGGCGCTCCGAAACCGTTACATGGGCGCCCGCGAGGAAGTCCTCCCCTTTGAGCGGATCGAAAACGCCGATCTCTTCGACAAGATTCTCACGGTCGACGCGTCGCCCGTCGGCCGGACGCCGCGCTCGAACGTGGCGACCTTCGCCGGACTCTACGGTCCCATTCGGGAGGTCTTCGCCTCGACGCTCACCGCGAAGGAGCGCGGATACGACGCCAACCGCTTCAGCTTCAACGTCAAGGGCGGACGCTGCGAAGCCTGCGGCGGGGACGGCGTCGTTCGGGTCGCCATGCAGTTTTTGCCCGACGTCTACGTTCCCTGCGATGTCTGTCACGGGGAGCGCTTCAACCGCGAAACGCTGGAAGTCCGCTACAAGGGGCTCAACATCAGCGAGGTGCTCTCGCTGACGGTGGCGGAGGCTTCGGAAGTCTTCGCGAACCACCCCGCGCTCAAGCGTCGACTCGCGTTGCTCGACGAAGTGGGGCTCGGCTACATCCGGCTCGGACAGAGTGCGCCGAGTCTCTCCGGGGGCGAATCGCAGCGTCTGAAGCTTGCGACGGAACTCGCGAGACCGAGTACGGGAAGAACGCTCTTCGTTCTCGACGAACCGACGGTGGGCCTGCACCCGGCCGACGTGGCGAAGCTTTTGAAAACGCTTGACCGTCTGGTCGAGGCGGGCAACACCGTGCTCGTCGTGGAACACGATCCGCGCGTCATCGCCTTTGCCGACCGGGTGGTGGAACTCGGTCCCGAGGGCGGCGCCGCGGGCGGCCGGATCGTGGCCGAAGGGACGCCCGAAGAAGTGGCCGCGGGCGATACGCCGTCGGCGCCTTATCTGCGTGAGATTTTGAAGGAGGAATAAGAATGCGGTGCCTGATTACCGGAGCGGACGGCCGACTCGGACGCGCTCTGACGCGGGCGATGACCGGGCGCCCCGATCTGACGGTCTGGAGCCTCCCGAAGGATCGGCTCGACATTACGAGCCGCAGCGCCCTTGAGCGGTGCATGAGGGAGTTTCGCCCCGACTGGGTCGTCAACGCCGCCGCGGTGACGCGCGCGCCCGAAGACCGTCTCTACGAATACGACCGCGTCAATGCCGAGGGCGCGGGCTTCGTTGCCGAAGCGACCCGCGCCGCGGGCGCGAGGATTCTGCAGGTGAGCACGGACTACGTGTTTTCGGGAGAAGGCGAGGCGCCCTGGTGCGAACGGGACCGCCCCTCGGCGCGGGGTCCCTACGGGCGCTCCAAGGAGGAGGGCGAGTACGCCGTGATGCGCTCGGGCGCCGCGGGCTACATCGTGCGCGCGGGGTGGCTCCATTCGGGCGAGAGGGACTTCGTCGACGCGATCCTCACCCGGGCCGCCCGGGGCGAAATCCTGCGGGTCGTCGACAAGCAGGTGGGAAAGCCCTCCGAAACGGAGGCGTTCGCGGCGTGGCTCGTGCGCGTTCTGACGGAATGTCCCGCGCCTTCGCGGCTCGAAATCGAACACTACGTCGAGCGGGGCGACTACGTTTCGCGTCTGGAGGAAGCGCGCTTCATTCTCTCCTCGGCCCAGCGTCACGACGAAGCGCACGCCGCCGTTTGGAGCAGGGCGCTCTCGGGGCTCGTCCCCGCCCCGCTCACCGACCCCGCGCAACCGGCCAATTGCCGGCTCATCTGTGGAAAAACGATAGGAATCTCAGAGATTCATACGGAGAGTTGGCAAAAGGGTGTGGATAACTCTGTTATCAAATGGTTGTCGCTTTCCGCGAACCTGTGGATAACTTCGCCCGAGACGGAAAAGGCGCCGCCGCCCGAAGCCGGACAGTGACGCCGATCGGGCATCAGGGCATCAGCCTTCGAGCATCGATTCGAAGCGCCAGGCGTCGCGGCACATGTCGTCGATGTCGTAGCGGGCCCGCCAGCCGAGGAGCTTTTCGGCGCGCGAAGGATCGCCCCAGTTCGCGGCGATGTCGCCTTCGCGGCGCGGAACGATTTCAAAGGGGATCGTCTGTCCGCTCGCCTTTTCGAAGGCGCGGATGACTTCGAGCACGCTGTAGCCGCGTCCGCAGCCAAGGTTGATCGCGATCCAGCCCGGATGCGTCGTGACGTAGGGGAGCGCCTTCACGTGCCCTTCGGCGAGGTCCATGACGTGGATGTAGTCGCGCACGCCCGTGCCGTCGGGCGTCGGGTAGTCGTTGCCGAAGACGCGCACCTTGGGAAGGCGTCCGTGCGCGACGCGGGCCACGTAGGGCAGGAGATTGTTCGGAATGCCGTTGGGATCTTCGCCGATGAGTCCTGAAGGATGCGCCCCGATCGGGTTGAAGTAGCGCAGGCAGACGACGCGCAGTTCGGGATCCGCCTTGGCGCAGTCGGCAAGGATCTGTTCGATGTGCAGTTTCGTGCGGCCGTACGGATTGGTGGCCTCGCCCGTAGGCATCTCTTCGGTGAGCGGAAGCGACTTGGGCGTACCGTAGACGGTGGAGGACGAGCTGAAGATGAGGGACTTCACGCCCTCGGCGCGCATCGCTTCGAGAAGCCGAAGCGTACCGACGATGTTGTTGTCGTAGTACTCGAGGGGCTTTTCGACCGATTCGCCGACGGCCTTGAGGCCGGCGAAGTGAATGACGGCTTCGATGCGGTGCTCGTGAAGCGCCCGCCGCATGGCCTCTTCGTCGCGGATGTCGCCCACCACGAGCACGGGACGGCGCCCGGTGATGCGCTCGAGCCTGTCGACGACTTCGGCGCGGCTGTTGGAGAGATTGTCGTAGAGCACGACGTCGTGTCCGGCTTCGAGGAGAAGCGCGGCGGTGTGCGAACCGATGAAACCGGTGCCGCCCGTAAGAAGAATGCGCATGAATGAAATCCCGTAGACGGGGAGGCGTTTCGAAAACGAAAACGCAACCCCCATTACACTTGAAAGATCGATCTCTTCCGCCGTTCGTCGTTGTCGAGGCGGGAAAGAGAGAATGATTCCCTGAGATTGTATCCGTTTGAGGGGCCGTTTCCCGTGCGGCGCGTCCCCGAAAACGACGGAGCGATCCTACCGAACCCGAAAAGGAGGCGGCGCTCCTTTTCCGTCGAAAGACGGGGAAGGACGCGACCGACAGCGTTATGAACTTTCGCTTGGCGGCCGGCCCGACGATGGCGGCGATGGCGGTATTTCTGTTGTGCGGACAAAACGTGTGGGCCAAGACGCCCGAGGAAGTGCGCGCCGCGTGCCGGGCGGAGGGACGTCCCTGCGTCGGGCTCGTGCTCTCGGGCGGCGGCGCCCGGGGCTTCTCGCACGTGGGCGTCCTCAAGGTCCTCGAAGAACTGAACGTCAAGATCGACGTGGTGACGGGGACCTCCATGGGTTCGATGGTGGGCGGCGCTTATGCGGCGGGCTACAGCGCCGACGAAGTGGGCAAGATCGTGCTCGGCGTCGACTGGGACAAGATGCTTGCGCTGCGCGGCGACCGCCGTCAAATCCCGTGGCTGCAGAAGCTCGACGACTATTCCGGTCTTACGACGGGCGGCCTCAAGATCGACCGGGACGGTCACGTGCGCCTGCCCGAAGAAGTCTTTCCCTCGCAGGAACTCGACATTTTTCTCTCCAAGCACGTCGGGGCCGTCAACCACATTCAGGATCTCTCGAATCTCGCCATCCCCTTTGCGGCCCCCGCGACGGATCTTGTGAACGGAAAGCGCGTCGTGATGCAGAAAAACTGCACCCTGCGCGAGGCGATGCGCGCCTCCATGTCGGTGCCCGCTGCCTTCGCGCCGGTGGAATATCAGGGGATGCTACTCGTGGACGGCGGTCTTGTCGACAACCTTCCCGTGGAACTCGCGCGTGAGCTCGGCGCCGACATCGTCATCGCCGTGAATGCGGGGACTCCTCTGGCCAAGCGAGAGGAAATCACGAATTTTCTCGACGTTTCGGCGCAGATGGTGAATCTGCTCACGGAGCAGAGCGTGCGCCGCTCGATGGAGCAGCTGACGGAGCGGGACATCCTGATCACGCCCGATCTGACGAACTTCACGAGCGCGGACCTCAAAAAGAGTCCCGCCATCATCGACGCGGGCTACGAGGCGGCGATCAAGGTGAAGGACCGCCTGGCGAAACTCTCGTCCGATCCTGTCCGCTATGCGGCTTGGAACAAGGAGCATCTCGCGGGCATGCCGCGGCGGGATTCGGAGGAAACGATGGTCCGCCTCGCCGAGGTGCGCGTCGAGGGCCTTACCACGGTCAATCCGGAAGCCGTCGTGGAACGCGCCGACCTGCCGCTCGACCGCGAGGTCACGAACGAAGAGGTAGCCGACTCGGCCCGCAGGATTTGGGCTTCGGGCGACTTCACGCAGGTGACTTATTCCTTCGAGCCCGGTCCCGACGGCACGTCGGTGCTGGTGCTCAAGCCTCAGGAACTCAAGCCCGGATATTCCTCCATTCGATTCGGCGGGGCCGTCGAGTCGGACTTTCGCGATCATTCGGACTTCAATCTGATCCTTTCGCACACCTGGGGGTGGATGAACTCCTGGGGCGGGCAGTGGCGCAATCAGGTGCAGCTCGGCGAAACCAAGGGGTTCTCGAGCGAATTCGTGCAGCCCCTGGGCCCGGGATCGCCCTGGTTCGTGATGCCGAGACTGAGTTTTGAAAAAACGAGCAACGACGTCTATCAGGACGGCAAGGCACGGCACCGCTGGAGCAATGAGGAATACCGCGCGCAGGTGCGGCTCGGACGGGAACTGTGGGATCTCGGCGTGATCGCGGGCGGCGTCGGCTGGGTCAACCGCGACACGACGCGGGTGATCGGTTCGGCGCCCGAGGGCGGAAGCCGCTCTTCGGGGGTTGCGATGGCGGATCTCTATCTCGACACGCTCGATCGCGTCGCCTTCCCGACCAAGGGATGGAATCTTTCCGCCTCGTGGGAACTCTCCGAGGACGACGCCTCGGGCGACGCGGGCGGCCACAATTCGTACGAGGTGAGCTTCAAGATGCCCGTTTCCTTCGGGCGCTGGACCGCCACGGGCACGATCGAAGCGGGGCGCTCCACCCGCCACGGCGAATATCAGTTGGGCGGAGCGGGACGTCTCTCAGGGAGTCCCGACGGCCGATGGTCGGGGTCGGACAAACAGTTCGGATCGATCGGGCTCGCGCGGAACATGTCGGATCAGTTCGACATCGGGATGCCCGTGTGGTTCGGGGGCTCTCTCGAAGCGGGCCGCGCCTGGAACCGCTCCGAGTCCTCCGAGTACGATTCGTCCTACGACGATTGGAAAAAGGCCATGTCGCTCTACGTGGGGCTCGATACCTACGTCGGTCCCGTGTATCTCCTTTGGGGGAAGACCTTCGGCGAGGACAGCGGGCTCTATTTCCGCTGGGGTTACATGCGCTGAGCCTCAGGCGGCCTTGTCGGCGGCGGGCTCGTTTTCGGGCAGATGCTCGACGACGAGTCCGAGCGCGTGCAGGGAGACCGTCACTTCGGCCGAGAAAAAGAGCGTCGAGACGACGATGCAGAAAATGGCCGAGACGAGAAGCGCGGACTGCAGACCGACGAGCGAGACGTCAAGAATGCCGCTCAGAACGCCGGCGAGCACCATCAGGCCCGAGCAAAAGGCGGAGAGCACGACCGAAATGGTGGCGGAACGCAAAAGGGCCGCGCGGTGGAAAATGAGGTCGATTTCCGCGTCGATGTCGGGTTCGACGGTCGTCCCCGACGCTTCGCGCTTTTCCATGAGCTGGCGGATGCGTTCGGTGGCGTGGTTGTAGCGCGCGGTCATGCAGAGCATGAGAATGCCGACGCCCGAAATGAGGGTGATCGGCGTGAGGGCCTGCGCGACGATCGAATTGAATTCGGAAAAAATCATGATTCCCTCTCCTTAGTAGAAGCGCGCGTAGTGCTTCTTGCGCTTGCCGGGCAGATTCGAGACGGCGATGCCGAGCGCCTTGAGCGACGTGAGCACTTCACAGAAGAAAAAGAGGGAGGAAAGCAGAATGAGGCCGATCGAGAGGAAGAGCCACAGCACCGCCAGAGAAGTGAGGTCCGTGTCGAGGAAGTGGCTCGCCACGCTCGTGGCGACGAGAAAGCCCGTGCAGACGGCGGAACTCGAAATGCAGAGCATGGCGTGGCGCAGGAGCGCGGCGCGGCGGAAGACGTAGCGGATTTCCGTGTCGATGCAGGGTTCGTTCTTGAGGCCCGACGCTTCACGGCGCTTGATGAGCTTGCGGATGCGGTCGGTGGTGCTGTTGTAGCGGTTGGTCATGCAGAGCATCATGAGGCCCACGCCCGAGATGAGCATGGTCGGCGTCAGGGCGCTCGTCAGGATTTCATTGAAGGAGGTGATCATGGCGAAGGGATCGGGGTCGGGAAAAAATCGGTTGGTCAGGCCTTTACGAAAGAGACGGGTTCGGGCGCCACGATGCGGCGGTAGTCCTCGGTGCGGATGATGATCGACGTGTCGAGGGCGCCGGCGTTGAAGGCGAGTTCGTCGTAGCGTTCATAGAGCGAAGGGTCGGCCACGAGACGCAGGTCGGGGTGCAGACTCACGGGCGGAACGGCGCCGAAGACGCAGCCCGTCAGTTCACGGACCTCGTCGGGACTCGCGAGCGAAGCGCGGCGGCCGCCGAACGCGGCGGCGAGTTTCGAAAGGTCGGCCTGCTTGTCGGCGGGCAGCACGGCGAGCACGTGGCACTTGATGCCGTTTCCCTTGACGGTGCAGCAGAGCGCCTTGGCGCCCTGACCGAGTTCTGTGCCGCGGATTTCGGCGACGGACTGGCTGGTCTTGCCGGCCGCTTCGTGGTGCAGCACGCGAAACTGCGCGTTGCCCGCGCGGAACATTTCGCAGAGTTGATCGAGAACGTTTTCGGGCATGGTGTTTCTCGCAGGAAAAGGAAAGAAACCGTGAAAAGGGAAACGGTGCGTTTTTTTAGAAGCCGAGGAGTATAAACCTTTCGGCCCCGTCGCGGCGGTTCGGATAAAATACCGCTCTGTTTTCTCGGGGACGGATGTCCCGCAGAGAAATTCGATTTTCTCTCCCCTCCGACCGGGGCGACAGCCGCGGTTTCGGAAGCTTTTTCTTTCAGTGCTTATGAAAAAAACTGCCGTGGAAGGTACGATCCTGGCGCTCGACTACGGTCTCGCGCGCATCGGCGTGGCCGTGGGCAACACGCTTACGCAGTCGGCCCGTCCGCTCGTCATCCTGCACGCCGTCAAACGCGAGGACCGCTGGCAGCAGCTCTCGGCCCTTTTCGAAGAATGGAATCCCGTCGCCTTCGTCGTGGGCGTTCCGCTTCACGGCGACGGTAGCGAGTCGGAGCACACGCTTCGCTGCCGACGCTTCGCCCGTCAGTTGGGAGGGCGCTTTCGGCGGCACGTGTTCGAAGTGGACGAACGATATTCCTCCGTCGTGGTGGAATCGGGGCGGGAGAAAATCGACGACCGTTCCGCGGCCCTCTTGCTGCAGCAATTTTTCGACGAATCCTCCGCGCAGTCCTAAGCGAGTTTTTTCATGCGTTATTTCATCGGCAGTTTCCGTTTTCTGCTCATCGCGCTCTACATTCTCTTTTTGATTTTCTTCGCGGTCCTGGTGCTTCCCGTCCTGACCGACGAAAGCCGCGCCGCGTGGATTCGGCGCCTCGCGCGCATCGTGCCCCGCATCATGGGGGTGCGCGTCAAGGTTTCGGGCGGGATTCCCGACGAGGATGCGGTGACGCTCGCGCGCCGTCAGGGGAAGACGGGCTACATGATCTGCTCGAACCACATCTCGTTTCTGGACATCTTCCTTTTGGACTCGATTCTGCCCGTGCGCTTCGTCGCCAAAAAGGAAATCGAGTCCTGGCCCGTCTTCGGTTTAATTTCGCGGGCCGCTGGCACGCTCTTCATTGACCGCAGCCGCAAGCGCGCGGTGCTCGAAATGGCGGAAAAAATGAACGAAACCCTCCGCGCGGGCGAATCCGTGTTGTTCTTTCCGGAAGGAACTACGGGCGAAGGGCGCGTACTTCTTCCCTTCTACGCGAACCTCTTTGCGTCGGCCGTCGCGACCGAGGCGGAGCTCATCCCCGTGGTGATCCGCTACACGCAAAAGGGTAAAGTCACGACGATTCCCTCTTATGCGGGCAACATTCCGCTCTTCACCGTCATGAAGCGGATCGTCTTTTCTTCGGGACTTGAGGCCGAAGTGCAGGTGCTCGAGCCGATTTCGTCCGCGGGCGTGGACCGCAAGACGCTTTGCGCGCAAACCTCCGCCGTCATGTCCGCGGCGCTCGGCGTGCCCGACGCCACGGCGGCGAAGGAAGAGGCCGTCCGTCAGCGCCGCGAGGCGGCGCTCAAGCACGACTGAGCTCAGCGCTTCTTCGAGGAATAGCGAAGGGGATCGGCCCACATGGGGCAGGACACCTGCACGATCTCCCTCGTGTCGATGTTGAGGGCGGTGAGCGCGCCGCCCCACAAGCACCCCGTGTCGATCGACATCAGGGTCTTTTCGTTTTTGAGGCCGAGCATGGACCAGTGCCCGAAGCAGATCGGGATGTTTTCGCTGCGGCGGTCCGTGAATTCAAACCAGGGAACGAGGCGCTCGGGCACTCCTTCGAGCCCTTCCTTCTGATCGAAGTCGAGTTCGCCCGTGTAACGGTCCACGAAGCGGATGCGCGAGAAGCTGTTGAAGACGGCCCTTCTGCGTTCCGCCCCCGTGAGGCCCGTCGACCACTGGGTGTTGCCGTACATGTCGCGGAACATTTCGCGCCAGTCGTCGCCGTGCAGCCCTTCTTCCATTTCCAGCGCCAGCGCTCTGGCGTCTTCGACGCTCCAGGCGGGATTGAGCCCGGCGTGCACGAAAACGACGCCCCGGTCCTCGATCAGAAGACGTCCGTGACGAAGCCAGTCGATGAGTTCGTCCCGGTCGGGTGCGCCGAGGACGTCGTCGAGCGTGTCCTTCTTGTGCGTCGACGCAAAGCCCGCGGCGATGGCGAGAAGATGCAGGTCGTGATTGCCGAGGAGAAAACGGGCCCGCGATCCGAGAGAACGGATGCGGCGCAGTACGCCGAGCGATTCGGGACCGCGGTTGACGAGGTCGCCGAGAAAGAGAAGTTCCGCGTTGTCGGGAAGGAGTCCGAGGAGTTCGTCAAGGCTTTGGAGGCAACCCTGAACGTCGCCGACGGCAAAAAGGGGAGGATTCGTCATGGAGCGCTGCGGCTTCGGTAAGATGAAGGGATCTACATTCTAATCCCGGGAACAGAGAGTCATGAGCACGCGTTGTCCGCCCCCCGCCTTTGAAAAGAAAATCTGCACGATGGAGGAACTCTCCGAGCGCGCGGCGGCGCTTCCCAAGCCCGTCGTCTTCACGAACGGCGTCTTCGACATCCTTCACCGCGGACACGTGACCTATCTCGCGCAGGCGAGGGCGCTCGGCGCAAGTCTCGTCGTCGCCGTCAACAGCGACCGTTCGGTGAAGATGCTCGGAAAGGGAGACGATCGCCCGATCAATACGGAAGCCGATCGGGCGGCCGTCGTGGCGGCGCTCGAGAGCACGGACCTCGTCGTCGTTTTTCCCGACAAGGTCCCGCTCGAGGCCGTGGAGAAGGCTCGCCCCGACATTTATGTAAAAGGCGGCGACTACCGCATCGAGGATCTTCCCGAAGCCAAGCTCGTCGCCGCCTGGGGCGGGCGCACCGTGACGGTCACGTTCGAGCACGAACGCTCCACCACGGCGCTGTTGCGCAAGGTGCGCGGCGGTCAGTGAATTTCAAAGCCGCGCTTGCGCGCGAAGTGAACCGTCGCGTCGATGAAGCCCTGCTTGCTGCCGCAGTCAAAGCGCGTGCCTTCGAAGCGGTGGGCGTAGGTCGGCACGTTTTCAAGCGAGGCGGCGATGCCGTCGGTGAGCTGAATTTCACCGCCGACGCCGGGCTGCAGACGGGCGAGATGGTCGAAGATGTCGGCTTCGAAGACGTAGCGGCCGATCACGGCCATGCGCGAGGGCGCCACGGCGGGATCGGGCTTTTCCACGATGCCGCGCACGCGCGGCGTCGTAAGCGAACCATCGTCCACGCTTACGATCCCGTACTTCTTCGTTTCTTCGGGCGCAACGTCCTGAACGGCTACGACCGAGCCGCCGCCCACGCTCGCGCGGGCTTCGATGAGCTGACCGATGCAGCCCTTCGGGGCGTCGATGAGGTCGTCGGCGAGGATCACGGCGAAGGGATCGTCCCCGACCACGGGCTGCGCGCAGAGCACGGCGTGGCCGAGGCCGAGCGCCTTGGGCTGACGCAGGTAAATGCAGTGGATGTTGTGCGGGAGAATGCTGCGCACGATTTCAAGAAGTTCGTCCTTGCCTTTTTCTTCGAGTTCGCGTTCGAGCTCGGGGTGGGCGTCGAAGTGGTCTTCAATCGCGCGCTTGTTGCGGCCCGTGACGAAGATCATTTCCGTGATGCCGGCGCGGGCGGCTTCTTCCACGGCGTACTGAATCAGAGGCTTGTCGACGATCGGAAGCATTTCCTTGGGCATCGCCTTCGTGGCGGGAAGAAAACGCGTGCCGAGGCCGTTGACGGGGAATACGACTTTGCGAACGGGTTTCATGGTGTGTGAGCGCCACCGTTGCGGCGATCATGCCGCAGGGGCGCATCCTCCTTTGCGTTGGGCCGCGGTGCTGCGGCCGTCGTTGACGTGAAATCGGTCGGCCGGAAACCTTCCGGCCGCTTGTTGCCGCCTCAGGAGACGGCAGGTTGGGAATCGGACAAAATCCCGACGCCTTCGAGCAGGGAGAGAGCCGTGTGCGTGGCGTCGGGGGCGGGATCGGGAAGGGCGCGGGCGTCGGTGCCGACCTGAATGCGCACGGGAACCCCCGCGCGGCGTGCCGCGGTCATGTCGCCCGGTTTGTCGCCGAACATCACGCTCTTTGCAAGATCGAGCGAGAGCTCGCGGGCGGCGCGCAGAAGCATCCCGGGCTCGGGCTTGCGGCAGTCGCAGGCCTGCTTGTACGCGCCGATTCCCTTTTCCGGATGATGCGGGCAGTAGTAGACCCCCGCGATCGAAACGCCTTCCTCGGCGAAACGCGCCTTCATCCAGGCGGTGAGCCGCAGGAAATCGTCTTCGCCGTAGTACCCCCGGGCGATGCCCGACTGATTGGTGACGACGACGATCGCGTAGCCGAGCCGGGCGAGTTCGCGGCAGGCCTCGAAGACGCCGGGAAGCCACTCGAAGTTTTCGGGCTGGCTCACGTAACCGTGATCGGCGTTGATCACGCCGTCACGGTCAAGAAAGGCGGCTTTCTGCATCAGGCTTCCACGTCCGGATGGGCTTCGAGAAGGTAGTCCATGTAGGCCGAGACGCCTTCTTCGACGCTGCGGAAGGGAACGTCGCAGCCGCTTGCGCGAAGCTTGGTGAGGTCGGCCTGGGTGTAGGCCTGATACTTGCCCTTGAGCGCTTCGGGGAAGTCGATGTACTCGAGTTCGCCCGAGGCGACGGCTTTGGAGAGCGTGAGCGCGTTCTTCCCTTCGTGGCGGCGCAGGCTGTTGATGACGGAGAGCGCCACGTCGTTGAAGGGCTGGGCGCGGCCCGTGCCGCAGTTGTAGATGCCCGAAACCGGATGGTCGAGGAAGTGCATGAGGACGTTCGTGACGTCGTCGATGTAGACGAAGTCGCGCAGCTGTTCGCCGTTGCCGTAGCCGAGGCAGCCTTCAAAGAGCTTCACCTTGCCGGTGCGGCGGTACTGGAAGTACTGGTGGAAGGCGACGGAGGCCATGCGTCCCTTGTGCTGTTCGTGCGGACCGTAGACGTTGAAATAGCGAAGCCCGATCACCGGAGCGCGCAGATAGTCGAATTCGCGGCGAAGCACCTGGTCGAAGAGGAACTTCGAATACCCGTACACGTTGAGGGGGCCTTCGAACTCGAGCTCTTCGCGGAAGGTCGTCTTGGCGCCGTACGTGGCGGCGGACGAAGCGTAGATGAAGGGGATGTGCAGCGACTGCGCCCAACGGTAGAGGTCGAGCGTGTAGCGGTAGTTGTTCTCCATCATGTAGACGCCGTCCTGCTCCATCGTGTCCGAGCAGGCGCCCTGATGGAAGATCGCTTCGGGCTTCGGAGCGGTCCCGGCGCGAACGCGCGCGATGAAGTCGCGCTTGTCGAAGTAGTCCGAGATGCGGCACTGGGCGAGATTAAGGAATTTCTCGCTCTTTTCGAGATTGTCGACCGCGATGATGTCGGTCACGCCGCGGCGATTGAGTGCCAGAACGTTGTTGCAGCCGATGAAGCCGGCCGCGCCGGTGACGAGGATGCTCATGATGCTTCCTTAGGAAAAAAGTTCTTCATACGTGACGGAGGCCGTTCCGAGTTTGCCGACCACGATGCCGCCCGCGCGGTTGGCGGTGGCGACGGCGTCGGGAATCGGAACGCCCGCGGCGACGAGCGTGGCGAGGACGGCGATGACGGTGTCGCCCGCGCCCGAAACGTCGAAGACTTCGCGGGCCTGGGCGGGAACGGTCATGGCGCCTTCGTCGGAAAAGAGCGTCATCCCTTCCTCACTGCGGGTGAGAAGGAGATATTGGAGGTCGAGCTCGGCGCGCAGGTTCTGCGCGCGCTCGAGAAGATCCGCTTCGCTCTTCCAGGCGCCGACGACCTGCCGGAGTTCGGAGCGGTTGGGGGTGATCACCGTGGCGCCGCGGTAGCGCTCGTAGTCGTCTCCCTTGGGGTCGACGAGGACGGGACAGCCCTTCGCGCGGGCGCATTCGATCATCTTCGTGATGTGCGTGAGGCCGCCCTTGCCGTAGTCGGAGAGAACGAGGGCGTCGGCCTTTTCGAGATGCCGGTTGAAGAGGTCAAGGTGGTGAAGGAGCGCTTCGGCGTCGGGGTGGGATTCGAAGTCGCAGCGAAGCATCTGCTGCTGCCGCGCGACGATGCGGAGTTTTTCCGTGGTGGAGAGCGTCGGATCAAACTGCAGGGCCGCTTCGATCCCTTCCTTCTGGAGGAGCTCTTCGATGCGGCGTCCCGCGGCGTCTTCACCCACGACGGAGAGAAGCGTCGCGCGGGCTCCGACGTGGGCGATGTTGAGCGCGACGTTCGCCGCGCCGCCGAGACGTTCTTCGGAGCGGACGACCCGCACGACGGGCACCGGCGCTTCGGGAGAAATGCGCTCGGCGTCGCCGAACCAATAGCGGTCGAGCATGGCGTCGCCCGTGACGAGAACGTTCGCGGAAAGAATTTGTGCTTTTTTCATGGGCAAGTGGGCGGGTGCCGCCCGTTCGGAACTAGCTCAGGTGCGCTACATTGTATCCCATGGTCAGGGGGCTCATTCCGAAGAGGTAGGGGCCTTTGCTAACATACATCCTTTCAGCTTATTTCCAGATTCCGGGTGATTGAACATGCTGGATGCATCCATTTTCAAGGCGTACGACATCCGCGGGGTTGTCGACGTGACGCTGACGACCGAAGTCGTTCGCGCCGTAGGCCGAGTGCTCGGTTCCATGGCCCGTGAGGCCGACGTCAAGGCGTTCTGCGTCGGACGCGACGGACGACTCTCGGGCGAACGTTTGGCCGATGCGCTGATCGAGGGCGTCCTCTCGACGGGCATCGACGTGATTGACATCGGCATGGCGCCGACCCCCGTCCTTTATTTCGCAACAAATTATTACGGAACGGGCACGGGCGTGGCCGTCACCGGTTCGCACAATCCGCCCGAATACAACGGTCTCAAGATGATGGTGGCGGGCGTCACGCTCTTTGCCGACCAGATTCAGAAGATCCGCGAGCGCATCGAACTTCGCGAATGGTTCGAAGCCGAGACGCCGGGGACGCGCAAGACGGTGGACGCCGTGACGCCCTACCTCGAGAAGGTGCTCGGCGACGTTTCGCTTGCCCGCTCGATGACGATCGCCGTCGACGGCGGCAACGGCGTGGCCGGTCCTCTCGCCGAACGCCTCTATCACGGGCTCGGCTGCCGCGTGATTCCGCTCTTTACCGAGGTAGACGGACACTTCCCGAACCATCACCCCGATCCTTCGAAGCCCGCGAATCTTGAAGATCTGCAGGCGCTCGTGCGCACGTCCGACGCGGAAGTGGGCCTCGCCTTCGACGGCGACGGCGACCGCCTCGGCGTCGTGACGAAGTCCGGTCAGATCATCTATCCGGACCGTCAGATGATGCTCTTTGCCGAAGACGTGCTGCGCACCCATCCGGGCGCTCAGATCGTATACGACGTCAAGTGCACGCGCGCGCTCGTGCCCTGGATCCGCGAGCACGGCGGCGTTCCGACGATCAGCCGCACGGGCCACTCGCTCGTCAAGGCGAAGCTGCGCGAAACGGGCGCTCCGTTCGCGGGCGAAATGTCGGGTCACCTTTTCTTCAACGACGGCCGCTGGCCGGGATTCGACGACGGCGTCTACGCGGGCGCCCGACTCCTCGAAATCCTCTCGCGCGAAAAGGATCCTTCGGCCCGCCTCGAAGCCCTGCCGAGCGCCGTGAACACGCCCGAACTGCACATTCCGATGGCCGAAGGCGAACAGCACGCCTTCATCCGCCTCCTGCAGGAGAAGCTTCACTTCGACGACGCCGAAGACGTCATCAAGATCGACGGCGTGCGCGTCGAGTGGAAGGACGGCTTCGCGCTCGCCCGCGCCTCGAACACGACCCCCGTTGTCGTGATCCGTCTCGAAGGCGACACGGAAGAGGCGCTCGAGCGCATCCGCAAGCGTTTCGGCGAGGCGCTCCATGAAGTGGCGCCCGACCTGGCGCTTCCGTTTTGATTGAGTTTCAGAGGATTCCCATGCCCAATCCCACCGTCGAATTGTTGCCGCTCCTGCGTCAGTCCGGCGCGGCGGTCGAACGCCGCGCCTGCGGCATTCGGCTCGACATCGGCCGACAGCGAATCAGCGGCCCCGACTTCGAACGGCTCGTCGCCTTCGGCGAGAAGCGCGAAATTCTCGCCGCGCACCGCCGCATGATGGCGGGCGCCATCGTGAACGAATCCGAAGGTCGTGCGGCGCTCCACACGTCGCTTCGCTCCTTCTCCCCGTCGGCGCCGCACTACGACGAGGTCGAGCACGAACGCCGCCGCATCTTCCGGTTTGCCGAAGACGTCCGCAGCGGCCGCTGGCTCGGTTGCCGCGCCGACCGCATCACGGACATCATCAACGTGGGGATCGGCGGCTCCGAGATGGGACCGCATGCCGTGTACCACGCCCTGCGCGGGCCCAATCCCGACATTCGCGTCCATTTCCTGAGTTCCGTCGACGGCGTTCTGCTCGAGCGAGTGCTCGCTTCCTGCCAGCCGCATTCGACGCTCGCGATCGTCTCGTCGAAGAGCTTCACGACGCGCGAAACGCAGGTGAACGCGGCGGCCGTGGACCAGTGGTTCCTCGACGCCGGGATCGTGGGGGCGGACCGCAACCGCCACATCGTGGTGGTTTCCTCCAAGGAGGACGCGGCCGCGCAGATGTGTCTCCCCGAAGAAAACCTTTTCCGCATCTGGGACTGGGTGGGCGGCCGCTTCTCCGTCTGGGGCGCCGTGGGACTGCCCGTTGCGGTGGCGCTCGGCCCGGAAGTCTTCCGGGAATTCCTGCAGGGCGCGGCCGAAATGGACCGCCACTCCTCTGAGGCCCCGATCTCTGAAAATCTGCCCGCGCTTCTCGCGCTCATTTCGTACTGGAACGCGACGCGGCTCGAAATCTCCTCGCACTGCATGCTTCCCTACGACGAACGCCTGCGCGTTCTCGTGGCCTGGCTGCAGCAGCTCGAAATGGAGTCGCTCGGCAAGACCGTCACCCCCGAAGGGGAGCCCATCGAAGGGCATACCGGCCAGGCCGTCTGGGGCGCCAACGGCAACGAAGGTCAGCACAGCTTCTATCAGTGGCTCCGTCAGGGGACGGGGCGCACGAGCGTCGACATGATCTGGAGCGAAATGCCCGGACACCGCTATGCGGAACACTACAAGGTGCTCCTCGCCAATGCGCGCGCCCAGGCCGAGGCGCTCGTCGCGCGCGATCCGTCGAGCCCCTTCTTCAACGCAGTGAGCACGATCGTGCTCGACGCCGTGAATCCGCGCCGTCTCGGCGCCCTCATGGCCCTGTACGAACACAAGACCACGATGCTCGGGACGCTCTTTCACATCAATCCGTTCGATCAGCCGGGCGTCGAGCTCGGTAAGCGCCTTTCGCGCCGGGCGGAAAAGGGCGGCGACCCCGCCGCGGCCTTCCGGGCCGTTCTGGAGGGCGCCGCGTGAAGATTCTCGTCGTCAAAACGTCGAGCATGGGCGACATCATTCACGCCTTGCCCGTCACGGTCGACATTCGTGAAAACCTCCCCGACGCCGAGGTGCACTGGCTCTCCGAAGAAAGCTTCAGGGAGATCCCCGCGCTCTCGCCCGTCGTCTCGAAGGTGCACGTCTGCGCCTTTCGCCGCTGGCGAAAGAACGTCTTCTCGGCTCAAACCTTGGCCGAGGTTCGGGCGCTGCGCGCGGCGCTCGCCGCCGAGCGCTACGACGTCGTGATCGACGAGCAGGGACTCCTTCGCTCGGCCTGGCCCGCCTCCTGGACGCGCGCGCCCGTGCACGGCTTCAGCCGCGACACGGTTCGCGAACCCGCGGCCGCCTTCTTCTACCGCCATCCCCATCGGATTCCCGAAGAAGTGGGGGCCGTGAAGCGCTATCGCCTCCTTGCGGCCGAGACGCTCGGCTACGAAGTGCCCGCGCACGCGCCCGCCTTCGGACTGCGTCCCCGGGCGCAGGCGCTCGAGGTGCCCGAAGGGCCCTGGGTGGCGCTCGCCGTCAACGCGAGTCGCGACGAAAAGCTCTGGCCCGAAGACCATTGGGTCGATCTCGGGCGGTCGCTCCTCGAAGAGGGACGCCGCAGCGTCTTCTTCTGGGGCAACGACAAGGAACGGGAACGCGTCGAACGCCTGGCGCGCTTCATTCCCGATTCCCTCGTCGCGCCGCGCGCGCGGCTCGACCGCGTGGCGGCCACGCTCGTGAAGGCCGAGGCCTTGGTCGGCGTCGACACGGGGCTCTCGCACCTCGCCGCGGCGCTGGGGCTTCCGACCGTGGGGCTCTACGTTTCGACGCCCACGGAAATTCTTCATCTCGTCGGAGACGGCCCGGTGCGCTCGCTCGGCAACGTCGGCGAGATTCCCGCTTGGGCGGACGCCAAAACGGCGCTCGATGCGGTGCGTCAAGAGCAAAAGGAAAACGCATGCAGCTGACTCCCTCCATGTACCGCGCCATCACGGTGGTGGCGCTTCCTCTGGCGAGCCTCTACCTCATGTGGCGCTCGCGCAGACAGCCCGCGTACAAAAAGTTCTGGGACGAGCGCTTCGCCTGGGGCACCTTCCCGCCGCGCACGAGCCGTCCCCGCGTGTGGGTGCACGCGGTGAGCCTCGGAGAAACGAACGCGGCGCGTCCGCTGATCGAGATGATGCTCAAGCGCTGGCCCGAAATCGACGTGCTCCTCACGCACATGACGCCGACGGGCCGCGAAGCGGGCAAGAAGATCGTCATGGCCCTGGGGCCCGAGCGGATCCGACAGTGCTACCTTCCCTATGACGCGCCCTACGCGGTGGAGAAGTTCTTCCGTCAGACGCGCCCGACCATGGGCGTCATCATGGAGACGGAGGTCTGGCCCAATCTCATGCGCGAAGCCAAGCGCCTCGACATTCCGATGGTGCTCGCCAACGCGCGCGAGTCGGCGAAGTCGCAGCGCGAGGCGCAGAAGTTTCACCTGGTGATGCGTCCGGCCTTCGAGAGCTTTTCCGCGGTTCTCGCGCAAAGCGAGGAGGATAAGGTTCGTCTCGAATCGCTCGGCGCGCAAAACGTCAAGGTGTGCGGGAGCGTGAAGTTCGACATCAAGCCGAATCTCTCGCAGTCGGCCGCGGCGAAAAGCTGGCGAAAGACGATCGGCCGTCCCGTGCTGACGATCGCTTCGACGCGCCGCGGGGAAGAGGTGCGCTTTGCGCGCGCCTTTGTCGCGAAGCGCGAAAAGCTCGGCAACGCGCTTTTGCTCGTGGTGCCCCGGCATCCGGAGCGCTTCGACGAGGTCGCCCAAGTGTTCTCGGAGGCGGGACTCAAGGTGTGCCGTCGCTCGAGCGTGCTGTCGCCGCGCGAAGTACCCGCGGACGCAGACGTGCTCCTCGGGGACAGCATGGGCGAAATGAGCTTTTACTGTGCCTTGGGCGACATGACCGCCATGGGCGGATCGTTCGAGCCCTTCGGGTCGCAGAACATGATCGAACCCGCGATGGCGGGCTCGCCCCTGGTGGTGGGGCCCTCCACCTTCAATTTCGACAAGATCGTGCGCGACGGACTCGCCGCGCGGGCGATGATGCAGGTGGAAACGCCCGAGGAGGCCTTCGACGTCTTTTCCGGGTGGCTCGCCGACGAAAACGAAAGGAAGGCCGCCGGTGAACGGGCCGAAGCGTTCGCCCAAAAACACGCCGGCGCGACCGCGCGCATGATGGATGAAATGGAGTCGCTATGGCAGACCGCGCTCAAGAACCGAAACGAATTGCAAACGTACTGACGATCGCCGGGCTCGATCCTTCGGGCGGCGCCGGTATTCTGGCCGACGTGAAGGCGATGAGCGCCTGCGGCACCTACGGCATGGCGGTCGTTGCGGCGCTTACGGCTCAGAACACCTGCGGCGTGTCGGGGTGGCAGCCCGTGGCGCCCGACTTCGTGCGCGCGCAGATCGACGCGATCTTCGAAGATATCCGCGTGGACGCCGTCAAGATCGGCATGCTCGGAACGCCCGAGGTGATCGATGCCGTCGCCGAAGCGCTCGAGCGTCATCGCCCGCCCTTCGTCGTGCTCGATCCGGTGATGGTCGCCAAGGGAGGCGACCGTCTGCTCGCCAAGGAGGCCGAATCGGCGCTCTGCGAACGTCTTCTGCCGCTCACCACCGTCATCACGCCCAATCTTCCCGAAGCGGCCGTGCTCGCGGGCGAAGCGGAAATCCGCGAACGCGAGGAAATGCCCGCGCTCGCCCGCAAGCTTCTCGAGCGTCTCGCTCCGGACGCCTGGGTCTATCTGAAGGGCGGACACCTCACGGAATCCGAGTCTCCGGATCTGCTTCTCTCGCGCGAGACGTCGCTCACCTTTGAAGCGCCCCGCATCGCGACCAAGAATACGCACGGCACGGGCTGCACGCTCTCGGCCGCCATCGCCGCGCAGCTCGGACGAGGCGAGAGCGTCCCCGAGGCCGTCCGCAAGGCCAAAGCCTATGTGTACGAAGCCATTGCCCATGCGGATGAACTCGGTGTCGGGCACGGGCACGGGCCGACGAACCACTTCGCCGCACTGTGGCGAAAAGGCGATTTGTAAGAAAGTTGTAACAGTCCCTTGACAAACAATGGGACTTCATGCATAATCTCAATTCTCAACGGCGCATTAGCTCAGTCGGTTAGAGCAGAGGAATCATAATCCTTGTGTCCGCGGTTCGAGTCCGTGATGCGCCACCAGAATTCCGGAAAGAGGGAAGGGTGTCCGAGCAGTCGGATGCCCTTCTTTTTTATGCGCGTTTTCCGAGCGTCCGAGCGGGAATATTTTTGTATATTCCTCTTCGCGCCGCCCGGAATTTGCACCGAAATCCCAGGCATGTCAGAGGGTTGCGGGATTCGCCGCAAAGCGGTCGTCTTGCCCTCGGTCAGCGATCAACCGAGGTTCCCCGTCCTTTCGGATGCGGAACCTATTTTTTTTGTCCCCGGATATAAACCGTGTCAGCGAAAAAACTCTATCTGCGCAGCTTCGGCTGTCAAATGAACGATTACGACTCCGCCCGTCTTTCGGACCTTCTGGCCGACGAGGAGGGGTACGAACGTACGGAAAACCTTGAAGAGGCGGATCTCGTCGTCATCAACACCTGCTCGATTCGCGAAAAGGCGCAGGAGAAGGTCTTCTCCGACCTCGGCCGCATCCGCGAGGTGAAGAAGCTTCACCCCGACATGCGCATCGCCGTGGGCGGCTGCGTGGCGACCCAGGAAGGCGACGGCATCCTGAAGCGCGCTCCCTACGTGGACGCCGTCTTCGGACCGCAGACCCTGCACCGTCTCCCCGAACTCCTTCGAAAGCGCGAAAAGACCGGCCGCGCGCAGGTGGACGTGAGCTTCCCCGAAATCGAGAAGTTCGATCACCTTCCCGTGCCGCACGCGCAGGGGGCGACCGCCTTCGTTTCGATCATGGAGGGCTGCTCCAAGTACTGCTCTTACTGCGTGGTGCCCTATACGCGCGGCGAGGAAATCTACCGTCCGCTCGTCGACGTGCTTCTTGAAGTGGCGCAGCTTGCCGATCAGGGCGTGCGCGAAGTGACGCTTCTCGGGCAGAACGTCAACGCCTACAAGGGTGAAGCCCCCGACGGCGAGACGGTCGACTTCGCGGCGCTTCTCGACTACGTCGCGGAAATCGACGGGATCGAGCGCATCCGCTACACGACGAGCCACCCCCGCGAATTCACGCAGCGCCTGATCGACGCCTATGCGAGGAACGAAAAGCTCGTCAATCACGTGCATCTTCCCGTGCAGTCGGGATCGGACCGCATTCTCGCCGCCATGAAGCGCGGCTACACGGCGCTCGAATACAAGTCGATCGTGCGTCGTCTGCGCGCCGTCCGTCCGGACATTTCGATCGCCACTGACATCATCGTGGGCTTCCCCGGCGAAACCGAGGCCGACTTTGAAGACACGATGAAGCTCGTGCGCGAGGTCGGTTTCGACGCGAGCTTCTCCTTCATCTACAGCCCGCGTCCGGGCACGCCCGCCGCGCGCCTGCCCGACCCCGTCTCCTACGAGGAGAAGCTTCGCCGTCTGCAGGTTCTGCAGGCGGAAATCGACGCCAACGCCCAGCGCATCAGCGAATCGATGCTCGGCACCGTGCAGCGCGTGCTCGTCGTCGGTCCCGCCAAGCGGGGCGAAGGGGGTCTGGCCGCCCGTGTCGACAACAACCGTATCGTAAACTTCAGGGGAGACGCCTCCCTGATCAACCGAATGGTCAAGGTGCGCATTACGGATGTCTTCCCGCACACGCTCGGCGGGGAACTCGTCAAGGAAGACTGAAGATGGAGAACGAACGCAAAGAGACGCTGACCTTTTCGACCGACGCCGACCTCACGTCGCTTGCGGGCCTGTGCGGTCCGCTCGACGAGAATCTGCGGCAGATGGAAACGATCCTCGGCGTCGTCATCCGGCGCCGCGGCGGCGTCTTTCGCGTGACGGGGGCGCTCGAGGAGTGCCGCCGTGCCGTCAAGGCGCTCGAAACCCTGCTCGCGCGGGTCGAGGCCGAGTCGCGCGAACTTTCGACCGATGACATTCAGTGGCACTTCGTGGCCCGGGACGATGAATACCGCTCGGGCGAAGCGGAGGATCCGGAAGGCCCCGTTTCCGACATCGACCTCAAGGTCCGCCGGCGCGACCTGCAGGGGCGAACGCCCAATCAGCGCCGTTATCTGCGCGACATCCTCTCGCACGACATCTGCTTCGGCGTGGGACCCGCTGGGACGGGGAAGACCTTCCTCGCCGTGGCGGCGGCTGTGGACGCCTTCGAGCGCGGCACGGTCGAGCGCATCGTTCTGACGCGTCCGGCCGTCGAAGCGGGCGAGCGCCTTGGCTTTTTGCCGGGCGACCTCACGCAGAAGGTGGACCCGTATCTGCGTCCGCTCTACGACGCGCTCTTTGATCTGATGGGTTTTGACAAGTCGCAGCGCCTCATGGAGCGCCACTCGATCGAAGTGGCCCCGCTCGCATACATGCGCGGGCGCACGCTCAACAACGCCTTCATCATTCTCGACGAAGCGCAGAATACGACCCCCGAGCAGATGAAGATGTTCTTGACGCGCATCGGCTTCGGTTCGCGCGCCGTCATCACCGGGGACGTCACGCAGATCGACCTGCCGCGGGGCGTGCGCAGCGGTCTCAAGCACGCCTGCGAAGTGCTCGAAGGCGTGCGCGGCATCGCCTTCACCCGGTTCACCAGCAAGGACGTGGTGCGTCATCCGCTCGTCGCGCGCATCGTCGAAGCCTACGACGAAGCGGACAAAAAGGAGGAAAAACGTGAATCCTGAAGTCATCGTTTCGATTCAGCGGGCCTCGCACTATGAGGAGCTTCCGTCGCGCTCGGTGATGCTCCGCTGGATCCGCAAGGCCTGCGAAACCGAAGGCAGTCTCACCGTGCGCTTCGTCGACGAAGAGGAAGGACGGATGCTCAACGCGCAGTACCGCAAGCGCGACTACGCGACGAACGTCCTCACCTTCGACTACTCGCACGACCCCGTGGAGGCCGACATCGTGATCTGCGTGCCGGTGATTCACCGGGAGGCCGCCGAACAGAACAAAACCTTCCGCGCGCACCTGGCGCACCTGCTCGTGCACGGCGTTTTGCACGCGCAGGGGTGGGACCACCTGACCGACGAGGAAGCCGAGGAAATGGAAGCCGAGGAGCGGCGCATTCTCGCGTCGCTCGGGTTCGACGATCCGTATTCGACGCCCGCCGTGGCGCACGACTGACCTGCACTCGTGCAATACTATACGGACCTTCTTTTTCGACCAGGACCATATGTCAAGCGAACCTCCCAACCCGAAACCGAAATCCTTTTTCGACCGACTCGCCGCTGCCTTCCATGAGGAAGAGGTGGAAGACCGCGGTCGACTTTTGAGTCTCATGCGCGACGCTCAGTCGCACAACGTCATGGACAAGGAAACGCTCTCCATGATGGAAGGGGCCCTGGAGGTCTCGGATCTGCGGGCGGACGATCTGATGATTCCGCGCGCACAGGTGCAGGAGATCGATCTCACGGGAACGCTCGACGATTGGATCCGAACCGTGATCGAAAGCGGTCACTCGCGCTTTCCCGCCGTGGACGGCGACCTGGACAACGTGCAGGGGATTTTGCACGCCAAGGACCTTCTGCGCCTCATGATCAATCCCGAGCTCGACGTGCGCAAGCTCTTGCGTCCGGCGCGCTTCATTCCCGAGTCGCAGCCGATCAACGTGCTCCTGCGCGACTTCAAGAGCACGCGCAGCCACCTCGCGCTCGTCATCGACGAATTCGGCAGCATCTCGGGCCTCATCACGATCGAAGACGTTCTTGAACAGATCGTGGGGGACATCTCGGACGAATTCGACCGGGACGATCCTTCGGGCGTCATCGTGCAGGAGTCGACGAACCGCTGGCGCGTGGGCGCGCACCTCGAAATCGAAGCCTTCAACGAATACTTCTCCGCCGAACTTCGGGACGACTATTGCGAAACGGTCGGCGGGCTCGTCACCGACCGGCTCGAGCACGTGCCGCAAAAGGGCGAAGTCGTCGAGGAGGCGGGCTTCCGCTTCACCGTGGCGGACGCTGACGAGCGGCAGGCGCAGGCGCTCATCGTCGAGCGCCTCTAAACGGACGGCAAAGAGGACGACATGTTCCGAAAAGAGCGTACGGGCGTGCGGGTTCTTCTGGCGCTTCTCGCGGGCGCCGTGACGTCGCTCGCCTTTGCGCCGCTCGAGTCGCGCGTGGCGCTCTTTGTCGGTTGGCTCCTCTACGGAGCGCTCCTTCTTCGCACGGAAAAGCGCGGGCACGCCTTCCTCGTCGGCTGGGCCTTCGGTTTCGGCTGGTTCCTCCCGGGACTCCACTGGGTTCTGCATTCGATCGTCGAGTACGGTCATCTTCCCTTTGTGCTCGGCGCGGCGGGGCTCGTCCTCTTCGCGCTCTTTCTCGCGCTCTTTCCCGCCTTCGCGGCGCTTCTCGCCGCCCGCTGGCGCACGTCGCCCGCGACCTACGGCCTTTTGGCCTTTCCCCTTTGGAACACGGTCTTCGAAGCGATCCGCACGGACGTCGTGCGCTTCGGATGGCTCTCTCCCGCCTACGGGACGCTCGACACCTGGTGGAGCGACTGGGCTCGCATCGGGGGCGTCGACTGGGTGAATTTCGGCTTTTTCCTCACCGTGGGCGCCGTGCTCACGCTCCTCTTCGGACGAACGGTGAAGGGCCGCGTCACGGGCGTCCTGCTGGCCGTCCTCGTGCTCGCAGGCGGTTGGGGGATCGGAAGCTTCTCGTGGTCGACCCCGACGGCGCCCACCTGGTTTCGCCTCGTTCAACCTGGCCTCATCGTGACGAACCGGCCGACCGTTGCGGAAAACGCGGGCCGGCTCGACTACGTGACGGACTTCGTGAAGGATCCCTGGCCCGAAGAAAGCCGGGGGCGCCGGGCCGTTCTTTTTTCCGAAAGCGTGGTGACGGTTCCCGTGACGAGTCTGCCCGCGGCGGATCTCGAGCGCCTTCGCACGCTCGCCTTGCGCGCGGACGCGCCGGTACTCTTTACGGGGCTTCGCCGCGAAGGGAACGCCGTCTACAACACGGCCTACTGGATGGACGGCAAGGGCTGGCTCACGCTCGTCGACAAGCGGCGGCTCGTCCCCTTCGGAGAATACGTTCCGTCGGCGCTTCGGTGGCTCCCCGAACTCTTCGGCGTTCGGATCGGCGACATGACGCCGGGCGCGAGCAATGCGCTCCCGCAGACGATCGGGGAGGCAAAGGTCGCCACTCTCATCTGCTTTGAAAATCTCTTCGGAACGCTTCTTCCCGAACTCTTTGCCGGCGGAAACGATCCGACGCACCTCGCCGTCGTCTCGAATCTCGGCTGGTTCTCGTCGGCGGCCAAGGGCCAGCACCTCGCCATCAGCCGGCTGCGCGCGATCGAATCGGCGCGTCCGATCCTCTCCGTCAACAACAACGGCGACTCGTCCGTGATCGACGCCGAGGGGCGCGTTCTTCTTCGTTTCGTCCCGGAAGGCTCGCAGGTCGAAACGATCATCGTCGAGGGCGCGTCGGGCGATCCGACGCCCTTCATCCGCTGGGGCAACCTCCTTCGGGCGCTCCTTTATCTCGTCGCACTCCTTTTTCTTCTCGCCTTTGGGGTTAGAACGAAAAGAGCGTGGCGTTCGAATGACTTATAATCATCCGTCTCTTTCGCTATTGCGAAACCTTCAAAAGACCAACCGTAAAGGCGCCGCGCATGTCGCGGCCGTTTCACCATGATCACTTTTCAGGAAGTCATCCTGCGCCTGCAGGAATATTGGAATCGCCAGGGCTGTGCGCTCCTGCAGCCGATTGACTTGGAGGTGGGTGCCGGTACGTCGCACACCGCCACGTTCCTGCGCGCGCTCGGTCCCGAACCGTGGCGCGCCGCGTACGTTCAGCCCTCGCGCCGTCCGAAGGATGCCCGCTACGGCGAAAATCCCAACCGCCTGCACCAGCACCATCAGTATCAGGTCGTGCTCAAGCCCGCGCCCACGAACATCGTGGACCTCTACCTCGGCTCGCTGCGCGCCCTCGGCATCGACACGACGATCAACGACATCCGCTTCGTCGAAGACAACTGGGAAAACCCGACGCTCGGCGCCTGGGGTCTCGGTTGGGAAGTTTGGATGAACGGCATGGAAGTGACGCAGTTCACCTACTTCCAGCAGGTGGGCGGTCTCGAATGCAAGCCGATCACGGGTGAAATCACCTACGGTCTCGAACGCCTGACGATGTATCTGCAGAACTGCGACAACGTCTTCGACCTGGTCTTCACGACCTGGAAGGATCCCGACGGGTCCGAACGCGTTCTCACCTACGGCGACGTCTTCCATCAGAACGAAGTCGAACAGTCGCACTACAACTTCGAAGCCTCCGACTGCACGAAGCTTCTGCAGCAGTTCGACTATTTCGAATCCGAAGCCAAGCGCCTGATGGATCTCAACCTGGCCCTGCCCGCCTACGAAATGGTGCTCAAGGCCGGTCACACCTTCAATCTGCTCGACGCGCACGGAGCGATCTCCGTGACGGAACGCGCCGCCTACATCGCCCGCATCCGCAACATCTCGCGCTCCGTGGCGCAGAGCTACTACGACTCGCGCGAACGCCTCGGCTTCCCGATGTTGAAGAAGGCTCACTGAGGCGGAGGAAGAAACAAAATGAAGAATCTGCTTGTTGAACTCCAAACGGAAGAACTCCCGCCGAAGGCTCTTCTGAAGCTTTCGCGCGCCTTTGCCGACGGCATTGCCAAACACCTCGGGCAACAGCATTTCCTGACCGAAGAAAGCGTCGTGGCCCCCTACGGTTCGCCGCGCCGCCTGGCCGTGCGCATCACGAACGTGCTCGAAAAGAGCCCCGACGAAGCCTTCGCGCAGAAGCTCGTCCCGGTGCGCGTGGGTCTGACGCCCGAAGGCGAAGCGACGCCCGCTCTCACGAAGAAGATGGCCGCGCTCGGCATTCAGTGCGACGTCTCGGCCCTGAAGCGCGTTCAGGACGGCAAGAACGAACAGCTCGTCTTCGAAGGCGTGCGTCCGGGCGTGGAACTCGCCGCGGGCCTTCAGACGGCGCTTGACGCCGCCGTCAAGGAACTCCCGATTCCGAAGGTCATGACCTATCAGCTCGCCGACGGCGAAACGACGGTCGCCTTCGTGCGCCCCGTCAAGCACCTCGTCGCGCTCCTGGGCGAAGACGTCGTCCCCGTCAAGCTCTTCGGCCTCGACGCCGGCCGCGTGACGATGGGCCACCGCTTCATGACGTCCGACCCCGTCGAAATCGCTTCCGCCGACGCCTATGCGGACACGATGAAGGCCGCCTTCGTGATGGCTGACTTTGAAGAGCGCCGCGAACTCCTTCGCAAGCTTCTTACGGAAGCCGGCGACAAGGCGGGCGGCTCTGTCATCATGCCCGAAGACCTGCTCGAAGAAGTCACGGCCTTGACCGAATGGCCGGTCGTCTACGAAAGCAGCTTCGAAGAGGAATTCCTTCAGGTTCCTGAAGAATGCCTCATCCTCACGATGCAGCTCAACCAGCGCTACTTCGCGCTTCGCGACGCCGACGGGAAGCTCATGAACCGCTTCCTCCTCGTCTCGCAGCTCGTCGCCCGCGACGGCGGCAAGGCGATCTCTTCGGGGAACGCCCGCGTCGTCCGCGCCCGTCTTGCCGACGCCAAGTTCTTCTACGACCAGGACCGTCTGCAGACGCTTGAGAGCCGCGTGGAAGGCCTGAAGCACGTCGTCTACCACAACAAGCTCGGCAATCAGGCCGAACGCATGCTGCGCGTCAAGACGATGGCCGGGCGCTTCGCCTCGCTCATTGGCGCCGACACGGCGCACGCCGAACGCGCGGCCATGCTCGCCAAGGCCGACCTTCGCACGCTGATGGTGGGCGAATTCCCCGAACTGCAGGGGATCATGGGCGAATACTACGCCCGTCACGACGGCGAACCCGACGACGTGGCCCTCGCCATCCGCGAACACTATCAGCCCCGCTACGCGGGCGATGCGCTCCCCTCGACGCCGGTGAGCCTTGCCGTCGCGCTCGCGGACAAGATGGAAACGCTCACGGGCCTCTTCGGCATCGGTCAGATGCCGACGGGTGAAAAGGATCCGTTCGCGCTTCGCCGCCATGCGCTCGGCGTTCTTCGCATGCTCATGGAAAAGGGCCTCGCCCTGTCGCTTCGCGACCTCGTCGACGCGGCCTGGGAAGTCGAATCGGGCGTTGCGGGCGTGAGCGATCATCGCGAAGAGCTCATGAGCTTCTTCTCGGACCGTCTGCGCGTGATGCTTCGCGACATGGGCTACAGCGCCCAGGAAGTCGACGCCGTGCTCGCGCTTCGTCCGACGCATCTTGCGGACCTGCCCAAGCGCCTCGCCGCCGTGCGCGCCTTCATGGGGCTCCCGGAAGCCGCGTCGCTCACCGCCGCCAACAAGCGCATCGGCAACATCCTCAAGAAGGCCGGTGACGAAGAAATCGGCGACGTCTCGGAAGCCGATCTCGCCGAAGACGCCGAAAAGGCGCTCTACGCCGAGCTCGTTCGCGTCGAACCCGAAGCGACGGCTGACTTTGAAGCGGGCCGCTACGAAGAAATGCTGCGCCGTCTCGCGGTCCTCAAGGCCCCGGTCGACGCCTTCTTCGAGTCCGTCATGGTCAACGCCGAGGATCCGAAGCTGCGCCGGAACCGTCATGCGCTCCTGAAGCGCCTCTACGGCGCGATGAACCGCGTGGCCGAACTCGCCCGCGCGCAGTAATCGAAGACGCTGAGAAGGGGGACTTCGTCCCCCGCGCATACCCGCGGAGGATGTTCGGCATTCCCGCGGGTTTTTTCTGAGGTTTGAAAAATGGATGCGATTCGAGGCTTTTGCTTTTACGTCGTGCTCGGCGTGACGGTGATCTTTCTCTCGCTCGCGGCCCTTCTCGCCGCGCCCTTTACGAATGAAGTGTGGCGCTACGAAAAGCTCTGCCGCCCCTGGGCGAAGTTCATCCTTCGAACGCTGGAGGTGATCTGCGGCGTTCACGTGAAGGTCGAGGGCTGGGAGAACATGCCCCCGGCCGAAAGTGCCCACGTGGTGCTAGCGAAGCATCAGTCGGCCTGGGATCCCTTCTGGCTCGGCGCCTGGCTGCCGGCGCGCGCCTCCTTTCTCTACAAGAAGTCGCTCCATTGGATTCCCGTCGTGGGCTGGCTCATCTGGTCGATGAACATGCTCGCGATCGACCGCTCGCAGGGGCGAAGCGCCTTTCAGAACTTCATGGCGAAGGGCCCCGAGTATCTGCGCCGCGGCTGGTGGATCTGTCTCTTTCCCGAAGGGACGCGCGTGCCGCCCGGAGAATCCTGGCCCCTGAAGACGGGGGGCGCCCGCTTTGCAGTGGCCCACGGCGTGCCGATTCTTCCGATCGCCCACAATGCGGGCCGCTGCTGGCCCAAGAACAGCATCGCGAAGCACCCCGGGACGATCACGGTCGTGATCGGAAAGCCGATCGAGACGACCGGACGCGAGCCGCATGAATTGACCGAATCCCTGCGGACGTGGTTTGCCGAAACCGAAGAAAGGATTTCTCGGTGAGCTCGGAAGTCACCCTGCACGAGATCGCGTTGCCCGACGGCACGCGCGTGAGCGTTCTCTGGCGCCGATGCGCCGGCGCGTCGTACTGCTGCGGATCGGGCCGTCTCCGACTCTTTTTCGTCAACGGAAACATCCGCTTTTTCCGCGGGATGATGAAGAGAATCGAAGGGCTTTCCTTTCCGCCCGAAAAAAGCGATCCCTGGCGGGTGACGGCCTGCCGTCAGATCGCGGAGAGGACGTTTCGAATCGATCTCGAACACCCGACGCAGGGCAAAAGAAGCGCGGTGTGCGCCGTGCGCGCGGATGCCCGACGGCGCTCGATCGGCGTGCAGGCGGACCGTACGCTTCGCCGCATCAACGTGACGCTTCCGGGCGAATATTCCGAAGAACTGGTTCCCTATGCGCTGCGGCTTGTCGACTGGCCCTTGCTCCAAGCGAGAGATCCGGGCTTCTTTTCACGAGGGGACGAGGAAGAAGAGAGAACGCTTCGCTGGCGCGGGAGAGAGTATCCCGTGCGGCTCGGGGCGCGCAGTTCGCACGTCGAGGACGGGGTTCTTCATCTGCGCGCCGCACCCGACGCGTCGGAAGCCGAAATCGAGGCCGCTTACGAGCGGTTTCTCCGGAAGGACTTCGAGGCTTATGTCGGTCCCATCCACGAGCGGGCCGTGGAAGAGACGAATCTTCGGCCCTCGGAGTGGGGCATGATTCGGCGGGGCGTACACACGCTCGGGCGCTGTACGCTTCCCGCCCGCAGGGTCACCTATCACTGGCGAATCGTCGCCGAAAGCGAAGCCTTCGTGCGCTCCATCGTGATTCACGAACTCTGTCACCTCCGGGAGATGAATCACGGTCCGCGCTTTTGGCGTCTCGTTCTTTCCTTCTGTCCCGAATACTTCGCCCTGCACCCGAGACGCCGAATGCCGAATCTCGGCTGATCAGGCGCGTTCGGGAACGTTCTGGGCGAGCCGCACGAAGGCTTCGACCGGAAGCGTTTCGGCCCGGGCTTCGGGACGCACGTCGAGCGCCGCGAGCTCTTCGGCGGTGAACCACGCCGAGAGGGCGTTGCGCAAGGTCTTTCTGCGCTGTCCGAAGGCGGCCGTGACGATTTGGCCGAGCGTCTCGACGTCGACGGGAGCGAGTTCCTCGCTCGGGCGCGGGCGCATGCGCACGATCGACGACGTCACCTTCGGCGCGGGCACGAAGGCGCCGGGCGGCACGTCAAAGAGCTTCTGCATCGAATAGCGGTACTGCAGCATGACGGAGAGACGCCCGTAGGTCTTGCTTCCCGGGGCCGCGACCATGCGGTCGACCACTTCCTTTTGCAGCATGAAGTGCTGATCGACGACCCGGTCGGCCGCTTCGGCGAGCTTGAAGAGAAGCGGCGAAGAAATGTTGTAGGGAAGGTTCCCGATGATGCGCAGACGCTTTTCGGGAAGCACCGCGTTCCAGTCGAGTTTCAAAGCGTCCGCTTCGATGAGCGTGAGTTCGGATTCTTCGAACTGAGTGCGCAGGAACGCTGCGAGGTCCCGGTCGATTTCCACCGCGGTTTCGTGTCCGGCGAGCGCAATGATTTCCCGCGTGAGCGCGGCCTGTCCCGGGCCGATTTCCACGATGGCCTCGCCGGGGTGCGGATCGATGCTGCGCACGATGCGGTCGATCCAGTGGCGGTCATGCAGAAAATTCTGCCCGAAGCGTTTGCGGGCGTGATGCCCTTCCAGCCATTCCTGTTTCACGGTGTGGATTCTCTTTGCGTTGGGATCAAAACAAACGAGCCCGGGGCCCGGGCTCGTTCGAGAGGGAACATCAATCGAGGTTTTCGCCTCGGATCTCGACGTAGGCCTGGTCGCGCAGTTCGCGCTGCCAGTTGTAGACGGCTTCGGCGAGCTTCTTTTCACGAAGCGCCTGCCGCGCGGCGATGCGCATGCGCTGGGGATTGCCTTCCTTGTCGGTGCGGCGTTCGATCACCTGGATGAGGTGGTAGCCGTACTGCGACTTGATCGGTTCGGACACCTGACCGGGCTGCAGGGCGTTCATGGCCGCTTCGAATTCGGGAACGGTGTCGCCCGCCTGGATCCAGCCGAGGTCGCCCCCGCGCGTGGCGGAGTTGTCGACCGAGTTGAGTCGCGCCATCGTGGCGAAGTCGGCTTCGCCGCTGTCGATGCGCGCCTTGATTTCGTTGAGGCGGCGAAGCACGTCGGCTTCCGGCGTGATGTCGCTCACGAACATGAGGATGTGGCGCACGTGCGTCTGCACGACGGGGCCGCCCGAGAGCTTCGCTTCCACGCCGTCGCGCTGGTCGAGCACCTTGATGACGTGCACGGCGGTCTTCGACTGCGTTACGAAGACGTTGCCGGTCTTGGGATCCTTGGAGATCGCGTCCCAGAATTCGGAGGGAATGCGCGAGCGGTCGCGCCAGCCGAGGTCGCCCCCTTCGAGGGCGTCGGGCGAACGGGAGTGCGACGCCGCGAGAGCGCTGAAGTCCTCGCCGTTGCGGGCGCGCTGCGCGAGCTGCATGCCCGTTTCGAGGAGCTGCGTTTCGTCCGCGCCGGGTTCGAGCGGCAGCAGAATGTGCGCGAGTCGGTATTCCGTCGTGTCGGCGTTCGTGAAGCCCGCCTGTTCGGCGAGGTACGTGTCGATTTCGCTGTCGAGAATGACGATCTTTTCGTCGACTTCGCGTTCGCGCAGACGCTGCGTCGTGATTTCGTCGCGGATTTCTTCGCGGAAGGCGGCGAACGACACGCCGTCGGCGGCGAGACGCTGGTTGAGTTCGTCGACCGAGAGGTTGTTCTGACGGGCGATCTGTTCGATCGAGGCGTTCACCATCTGGTCGTCGATGCGGATGCCGGTTTCCTTGGCGCGCTGCATGATGGCGCGTTCCGTGATCAGGCGGTCGAGCACCTGGGCGCGCAGGGTTTCCATGGGCGGCAGCTGAATGTTCTGACGGCGCAGATTGATCGCGACCACATGGGTGCGGTTCTGGAGTTCACGCTCCGTGATGACGTCCTGATTGACGACGGCCACGATGCGGTCGAGTTCTCCCTCTTCGAGTCGGGAGATCACGTAGATCGATTCGGGTTCGGCCGGAGCCTGCGCGGCGGGCGCGGCCTGCTGCGCCGGAGCGGGCGCGTCCATGATGCTCGCGGCGTGAGCCGAGGAGAGGCCGCCGAGAAGGACGGCAAACGTAAGCAGCTTATTCATAGTAGTCGTAAGGCGCCGACGTCATCGGAGCCGAGGTTCGGGTCTGATAGCCCTTGATGTTTCGTTGAAGCTCGGAGAGCGGATTGTTACCAATGCTACCCAAGCCGGAGAGCTCAAGTTGTAAGAAGAAGTTGGTTTCCTCTTCGTTCGAGGTGGTCGTGTAACGTTGGGCAACCGCACGGAAGATCCAGCAGTCGTGATGATATTCGAGCCCGCCGATGACTTCGAGCGGCTTGCTGCCGCGAAGCGAGTAGTTGTAGCGGAAGAGCCCGTAGAGGCGTTCCGTGAGCGGCCACTGCATCGCGAAGTCCACCTGCTTGATGTGGTTATAGGCGTCGTCGGGCGAGTAGTTGTAGCGGTAGTAGAGCCCCATGAGCGACATGGGCTTGGGCATCCAGCGCAGCCCCGCGTTGATCTTCACGAAGCGGTTCTGGGCGGAGGAGTACTGCGCGGCGGCCGAGCTCGTGACGTTGCGCGTCAGGCGAGCGCCCACGCTCGCGAGGAGGTCGCTTCGGACTTCCTGTTCGCCCACGACCCGTCCGTTGTCGCGGTACCAGTAGTAGGGGCTGCCTTCCGGGAAGGTTACGCGCTGGTCGTTGAAGTACTGGCGCTGACCGACGCTCGCGCGGAAGAGTTCAAGTCCCGTCTTCCGGTCGATGTAGCGCGTCGACAGGACGGCGGTGAGCTGATTCGCTTCGGAGACGCGGTCGTAACCCGAGTAGACGTTTTCGGTGAAGAGCGTCGTGAAGTTCAGGTCGGCGATGGTCGAGTCGAAGATCGGGATTTCGCTCTGGTCGCGATACGGCGTCCAGGCGTAGAAGATACGCGGCTCGAGCGTCTGGTAGGCGTCGCGGCCGAACCAGGTCGAATCGCGCTCGAAGACGAGCCCCGCGTCAAGACTCAGGGTCGGGACCGTCATGCCCGGCGTCGTGTTGTTGATGTAGGCGCGCGAATCGAGGTCGTAGGACGTGGCGAGGAACTGCGCCTTCGGGGTGATGAACCAGCCCGGACCGGCGAGCGGATAGCTCACCGTCTGATGGAAGACGAAGCGCGAGCCGTCGACGTAGTCGCTGCGGGTGTGCTGAAAGCGCGTCGCTTCGAGCACGGTTTCGAGCTCGAACCCGTTGAAGTCCCCCGTATGGCCGCGCCAGAGGAACTGCGGCACGCGTTCGTACGGTTCCGTGTCGAGGTCTTCGATGTCGAGCGTCTGGTTCTTCGTCACGCGCAAGAAAGTGTTCCAGTACGTTTCGTCGTAGGTGAGGGTGTATTCCTGCGGCAGGACCGATTCGGAGGATTCGCGGATGTTCCCGGAAAAGTCCGAAATGTAGCTGTCGTCCGACACGCGGTTGTAGTCGACCTTGAAGCCGAGCTTGTCGCGCCGGTATTCCCCTTCGAAGCGCAGGCCGTAGCGGTCGTCGTCATACTCGCGGTCGTTGGGGAGGTAGTCGAGATTGAGTTCCCCCTCGACGTTCGGAAGGAGGAAGCGGAATTGGTTCCCCATCATGACGCCGCGCTTCGTCATGATGCGGGGCGTGAGGGTGTAGTCGTAGTTCGGCGCGATGTTGAAGTAGTACGGAACCGAGAGGTCGACGCCTCGGGTCGAGCTCATCCCGTAGGTAGGCGTCAAGAAGCCCGAACGGCGCTGATTGCTGATCGGGAAGGCGAACCAGGGCGAGCCCAGAATGGGCACGCCCTGAAAGTGCAGGGTCGCGCCCGTGCCGCTCGCGCTCTGGTCGTATTCGTCGATTTCGAGCTCGTTCATGCGGATGAACCAGGCCTCGTCGTCGCGGCGGCAGGTCGTGATGGTGACGTCCTCCATCGTGGTGGTGTCGCCCGAGAGGAACTTGATGTTCTTGGCGCAGCCGCGAAGGCCGCGGGGGGCGTACTCCCACTCGGCGTCGGGCATTTCGCCCGAGCGCGACGTGATGCGGAAAAGCATCGACGGGCCCGAGAAGCTCGCGCCCTGACGGGCGACGCGGGCGTTGCCGTTCGCCTGGACGGTGTCGTCGGCGTGGCGGTAGGTGATCCGGTCCGCCGAAAGGACCGTGCCGCCGCGTCGGATTTGCGCGTCGCCGTAGAGATGCAGCTCGTCGTCGGCCGATCCTTCCATGCGGTCGGCTTCAATGAAGCTTGCGGCATCGTTCGAAGGAGCGCCGAGTGCGGGATCGAGCGACCTTACGGAGTCGAGTTTGACTCGAACGGCGTCGGCGGCCGCCGCTTCACCGGCGATGGCCGAGAGCGCGGCGGTCAGACCGAGGACGATTTTTCGGGTGCGGAGCGCGGACATAAAAATGCGTTGGAAAGTTCCTCGAACGGCGCGGGAGTCGCCTCTAAAAGGCGGTCACATGGGCGATTCAGGATACAATGGCGGACGTAAATAATGAATTATAGGTTGGGCCGCCCGCCCGTTGGGCGGATTGCGGGGACTTTCCCGCGCGGCCCGTCCGCTTTTTCGATCTTTTCGCCATGGACAAAAATTCGGATCCCCGCGCCGCACGCATGCTCGCCTGGCTCGGCGAGGCGGGCGCCTCTCTGGGACTTTGCGCCGATTCTCCCTGCGAGCCCGCGAGCACCGACGCGGGCTTTCGCCGTTATTTCCGCGTGACGGGCAAGGACGGCGCCACCTTCATCGTGATGGACGCGCCGCCCGAACACGGCGGGATGGACCCCTTTGTGCGCGTGACCGCGCTCATGCACGAGGCGGGACTGCACGCTCCCGAGATCTTCGCGTCGGATCTCAAGGAAGGCTTTCTGCTTCTCTCCGACCTCGGGCGTGAAACCTATCTCAACGTGCTCAACGAAGAGAACGCCTTCTCCCTCATGGACGACGCGACGACGGCGCTCGTCGCCTGGCAGAAGATTTCCCGTCCGGGCGTTCTGCCCGAATACAACCGCGAAGTGCTCCTGCGCGAAGTGAACCTCTTTCCCGAATGGTACGTGGGACGCCACAAGGGCCACACCTTCACCGAGGAGGAAAACCGCTGGTGGAAGATGACGATTGACGCCGTCATTGAAAACAATCTGCGCGAAGCGAAGGTGTTCGTGCACCGCGACTTCATGCCGCGCAACCTCATGGTGTCCGACCCGAATCCGGGCGTCATCGACTATCAGGACGCGCTCTACGGACCGGTGAGCTACGACATCGCCTGCCTGCTGCGCGACGCCTTCATCAGCTGGGACGAACGCTTCGTCCTCGACACGACGATCCGATACTGGGAAAAGGCCAGGAAGGCCGGCATCCCCGTGCCCGCCGACTTCGCGACCTTCTACCGCGACGTGGAATTCATGGGCGTGCAGCGCCACCTGAAGGTGGCCGGGATCTTCGCGCGCCTCCACTACCGCGACGGCAAGGAAAAGTATTTGAAGGACGTTCCGCGCTTCCTCAAGTACCTGCGCGACGCCTCGAACCGCTACCTCGAACTCTCGCCCCTGAAGCACCTCCTCGACCGCATCGAAGAAACGCAGGATCGGGTGGGCTACACCTTCTGAGTACTGCCATGCGCGCCTTGATTCTTGCCGCGGGCGCGGGTTCGCGCCTGCGCCCCCTTACCCGCGCGGTCCCGAAGCCCCTCGTCTCTGTCGGGGGCGCACCGATGGCCGTGCGCCAGATCGTCGCCCTGCGGGAAGCGGGCGTGCGCGACGTCGTGATCAACGCGGCGCATTGCTGGCGGCTTCTTCGCGCGGCGCTCGGTGACGGCTCCGCCTGGGACGTGCGCATTCACTGGAGCGTCGAAGGCGACTCGGTCGAAGAGGCGCTCGAAACCCGCGGCGGCATCGTGAACGCGCTGCCGCTTCTCTCTCCCGACGGCGAATCACCCTTTCTCGTCGTGGCGGGCGACATCGTGACGGACTATCCCTACGAGCGCCTCGTCGCGCGGGGCGCCGCCCTGGGAGACGACGCGCTCGCGCATCTCGTCCTCGTTCCGAATCCGAGCTACCACCCCGCGGGCGACATGCGGCTCGAAGACGGGCGGGTGCGACGCGACGCACCCACGCACACCTTCTCGAGCCTGGGCGTCTACCATCCGGCGCTTTTCGCGGGGGTCGAACCCGTCGAGGCGGGGCTCTTTCCCTGGATGAACGCCTTTTGCGCCGAAGGGCGCGTGACGGGGGAAATCTACGAAGGGTACTGGCGCAACGTAGGCGACTTTCGCGAACTTGCGCTTGCCGAGCGCGAGGCGCCGCGCCTCGAGGGCGTTTGGCCGCGGCCGATCTGAGCACATCCCGTCGGTCCTTGGCTTACAATGATGGCTCCTTCGAACATCCCCTCCAATCACGCCCGCTCATGCAGCTAGGACCCCATACGATCACGAATCCCGTGATGCTCGCCCCGATGGCGGGCATGTCGGATCTCCCCTTCCGGGAAATCTGCCGGGAGCTCGGTGCGGGCTACGCCGTGGGCGAAATGACGACGAGCAAACCGGAACTGCGCGAGAGCCGCAAGAGCGCCGGACGCTGGGCGCAGGAGACCGAGACGGGTCTCAAGGTCGTGCAGCTTCTGGGCGCCGATCCGCGCCTGATGGCCGACGCCGCGCGCTACGCCGCCGACACCGGGGCCGACGTGGTCGACATCAACATGGGCTGCCCCGCCAAAAAGGTCCTGCAGACCGCCTGCGGAAGCGCTCTTCTTCGTGACGAGGCCCGCGTGGCCGCCATTCTCGACGCCGTCGTCGCGGCCGTCGACATTCCCGTCACCCTCAAGATCCGAACGGGCTGGTCCGCCGAAAACCGCAACGCCCTCTCGGTCGCGAAACGCGCCGAAGAGGCGGGCGTCGTCATGCTCGTCGTGCACGGGCGAACGGGCGAGCAGGGCTTTCGCGGCGAAGCCGAATACGAAACCATACGGGCCGTGAAGGAAAGCGTATCGATTCCGGTCATCGCCAACGGAGACGTCGACTCGCCCGAGAAGGCCGAGGCCGTCCTTCGCGCCACGGGCGCGGACGGCGTGATGATCGGGCGCGCGAGCTACGGGAACCCCTGGCTCTTCGGCGCCGTGTCCGCCCGTCTGGGCTTCGGCGGCTGGGCCGTGGAGGCGACCCCTCGGGAGCGCCGGCGCGTGGTTTTGCGCCATCTCGAGAAGCATTACGCCCACTACGGATGCGAGCAGGGCGTACGCACGGCGAGAAAGCACATCGCACACTATCTGAAGTTGATTCCGGGCGGCTCCGACGCATTGCCCGCCATTTTGCGCGCCCAGACGTCCGACGATCAGTTCGGACTCACCGACGCCTTTTTCCAACGTTATTGCGAGGAGGCCGCATGACCCGCTACCGTACCGCCAAACTGCGCCGAATCGCCGACGAAGACGTGGAGGAGAGCGCTCTTGACCGCATCATCCGCGAACAGCTCGATCAGTATTTTGAAAACCTGGGCGGCCGACAGCCGATCCCGCTTCATCAGCTCGTGCATGAAGCGGTGGATCGTCCGCTTTTGCGTTACGCCCTGAAGAAATGCGACTGGAATCAGAGTCGCGCAGCCGAATTATTGGGAATTCACCGCAACACGCTCCGTGAGAAGCTCCGAGAACTCGGGCTCTACGAGAGCAATTTTTGAGGAAAAGTAAATGCGCAAACAAGCTCTCATCAGCGTTTCGGACAAGACGGGGGTCGTCCCCTTCGCCCGTGAACTGCAGAAACTCGGGTACCACATCCTGAGTACCGGCGGCACGGCGAAGCTCCTTCTCCAGGAAGGGGTCGAATGCCAGGAAGTCGCCGACTACACGGGCTTCCCGGAAATGCTCGACGGCCGCGTCAAGACGCTCAATCCGAAGATCCACGCCGGCATCCTCGCCCGCCGTCCCGATCCGGAACACATGAAGGCCCTCGCCGACCACGACATCGATCCGATCGACCTCGTCGTCGTGAACCTCTATCCCTTCGAACAGACGATCGCTCGTCCCGACTGCACGTTTGAGCTCGCCATCGAAAACATCGACATCGGCGGCCCGACGATGATCCGCGCCGCGGCGAAGAACCACGAATCCGTGGCGGTCGTCGTGGATCCGGCCGACTACGACCGCGTTCTCGAAGAAATCCGCCGCGAGGGCGGCGTGACGACGGCCACCCGCCTCATGCTCGCCAAGAAGGTCTTCGCGCACACGGCCCGCTACGACGGCATGATCACTAACTACCTCACGAGCCTCGACGAAGAGGGCCATCGCGGCCGCTTCCCGCAGGTGCTCACGCGCCAGTGGGAAAAGGTGCAGGACATGCGCTACGGCGAAAATCCGCACCAGGCGGCGGCCTTCTACCGCGAAGTCTCCGTGGCCCCGGGCCTGCTTGCCGGCTACGTGCAGCTGCAGGGCAAGGAACTCTCCTACAACAACATCGCCGACAGCGACGCCGCCTGGGAGTGCGCCCGTTCCTTTGACGCGCCCGCCTGCGTCATCATCAAGCACGCCAATCCCTGCGGCGTGGCGATCGGCGAAAACGACGCCGAAGCCTACCGCAAGGCCTTTATGACGGACAGCAAGTCCGCCTTCGGCGGCATCCTCGCCTTCAACCGCGAAGTCTCGGGCGAATGCGCGCAGCTCGTCTCCAAGCAGTTCGCCGAAGTGATCATCGCTCCGTCGTACTCGAAGGAAGCCCTCGAAGTCTTCGGCGCCAAGAAGAACCTTCGCCTCCTCACCGTTTCGAACGGCAAGGCCGCCAACGATTACGACTTCAAGCGCGTGGGCGGCGGTCTTCTCGTGCAAACGCCCGACACGCAGCTCTGCGACGCTTCGAGCCTTCGCTGCGTGACGGAACGCAAGCCCACTTCGCAGCAGGTGGCCGACCTCATGTTCGCCTGGAACGTCGCCCGCTTCGTGAAGTCGAACACCATCGTCTACGTGCGCGACGGCATGACGCTAGGCGTGGGCGCCGGCCAGATGAGCCGCGTCGACTCCGCTCGCATCGCGGCCCTCAAGGCCGAAGAAGCCGGTCTCTCGCTTGAGGGTTCCGTGGCGGCTTCCGACGCCTTCTTCCCGTTCCGCGACGGTCTCGACGTCGTGGTGGACGCCGGCTGCACGGCCGTCATCCAGCCGGGCGGCTCCATCCGCGACGACGAAGTGATCGCCGCCGCCAACGAACGCGGCATCGCGATGGTCTTCACGGGTGAACGTCACTTCCGTCACTAACGGTTAAGAAAAAGGCGTCCGAATCCTCGGACGCCCGAACCTTCATTCGATAGACTGAGCGGAAATCCGCAGGAAACGGCGCCTTCGGGCGCTGTTTCCGTCAGCGCTAGTCCGCAAATAAAAGAGGCCTTTTCCTCATGATCGTTCCTTCGACTCTTTTCTCCCGCCGCACGGTGCTCGGCGCGGCGGCCTCCCTTGCCGCGCTCTCGACGCTTCCCGCGCGGGCGGCGCTTCGCGTGGACATCACGGGCGTGGGCGCCAATCAGATTCCCGTGGCGATCACGGTGAATCAGCCCGCGGACGCGCCGCAGGACATCGGGGCGATCGTTCGCTCCGACCTCGAGCGTTCGGGGAGCTTCCGCTTCGTCGACGCTTCGCAGCTCGGCCAGATCGACGACTACGAAAAGCCCGCGATCCTTCCCGAAGTCGCCAAGCTCGACGTGAACGCCCTCGTCGCCGCGAAGGTCGAGGCCGTAGGCGACGGACGTTGGGACGTGCACTACTACCTCTACGACGCCGTTTCGGGCGAGTCGCTCGATTCGGCGCGCTTTACGGGGCGCCCGACGACGCTTCGCATGTCCGCGCACCGCATCTCCGACCGCGTCTACACGCAGCTCACCGGGGACGGTCCGATGTTCGCCTCGCAGCTCGCCTACGTCGCGCAGCTCGGACCCCGCCGCTATCAGCTCATCGTGGCCGACTCGGACGGGGAAAATCCGCAGGTGGCGCTCGAGTCCCCCGAACCGATCATTTCGCCCGTCTGGAGTCCCGACGGTAAGTCGCTCGCCTACGTGAGCTTTGAGCGCCGCAAGGCGATCGTCTACGTGCAGTCGCTCTCGACGGGGCGACGCCGCGCCGTGGCGGCCTACCACGGGAACAATTCGGCTCCCGCCTGGAGTCCGGACGGACGCCGCATGGCCGTGGCGCTTTCGCGCGACGGCCTCACGCAGATCTATCTGATCGACCTCGCCACGGCGACCTTGAAGCGCTTCACGAACAGCTACGGCATCGACACGGAACCGGTCTTCACGAAGGACGGCCAGTACATCTACTTCACGTCCGACCGCGGCGGCGCGCCGCAGATCTACCGCCAGCCCGTCGCGGGCGGGCGCGCGCAGCGCATCACCTTCGGCTCCTCCTACGCGATCAGTCCCGACATCAGTTTCGACGGTCAGCGTCTCGCCTACGTGAGCCGCCTCGAAGGGCGCTTCCGCATCGCCGTGATGGACCTCGCCACGGGGCAGGACGTGCTCGTCACCGTGACGGAGAAGGACGAATCGCCCTCGTTCGCTCCGAACGGACGCTTCCTCGTCTACGCGACGGAGGAAAACGGCCGCGGCGTGCTCGGCACGTCCTCGGCCGACGGACGCCTTACGACGCGCCTCACGGGCGAAGGCGACATCCGCGAACCCGCCTGGGGCCCGATCATTCAGTGAACAACCCTCCGAAACACATAAGGAGAAGAAACATGCAGTTCTGGAAACTTTCGGCCGCGGCCGCCGCCGCGGCGCTCCTCTTGACGGGCTGCTCCTCGGTGAGCCTCGACGAAACCGCCAAGGAAGGCACGCTCGCCGGCGAAGAAACGGCGCAGACGGCCGTGAATCCCTTTACGGACCCCGCCAATCCGCTCTCGCAGCGCTCCGTCTACTTTGCCTTTGACTCCTACGACGTCTCGCAGCAGTACCTCCCCTATGTGGAAGCGCACGCCGAGTGGCTTCGCGCGCACCCCGACGTGAAGATCGTCATTCAGGGCAACACCGACGAACGCGGCGGTCGTGAATACAACCTCGCGCTCGGTCAGAAGCGCTCCGAAGCCGTCAAGCAGCGCATGCTCCTTCTCGGCGTTCCGGGCGACCGCATCGAAGCGATTTCATTCGGCAAGGAAAAGCCGGTTGCGACGGGCTCCACGGAAGAAGCCTGGGCGCAGAACCGCCGCGCCGACATCGTGTATCCGCCGCAGTACACGGAAAACGTTGCGCCGGCTCCTGCCGCCGCGCAACCCTAACGAGAAGAGGTTCCGATGAGGGCACTGAAGGTTTTGGCGTTGACCGCGGCGCTCGCCGCGAGCACCTCCGCGATGGCCTTTGCCGACGATGAGGCGCGGCAGGCGATTCTGGACCTCCGAAAGGAAGTCCGGACGCTGCAGGAACAGCTCGACATGCAAAAGAGCGCGCAGATGCAGCTGATGACGCAGATCAACCGCCTCACCGAGCAGAACCGCATGCTCACGGGCCGAATCGAAGAGATCTCCAATTCGATTCACGTCGAGCAGCGCTCTTCGCGCGAACTCTACACGAAGCTCGACGACCGTCTGATGGCGCTCGAGCCCGTGTCGGTGGAAATCGACGGGGAGACGCACCTCGTGGACGCGCAGGAAAAGGCCGCCTTCGACGCCGCCTTCGCGAAGCTCCAGGAGGAAGACCTCAAGCCCGCGCTCGCGGCGCTCAAGGACTTCGTCACGCGCTATCCGCGCTCCGTCTACAAGGCCGAGGCGCTTTTCTGGTGGGGTTCCACCGCCTTCGCGCTCGAGCAGTACAAGACGACGATGACGGTGCAGAACCGCCTCATCCGCGAGTGCCCGAAGAGCGCCCGCGTGCCCGACGCCATGCTGAGCGTGGGCTCGGCCCAGGCGGCCCTGGGCAACGTCAAGGCGGCGAGCGCCACCTTCTCGAAGGTGATCCGAAACCACCCGGATTCGGAAGCCGCCGCGGAAGCCAAGAAGCGGCTCGCAAGCATCAAGGCTCCCAAGGGAAAGTAATCGCCAAGGGTTTTCCTTCTCCAATCGGTCGTCCGAAAGGACGACCGATTTGCTTGAGCGGCGGATCGACTCGGGTGTTTGCCAGAGACGATGCCGACGGAGGCGGTGATACAATGCACGGGACGCTCGAAACGGGCGTTTGATTTTTTTTGTCTTTACGAAGGAATCCCGTCGGACAACCCGTCGGACGGATTCCCGAAGGTCGGTCAGCCGGAGCTTTTCATGACGACACAGCATTCTCAAGGCGCGGACGTTTTGCGCAATCCCTGCAAAAACCGCGGTCCTTCCTTCACCGAAGCGGAACGTGACACCTACGGTCTTCGCGGCCTTTTGCCGCCGGCCGTGCAGACTTTGGACGAAGAGGCCCGCCGCGCGCGCCTTCTCGTCGAACGCTTTGAAAAGCCCCTCGACAAGTTCCTGATGCTCGACAGCATTCATGCGACGAACGAAGAGCTCTACTTCAAGCTCCTCATCGAGCACATCGACGACTACATGCCGATCGTCTATACGCCGACGGTGGGCGAAGTCTGCCAGAACTTCAGCAACATCTACCGCTTCCCGCGCGGTCTCTTCGTGTCGATCGAAGACAAGGGCCGCGTGGCCGAACTCATTGCGAACTGCCCGCAGGAAGAAGTGGACGTGATCGTCGTCACCGACGGTCAGCGCATCCTGGGCTTGGGCGACCTCGGCATCAACGGCATGGGCATTCCCTGCGGCAAGCTTTCGCTCTACACGGCCTGCGCCGGGATCCATCCGGAACGCACGCTCCCCGTGACGATCGACGTCGGCACGAACACGGAACGCTATCTCCAGGATCCGCACTACCTCGGTCTTCGCCACGAACGCGTGTCGGGCGAAGCCTACGACGAACTCCTCGAAGAATTCGTCACGGCCGTGAAGGCTCGTTGGCCGCACTGCCTCATCCAGTTCGAAGACTTCGGCAACAACCACGCCTTCGATCTCCTCAACCGCTACAAGGACCGCGTCCTCTGCTTCAACGACGACATTCAGGGCACGGCCGCGGTGGCGCTCACGGGCTTTTATTCGGCCCTGCGCGTCAAGGGCGGCACGCTTGCCGACGAACGCGTTCTCTTCCTCGGCGCGGGCGAAGCCGCAACGGGGATCGCGACCCTCATCGTCGACGCGATGGAAGACGAAGGGATGGACCGTCAGGAAGCGCTTCGTCACTGCGCGCTCTTCGACTCGAAGGGCCTCGTGACGTCGCACCGCACGGGCCTCGCCCACAACAAGGTTCCGTTCGCGCACGACCTGCCCGACTGCAAGACCTTCCTCGAAGCGGTCCGCGCCTTCAAGCCGACCGCCATCGTCGGCGTCGCCGCGCAGCCCAAGGCCTTTGACGAGGCCGTCCTCAAGGAAATGGCCGCGCTTAACGAACGCCCGATCATCTTCGCGCTCTCGAACCCGACCTCGCGCGCCGAATGCGACGCCCGCACCGCCTACGAAGCGACGGACGGCCGCGCGCTCTTCGCCTCGGGCTCGCCCTTTGCGCCCGTGACGCTCGGCGACAAGACCTTCGTGCCGCGTCAGGGGAACAACAGCTACGTCTTCCCGGGCCTCGGTCTCGGCGCCGTGTTCTCGAAGGCTTCGACGATGCCCACGGGCATGTTCCTCGTCGCCGCCCGTGAACTCGCCCGCCTCGTGAAGCCCGAAGACCTCGAACAGGGTTCGCTCTATCCGGCGCTCTCCGAAGTGCGTTCCGTCTCCTGCCGCATCGGCGCGGCGGTTGCGGACTACGCCTACACGCACGGTCTCGCCGGGAACGATCGTCCCGCCGACCTCGAGGCCGCCGTGGAAGCCTTCATGTACCAGCCCCGTTGATCAAATCACCGGGAATCGGGGCGCCGCGAGGCGCTCCGCGAAGCGGGACCTTTTCGTTGAAGAGAACGGGAAGGTCCCGTTCTTTTGCGGGGCCTGCCCCTTTGAGACGCCGGCGGTGAAGAAGACGACGCTATCCCTCATGACGACGAACCTCCCCGCGTCCGACGACGTGCGGGAGGACGTGTTCGCGCGTCTCTACGGCGAGCCCCTCGGGAAGTGTCCCGAAGATCTCTTCATTCCGCCCGAGGCGCTGCAGGTCTTTCTCGAGAGTTTTGAAGGACCGCTCGATCTGCTTCTCTACCTGATCCGCCGGCAGCAGTTCGACATCTTCGACATCCCCATGGCGGAATTGACCGAACAGTACGTGCGCTACGTCGACCTCGTGCGCGAGCGCCATCTCGATCTCGCGGCCGCCTATCTCGTGATGTCGGCGACCCTCATGCAGATCAAAAGCCGGTTGCTCCTTCCCGCCCGCGTGAATCCCGAAACCGGGGAGGAAGAGGACCCCAGAGCGACCCTGATGGAACGGCTTCTCGTCTACGAAGCCGTTCGCCGCGAGGCGGCGGCGCTCTCCGAACTCCCCGAGTGCGGACGCGACTATTTCGTCGCCGCCGTGCCGTTGCCCGTCGAACCCGAACCGCCCGCCGAGGCCGAGCCCGAGGATCTGCGCCGCGCCTGGATCGACATCGTCGGTCGGAGAAGTCTGGCGGCGCACCACCGCATCACGCGGCAGGAGCTCTCGGTGCGCGCGCACATGGGGGCGGTACTGCGTCGTCTGCAATCGCGGGCGTCGTTGCGCTTTTCCGAGCTCGTGGAGGGCGCCGAGGGGCGCGAGCACGTCGCCGTCTGGTTTCTCGCCCTTCTCGAACTCGCTCGGGAGGGATTGGTGGACCTCGTGCAGGAGACGCCCCGCGGCGACATCGTCATCCGGGCGGCCGAAGAAGAAACGGACCGCCTCCTCTTTGAGGAAGACGGTCCGCGGTAAGGGGAAGAAAGCCGGTCGTCAGAGCGTGCGGATGACGGGACGGGACTTTTCCTTTTCGTCGAGTTCGGCGAGCACCGTGCGGGCGCGCGCCATGGCGAACTCCATGTTCGGCACGAGGTTGGGACCGAGCGCCTGGGCGATGCCCGTGCGGCGAAGCTGCGCGAGCGGGTGACCCGTGGCGCCGGCGATGATGAGCTCGTGGTTGTGGCGGTGCAGGGCCCGCACAAAGACCTCGATCTGGTCCATGGCCGAATTGTCGATGTGGAGGAGCTCTTCAAAATCGAGCACGACGATGCGCGCGGAGCCCGCCATCGTGATGCGGGTGGGATCCGTCACGAATTCGAGCTTCGAGATCGAACCGAAGAAGAGCGCTCCCTTGATGTGCCAGGCTTCGACGTTTTCCGGCATGTTGAAGGGCAGCGTCGCGCGTTCGACCACCGTGAGGTTGTTCATGCGCACGAGGAAGAAGACGCAGGCGACGACGAGGCCGAATTCCACCGCGACCGTGAGGTCGAAGATCACCGTCAGAAGGAAGGTGACGATGAGGGTCGCCTTGTAGGAGAGCGTCATCTGGCGCAGACGCAGGAATTCGCGCCAGTTGCCCATGTTCCAGGCGACGAAGACGAGAATCGCGGCGAGGGCCGAGAGCGGAATGTTCGAAGCGAGCGGCGCCGCGGCGAGAATGACGACGAGAAGCGTCACGGCGTGCACCATGCCCGCCACGGGGGAAGCCGCGCCCGACTTGATGTTCGTCACCGTACGCGCGATCGTGCCCGTCGCGGGAATGCCGCCGAAGAAGGGCACGACGAAGTTGGCGACGCCCTGGCCCATCAGTTCCTGATTGGGGTCGTGGCGGTCGTCCGTCATCGTGTCGGAGACGCGGGCGCACAGAAGACTTTCAATCGAGCCGAGCACGGCGATCGTGAGCATCGGCCCGAGGAGCATCTTCGCCGTTTCCCATTCGAAGTCGGGAATCGTGAAGGAGGGCAGGGACTGCGGAATGCCGCCGAACTTCGAGCCGATCGTCTCGACGGGAAGGTGGAAGATCGAGACGAGGGCCGTCGAAAGGACGAGCACGACGACGGTGCCCGGCAGATGCGCGATCCAGCGCTTCCAGGGAGGACCGCTCATCGCGTAGCCCTTGGGCCAGAACTTCACGAGGAGGAAGCTCGCGAGCGCGATGCCGAGCGCCCAGAAGTTCACCGTGTCGATGTGGGTCGCGATCGCGCCCACCTGACCGAAGAAGTCAGCGGGCATCTTCTCGACGCGAAGCCCCAGGAAGTCCTTCACCTGCTGCAGGCCGATCATGACGGCGATGCCGTTGGTGAAGCCGATCACGATCGAGACCGGAATGAACTTGATGAAGCCCCCGAGCTTGAAGAGACCCATGAGAAAGAGGATCACGCCCGCGCCCATGGTGGCGATCATCAGGTTGCTCAGACCGTACTGTGCGATCAGGCCGTAGATGATGACGACGAAGGCGCCCGCGGGGCCGCCGATCTGCACGCGGCAGCCGCCGAGAAGCGAAATCAGAAAGCCCGCGATGATGGCCGTGTAGATGCCCGATTCGGGCGGAACGCCCGAGGCGATGCCGAAGGCCATGGCAAGCGGCAGCGCCACCATGCCGACCGTGAGGCCGGCCGAGACGTCGCGGCTCAGCATGTGGGTGTTGTAGCCGCGAAGCGACTGCAGAAATACGGGAGAGAAGTGCGCCAGGGGCACGTGGTGGAGAAACTCCCGCATGTGTTCTTTGAGGGTGCTCATTTTGGGGTGGGAATGGGCAGGGGAAAAAGTCAGCCGATTATTGTAAGAAAAAAGCACCGTTTGTAAAAACGGTGCTTTTTGCCGTAGGGCAAAGATTCCCGAAAAATACGGGTTTATCGGGATCAGCGGATGCGCATGCCCGGGACGGCGCCGCAGTCGGGGCTCAGGAGGAAGAGGCCGAGGCCCTTGTCCTTCGCGTCGGAGGCGCACAGAACCATCCCTTCGGAGACGCCGAAGCGCATCTTGCGGGGAGCGAGGTTCGCGATCATGATGACGAGGCGGCCTTCGATGTCTTCGGGCTTGTAGGCGCTCTGAATGCCGGAGAAGACGTTGCGTTCGCGGCCTTCACCCACGTCGAGCGTGAGCTGCAGAAGCTTCGTCGAGCCTTCGACGGCCTGGCAGCGGACGATCTTGGCGACGCGCAGGTCGCACTTCGTGAAGTCGTCGATCGTGCATTCGGGGGCGATCGCTTCGCCGCCGGGCAAAACGGGTTCGGGTTCCGGCGCCTTTTCGGGAACGAGAACGTCGAGTTGCTTTTCCATGTCGACACGCTGCATGAGGTGCTTGAAGGGCTGGACGAGATTGGCCGAGGAAAGGGGCTTGTCCATGTCGGCCCAGGTCATCGGTTCGATCGAGAGGAAGGCTTCAACGCGTTCGGCTGTGGCGGGCAGAACGGGCTTCAACATGAGCGTAAGCATGCGGAAGCCTTCGAGCGCGATCGAGCTCACGCGCTGCAGGTCGGCCGCACGGGCCGGGTCCTTCGAGAGTTCCCAGGGCTTTTCGCGGTCGACGAACTCGTTGATCGTGTCGGCGAGTTCCATGATGATGCGCATGGCGCGGGCGTATTCGCGCAGTTCATAGCATTCGCGCACTTCCGCCGTGCGGGCGCGGATCGCCGTGAGGATCGGATCGTTCATGGCGTCGTCGGCGATCTTGCCGCCGAACTTCTTGACGATGAAGCCCGCGGAGCGGCTCGCGATGTTGACGTACTTGCCGATGAGGTCGGAATTCACGCGCTGCGCGAAGTCCGACTTCGTGAAGTCGACGTCTTCGACGCGGCTGTTCATCTTGGCGGCGAGGTAGTAGCGCAGCCACTCGGCGTTCATGCCGAGTTCGAGGTACTGCAGGGGCGAGATGCCCGTGCCGCGGCTCTTGGACATCTTCTGACCGTTCACGGTCATGAAGCCGTGGACGTTGACGTGGTCGGGCACGCGGAAGGGTTTGCCCGAGAAGTGCAGCATCGCGGGCCAAAAGAGCGTGTGGAAGTAAATGATGTCCTTGCCGATGAAGTGGATCTGCTCGGTGTTTTCCTTGAGCAGCTCTTCTTCGAAATTGAGGCCGTTCTTTTCGCAGTAGGCCTTGAAGGACGCGAGGTAGCCGACCGGCGCGTCAAGCCACACGTAGAAGTACTTGCCCGGGGCGTCGGGGATCGCGATCCCGAAGTAGGGTTCGTCGCGCGAGATGTCCCAGTCGGCGAGGTTGCCGTCGGGACCGAGCCATTCGCTGTCCTTGGCGAGAACTTCGGCCTGCACCCGGGGCTGGCCGTCGCGGCCGCAGCCCTGCGTCCAGTCGCGCAGGAATTCCACGCACTTCGGATCGGAAAGGCGGAAGAAGTAGTGGGTCGACTTCTTGAGAACCGGCGTCGTGCCCGAGAGCGTCGAGTAGGGATTCACGACTTCGGTCGGGGAGTAAACGGCCGAGCACTTTTCGCAGTTGTCGCCGTACTGGTCGGGCGCGCCGCAGCGCGGGCAGGTGCCCTTGATGAAGCGGTCGGCGAGGAACATCTTCTTCGACGTGTCGTAGAACTGTTCGATTTCCTTCGTGTAGATGAGGCCCGCGGCCTTGAGGCGGCGATAGACCTCCTGGCTGAGCTCGTGGTTTTCCGGAGCGTCGGTGCTGTGCCAGTGGTCGAAGCTGATGTGGAACCCGTCGAGGTACTGCTTGCGGCCCGCGGCGATTTCCGCGACGAAGGCCTGCGGCGTGATGCCGCGCTTCTGCGCGGCGATCATGATCGGAGCGCCGTGCACGTCGTCCGCACCGACGAAATGCACCCGGTTGCCGGACATTCGCTCGTGACGAACCCAAATGTCGGCCTGGATGTATTCCATGATGTGCCCGATGTGGAATGCGCCGTTGGCGTAGGGCAAAGCGGTGGTGACGAAAAGATTGCGCTGTGACATACGAAAAAAGTGTGTGACGGTCGAAGAAAGCCTGTCCTGAGGTTCCGACAGGCGGAATCCGCTCATTGTATCAAGCCAAAGGGAGCATGTGCGCCCGCGCACTTGGCTACAATGGACAGATTGCGTTGCGACGGCGCCGCCGTCGTGTCTTGAATCCATCCAGGCAAAACAACATGATTACGGAAAACGAAGCCCGTGCCGTATTGGCGCAGTTGGAAGAACCCGTGACGAAAACCGATTACGTGACGGGGAAGATGCTCGAAAAAATCGAGGTCGACGAAGTAGGCAACGTGAGCGTCGCCATTCGTCTGGGCTACCCCGCGAAGAGCTGGGCGCAGAAGGTCGGCGAAGCCGTGGGCGAAGCCCTCAAGCAGGCGGGCGCCGCGACCGTCGAAGTGAGCGTGCGTCAGGAGATCATCGGGCACAAGGTGCAGGGGACGACGAAGGCCCTCCCCAACGTCAAGAACATCATTGCCGTGAGTTCGGGCAAGGGCGGCGTGGGCAAGTCCACCGTCTCGGCGAACCTCGCCCTTGCGCTTTCGCTCGAAGGCGCCCGCGTGGGCGTGCTTGACGCCGACATCTACGGTCCGTCGCAGCCGACGATGCTCGGCGCCCACGGACAGCCCCTGAGCTCGGACGGCAAGATGATGGAGCCGCTCGTGAGCCACGGGCTCGAGATCAACTCGATCGGCTTCATGGTGAGCGAAGACGAACCCATGATCTGGCGCGGCCCCCTTGCGGCGGGGGCGCTAACGCAGCTTCTCAACCAGACGAACTGGCACGATCTTGACTACCTCATCATCGACATGCCTCCGGGAACGGGCGACATTCAGCTCACGCTCTCGCAGTCGGTGCCCATCACCGGGGCGGTGGTCGTGACGACGCCGCAGGACATCGCGCTCATCGACGCGAAGAAGGGACTGCGCATGTTCCAGAAGGTGAACGTGCCGATTCTCGGGATCGTCGAGAACATGTCCGTCTTCGTGTGCCCGAACTGCGGTGAGGCCCATCACATCTTCGGCGAAGGCGGCGCCAAGCGCATGTGCGAACAGTACGGCGTTCCGCTTCTCGGGGAACTTCCGCTGTCGCTTCACATCCGTGAACTTGCCGACGGAGGCAACCCCACTGTTGCGAGCGAACCTGAGAGCGCCGAGGCGATGATGTACCGCCGCATGGCCCTCCAGGTGGCGGGCGCCGTCGCGCGTCTCGCGAAGGACTACACGGCGAAGATGCCCGCGATCAAGGTCGTGCGCTGAAGCGCGTCGCGCGAACAACGACGGGGCGGCTCCTTGCGGGGCCGCCCCTTTGTCACGGGCGAACGCCCGAAGAAAAGGGGACCGTTCCGGCCGATTCTTTCGGCCGTGACGGTCCCCGTGTTTTTCACTTTCGAGAAGGCGGTCAGTCTTCGTCGAAGTTCGGCGTTTCCACGCCGAGCACCTTATGGAGTTTCGGCGACGTAGTCGTGTACTGCAGGAAGATGCGCTTTTCGGGGAAGACGTAGTCGCAAGCCGCGAAGGCGGCAAGCGCGCATTCATGGAAGCCCGAGAGGATGAGCTTCTTCTTGCCCGGATAGGTGTTGATGTCGCCCACGGCGAAGATGCCCGGAATGTTCGATTCAAAGCGGGCCGTGTCGACGACGATCTGCTTGCGCTCGAGCGTGAGGCCCCAGTTTTCTATCGGGCCGAGCTTGGGCTGCAGGCCGAAGAAGACGAGGAGATGGTCGAGCGGAATGCGGCGCGTCACGCCGTCGGCGCCCGCGACGAGCACTTCCGTGAGGCGGCCGTCGGTTTCGTTGAAGCCCGTCACCTGACCCACTTCAAACTGCATTTCCCAGTTTTCGCAGAGTTCGCGCATCTTCGCGACCGAAGCGGCCTGGGCGCGGAAGCCGTCGCGGCGGTGCACGAGCACGACGCTTTCGGCCTTGCCGACGAGGTTGAGCGTCCAGTCCAGGGCCGAGTCGCCGCCGCCGAGGATGACGACGTTCTTCCCTTCGAAGATAGACGGATCCTTGCAGGAGTAGTGGAGCTGCGTGCCTTCGAACTTTTCGATGCCCTTCACCTTGAGGGGGCGCGCCTGGAAGGAACCCACGCCCGCGGCGATGATCACGACCTTGGCGTGAAAGCGCGTGCCCGCGCTCGTTTCCACATAGAAGCGGCCGTCCTCCTGCTTTTCCACGCGCGTCACTTCCTGACCGAGGTGGAAGACCGGGTGGAAGGGGTGGATCTGCTTGAGGAGGTTTTCCGTGAGCTCGTAGGACGAGTAGACGGGAACGGCGGGAATGTCGTAGATGGGCTTGGTCGGATAGAGTTCCATGCACTGACCGCCGACGCTGCGAAGCGAGTCGACGACGTGCGCCTTGATTTCCAGAAGACCGAGTTCGAAGACCTGGAAGAGACCCACCGGGCCGGCGCCGACGATTACGGCGTCCGTTTCAATGATCTCGTCCGTCTTTTCGGCCAGAGTCAGATAGTCTTCAATAGCCATAGGGAGAAGGGATTCCACAGACGGAACCCGTACGCTCGACCGTCCTGAGCGGAGCGGGAGCAAAAGGGAACAAGGGAAAAAGAAAAAAACCGTGCGAAACGGTTGTCCCGTATTTTCGCACGGTTGAAGGGGAAAAAGCTGAGCGGAAAAATCGATTTTCAGCGCCGTTCCTTTTCATACTTGAGTTCTTCGCGCAGTTCCCTGAGCCGCGCGTCGATTTCGCTCATCGTGTAGAAGTCCCCGTCGCTTGCGCGCTGCGCGAGGTCGTACTGGTAGACGGCCGCTTCGGTGGCGCCGAGAAGCGCGTACATTTCGCCCGTGTGCTGGAACTGCAGGCTTCGCTTGCCGAGCGCCTCGTAGGAGCGCGCTAGAAGGGCGTGATAGTCGGGGTTGTTTTCCGAAATGGCCGAGGATCCGCTTCGCAGGAAGCGCACGATTTCCTCGTGACGACCGAGCTCGTAGAGCATGTCGAGGTAGTTCGAGGACATCATGGGCGAGAGCGGATAGCGCTCCATCGCCTTCTTCGCGCGGGCAAGCACGGCTTCTTTTTCCTTTTTGGAGGAGGTCGCTTCAAAGCTCGTGCGAAGAAGGTTGCGCTCGACAGTCGCGTTCTTCGGGAAGACTTCCGAGGCGCGCTTGGCGTAGGAGAGCGCCTTGGCGCGGTCCTTGAGCTCCTGATAGACGACGGAGAGGCCGTACCAGCGGGCGGCGCGCTCCTTCCCCGAAGTCTCGTTGAGTTCGCGCAGAAGGTTCTTCTCCACTTCCCGCCAACCGTCGTAGCGGGTTTCCTGCAGGACGCGCAGGCGCTGCTGCACGAGAAGGAAGTCGTCGGAGTCGCGGTGCATGCGCGTGGGGAGCTGCTGCGTGCGGTTTTCCACGTCCGCCATACGTTCGACCGTAAGCGGGTGGGTCGACAGATAGGCCGGAGCGGCGGACTCGTAGAAGCGGTTGTTCGCTTGCAGACGCGCAAAGAAGCTTCCCATGCCGTTGGGGTCGAATCCTGCGGCGTAGAGCGTGCGAAGTCCCACGCGGTCGGCCTCGCGTTCGGCGTCCTGAGAGTAGTTGAGTTGGGACTGAATCATCGCCGCCTGCGAGCCCATGGCGACCGCCGCCGCGGCGTGTCCGCCCGAATTGCCGCCTGCGCGGGCAGCGAGAATGGCCAACAGCAGCGAGCCGAGCGTGAGCGCAAGATTTCCCTTCTGTCCCTCGATCATGCGCGCGATGTGGCGTTGGGCGACGTGTCCGATTTCGTGGCTCATCACGCCCGCGAGTTCGCTTTCGGTCTTCGCGGAAATGACGGTGCCCGAATGCACGGCGATGAAGCCGCCGGGCAGCGCGAAGGCGTTGAGACTCGCGTCGCGGATCGGGAAGAAAAAGAAGTTGTAGGTGTGCGTCGTCGCGTGGCTGACGAGCTGATAGCCGATGCGGTTGAGATACTCCGTCACCTCGGGGTCGTTCATGTAGGTGGGGTCGGCGCGGACCTGCTGCATGAGCTGCTTGCCGAGCGCGTACTCGTCGGCGGGCGAGAGTTCGGCGCCCGCCGTGGTGCCGAGGCTCGGCAGATTGAGGTCGAGCGCCGTGCTGCCGGGCGCCGCATAGGCGCCGAGCGGCGTGACGGCGAGCGTGAGCGAAGCGATCAAAGAGGGCCAAACGGGATGCATGGGCATAGCCTGGTGAAGTGGTCCGATCATGATAGACGCTCGCCTTCGGAAAGGGCGAACGGGAAGGCTTTTCCCTCTGTAAAGATCTGAAAACGCACGTTCGGGCTCGTCTACAATGAGCCTTTTTCGTACATCAGCCGGAGAGAAGCCCAATGTCGGAACTCACGCATTTTGATCAGGAAGGCCAGGCGCACATGGTCGACGTCGGCGCCAAGGCCGAAACGCACCGCATCGCGCGTGCGAGCGGACGCATCTACATGGCGCCTTCGACCCTCGAACTCGTGAAGACGGGGACGGCCAAGAAGGGCGACGTCCTCGGCGTCGCGCGCATCGCCGCCATCATGGCCTCGAAGCGCACGTCGGACCTGATTCCGCTCTGTCACCCGATTTCGCTCACGCGCGTGAAGGTGGACTTCGAGATTGAAGAGGAGAAAAGTGCCGTCTACTGCACCGCGCAGTGCGAGTGCAACGGCCAGACGGGGGTGGAGATGGAGGCGCTCACGTCCGTGCAGGTGGGGCTTCTGACGATCTACGACATGTGCAAGGCCGTGGACCGCGGCATGACGATCACGGACGTGCGTCTCGAAGAAAAGCGGGGCGGCAAGTCGGGCGTGTGGCTTCGCCCGACCGAGTGACGTCCGTCAGTTCGGAAGGACGCCCAGACAGCTCGCTTCGTACACGGCTTCGGCGCGGGAGTGCACCTGCAGCTTGCGGTAAAGCTTCTTGACGTGCGCCGTGACGGTGTGGGGCGAAATGTTGAGAAGGTTGCCGATCTCGGCGAAGCTCAGCCCCTTGGCGAGGAGAACGAGGATGTCGTGCTCGCGCTGCGAGAGGGCCTTGTGTTCCTTTCGTTCGGGCTCGAGCGACTTCTCCGTGAGCGTCCAGTCCCCCGTCTGACGGGCCCGCAGGGCGCGCAGCACGCAGCGCACGACCGAGGGGGAGACGGGAGAGCCGCCGCTCGCAAGCAGACGGATGCAGCTCACGATGTCTTCGCGGCCGCCTTTGAGGAGGTAGCCCGAAGCGCCCGCCTGAACGGCGCGCATCACGACGGAGTCTTCGGCGTGGGCCGTGTAGACGATGACCTCGAGTTTGGGATTCTTCTGAACCGCCTTGGCGAGAATCGGCGTGACGTCCTTGTTGGAGAGGACCACGTCGGTGACGAGAAGGCCGAGATCGGGATGCTGGGCGAGGAGCTCTTCGAGCTCCGCGGGCGTCATGGCCGTCGCAAGGACGGAAAGGTCGTCGTGACGGTCGATCTGACCTGCTATGCTTGCGGCCTCGGGAGCGTTGTCGGCGGCAACCAATACTGTGATGATTTTCTTGTTGGAGGAAGTCATTGTGGGTCGTCGAACTCGTTCGGGGGAATCTTTGTCGGAATGAAGTTATAGCGCAATTTCGGGGCGGTCGTGCCTCGGGACCGCCCCGCACAAAAACACCCCGTAGACGAATCTGCGGGGTGTCGTTGGGAGCCGAAACGGCGTCAGGCGGCGCGGACGATCAGCAGCGGAACGTCGGAGAGCGCAGCGATGCGCGTGGCGGTCGAGCCGAGCAGGGCGGCCTTGAAGCGGCCGTAACCGTGCGTGCCCATGACGATGAGGTCGAGCTTGCGCTTCTTGGCGAAGTTCGAGATTTCGTCGCCGGGGTTGCCGACCAGGCAGATTTCCTTGGCGCGGCGGCCCGCCTTGGCGAACATCGGACGAAGCGGCGCGACGGCTTCTTCAAACTCTTCCTTCTGCAGTTCGGCCACTTCCTCTTCGGAGAGGCTCGGAAGCGCCATGCCGGCCATGTCGGGCATGACGGCGCCGGCATAGTCGCTCACGACGTTGATGATGTAGAAGTAGACGCCGGCGCCGAAGAGCGAGGCGTGACGCAGGGCGTAGCGCACGGCGGCGCGGCCGTACTTCGAGCCGTCGACGGCGATGCCGACGCGCAGCGCGTCGTTGATGCGCGGCATGTGGTCGCGAAGGATCACGACCGGGCAGGTCGAACGGGCGAGGACGCCGTTCGAGACGGAACCGAAGAAGAGGCCCTTGATGGCGCCCTGACCGCGCGAGGACATCACGATGAGGTCCGCGCCGATGTCCTGGGCGGCCTGCATGATGCATTCGACCGGATCGCCGACGGCGGTGCGTTCCTTCACGGGAGCGCCCTTCAAGGCGACGCGGGCGGGTTCGAAGACCTTTTCGGATTCGTCTTCGTAGTAGCGGGCGAGCGCTTCCTGACCGACCAGGCGGCAGGCGCGGGCGGGCAGCGGCTGCTGAACGTTGAGAAGTTCGATCGTCGGGTTGCTGCCGAGCAGCGTGGTGCGGCTCGCGAGGAATTCGAGCGTGTACTCAGTCTGAGGGCTGGCGTCGATGGGAACGAGAATTTTCATGTTCTTTCCTTCAAAAACCAGAACGGATTGGATGCAAAGTGTGTTCGTAGTTTACGATCTCTTTTCATTGGGAATGGTACCGAATTTACGGGGCGTTGTCCAATGCGCTTCTGTTAAAACCTTGTGTTTTCAAGGAAGATTTCTTTTTTCGAACTTTTTGTTTTATCGGGTCTTTCGAAAGAAAAGAATCCCGTTCGGGAACCGAAATTCTGTCGGTGCACCCTTCTTTCCCTTTGATTTTGCTTGCATGACGAGGAATTTCGAATGAGTAGAACTTTGGATCCCCGCCGCATGGGCGGCGTGGCGCGGCTCTACGGCGAGTCGGGCGCTGAACGTTTGGCGGCGTCGCACGTCGTCGTGGTGGGCCTGGGCGGCGTGGGCAGCTGGGCGGTCGAGGCGCTCGTGCGAAGCGGCGTGGGACGGCTCACCCTGATCGACGGCGACAGCGTCGAAGCGTCGAACACGAACCGTCAGCTGCCGGCGATCGATCCCGAATACGGACGCCCAAAGGCGGAGGTCCTCGCCGAACGCTGCCGCCGGATTCATCCGGACTGCGACGTTCGGGCGGTGGTGTCCTTTGTGACGCCCGAAAACGTGTCGACGGTCATTCCGCCCTGCGACTGGGTGGTCGACTGCATCGACGATCTGACGGCCAAGGCCGTGCTCTGCGCCGAAATGAAGAAAATCGGCCGGCCGATCGTCGTCGCGGGCGGAGCGGGCGGCAAGGTCGATCCGGGCTTCGTGACGGTCGACGACCTCGCCCGCGCCAAGGGCGACGCGCTCACGTCGAAGCTGCGCACGATGCTTCGCAAGCAATACGGCTTTCCCAGAGGACGGGCCGACGGCAAGAGCGAGCCCTTCGGCATTCCCTGCGTTTACTCTTCCGAACCCCTTCGTCAGCCCGAGGCGGCGAACAACGAAGCGATCGGCGCGGCGCCCGACGTTCGCGTCGGTTTCGGTGCGTCCGCCGCCGTGACGGGAACGGTCGGTCTGCGCGCGGCGAGTCTCGTCGTCAACGCCGTCGCCTTCGCGGACGGACAATCCCGATGACGGCGCCTCGCACAACGCTCTACAATGGATTGAATCGGTAGGTCTCGCTTCGGCGGGCCGCCACGGAATGCTCAAAGGAGGACAACATGTTCAAGCGAATTCTCGTTCCCACCGACGGAACGGAGCGGTCCGCCAACGCCGTCAAGGGCGCCGCGGGCTTTGCCAAGGCCCTCGGGGCCGAAATCGTGCTCGTCACCGTCATCGAACCCTATTCCTACACGAACCTCTCGGAGTACCGCCCCGAAACGATCGAGCAGTACGACGAACGCGTCACGGCCGACGCCGAGGAACGCCTCGACTTCGCGCAGCGCCTCTGCAAGGACATGGGCGTCGAAACGGTGCGCACCGAAATGGTCAAGAGCTTCTCGCCCGCGGAAGCGATCATCGAGCTTGCCAAGCTCAACCATTGCGACCTCATCCTCATGGCGAGCCACGGCCGCAAGGGGATCGCCGCCGTGCTCCTCGGATCGGAAACGCAGAAGGTGCTCACGCACTCGCAGATTCCGGTCATGGTGTACCGCTGATCAATTTTGGAGACAATTTCCCGCGCGGCGGACCCGAGCGGGAAAGCGCTCTTTGCTACAATCGAGCCTCCCTCTTTCATGAGGGATTAGGCGGGATGTTCCGGTGTCAGGGAACATCCCGTATTTCCGATTGAATTGAATTTTTTTGCTGGAGAACGACATGGCTGAAGAGACCGTTGCGGACGATCTGAAGGGTCAGATGGATCCCCTGAGCCTCTACCGCGAAGAGGTGATTACGGACCGCAAGGTGGGCACGATCCGCATGCTTACGCCCGTCACCGACAAGGGCGAGGTCGATCCCTCGCGCAAGCCCCTCTTCGTGGGCGACGCGCAGATCATGACGCAGATGGGGCCGCTTCCCCTGACGTTCGACATTCCGGGCGAAACCCTCGCCGAAGCCGTCGCCAACTACCGCGACGCCGCCAAGGAAGGTCTGCGTGAAACGATCGAACGCATCGAAGAGATGCGCCGCGAAGCCGCGCACAAGATCGTCACGCCCGGGATGCCCGGCTACCAGGCGCCTCCCGCCGCCGGCGGCAGCGGTCTCGTCATGCCCTGACGCGGGACGGACGAGTCGAAAGCAAAACGGGAGGCAGTCGGGGCGACCCGCTGCCTCTTCTTTTAGGAGCTATGCCACAGGATGTCGGATAAACCCTTCACTCGCGAAGATCTGGCCCAGGCCGACGTACAGCTGCTGCGCGACGGACGTGCCGCGAACGCCGTCGTCACCTGCGTCACCTGGAAGGGACGCCGCTGGACGGTCAAGGACTTTTCGTCCCGTTCCTGGTGGGTGCGCCGTTTGCTCGCTCCCTTCCTGCTCGGACGGGAGCTCAAGATTCTGCGCCGGCTCTCCGGCGTCGACGGCGTGGCCGAGGACGCCTTCCGGATCGACGCCGACGCCATCGCGGTGAGCTTCGTCGAAGGCCGGAATCTCAGCCGCGTGACGCGCGAAGAGGTGACGATCGAATTTCTCGAAGCCTTCGAAAAGCTCCTCGACGAGATGCACGCGCGCGACGTCGTGCACCTCGACCTGCGCGGCACGGGAAACATCGTCATGCGCCCCGACGGCAGTCCCGCTCTCATCGACTTTCAGGCGTCCCTTGTGACGAGCTGGATGCCCGCGTGGCTTCGCCGCATCCTTGAAGACATGGACCGCTCGGGGGCGCTCAAGAAGTGGCGCAAGTTCCATCCCGAGGCGATGGGCGAGGAGCGCGAGCGCGAGCTCGAGCGCATCGACCGCCTGCGTCGCTACTGGATTTTCCGCGGGTACTTCGGCACAAAGAAGAAGCACCGCCGCTCCCGCTCCTGATTTTCTATCAACAACCTTCCCGGTCCCCGCGCCGGGGCTCTTTCTATCCTTTATGGCTCAGTACGTATTCACGATGAATCGCGTCGGCAAGGTGGTTCCGCCGAAGCGACAAATCCTCAAGGACATTTCCCTTTCCTTCTTCCCGGGCGCCAAGATCGGCGTTCTCGGTTTGAACGGCGCCGGCAAGTCGACGCTCCTCAAGATCATGGCGGGGGTCGACACGGACATCGAAGGCGAAGCCGTTCCGATGCCCGGGATCAAGATCGGCTACCTCCCGCAGGAGCCGCAGCTCGATCCCGAAAAGACCGTGCGCGAAACCGTCGAAGAGGGCATGGGCGAAATCATCGAGGCGCAGGCGAAGCTTGACGCCGTGTACGCCGCCTACGCCGAACCCGACGCGGACTTCGACGCGCTCGCCGCCGAACAGGCGCGTCTCGAAGCGATCATCGCCGCCGCGGGGACGAACACCGAAACGCAGATGGAAATCGCCGCCGACGCGCTGCGCCTGCCGCCGTGGGATGCGAAGATCGGGAACCTTTCGGGGGGCGAAAAGCGCCGCGTGGCGCTCTGCCGTCTGTTGCTCTCGCGCCCGGACATGCTGCTTCTCGACGAACCGACGAACCACCTCGACGCCGAAAGCGTGGAATGGCTCGAACAGTTCCTGCACCGCTTCCCGGGGACCGTCGTCGCCGTGACGCACGACCGCTACTTCCTCGACAACGCGGCCGAATGGATTCTCGAACTCGACCGAGGCGAGGGCATTCCCTGGAAGGGGAACTATTCCTCGTGGCTTGATCAGAAGGAAAAGCGCCTCGAGATCGAACAGCGTCAGCAGGACGCCCGCATGAAGGCGATTCAGCACGAACTCGAATGGGTCCGTCAGAATCCCAAGGGCCGTCAGGCGAAGTCGAAGGCCCGTCTCTCGCGCTTTGAAGAGCTCTCGAGCTACGAATACCAGGCCCGCAACGAAACGAACGAAATCTTCATCCCCGTGGCGGAACGCCTCGGCAACGACGTGATCGAGTTCGAACACGTCTCGAAGGGCTTCGGCGACCGTCTCCTGATCGACGATCTTTCCTTCCGCATTCCGCCCGGCGCCATCGTCGGCGTGATCGGTCCGAACGGCGCGGGGAAGTCCACGCTCTTCAAGATGATCACCGGCAAGGAAACGCCCGACTCGGGTTCGATCAAGATCGGTCAGACCGTGCGCATCGCCGCGGTCGATCAGATGCGTGATTCGCTCCCGAACGACAAGACCGTTTTTGAAGCCGTTTCGGAAGGCAACGACGTTCTGCAGGTCGGGAAGTTCCAGATGTCGAGCCGCGCCTACATCGGCCGCTTCAACTTCAAGGGGGGCGACCAGCAAAAGCTCGTGGGCGCCCTCTCGGGCGGCGAGCGCGGTCGTCTGCATCTTGCGAAGACCCTGCTTGCGGGCGGCAACGTTCTGCTCCTCGACGAACCGTCGAACGACCTCGACGTCGAAACCCTGCGCGCGCTCGAAGAGGCCCTCCTCGAATTCGCGGGCTGCGCGCTCGTCACCTCGCATGACCGCTGGTTCCTCGACCGCATCGCCACGCACATCCTCGCCTTTGAAGGGGATTCGAAGGTGGTGTTCTTCGACGGCAACTACAACGAGTACGAGGCCGACAAGCGCCGCCGCCTCGGCGAAGCGGCCTGCCAGCCCAAGCGTCTGCGCTTCAAGCCCTTGAAGCACTGAGACATGCCGGCAAGGCGCGAAGTCGTTTTGTTTGAAGGACGGGCGGGAGAAGAGGCCTTCTCCCGCCGCATGCGGGCGGTTTCCCTCGGGAGCCGCCCGTCTTTCGTGCGTCTCTCATTCGTCGAGCTCGACCGGGACCGGATGCCGGGGTTTCACGTTCGGGAAACGGACTACGGCGGGGAGGCGGTGGCGGCCCTTCCCAAAGAGCGGCGCCGTCGGGCCTGGACGGGACGCATCGACGAGATGTGGCTCGACGCGCCCGACGAACACCTTCTTCTCGCACAGCCCGATACGCTCGTTCATCTGCCCGAGGACGTCGATCCGGGCGGCGCCTTTCTGAAAACGCCCGACGGTTGGCGCCGCAAAGGACAAAGCCGGCCCGCACGAACCCTCCCCGAACGAGTTCTCGTGGTCGGAGCGGGGCTCGCGGGGGCTTTTGTCACGGAAGCCCTTACGGCGCGGGGCGTGCGCGTCACGGTACTCGACGCGCATCAGGTGCCCGCGGCCGGGGCGAGCGCGCTTTGCTGCGGCCTTCTGCACCCGCACTGGCAGGCCTCCGACAATCCCCTTTTTGCGCTTACGCGCGCGGGATTCGCCTGCGCGCGGGAAACGCTTCTGCGTCATCCCGACTGCTGGGCCCCCGTGGGGGTTCTCGACGTGGCGCGGGACGAAGAAACCGAAAGAGCCTGGATGGCCGCCCGCGCCGAAGCGCGCCCCTTCCCGATGCCGTCCGATTTTGCACGATGGGTCTCGCGCGACGAGGCGCAGTCTCTTTCGGGTCTTTCGGTGAATCGGAGCGCCTGGTGGTACGAAGGCGCGGGACTCGTGCGTGTGGGGCGTCTTGCGCGCACGCTTCTTGCGGAAAGCGGCGCCCCGATCCGCTGCAACACGCGCGTTTCTCTGGAACGACGCGCCGGCGAATGGCTCGCCCTTACGCCCGCGGGCGAAGTTGCGGCTCGGGCCGACGCCGTGGTGATTGCGGCGGGCTGCGCGAGCGCGGGACTTGCGAATCTCCCGGACACACTGCTTCCGATCGAGCCCCTTTACGGGCGCATCAGCCTCTTGGGAAACGACCCGTATCCGGGACTTCGCACGGCGCTCACGGGACACGGCTACCTGGGAAAACTCGACGGTTTCGTGGGCGTAGGCGCCACGTACGAGCGCGGGGACGCCAGGGTGCTGACGGCCGAAGCCGCGCACGAACACAATTTCGAAACTTTCGGAGACGTCGTAACCCCCGCAGAGACGCCGCTTCCCGTCGCGTTCTACGAAGGCGTGCGGGCGGTGTCGGCGGACCGCCTCCCCGTGGTGGGGGCGGCGCCCGACGCCGAGGCCTTGAGGGAACTCGCTTTTCGGGGCGTGCCGCAGGAAAAGGATCTTCCGACGGCCGAGGGACTGTGGCTCTGCACGGCGATGGGCTCGCGCGGCATCACCTGGGGGAGGCTTTGCGCGCAGACGCTCGTGCGGGAAATGGCGGGTGAAGCGCCGCTCCTCGAAGCGGCGCTTGTCGGGGCGCTCTCGCCCCTCCGGTTTGCCGCCCGGGCCTATCGCGCCTCAGGCGGCAAAGCGCTTTTCTAACGGCGCGCTTACTTCTTGCCGCAGCACTGCTTGTACTTTTTGCCGCTGCCGCAGGGGCAGGGGTCGTTGCGGCCCACGCGCGCGGCGGTGTTGCGCACCGGGGCGTTCGGATTCCATTCGGCCTTGAGGCGGTAGGCCGCCTCCACGATGCGGTAGAGCGCGTCGGCAAGGCTCACCTTGACGGCTTCCTCGCCCGAGACGGCGTCCCAGAGTTCGCGGGCGGTCTTTTCCTCGTCCGAAAATTCGAAGGTGTCGTCGGGAATGTAGGAGGCGATCACCGCGAGGGCCGCGTGCGCCGCGTCGGAGAGAACGAGCTTTTCGGAGGCGCCCTGAAAGAGCCCCATGAAAAAGCCCGCGCACCAGGGTGAGACCGCTTCGATGCCGTCGGGGCCTTCCATCGGGTTTTCATCGTCGTCGAGAATCGGCAGGATGATCGGGTCGAGGCCGTTCCCCGCGCGAAGCGCCGCGTTCACGACGTTGCGGCGAAGCGTGAGGAGCTCGAAGAGACGTTCGTTCTTCGGGACGGCGGCCGCGTCGCCCGTGACCGAAAAGAGGTAGGGGATCACCACTTCGTCGGGACGGGGATTCTTCAGAACCGAAAGCGCCGTGAAAAATCCGTCGATGACGCCGATGTCCATCGTTTCATCGTTGCCGCAGGACTCGAGCAGGTCCTGAATTTCGTTGACTTCTTCGTTGTCAAAGCGCAAGTGCGTCGTGGTCATGGGAAACATCCGTTCGGAAAGAGAAATCGAAGCATCTTAACAAAGTAACAGCTCGAATACAAAAAGGGAATGGCCGCCAACGCGTTGGTTGCGCCGATTCCGCTAACATGACGGGTTTCGAAAGGGCTTCACCGGAAAGGAGACAAGCGTGGATTGGTTTTATTGGTTTCAGGCGGCCGTGCTCGGCATCGTCGAAGGCTTGACGGAGTTTCTGCCCGTCAGCTCGACGGGGCACTTGATCATCGCTGCGGATGCGGTGGGGTTCGCTCAGACGCCGGGATCCGACACCTTCGTGATCGCGATTCAGGCGGGGGCGATTCTGGCCGTCTGCTGGTACTACCGCGCCCGCATTCTCTCGGTCCTGAAGGGCCTCTTCTCCGAACCCAAGGAGCAGCGCCTCGCCGTCAACACGATCGTGGCCTTTCTGCCCGCGGCCGTGATCGGCGTGCTCGTGGCGGGCCTCATCAAGGCCTATCTCTTCAACGCCGTGACGGTCGCCGTGGCGCTCGTCGTGGGCGGGCTCCTCATTTTGTGGATTGAAAACCGTCAGGAGCGCCTCGGGATCGTCCCGCGCGTCGCGACGATGGACGACATGACGTGGAAGGACGCGCTCGCCGTGGGCTTCTGCCAGTGCCTCGCGATGATTCCGGGGACGAGCCGTTCGGGTGCGACCATCATCGGGGGCCTTGTTCTGGGGCTCTCGCGAAAGGCCGCGACGGAATTCTCCTTCTTCCTTTCGATCCCGACCATCTTCGGCGCCACGGTCTACGACCTCTGGAAGTCCCGCGAGGTGCTGCACATGGCGAACCTTCCGGGGCTCGCGATCGGGACGGCCGTGTCCTTCTTCTCGGCCCTTCTCGTTGTGCACTGGCTTCTGCGCTACGTCTCGACCAACAACTTCAAGGCGTTCGGCTGGTACCGCATTCTCTTCGGCGTCGTAATTCTCGTCACGGCCGCGACGGGCTGGGTCTCCTGGGAAGGCGGCGAAGCCTTCTGACGACGGTCCCCGCGCACATACACAACAAGACGGCCCGAAGCGCAATGCTCGGGCCGTTTTGGTATCGGAGTCGGGAGTCGTTAGCGGCGGATGTAGACGAGGTCCCAGATGCCGTAGCCGAGGCGCTCGCCTCGGGCCTGGAACTTCGTGCGGGGACGCTCACAGAGGGGGTTCCCCATGACGGGACTGAAGTTCCCCTTGCCGTGGAGGTTTTCTAGAAGGGGCTCCCCTTCGAGGACCTCGAGCATCTGTTCGCTGTAGTTTTCCCAGTCGGTGGCGCAGTGGATGTAGCCGCCCGGACGAATGCGGGAGGCGAGCATGCCGATGAAGGGCTGCGCGACGAGGCGGCGCTTGTGGTGACGGGCCTTGCGCCAGGGATCGGGAAAGTAGATGTGCACGCCCGCGAGCGAATTTTCGGGGATCATGTCGCGGACGATTTCAACGGCGTCGTGGCGGACGATGCGCACGTTCTCGAGCCCCATTTCGTCGAGGCGCTTCGCAAGCGCCCCCACGCCCGCGACGAAGACTTCGCAGCCGAGGAAATTCACCTCCGGATGCGCGGCCGCGATGGCGGCCGTCGTCTCGCCCATGCCGCAGCCGATTTCGAGAACCGTGTCGGCTTCGCGCCCGAAGGCCGCCGTGAAATCGAGCGTTTCGGGACGGTATTCGATCTGGTAGCGCGGGAAGGTTTCCTCGAGCGCGCGCTTTTGGGCGGCCGAAATGTGGCCGCGGCGCATGACGAAGCTGCGGATGTGACGGTTCTTGAGCGCTTCGAGCTCTTCGGGCGTGAGTTCGGGTTTTTCCATGGTGATGATCGGAAGAGAAAAACAAAAATCGCACCACGAACAACCCGTGACACGACGACGATCTTCTGCTTGGGGGAGTCTTCCGCAACGAGTCGGCGGAGAGGAGGAGGGAGGCTGGAGCGGGTGAAGGGAATCGAACCCTCGTCTTTAGCATGGGAGGCTATTGCTCTGCCATTGAGCTACACCCGCCCGCAGAGAGCATGAAGTGTAGCACGGCGGCCCCGCTTTGTGGGGCCGGCCGCGCCAAAAAACTCACTTGTGGCTGATCTTGCGGACGATCCAGTCGCCGATCATCTGGATGCCCTGCACGAGAACGATCAGGATGAGAACGACCGTCCACATGACTTCGGGCATGAAGCGCTGATAACCGTAGCGGATGCCGAGGTCGCCGAGGCCGCCCCCGCCGATGGCGCCCGCCATGGCGCTGTACCCGATCAAGGCGATGATCGAGATCGTGAGGCCCGAGACGATGCCGGGCATCGCTTCGGGAAGAAGGATCTTCGTGACGATCTGCAGGTTCGTCGCGCCCATGGACTGCGCCGCCTCGATGAGGCCCTTGTCGACTTCACGCAGGCTCGTTTCGACGATGCGGGCGATGAAGGGCGCGACGGCGAGCGTAAGCGGCACGACCGCGGCGGCCGTCCCGATCGAGGTCCCCACGACGAGGCGCGTGAAGGGAATGATCGCGACGAGCAGGATGATGAAGGGCACCGAACGCAGCGCATTGATCACGGTTCCGAGCACGGCGTTGAAGGCGGGCATCGGAACGAAGGACTTGCGGTCGGTGATGAAGAGAACGACCCCGAGGGGGACGCCGAGAAGCGCGCCCACGCCCCCGGAGATGGCGACCATCGCGAGGGTTTCGAGGAGCGACTGCCAAATGATGACGAGCATGTCAGAGGACATCGTTGAGTTCCTCCACGATTACGCCGCGGGAGCGGATGAATTCGATGACGCGGATGTAGTCCGCGATGGGGGTTTCGACGAGCACCGTGAGGGTGCCGAGCGTGCGGCCGTGCAGGTCGTCGACCGTGCCGCGAAGAATGCTCAGATTCACGTGGAAGCGCTGCGAGCACTCGGAGATGACGGGCTTCGTGACTTCGCTTCCCACAAAGGCGAGGCGAAGGAGATGCACGGACTTTCCTTCCTCGGCGTTTTCACGGGCGTTGCGGAAGACCCGGATCACCGATTCGGGAAGGTCGCGCGCCATGACGTTCCCGATGAGGGCGCGGGTCGTTTCGGACTGCGGACGGCTGAAGATGTCGATGACGTCGCCCGATTCGACGATTTCGCTCTGATTCATCACGACGACGCGTTCGCAGATCTGCTTCACGACGTTCATTTCGTGCGTGATCATGACGATCGTGACGCCGAGCTCGCGGTTGATGCGCTGCAGAAGGTCGAGAATGGCGACCGTCGTTTCCGGGTCGAGAGCCGAGGTGGCTTCGTCGGAGAGAAGCACCTTCGGATCGTTCGCGAGCGCACGCGCGATGCCCACGCGCTGCTTCTGCCCGCCCGAGAGCTGCGAGGGATACTTGTGGGCGTGGTCGGCCAGGCCCACGAGTTCGATCAGGGGCGTGATCTTCTCGCGGATCTTCTCTTCGGGAAGGCCGGCGAGTTCGAGGGGCAGCGCGACGTTTCGGTAGACCGTGCGCGAGGAGAGGAGGTTGAACTGCTGGAAGATCATGCCGATCGAACGGCGGGCTTCACGGAGTTCCGCTTCCGAGAGGTCGGTGAGAACCTTGCCGTCTACGACGACGTTCCCCGACGTGGGACGGTTGAGAAGATTGATGCAGCGCACGAGCGTGCTCTTCCCGGCGCCCGAGCGCCCGATGATGCCGAAGATTTCGCCCGGACGGATTTCGAGCGAAACGTTCTTGAGCGCATCAAAGGTCTTCCCCTCGGGCGTCGTGTAGGTTTGCGTGATGTTTTGTAGTTTGATCATGGGATGTCCGCAAAAAGGGTTTCGGGACAGTGTAGGCGAGGCGCAGCGGCAATCCGTCGCGTTCGGCCCGATTTTTCCTCATTCCTTGCGGTATTACCTCGAAGAAGTCGACTGCGGGGACGCCGTAAGGAAAAAGCCCGCCGCAGAACACTCTGCGACGGGCCTGATGTGGTGGGAACGTAGGGATTCGAACCCTAGACCGACGGATTAAGAGTCCGCTGCTCTACCAGCTGAGCTACGTTCCCGGTGTGAATTGTCTCGTCTTGGTGGGTCGTGCGGGAATCGAACCCACGACCAACGGATTAAAAGTCCGCTGCTCTACCGGCTGAGCTAACGACCCCCAGTAGGAAGCGTATGCTTCAGTTGGCGAGGAACAATCAACCTAGGGGATGAATCATACCTGAACCGCCGAAAAATGTCAAGAACTATTTTTCGATTGGGTCGAAAATTTCGAACGGTGTAATGCGGGCGCTTGAAGGTGTTGTTAGATTTGTTAGGGTAACCACTAACAACTTTAACCTTGGCAAACGCGAAATTTTCAGGCATCATACCATCATGCAAAGGGAATCCTTTTCTCATCCTATTGATATCAAAGGGATTTTTGTATTAGTAAGAGAGACGTTGCGGGTGACTATCTTTTGATGGGCACCTATAAAACGACGCTATAGTCGATTTTTTGAAAAGGGACAGATCATGGCTGCCAAGAACAATCCTCCTCCGCGCCCCGAACGTTTGGAAGGCGAAGAACGCAAAAAGGCTTTGGCCGCGGCGCTCGCGAACATTGAAAAGCAGTTCGGCAAGGGCTCCATCATGCGCATGGCGGAAGGGTCCGAAGCCGAAGACATCGAAACGGTGTCGACGGGCTCGCTCGGTCTCGACCTCGCGCTCGGCGTGGGCGGTCTGCCGCGCGGCCGCATCATCGAGGTCTACGGTCCGGAATCTTCGGGCAAGACGACGCTCGCCCTGCAGGTCATCGCGGAAATGCAGAAAAAGGGCGGCACCTGCGCCTTCATCGACGCGGAGCACGCGCTCGACATCAAGTATGCGCAGCGTCTCGGCGTGCACCTTCCCGACCTTCTCATCAGCCAGCCCGACACGGGCGAACAGGCCCTGGAAATCACGGACGCCCTCGTGCGTTCGGGTTCGGTCGACCTGATCGTCGTGGACTCGGTGGCGGCCTTGACGCCCAAGAGCGAAATCGAAGGCGAAATGGGCGACTCGCTCCCCGGTCTGCAGGCGCGCCTCATGTCGCAGGCCCTTCGCAAGCTCACCGCCTCGATCATGCGCACGAAGTCGATGGTGCTCTTCATCAACCAGATCCGCATGAAGATCGGCGGCTACGGCAATCCGGAAACGACGACGGGCGGCAACGCCCTCAAGTTCTACGCCTCGGTGCGCATGGACATCCGCCGCGTGGGCTCGATCAAGAAGGGCGACGAAGTGATCGGCAATCAGACGCGCGTCAAGGTCGTCAAGAACAAGGTGGCGCCTCCCTTCGGCGAAGCGGTCTTCGACATCCTCTACGGCGAAGGCATCTCGCGTCTCGGGGAAATCATCGACATCGGCAGCGAACTCGACGTGATCGAAAAGGCCGGCGCCTGGTACTCCTACAACGGCACGCGTCTGGGCCAGGGCAAGGAAAACGCCCGCGACTTCCTGCGCGCGAATCCCGAACTCTGCGAAGAGATCGAAAACAAGATCCGCGAACTCAAGGGCGTGCACCACAACACGGTGTCGAGCGACGAGTCCGTCGTGATGGATGACGAGGACATCGAACTCTAACCGTCCGGCCATCCGGAGAGAAAAGGACCTTCGGGTCCTTTTCCGTTAATGGGAGACGAAGGTGAAGCGCAACAGCGAAGACAACTGGGAGGAAGGACAACTCTTCGTCTTCGGAGACGACGGCGAGGTGCTGCCCTATACGGAGGCGCCGCCCGAACCAGCTCCCGAGGCGCCGGCCGCACCCGAGCCGGAACCCGAGGAGACGTTCGAAGCGCGGCCGCGCACTCTTGATGCGCCTCGCTCGGCAGAGGCCTTTCTGGCCGAACGCTCGGAGCGTCCCGTGCGCACGGGCCGGCGCGCCCGAAGGCAGGAGCCCGAGGATCCCTTTGAGTTCGAGTACTGCAACGATCCCGAGGAATGGGAACGGCGCGCGAAGGAAAAGGCCGAAAAGAAGGGGCGAAAGCGCCCGAAGCGCAGTCTCAAGATGCGCGCCGCGGCGGCGCTCGCCCGGCGCGAGTACACGAGAAAGGCCTTGCGCGAGAAACTTCTTCGAAGCCTCGAAGAAGGAGAAACCGAGGCGGACGTCGACGAGGCCTTAAACGACATGGAGCGCTGGGGCTATCTCTCGGACGAGCGTTTCGCCAAGGTTCGCGCCCGCAACAAGGCTTCGGTTTTGGGCGACCGGCGCATCCGCGAGGAACTGCGCCGCGAGGGCGTGGCGCAGGAAACGGCGAAGATCGCGATGGACGAAATCGCCGAACCCGAAAACGTGCGCTGCTACCGTCTATGGAAGCGCCGCTTCGGGGAATTGCCCGCGGATCGAAAGGAGCGCGAAAAGCAGATCCGCTATCTCCTCTACCGGGGCTTCAGCATGTCGAGCGTCGACGACGTCCTTCGCGGCCGCGTGATCGTGGAGGAAGAGGACGTGACGGACTGGGGACTTTGATTTTCTAGCGCTTTTTGCGTAAAAAGCGGTGTCTTCGGCTTGTGCTCGGGGGTCCCTTTGTTAAAATTTTTCCCATCTTACTCATTCTCCATGGAGGATATTTTGGAAGCGATTTGGGACATCCTGGTCAATCTGCACTGGGGCGCCATCGGTCAGATCATCATGATCGACATTCTCTTGGGGGGCGACAACGCCGTCGTCATCGCCATGGCCTGTCGAAACCTGCCGCACGAACAGCGCAAGCTCGGCATTTTCTGGGGTACGACCGGTGCGATCGCACTGCGCGTGATTCTGATCACCTTCGCCGTCATGCTGCTGGATCTCCCCTTCCTCAAGGTGGCGGGCGGCGTGCTCCTGCTCTGGATCGGCATGAAGCTTTTGATTCCGGACGACGGCGCGCACGACAAGATCGAAGGAAGCGGCCGTCTGATCGGCGCGATCAAGACGATCATCGTGGCCGACTTCGTCATGAGCTTCGACAACGTCATCGCCATTGCGGGCGCCGCGCAGCAGGCGCATGAGGCGCACCAGACCCTCCTCATCATCTTCGGCCTCGTCGTTTCGGTGCCCTTCATCGTGTTCGGCAGCCAGGTGATCCTGAAGCTCCTCGACCGCTTCCCGATCATCATCTACTTCGGCGGCGGCCTTCTCGGCTGGATCGCGGGCGGCATGGTCGTGAGCGACGCCTGGGTGGTTGAACACTGGGCCGATGCGGCGTCGATGCACTATCCCGCGGCCGTGGTGGGCGCTCTGATCGTGGTGGCGGCCGGCCACTGGATCGGCAAGCGCAAGCAAAAGGAAATCGACGCGCGCCACGCGCAGAAGTCCGAAGGCTAAACGCGAAAATTCGGCCATACACATCAAGAGAGGCGCCCGCGAGGGCGCCTCTCTGCATATGGAAAGTTCGGTTTTTCTTACCCGATGGTGTGCGACGTGTCGATGAAGCCGCCGCCGAGGCAGACGTCTCCCTGATAGAGAACGGCGCTCTGGCCGGGGGTTGCCGCCCACTGCGGTTCGTCGTCAAAGAGGAGCGTGAAGGTTTTCGCGCTCACGTCGGTGAGACGGCAGGGCGTGTCCTTTTGGCGATAGCGCGTCTTCACGGTGAGCTTCGCTTCGGGATCGGGTGCGCGGCCCGCGATCCAGCTCGGCTCCGCCGCGCGCAGGCGGTCGGCCAAAAGCCACGGATGGTCGTGCCCCTGACAGATCCAGAGGGTATTCGTCGCAAGATCCTTGCGGGCGACGAACCAGGGTTCGCCCGTCGCGTCCTTGAGGCCGCCCACGCCGATGCCTTTGCGCTGGCCGAGCGTGTAGAAGGAGAGCCCCATGTGTTCGCCCACGACCTTTCCGTCGGGCGTCTTGATCGGGCCCGGGTGCGTCGGAAGATAGCGGTTCAGGAATTCGCGAAACGGCCGCTCGCCGATGAAGCAGATCCCGGTCGAGTCCTTCTTCTTGGCGTTCGGGAGTCCGATGCGTTCGGCAAGCGCACGCACCTGCGTCTTGAGAAGACCGCCTACGGGAAAGAGCACGCGCGAGATCTGTTCCTGCGAGAGACGATGCAGGAAGTAGCTCTGGTCCTTGTTCGGGTCGGTGCCGCGAAGGAGCTGTACGCCCGCTTCGGTGCGGCGCACGCGCGCATAGTGGCCCGTCGCGATCCAGTCGGCCCCCATCGTCATGGCGTGGTCGAGAAAAGCGCGGAACTTGATTTCGGCGTTGCAGAGGACGTCCGGATTGGGGGTGCGCCCCGCACTGTATTCGCGAAGGAAATCCGCGAAGACGCGCTCCTTGTATTCCTTGGCGAAGTTGACGGCCTCGATGTCGATGCCGATCACGTCCGCCGCGGCGGTTGCGTCGATGAAGTCCTGACGCGAGGAGCAGTATTCCGTGTCGTCGTCATCCTCCCAGTTCTTCATGAAGAGGCCGATGACGTCGAAGCCCTGTTCTTTGAGGAGCCAGGCGCTCACGGCGGAGTCGACGCCGCCCGAGAGGCCGATCACAACTTTCTGACTCATGGTGTGGTGCGGGCGAACCGCCGATCGTCGCCGACCGGTCGAATCGCTACAATGCAAATTCCCAATACGGTAAAACCAGAATTATGAACGAAAACGATTCCAACCGTTCTCTTTCCGAGCGTCTCGGGGTGACGGTGCCGGTCTGGAGCGCTCCGATGGCGACGGATCTGCCGCCCGAATTCGTGGCGGCCGTGTCCGAATCGGGCGGCCTCGGCGTGGTGCCCGCGGACGACGTCGCGGACCCGAAGACCTATCTGGAAGCGCTGCGCAAGGGTACCGACAAACCCTTCGCCGTGGCGCTTCGCGCGCCCGACGTCAAGGCCTTTCCGCTCACGAAGGAATGTTCCTGGCGGTGGGCGAGGGTGTTCGTCGAACGCTACCGCGAAGCGATCGAGCTCTCGGGCGCGGGGTGGACGGAGGCAAGTCTCGCCGACGTCTTCCTTGAATTCGATCCTCTGCAGAGCTTCGAAGAGCGTTTCCGCTTCTGGCTCGAAGCGCGTCCCGCGGCGATGATTTCGACCTTCGGCGCCTTTCGCGAGCCCGAAGAGGACGCGCTTCGCGTAGCGGGCGTCCTCAACGTCGCGACGGCGTCGACCCTGCGGGAAGCCAAGGTGGCGCGCGCGGCGCGCGTCGACGCGATCGTCGTGCAGGGCGCGGAAGCGGGCGGCCCCCGTTGGTCTTCGGTCGACACGGGGGCGGCTGCGGTCGGGCTGATGTCTCTTCTTCCCCACGTGAAGCGTGCGACGGGACTGCCCCTGATCGCCGCGGGCGGCATCGTCACGCCCGAGCAGGTGCGTGCGGCGAAGGTTCTCGGAGCCGACGCCTGTCTTGTCGGTTCGGCTTTCCTTACGACGGAGGAAGCCCGCGCGGACGGCTTTTATCAGTGGGCCGCCACGGAGAGTTCGCCCGCCGACTACGTGTACGGTCCCTTCGAAGGAACGACCGACGGGTGGTATCTGCGAAACGACTTCGTGTCGGGACTTGCGAAGGAAATGGCCTGCGCCGATCGACCGCCCGCGGGGTTGTTCGAACCCTGGACGGCGCAACTGCGAAAGCGCCTCATGGCTAAGGGCGAAGGCGCGGCCGTGGCCTTGAGTTTCGGCCAGGCCGCGGGGCGCGTGCCCTACGTCCGCGTTGCCGACGTGGTTCGCTCGCTCAGCGCGTGAGCCACTCGAGAACGGGAACGCCGAGATAGGGCGCGAGGAAGGCCGTCAGAAGGCCCGAAATCCCCATGGCGAGCCCGGAGAAGGCGCCCGCTTTGGGCGAAATGCTGAAGGCGGCGCTCGTGCCCATGCCGTGGGCGGAAACGCCGAGCGCAACGCCCTTGGCGGTGTCGGACGAAACACGGATCAAGCGGAAGAAACCGCGTCCGACGACGGAGCCGAAGATCCCCGTAATGACGACGAGCGCCGCGGTGAGGTCGGGCATGCCGCCGATCGCTTCGGAAATCCCCATGGCGATCGGCGTCGTGACGGATTTCGGCACGAGCGAGAGCAGCGTCTCGGTCGAAAGACCGCAGAGCACGCCGATCACGATGACGCTCAGAACGGCGACGACGCCGCCGACGACGAGTCCCGTCACAAGGGGCACGAAGAGCTGAATGAGGCGCGCGCGCTGATCAAAGAGCGGAATGGCGAGCGCGACGGTTGCGGGGCCGAGGAGAAGATGAATCGTCTGCGCCCCTTCGAAATAGGTTTCGTAAGGCGTGTCCGAGAGCGCCAAAACAGCGATGAGGAGCACGACGCTCACGATGATGGGGCTCAGAAGCGGAAAGAAGCGCGACTTGCGGTAGAGAAAGTGCCCGAAAAGGTAGATTGCGAGCGTGAGCCCGAGCCAGAAGATGTTTTCGGATGCAAAGTGATGCCAAAGTTCCGTCATGATCAGTCCTCCTCTCGGTCATGAACACCCAACGCCTTCGATACGAGTTGGATCGTCCAGGCCGTGACGGCCATGGCGACAAGGGTGGAAAGAACGAGCGTCACGGCAATGCCGACGCCTTCCGCTTCAAAGCGCGCGACGTGGCGAATGATCCCGACCCCGGCGGGGACGAAGAGAAGCGAGAGGTTCGAGAGGAGAACCCCGCCCGTGGGGCGGATGAGATCGATCAGGTCGTCCTTCACGAAGAAGGCGAGAAGAAGGAAGACCATTCCGAGTACCGACCCCGGAACGGGAATGCCCGTGAGCATCGCGAGCGCCTCGCCCGCGAGCTGAAAGAGCACGATGATTGTGATGGCGTTGAGCATTGTTCTTGTCGGGCGGACGCATTTTGCGAGGGAGAAGCGCCGTCCCGTTTGTTAAGATGAGAACCGATGATTCTGGCACGTCTCGACGTTGCCGGCGGCTTTTTTTCATCGCCACGCATACAACTTTTGTCCGAACGCAAAGAAGCTCCGCGCTTCGGACCACACTACGGAAAGGAGGGCAGAATGCCCCGAAACATCAATTTCGCCATCCGCGGCGAATACATTACCCTTGACGCTCTTCTCAAGGCGGTGGGCGCGGCCGACTCGGGCGCGCAGGCGAAGCACCGCATCGCCGAAGGCGAAGTGACGGTGGACGGCGAGGTGGAGACCCGCAAGACCCGGAAGCTGCGCGGCGGCGAAACGGTCGTCGTTGACGACCTCACCGTCGTTCTCGCGGCGGAGAATCCCGCATGACGACTTTCGTTCGCAATCTCCTCTACCGCCAGGTCAAGGATCACATCCTCGGCGAACTCGCCGCCGGGCACTGGAAGGCCGGGGAGATGCTGCCGAGCGAAAAGCTTTTCGCCGAACAGCTCGGCGTTTCGCAGGGCACGGTGCGAAAGGCCATCCAGGAACTCGTGGAAGAGAACGTCCTCTACCGCGAGCAGGGACGCGGCACCTTCGTGCAGAGCTACCTTGCCTCGGGCTACTGCAACTCGTTTCACCGCTTCACGAACGAAGCGACGGGGACGATCGTTCCCTTCACGATGCGGCTCGTGCGCTTCGAGCGCGTTCCCGCCATGAAGGCCGACCGTCCGGCGCGGGTGCTCGGGCTTCCGAGCGACGGAGAGCTCTTTCACGCCCTGCGCGTCTATTCCTGGGAGGGAAAGGACGTCGGCATTTCGGAGCTGTGGCTCGACACGAAGCGCTTTGCCAAACTCACGGCCGAGAAGCTCGCGCGCCACGAGGGGAGCCTCTATCAGTTCTACGAGCGCGATCTCGGGGTTACGATCGTCTCGGTCGACGACCGCTGGCGCGCCAAGGTCTTTACGCCCGCGCTCGCTTCGCTCGGTCAATTCATGACGGGCGCGCCCTACATCGAGCTCACCCGCATCGGAAAGACCTTCGGCGGGGTGCCCGTGGAATACCGGCTCTCTTACTGCACGACGGAAGACTTCTACGTGCAGATGTAGGCGGCTCGGATAACCGAAAGAGAAAGGCTCGGCCTTCCCGAGGGGAGGACCGAGCCATGCTGTATGGGCGTCGAACGTCGATCAGCTGATGACGTAGAGAACGACGAGGCCGCAGGCCATGACGGGCGCCGTGCGCTTGACGACTTCGAGCGGGCTCACCATGGCGATGCCTGAAATCACGATCATGCCGCCCGCGAGCGGCGAGGAGGCGCGGCCGAAGGCGCCCGCGATGCTCGCGAGGTAGCCGAGGTCGGGAATCGTCATGCCGAACTGCGCGGCGTGCGGGGTGACGGCCTCGTTGAAGGCGAAGGTGGCGGCGTCGCCCGAACCGGTCATCACGCCGAGGACATAGGGCCCGATGGCGGCGCCGAGCTTGGCGACTTCGTTCGAGTGGCGCAGATAGTCGACGAAGACTTCGATCACGCCGCAGGAGGCGAGACCCGCGGAGAAGACGCCCGCGGCGATGATGATGCCGATGATGTTGCCGTAGCCGCGGCCCATGCCGTCAAAGAACTTCTTGATGATTTCCTGCGGATTCGAGCGCGTCACGACGATGCAGTAGAGCATGCCGATCAACATGGCGGTCGCGACCGAGAGCTTGAGTTCGGGCATCCAGATCGAGAAGCAGAGAAGCACCACCACCGGAAGGATCGGGGCGAAGGCGAAGAGGAGATTCGGATTTTCCGGGAGTTCCGGACCCTTGCCGCCCGCGTCGAGTCCCTTGACGTCGAAACCGCCGCGCTTATAGTCGCCGTAGAGGAAGCAGAGGACCGTCATGAAGGCGGTGAGCACGAAGAGCAGGCCGATCGTACGCGGAGCCGTCGCGTAGATGTAGTCCATGATCGGCATTTCGGCAAGCTTCGAGACGAAGACGTTGTGGGAGGTCCCCGGCGAGAGGAAGCCCGGCACCGTGGCGCCCGCCACGGCGGCGGCCGCGATGGCCGGACGGAAGCCCGCGCGGACCATCAGGGTGACGATCGTCGGACCGACGGCGGCGCAGAGACCCGCAAAGGACGAGATGGCGACCGAGATGAAGCCCGTGACGATCATGCAGCAGGGAAGGAGCAGAACGCCCAGCGTGCGAAGGGGCTTCGTCAAAAGCGACACGAGGTGAAGGTCGCACTTCGTAAGCGACATGACGCCCGCAAAGCCCATCGACGAGCAGATGGCGATGATGAGCGAAGCCGAGGTCATCGACTTGTCGAACTGCTTGAAGGCGGCCATCGGTTCCACGGCGAGGAGCGCCATGATGAGGCCGGACGTGAGAAGGACGAGACGCGTTTCGTAGCGCTTGATGAGCGCCCATACCGTCCCGATCACCACGACCAAGGCGGCCCAGAAGGTCCAAGTCATTTGAGGAGTCTCCATAGTGAGGCCGAACGTTCGGAAAAGGGGCTCCGAGGGACGGCCGTGAGAGGATGGAAAGCGAATTTGGAATGCCGTGCATCTTATTGGGGTTCTCCCTTGCGAGAAATTGGGAATAAACCCGAATTTTGTGTCTTATAGAAGACATAGGACTCGGCGATTTCCCGCTGTATCCCACCCGTCAAAGCCGTTAGCATACGGGGCACGGCAAAGGAACGCGCGTCGCTTTTCGAGGGCGTTCCGAAATCTGAAACACTGTAAGTTAGGGAGTCCATCATGACCGCTGTGCCCGCACTCGATCCGAGTTACGTGCAGTTGCTCGAAACCATCCGCCGCGACGAAAAGGTCGCGCGTGCGCTCGAGATCGCGCTCGAAGAAGTCGACCGCGCCATGGAAGAACAGATCGAACTCTGTGAAATCGAAGCCCCCACCTTTGCGGAGGAAAAGCGCGCGGCCCGCGTGGCCGAACTCATGCGCGCCTACGGCCTCACGGACGTCGTGACCGATCCGATCGGCAACGTCGTCGGCCGCCGTCAGGGCCGCAATCCCGAAGGCCCCGTGCTTGCGCTCGGCGCCCACATGGACTCGGTCTTCCCCGCGGGCACCGACGTGAAGGTCCGCCGTGAAGGAAAGATCTTTCGTGCGCCCGGGATCGGCGACAACTGCTCGGGCCTGCGCGCGCTCCTGCAGATTCTTCGCATGTTCGAAATCACCGGCATCGAAACGGAAGGCGACATTCTCTTTGTGGGCACGGTCGGCGAAGAAGGTCTCGGCGACATCCGCGGCTCGAAGGCGCTCTTTGACGGTTCGCGACGCATCGACGGCTTCATTGCGATCGACTCGACGGAAGTGGGCCGCGTGCTCTGCGGCGCGACGGGTTCGCACCGCTGGCGCCTCACGGTCGAAGGGGCGGGCGGTCACTCCTACGCCGATTTCGGGAAGGTGCCCTCGGCCATTCACGCCATCTGCCGCGCCGGCGCCAAGATGGCGAATTTCCGCGTCCCGGCGGAGCCCAAGACGACCTATACGATCGGCACCGTCAAGGGCGGTACGACCGTCAATTCGATCGCCGCGCGCGCTTCGGTCGAAGTCGACATGCGAAGCGTGAGCAACGAAGAGCTTCTCGCCCTCGAAGCCAAGATTCTCGAAGCCTTTGAAGAAGGCGTTCGCGAAGAAAACGAATTCTGGGGCGTCACGGATGAAGCGCTTCGCCTGCGCCTTGTGAAGGAAGCGATCGGGAACCGACCCGCCGGGATGCGTCCCGACGACTGTCCCGTGCTGCAGTCGGCCCGCGCCGCGCAGAAGTCGCTCGGCATCGAACTCACGAAGTACATGTGCTCTTCGACCGACGCCAACGCGCCGATGAGCCTCGGGATTCCGTCTACGTGCCTGTGCTCGGGCGGCAAGGGCGTCAACGCCCACACGACGAAGGAATACTTCGAAATGGTCGACACGCACCTCGGTCCGCAGCTCGTCTTCCTGACGACCTGCCTCCTCGTCGGTGCGGACGGCTCGTCTCCGAAGCTTCCCCGCCGTTGAGGAAATCCTTTTTCCCATAAGCAAAACGGGCGCCCCGCGGGGCGCCCGTTTTGTTGTGGTTCAAGACAATCAGGCGAGGTCCTTGAGTTCCCGGCGCAGGATCTTGCCGACCGGGGTCTTGGGGAGCGACTCGACGAAGACGATCTTCTTCGGAACCTTGTAGCCCGTGAGCTGCGTGCGGCAGTACTTGCGCACCTCGTCTTCGGTGAGGGTCGGATCCTTGCGGACGATCACGGCCTTGACGGTTTCGCCCGACTTCGCCGAGGGAATGCCCACGACGCCCACTTCGAGGACGCCCGGCATCGAGGCGATCACGTTTTCGACTTCGTTCGGATAGACGTTGAAGCCCGAGACGAGAATCATGTCCTTCTTGCGGTCGGTGATCGTGATGACGCCGCGGTGGTTCATGTAGCCCACGTCGCCCGTACGCAGCCATCCGTCGCGAAGGACGTTGGCCGTTTCTTCGGGCTTCTTCCAGTAGCCCGACATGACCTGCGGACCGCGAACGCAGATTTCGCCCGTGTAGTCTTCGGGGTTGCCGCCTTCGGGACAGAGACCGAGGTCTTCAAAGCCGTCGCCGCGGATCGACACTTCGGTCGAGGGAAGCGGACAGCCGACCGAGCCGTCCCAGGGAGCGTTCGGGATGTTCCCGCACACGCCCGGGCTCGCTTCGGTGAGGCCGTAGGCTTCGAGAATGTTCGAGCCAGTCTGCGCCTTCCAGCGCTCCGCCACGGTGCGCTGCACCTGCGTGCCGCCGCCCGCCGTGAGCTTCAAGCGCGTGAAGCGGTGCGTGCAGAAGGTCGCGTTGTTGAGCATGGCGGCAAAAAGCGTGTTGACGCCGACGATGACGGAGAAGTCCCACTTCTTGACTTCCTTGGCGAGCCCCTCCATGTCGCGGGGGTTCGTGATGAGGACGCTCGTGGCGGCCCAGCGCGTAAAGCAGATCGTCGCGCAGAGCGAGAAGATGTGGTAGAGGGGAAGCGCCGTCATGACGACTTCCTTGCCTTCTTCAAATTCGCCCGAAATCCAGCTTCCGACCTGCTCGACGTTCGCGATGAGATTGCGGTGCGTGAGGATCGCGCCCTTCGAGACGCCCGTCGTGCCGCCCGTGTACTGGAGGAACGCGACGTCGGTGTTGCGGATCTCGTGCGGCGTGAAACCGTGCTCGGCCCCCTTGGCGAGCGCCGTGCGGAAGTCGACGGCGTGCGGAAGGTTGTAGGCGGGCACCATCTTCTTGACGCGGCGCACGACGAAGTTGACGAGCGTGCGCTTCACAAAGGGGAAGAGATCGCCCACGGCCGTCGTCACGATGTGGCGGCATTCGGTGCCTTCGAGCGCGTGCTCGAGCGTACGCGCGAAGTTTTCGATGATGACGATCGCCTTTGCGCCGGAGTCGCGCAGCGTGTGCTGCACTTCGCGGGAAGTGTAGAGGGGATTGACGTTCACCACGATGAAGCCCGCGCGCAGGCAGGCAAAGAAGGCGACGACGTACTGCAGGAGGTTCGGCATCATGATGGCCACGCGGTCGCCCGGCTTCAGGTCGGGAAGACTCTGCAGATAGCCCGCGAAGTCGCGCGAGAGCTGCACCATGCGGCGATACGAAATCGCCACGCCCATGTTGACCCAGGCGTCGCGGTCGGGGAACTGCTCCGCCGCACGGTCGAGAACGGCCGGGATGCTCGGATAGTGATCCGGATCGATTTCGTGCGGAACGTAGGAGGGATAGACGTCGAACCAGGGGTGTTGCGTTGCCATCGTGGAAAAGGTCCTGTCGAAAGAATGGGCGGGTTATAGCACGTTTTTTTGCCGCAAAACGAGTCGAAAAACCGCGATTTTCCCCAATTTTCTCCGTTAAAGGATGCGAAAAAGCAAAAACCGACGCCCTCCCCGAAGGATTGCGTCGGTTTCGCGCGTCGAAGACGAGAGCAATCAGGCTTCGAGCGTAAGGCAGTGACGGGCGTATTCTTCGACGTCGTTCCAGTCCGTGTAGTCGATCACGGCGGTCGGTTCCGTCGGGCCCTTCGTCATCTTCATGATCATTTGGATGAGCTTCGTGTCGATCCAGGACCAGTTCGGATAGTCAACCTTGCCGGCGAAGCAGTGGGCGTCCTTGGGCTTCCAGGGGTTGTTCGCGAGGAACTTGCGGCAGTACACGTTGCCTTCCGGGGTGGCCTTCGCCGGCGTGCGGGCGACGACGGAGACGCAGAAGAAGGAGTTGGCCTTGCAGTCGAGCACGGCCTTGTACTTGTTGACGAAAGCCACGAATTCGCGGCGGAAGTGGCCGTAAAGCACGGGGGCGCCGGCGATGACGAGGTCGTACTTGTTCCAGTCGAGACCTTCGCGATCGGCTTCCACCACGTCCATCAGGTCGGCCTGATTGCCTTCGGCGATGACCGTTTCCCAAATGCGGCGCGCGATGCGGGCGGTGTGGCCGGAACGGCTTTGGTAGAGGACAAGAACCGTCTTCATTGTGTGTTTCTCCATGGACGAAAATTCCGTCCTTCAAGTTTAGCGGTTTCGGGATCGGACGGCACCATGCATCCGACGAAACGCATCCTAAGCCCGCATCATTGCTCGGACCTTAAGCGCGAAGAATTCTCGGGAAAATCCTCCGTCCCCTTCGCCGTTCCGTTACAATGCAGACCTTTCTTCCGCGAGGAAGATGGGTTCGCGCCCGCCGGGCCGAACCGACGTTTCCCGTTTTGTGCGCCCCATCCCGACTGGCGGGCATTGCACGAACGGACATTTGATCAATGCGGGTTCGAAACGCTTTTTCCGATACCGTGTCGTTTCGGGCTCCAACCCTGGAAAATTATGGCAAAGGAAGATCTGATTGAGATGTCCGGCCAGGTGCTCGAAGTCCTGCCGGATGCTCGTTATCGCGTGAAACTCGACAACGGCCACGAACTCGTGGCGTACACCAACGGCAAGATGCGCAAGCACCACATCCGCATTCTCGCCGGCGACAAGGTCTCGCTCGAGCTCTCGCCCTACGATCTGACGAAGGGTCGCATCACCTTCCGCCACATCGAAGGTCGTCCTCCGATGAATCCGCAGGCCCGCCGCCGCTGATCGTCGAGACAGACAAAAGAAAATCCCGCGCCTCTCGGTGGAGAGCGCGGGATTTTTCGTAGGGCCGCAGGCGCGGCTCAGAAGGCGTCCTTGAAGGTGATGAAGAAGATCACCGTCAGGTGGTAGAAGACCGGCGCCGCAAACGTAAGGGGCGCCAGGCGCATGAGCGTGCCGCGCGTCATGTAGACGTCGCCCTCGCCCGCGAGGGCGTGCGCCCCCATGCTGCGGCGCACGACGTTGAGGACAAGGTCGCCGAGACCGCCCGAAATCACGATGGCAAGGCCCATGAGGAGCGCCTGCCAGAAGCGGAAAGGCGTGATCCAGAAGAGCGCGGCCGAGGCGAGAAGCCCGCCGAGCCCGCCGACCACGGCCCCCATGAGGGTACGGTTCGTGTTGAAGGAAAAGGTCTTCTGCCCCATAAAGGAGCTCGCGATCGTCGCGCAGAGGTCGGAGATGAAGAGGACCGCAAGGAAGAAGAGCATCATGAGCGGTCCCGACGAGTTGTAGCGCGTCAGATCGAGTGTCGCGATCGCCGGCGCGTGGCTCACGCAGAAGACGCAGAGCATGATCCCCCACTGCACTTTGGCGACGCGCTCGAGGTAGCGGTCCGTGTCCTTCGAGAACGCCATGATGACGGGGAGCGCAAGGAAGAGATAGACCGGAATGAAGAGCGTGAAGAGAGACGGCAGATCGAACCCGATGAGGATGTATTGCAGCGGGATCGCGATATAGAAGGCCGTGATGAGCGCGTAGTGGTCGGTCGATTTCGTCGGCGTGATGGCGATGAATTCGCGCAGCAGGAAGAAGCTCAGCATCGCGAAGAAGACGAGCAGCGTGTTCTGCCCGATCGCGAAGGCGATCGTGAAGACGACGATCAGCCACCAGCCCATGCGCACGCGCGAATGGACGGTGAGCAGACGGTTGCGGCGCACAGCGTCCGTGACGTGCTCAATGGCCCAGGCGCCGTATGCGGTGCCCGCGGCGATCAAAACGGTGAGGCCCACGAGCAGGATGATGTAGGCCTCCTGAATGGTAAAACCGAGTCTCATGGCTGGCTCAACTCCACAATGGCGTTGCGGGCGCGCTCAAGGAAGTCTTCCTTGAGGTCTTCGGGGTGATGCGGCAGCGGCGCGCCGAAGCGGACCGAGCAGACGGTCGGCACGGGAATGAGCACGCCCTTGGGCATGGCCCGATGGAGGTTTTCGATGTAGACCGGAATGAGCTCCACTTCGGGAAATTCGCGCATGAGGCGCCAAATGCCCGACTTGAAGGGGCTCGGCAGCGGTTGGGGACGGCGCGTTCCTTCGGGGAAGATGATGAGGGAGGAACCTTCCTGCAGGGCTTCGCGCAGAGGATCGAGGGGATTCGCGTGCTCGGTGCGGCGACGGTCGACGAGCACGACGTTGAGCTCTTCGAGCGCGATGCGGCGGCGAAGAACGCCCTTTTCCCAATAGTCCTTGGCGGCGACGGGCCGCACGGTGGCGCGCAGGGCCGGCGGCAGCGACGCCCAGATCACGATGGTGTCAAGGTGACTCGTGTGGTTGGCGAAGTAGATTCGCTGACGCGACGAGGGGGCGCAGCCCTGCCAGTGGGGATAGGCCCCGACGAGCAGTCTGGTGAGCCAGACGATCGGCGTCATCAACTTGAAGGATTGGAACACGTTGGTACCCTGGGGTATGAGAAATTAGTCTGATTATAAGCGTCACGCTTCGGTGCCGCCCACGGTGAGGGAATCGATGCGAAGGGTCGGCAGGCCCGTGCCGACGGGACAGTTTTGTCCGTCCTTGCCGCACTGCCCGATGCCGTCGTCGAGTTTCGAGTCGTTTCCGACGAGCCGGATCCCGAGTAGCGCCCGGTCTCCGCGGCCGATGAGGGTCGCGCCGCGCACGGGTTCGGCAAGGCGCCCCTTTCGGATGCGCCGCGCTCCGCTCATCGTGAAGACGAAGTCGCCGCTCGTGATGTCGACCTGGCCGCCCGCGAAGTGTTCGGCATAGAGGCCGTCCTCGACCGAGGCGACGATCTCTTCGGGCGTGTGTTCGCCCGAGAGCATGAAGGTGTTCGTCATGCGGGGAAGCGGCAGCGTCGCGAAGCTCTCGCGCCGGCCGTTTCCGGTGAGCGGCAGTCCGAGCGCGCGGGCGTTGAAGCGGTCGGTGAGAAGGCCCGTGAGGATGCCGTCCTCGATGAGGACGGTGCGCCCAGTGGGAGTGCCTTCGTCGTCGACCGTGAGCGAGCCGCGGCGGCCCGGAAGACTGCCGTCGTCGACGATCGTGACGCCCCGCGGGGCGACCCGCGTACCGAGGCGGCCCGTGAAGACGGAGGTTCCCTTGCGGTGGGCGTCGGCTTCCAGGCCGTGTCCCACGGCTTCGTGGAGGAGAATGCCCGGCCAGCCCGGTCCGAGCACGACGGGCATCACGCCCGAGGGCGCGGGGCGCGCTTCGGTCTGCAGGACCGCTTCGCGGACGGCCTTTTCGCACCAGGCCTCCACCCGCTCGCGCGTGAAGTGCTCGATCCCGCAGCGGGCGCCCCCGCCGCTCGTACCTTGTTCGGTGCGGCCGTTTTGTTCGGCAAGGACGTTGACCGAGAGATAGATCTGCGGACGGATGTCCGCGGTGAGTCTTCCTTCGAGATCGGCGACGAGCACCGTCTCGACTTCGGCCTGAAGCGTCGCCGTGACGTTTCGCACCGCGGGAGAGAGACTCCGCGCGTAACGGTCGATGTGGCGAAGAAGTTCGATTTCCCTGGAGGGCTCCGTCGCCTCCACGTCGGGCGAATAAAGAGGCCGGACGGTTTGTGGGGAGAGACGCGCGGGCATCGTCACCGAACGCGATCCGGTGAGCGAGCGCAGATCGTCCGCCGAAGCGAGAAGATGGCGCGCGGCGAGGTCGTCCGCGTAGGAGAGCGCCTGGCGCTCGCCCGCGACCGTGCGAAGGCCGTAGCCTCGGTCGATCGAGAAGTGCCCGGTCTTGACGATGCCTTCTTCGAGAAGCCAGTCGTGCGACTCGATGTGCTGAAAGTAGAGGTCCGCCCAGTCGACGCCGCGGCTTCCCGCGCGCGCGAGGGCGGCGAGCAGGGCGGCCTCGTCGAGGTCCGACCCCGTCCACAGGGTGGCGCAGGCTTTTTCAAGGATCGTAGACATGAGCGCAAAAGAAATCGGAAAGAGCGAACTCTAGCAAAACGCGCCTTATTTTTCCGTGCGGGCCCGCGGCATTTTGTCGACGACGGGATCCTGGAAACTTCCGTGCACGTGATAGGTCGAACTCATCAGGTTCGAGATTTCGTCCTTGAGGAACCACTGCGCGACGAAGGTCCCGACCCCGACGGCGGGGTTGAGGAGCGTGAGCGCGAGCGCGGGCGCTTCGGCGTTGAATTTCGGAAGGACCAGCGCCTCCATGTCGAGCTTTTCGGCCACGAGGTCGACGTCGCCCGAAAGAAGGATCGTCGCGGGCGAGCCCACGACCGCGACCTTTTCGGTCGAGAGAATGCCGCGGTGGAGTTTCCCTCCGGCCGCAATGGAGTCGAAAGTGAAGCCCTTGCCGATCACGTCGCGGAAGTCGAGCGTGAGGCGCCGCATCAGGTGCTGCATGGAAAGAAGACCGAGCAGTCGTCCGCTGCCGGGTTCCACCTGCAGGATCTGGCCGGAGCCGAGCATCGCCGTCACTTCGCCCGAGAGCGTGTTGAGTTGCGGCATGTGGGGCTGGCCCCGGAAGGTGAGGTCGAGCTTTACGTTCCCCGGGGCGTTGCGGATGACGTCGCGGATGCGAAGGTCGTGCAAAAGCCTCCCGAGATCGGAGAAGTTCGCCTCGAGCGTGAGATGCGAGGTGCCGACTTCGTCCGCGGCCGATTCCGGTCGCCAGACGCCCTGGCCGAGAAGACTACCGCCGCGCGCCGTCACGGCGATGCGGTCGATGATGGCGAGCCCTTCGCCCGAAGGCGCGATTTCATTGCGGGTTACGAATTCGACCTTTCCGATGCGTCGTTCGCCTACGCGAAGGTCGCCGATCGTGAGGTTGATGCTCGGAAGGGTCCCGGGAGCGGGGCTGGTGTCGAGAGCCGTGTCGATTTCGTCTCCGGCCGCTTCCGGCAGGTGTGCGCGGTCGATTTTGAAGGTCCACTTGTCGGGCGAGGCGCCCGCGTCGAGAAATTCCGCCTGACCGTTCACTTCGTCGCTCGCGAGACGCAGGTGCCAATCGTTTTGTCCGAAGTGACGAAGCGTCGCGTCTATGTTGTGGATGGTCATGCGGTGGGCGAGGAGTTCCGCCACCTTCACGCGCAGGGTCCCCCAGGGAATCCGGTGGCCGTCGGCATGCGCCTTGCTGTTGCGGTCGATTTCCCGCCAATAGGGCTCCCACTCGTCCCAGGAGAAGCGCGGCACGTTGACGGAGAGGTCGAGCCGGTCACCCGCCTTGCCCATGGGCGTGCCGACGCCCACGAAGCCCGACGTGAGGGTGTAGCCGTCCTTGCGGTCGTCAAAGTAGAGCGCCGCCTCGAGGTGGCCTGCCGAACTCAAAACGAGGCCCTGTCCCGACGGGCGGGGCGACCACGAGAAGCTCGTCGGCCAGACCTCCGAGGCGCTCTTTGCGAAGGGAGCGGGCAGAGAGGAGGACAGTCCCGCGAGGTTCGATCGCCCGGAGAGACGAAGCGGCGTTTTTCCCTGAAGGTCCACCCGGGCGTAGACGCGCACGGGAGCGGTCCCCGAAAGGGCGGAGAAGACGGGCGAGAATCCGGGGGCGGAGGCGAGCCGTGCGAGGTCCGCCGGCCCCGCCCGTCCGTCGACGTCGATGACGACGTCGTTCTTTTCCGTGCGCACGGCCACGCGCGCCGGGCCCGCCGCGGTCCGTCCCTCGACGGGCGAGGGCGTGTCGACGCCTTTTTCCGTGATGACGAGCGTTCCGACCGCGTCTTCGAGCGTCGGCAGTCCGTGACCGTAGTCGAAGTTCGTCTTCTGCAGATCGGTCGTCACCTTCACGCGGGTGCGCTCGGGGTGCGCGAGCGGAATGGAGAGGCCGAGCCGCACGTCGACCGGTCCCGAACCGTTCGATTCCGCGAAGGCGCCGCCGAGAAGGCGCGAGAGCATGGGGGCTTCGTTGAGGTAGCGAAGGGCGTCCTTGGCGTCGCTGCGGATGCGCCCGTCGACGAGCAGCGTGACGGGCGTGGCGGAAAAGGCGGGAATTTCCACCCGCACGTCCGACGCGTGCAGATTCCGCGATTCGGCCTTGCGGCCCGTGATCAGCATGCGCTCGCCCTCGAAGAGGAGATCCGCCTCGACGTTCGTGAGGACCGGCCACTCGGATCCGGCCTTCTTGCCCTGCGTCGGTAAAAAGTCGAGCGTGCCGCCCGTGACGTGGCCGCGGATGCGAAAGAGCCCGTTCTTTCCGTCCGACCAGGGATAGTCCGCGAGACGTCCTTCGAGGTGCCAGTCGCCCGAGGTGGCGCGGCCCTTGAGAATGCCGCCCTCGAGCCAGTCGAGCGTACCTTCGCCCACGACGCGCGGCAGGTAGTGCCGCACGGACGGACCGTTCGCCCGGAGGATCTTCCCCGAGAGCTTCACGGTTCCCGCAACGTTGTCGTCGAGCGTCCAGGTGCCCGCGCCCGTCACGGCCGCCTCGCCGTTTTCGGCGCGCAGATCCCGAAGGTCGACCGACCAGTGTTCGCCCTTGGAGACGAGCGCTTCGAGCGAAAGCTTGTCAAAGCGCATCGTCTCGCGGCGAAAGACCTTGGGAAAGCGCAGCGACGCGTTGCGGCTCGCAAGCGTCACGCGAACGGAACGGTCCTGTTCGCGCGTCGAGAGGGTGCCCGAGAGATTGCGAAAACTCGGACGGTCCGCGTCGTTTTTGATGCCGAGCCCTTCAAATTCCAGAGAAACCGCCCAGTTGGCAAGCATCGAGAGGTCGCCCCGGCCCGACGCGCTGAGGTTGCGAATGCGGCCCGTGAGACCGTATTCCCTGAGCTGCGAGCGCACGTCGTCGGGAATCGGAAGCGAGGTCCCGATCGAAGAGAGAAGCCCGATGTCGAGCATGGAGGCGCCGACGTCGACTTCGACGGTCTTCCCCGCGGCGTCCGTCCTGCGCAAAAGCGTGAGCTGCCGAGGGCGCCACTGCCAGCTCTCGGCCGACTGCAGCCGCAGGCCTTCGAGGGAAAGGGTCTGCGTGCGGGAGTCCGGGTCGAAGGCGTAGTTCACGCGGGCTTCGGCGCGGCGAAGATTGAGGGGCGCGAGGTCGTCGCCCAGACGAAGCCGCACGTTTCGGGTCGAAAGGTCCGCGAGGAGCGTACGGACTTCGCCCTGATCAAGATCGCTCCAAACGCGCACGCGTCCTTCGCCCGACGAGAGGTAGTTGCGAAGACCGAGCCGACGGGCGATCTGTCCCACGTTCGTGCGCTCGAGGTTTGCGTAGGCGCGCGCCGTCCAGGTCTGCGGGCGGGCCGGGTCGGTGAAGAAGCTCTTGTCGACCTGGAAGCGAAGCGAAAAATCGTCCGAGCGCTCGCCGCTCACGAAGGTGCCGTCAAGACCGCTTCGCCAGGCGAGAAGTTCGTCCTGAAAGCGGAAGTCAAGGTTTTCGATCCGAACGGGCGCGAGATCGGGACGGCGAAGGTCCTGATAGGTGACGGTGCCGTTGACCAGCGAGAGCTGACGTTGCGCGAAAAGTTGGGCGAGCGCCGGGATTTCTTCGGGCATTTCCGTCTGGTCGCCATCGCTCGAGAGTTCGGGGAGCGGGAGCACGAAGCCCGCAAGGTCGACGGACTTTTCGTCGAGACGCCGCACCGTGAGGGTCGGTTGATAGACGATCAGTTCGCGAAAGCGCGGCGCCCGGTACCAGAGGGAGGACCAGGAAAATTCCGCGCGGATGTGGGGAATGAACAGGGAGTCGGGGCCGTCCGGGCGGGAAAAGCGCAGCGCATCGATTTCGATTCTCGGCCAGAGGTAGTGAAAGTCGAGCTCAAAGCGCTTCGCTTCGATTTGCGCGCCCGTCGCTTCGGAAATGGCCGTCGTGATGCGCCCGCGCAGTTCGTCGGCGTGGGTCGAGACGTACCACCGCATGCCGAGGAGAAGGAACCCCAGCGAGAAGTAGACGACCACGAGCGACCACCAGAGCCAGTGCGTACGCTCGAAAAAGGCTCGGTAGCCCGCGCGGTGACCGCGGTAGACGACATAACGGCGTTTGAAGTAGGACATGCACCGACGAGGTTGGGATGGAAAGGGGCAAAGCGTATTGTAGTCCTCCGCCGCGGCTCCTCCGAAGAGGTTGCGGGAAACGGGAGGCGCCCGAAGCGTAAAAAATCGTGAGGAAGCTCTGCGGTGTTTCGCCGATTGGTGTCGACGGGCGCGTGCCGTAGAATGGAAAAACTTTGTCTCACTCACGGATTCCGTCATGCCCCGTCTCGACCTTGCCGGCGTACTTGAACACTCCAACTTTGTGCGGCGCGCGCTGCGCGCGATGTATCCCATGGAAGAGGACGACGCGCGCCTCGCGCATCTCGCGGCGCTCGTCGAGGAAGGACGGACGCGCGCGGATTTCGAGCGCGCCGTCGAAGGGGAAGACGATACGGAACGCCTGGCCGAAACGCTCCGGCGGGTGCGGCGCGAGCTCATTCTCTATCTCGTCGCGGCCGATTCGACGGGCGCGATCGACTATTTCGGCGTGGTCGAGCGCATGTCGGACTTTGCGGAGGTGGCCGTGCGCTCTACGGTGCGCGCGCACGCAAGAGAGCTTGCCCGTCGCCACGGCGTTCCCTTTGGCGCCGTGACGGGAACGCCCCAGGACCTCATCGTGGTCGGCATGGGCAAGTTGGGCGGCCGCGAACTCAACGTCTCCTCCGACATCGACCTCATCTTCCTCTACGACGAAGACGGTGAAACCCGCCCGACGCCGGAATTCCCCGACGCGCGTCGCACGCTCACGGTTACGGAATTTTACGAAAGGCTCGCGCGACGGGTTCTGCCCGCCCTGAACGACATTCGGGGCGCGGGCTTTGTCTTTCGCGTCGACATGCGGCTTCGTCCCAACGGCGACTCGGGCCCGATCGTGGGCTCGAGCGACATGCTCGAAGAGTACCTCTACACCCAGGGCCGCGATTGGGAGCGCTTCGCCTGGCTGAAGGGCCGCGTCGTGAGCGCCCCGGTCTTTTCAAGCCCCGAGGAGTTCGAGCGCGCTTCGCACGCGGTCGAGAATCTCGTTCGCCCCTTCGTATTCCGCAAGTACCTCGACTTCGGCGCGATCAGTTCGCTCACGAAGCTCCACGAGACGCTCCGCGCCGAAACGGCGCGCCGCGAGGCGCAGCGAAACTTCACGGGCGCGAACGTGAAGCTCGGGCGCGGCGGCATTCGGGAAATCGAATTCCTCACGCAGACGCTGCAGGTGATCCGCGGCGGCCGCGACGTGCGGCTTCGCGGCAAGGAAACGCTCCCGATGCTGACGAGGCTCGGCGAAGAAGGCGTGCTCTCGCCCGAGGTCGCCGAAAAACTCAAGGAAGACTATGTGTGGCTGCGAAACGTCGAACATGCGCTGCAGTACGTGGACGATCAGCAGACGCAGCTTCTCCCGCGCGAAGGGGAAAATCTCGTGCACGCAGCGGCGCTTCTCGGCGTCACGCCCGAAGAACTCTGGGCGCACTACGAAGCCGTGCGCGACCGCGTGGGCCGGGCCTTCGAGAACGTCTTTCAGGTGAAGGACACGCCCGAAGGGGCGGAGAGCGATTGGCCCGTGGGCTGGCAGACCGGGACTTCGAGCGCAAGAACCGCGCTCGAAGAAATGTTCGTCCGCAAGGGCTATGCGGCCGAGGACGCGCCGGAGCTCGCGCAGCGGACGGCGAACCTCGCGATGGGGCGCTTTTCGGCCTTCAAGTCCGAAGGAGCGCTCCAGAAGATGCAGCAGCTCCTGCAGATGGTGGTCGCAAACGTTCCGCAGTGGGTGAAGAGCGACGCCGTGCGCGTCGTGGCCCCTTCGGAACTCCTCTCGCGTTATCTGCGGCTTCTCGAAGCCGTGGCGGGAAGAACCACCTACGTGACGCTTTTGTGCCAGTACCCGAGGGCGGCCGAACGCGTGGGCCGCGTGCTCGCGGCGAGCCGCTGGAGCACGGATTTCGTCGCCTCGCACCCGATCATCCTCGACGAACTCGTCGACGGACGGATTCGGGAGATGGACGACTTCACGCCGGTCGACTGGAGCGAATGGCGCGAGCGCTTCCGCGAGGCGCTCGCCGAGTGCGGAGACGATCAGGAGCGGCAGATGAACCTTCTGCGCGACGCCTATCACTCGGCCGTCTTCCGTCTTCTCATCGCCGACATCGACGGGCGCTTCACGGTGGAGCGTCTTGCGGACCAGCTCTCGGCCCTTGCCGACGCCGTGATCGAGGAAACGCTCGAGATCGTGTGGCGCGCGATGGCGCAGAAGCACTGCGAGCGTCCCAAGTTCGCGGTGCTGGGGTATGGAAAGCTGGGCGGAAAGGAATTGGGGTACGAGAGCGACCTCGACCTCGTCTTCCTCTACGACGATCCTTCCGACGAGGCCGACCGCACCTACAGCCGGCTCGTGCGGCGCATGATCAGCTGGCTCACCGTGCCGACCTCTTCGGGAAAGCTCTTTGACATCGACCTGCGTCTTCGCCCCAACGGCGAAAACGGGCTCGTCGTGAGCACCATGGCGCACTTTGAGAACTACCAGAAGCGATCCGACGGCGTGGGCGCCTGGATCTGGGAGCATCAGGCGCTCACGCGCGCCCGCTTCGTCGCGGGCGACCCGGCGATCGGCCGGCGTTTCGAGGCCCTTCGCGAAGAGGTTCTGCGGATGCCCCGAGATCTCGCGGCCCTCAAGGAGGCGGTCTTGGAGATGCGCGAGCGCATGCACGAGGGACACCGCAATCCGACGAAGCTCTTTGACGTCAAGCACGACGCGGGCGGGATGGTCGACGTCGAATTCATCGTGCAGACGCTCGTTCTCGGCTACTCGCACGATCATCCGCAGCTCGTGAACAATTTCGGCAACATTTTGTTGCTGGAAATGGCGGCCGACGCGGGGCTCATTCCGGCCGAGCTCACCGCAAAGGTGGTGAAGGCCTATCGCCGCTATCGCGCTCTGCAGCATGAAATTCGACTGAACGCCGGCGAAGCCCGGGCGGTTCGTGTCGATCCCGCGCTCGTCGCTGATGAGGCCGAGGCCGTGCGCGAACTTTGGCGCGTGTTTTTCGGGCGCTGAGGATAGAATCGAAGAAAACTTTTCTTTCGAGAGAGCCTTCATGCCCGTCGTTCCGTCCGACTACCGGGCGCCTTCCTGGTGCCCGGGCTCGCATCTGCAGACCTGTCTGCCCGCCAAGCTTTCGAAGCGTCCCGAAGTGGAGTACCGCGTCGAACACGTGGAACTTCCCGACGGGGACTTCATGATCTGGCACTGGGCCAAGCCCGAACCCTTGGATCCCAAGGCCCCGGTGCTCGTGCACTTTCACGGCCTCGAGGGGAGTTCGCACAGCCACTACGCGCTCGCGCTCATGCACGAGACCGCCAAGCGCGGCTGGCGCGGCGTGGTCGCGCACTTTCGCACCTGCGGGGGCGAACTCAACCGTCTGCCGCGCGCCTATTTCGCGGGCGACACGGCGGACAATTCCTGGGTGCTCAAAACCGTGCACGCCCGCTTTCCCGAGGCGCCGCTCTACGCGGTGGGAGTAAGTCTCGGCGCCAATCAGCTTGCCAAGACCATGGGCGACATGGGAGAGGACCTCTCCTTCATCACGGCGGCCGCGGCCATTGGCGGCCCTGTCGACCTCGTGGCGGGAAGCGAGCGCATCGACAAGGGCGTGAACACGCTCTACGCCGACATGTTTCTCTCGACCCTGAAGCCGAAACTTGAGAAAAAGTGCGAGCGCTGGCCGGGACTTGTCGACCCCGAGAGACTCGCCGCCTGCAGGACCTTCTTTGACTTCGACGACCTCTACACGGCGCCCGTGCACGGCTTTCGCTCGGCGATGGACTACTACGTGAAGTGCTCCGCGAAGCCTTCGCTTCCCGGCGTGCGCCAGCCCCTTTTGCTTCTCAACGCGAAGAACGACCCCTTCTTTTCGGGCTGGGCCCTGCCACGCGAAGACGAGGTGAGCCGATTCGTCACCTGCGACTATCCCGAGGAAGGCGGACACATCGGATTTCCGACGGGACGCTTCCCGGGCGAACTTTCCTATCTTCCTCACCGTATAATGCGGTTTTTCGACACCGGCGGCTAAACCGTCCGCGTCCGGTGTTTGTCCCCAACCCCGTCACCGCCCCGGCTGACTGCGCCGGCGTGCGGCCTGAGAGGAGTTCAACATGTCCGGTCTTCACGGAAAGCGCTGCGGACTCGCCGCGCTCGTTCTTTTCATTCTCACGATTCCCGTCGGCAACTGGGTCGTCCTCAACGTCGGCACGACCTGCTATCCCGACGGTCCCTGCGTGATCCCGGTGTGGCCGGGCCTCATGTCGCCCTCGGCCGTGCTGTTGGCGGGCCTTGCGCTCGTCCTTCGCGACGCCGTGCAGTCGCTCCTCGGAAACCGCGCGACGATTGCCGCGATTCTTTTCGGAACGCTCCTCTCGGGGCTTCTCTCGGACCCCGCCGTCGTGATCGGTTCGGCCGCGGCTTTCCTCTTTTCGGAATTGGCCGACTTTCTCGTCTACACGCCGCTTCGCCGCCGCTATCCGAGCTCGGCCATTCTCGTCTCGGGCCTCGTGGGTTCGATCGTCGACAGCTGCATCTTCCTGCAGCTCGCCTTCGGGTCGCTCGAATTCGTGACCGGACAGGTCGTGGGCAAGTTCTGGATGAGTCTTGCCGCCGCGGCGCTTCTCTATCTCTGGCGACGCCGTCGCGCGGCGCACGCCGAAGGCGGCGCCTTCGCCTGAGATTTGCACGCCCCAACGCATTCGACCCGAGCGTCTTCCGAGGCGCCTGGGTTTTTCATTGGCGGCGCGGCAATGTCGCCTTAAGTTTCGCCCGTCAGAATGAGGGCACACGATTGATTTGGAGTCCCGGCACATGACCACCCCCGAGTGCACCGCCCTTCTTCTTCTCAACACGGGTTCGCCCGACGCCCCCGAAGCTTCGGCCGTCCGGCGCTATCTCGCGGAATTTTTGAGCGACGAGCGCGTGATCGAACTCCCGAAGTGGAAGTGGTGGCCGATTCTCCACGGCATCATTCTGCGCGTGCGCCCGGCGAAGTCGGCCGAGCGCTACCGCGGGGTCTGGACGGAAGATGGTTCGCCCCTTCTCGTTCACACGAAGTCGATCGCCGAGAAGCTCGGACGCCGTCTCGAGGGCGAAGGCATTTCCGTTCACTGGGCCTCCTGCTACGGCAATCCCTCGATTCCGGCCGTCCTCACGGACCTCGAAAAGGCTGGAGTCGAGCGCCTCGTCGTCCTGCCGCTTTTCCCGCAGTACGCGCCGCAGACGACGGCCTCGGCCTTCGACGCGGTCTTTCGCCACCTCATGACGAGGCGCAGCCAGCCGGCCCTTACGACCGTCCGCGAATACGGCGCGCATCCGGCCTACATCGAGGCGCTTGCGCGCCGGATCGAAGCGCACTGGGAAAAGACGGGCCGCCCCTTTGCGGAGGGCGGAAAGCTCCTCATGAGCTTTCACGGACTGCCGAAGTCCTGCATTGCGAAGGGCGACCGCTACGAAGAGGACTGCCGAAAGACGGCCGCGCTTTTGGCCGAGCGTCTCGGACTCAAGGAGAACGAGTGGCTCCTCGCCTTTCAGTCGCGTTTCGGCAAGGAAGAGTGGCTCACGCCCTACACGGAGCCCACGCTTCGCGAACTCGGAAAGGCGGGCGTCCCGAGAGTCGACGTCGTCTGTCCGGGTTTTGCTTCGGACTGCCTCGAGACGATCGAGGAAATCGACGACGAAGCCCGCCGCGCCTATGAAGAGAGCGCCGAGAACGGGCGCTTCGAATACATTCCGGCTCTGAACGACTGCGACGACGCCGTGGCGCTCTACGCCCGCCTTGCGCTTGAAGCCCTCGGGCGCAAGGCTTGAAAAAAGGGGAGGTCGTCCCCATATAAGAGGCATCACAGGTACTACCCCTTTCTATCGGGAAAATTTTGTCATGACGGAACAGGAAGAAAAGAAGACGCAGGAAGCCTGCGCCGCCGAGAAGGAAGAAACCCCCGCGGGCGAATGCGGCTGCGACACGGAAACGTGCGCCGAAGAACCCAAGGAGGAAAAGAAGGCCCTCTCGGTCGAAGAGCTTCAGACGGCTCTGCAGCTTGCCGAAGCGAAGGTGCTCGAGCACTATGACCTCTACGTGCGCGCGATGGCGGAACTCGAAAATACCCGCCGCCGTTCGGCCGAGGAAGTGCAGAAGGCCCGCAAGTTCGGGATCGAAAAGTTTGCGGAAAATCTCCTCCCCGTCGTCGACAGTCTCGAAAAGGCCCTTGAGCTTACGAAGGAAGACGAGCAGAATCCGCTTCGCGAAGGGATGGCCGCCACCTACCGTCAGCTCACGCACGCTTTGGAAGTGTCGGGCATGAAGGAAATCAATCCGAAGGGCGAAGTCTTCGACCCGCATCACCATCAGGCGATCGCCATGGTGCCCGCGACCGACGAGATCAAGGCCGGCTGCGTCGTGGAAGTCTTCCAGCGCGGCTGGCTCATCAACGAACGCGTTCTGCGCCCCGCCATGGTGAGCGTGGCGCAAGGCTGATAAACCGCCCGAATGCATCCGAAAGCCCCGGTTCCGCAAGGAATTCGGGGCTTTCTTCTGAAGCGCGAAAGAGGGTGTGCGAAAAATTTTGCACCCGGAACTTGAAAAATCCGGGGCTGTCCCCATATGGGGATTAAAGGCGAAGAAAATCCTTCGCGCAAGATTTCTCTTTCTCATACGCGCCTGCGGATCCGTCGGAATCGATCCGCAAGAGCGCCCACAAGAGGTTTTACAGAAATGGCAAAGATTATCGGCATTGACCTTGGTACGACGAACTCCGCCGTCGCCGTGATGGAAGGCGAGAACGTCAAGGTTATCGAAAACAGCGAAGGCGCCCGCACGACGCCGTCGATCATCGCTTACATGGACAACGGCGAGATCCTCGTCGGCGCCCCCGCCAAGCGTCAGGCCGTCACCAACCCGAAGAACACGCTCTTCGCGGTGAAGCGTCTGATCGGCCGTCGCTTCGACGACCGTGAAGTGCAGAAGGACATCGGTCTCATGCCCTTCAAGATCACGCGCGCCGACAACGGCGACGCCTGGGTCGAAGTGCAGGACGGCAAGAAGCTCGCTCCGCAGCAGGTGAGCGCGGAAGTGCTCCGCAAGATGAAGAAGACCGCCGAAGACTACCTCGGCGAACCGGTCACGGAAGCCGTGATCACGGTGCCGGCCTACTTCAACGACAGCCAGCGTCAGGCCACGAAGGACGCCGGCCGCATCGCCGGTCTCGAAGTGAAGCGCATCATCAACGAACCGACCGCCGCGGCTCTGGCCTTCGGTCTCGACAAGGGCGGCAAGGGCGACCGCAAGATCGCCGTCTACGACTTGGGCGGCGGCACGTTCGACATTTCGATCATCGACCTTGCGAACGTCGACGGCGACAAGCAGTTTGAAGTGCTCTCCACGAACGGCGACACGTTCCTCGGCGGCGAAGACTTCGACCAGCGCTTGGTCGACTACATCATCGGCGAATTCCGCAAGGACACGGGCGTCGACCTCTCCAAGGACATCCTCGCTCTGCAGCGTCTGAAGGACGCCGCCGAAAAGGCCAAGATCGAACTCTCGAGCCGTCAGGAAACGGAAATCAACCTTCCGTACATCACGGCCGACGCCACGGGTCCGAAGCACCTGAACCTCAACATCACGCGCGCCAAGTTCGAAGGCCTCGTCGAAGATCTGGTTCAGCGCACGATCGAACCGTGCCGCAAGGCCCTCGCCGACGCGGGCGCCTCGAAGTCCGACATCACCGACGTGATCCTCGTGGGCGGTCAGTCCCGCATGCCGCGCGTGCAGGAAGTCGTCCGCGAATTCTTCGGCCGCGAACCGCGCAAGGACGTCAACCCCGACGAAGCCGTCGCCATCGGCGCCGCCGTTCAGGGTTCGGTCCTCACGGGCGAACGCCACGACGTGCTGCTTCTCGACGTGACGCCTTTGACCCTCGGCATTGAAACGCTCGGCGGCGTGATGACCGCGATGATCAAGCGCAACACCACGATCCCGACCAAGCACAGTCAGGTCTTCTCGACGGCCGAAGACAATCAGCCCGCTGTTACCATCAAGGTCTACCAGGGCGAACGCGAAATGGCCGCTTCGAACAAGCTCTTGGGCGAATTCAACCTCGAAGGGATTCCGCCTGCCCGCCGCGGCGTTCCGCAGATTGAAGTGACGTTCGACATCGACGCCAACGGCATTCTGCACGTGGCCGCCAAGGACAAGGCCACCGGCAAGGAAAACACGATCACCATCAAGGCGAGCTCGGGTCTTTCCGAAGAGGAAATCGAACGCATGGTGCAGGACGCCGAAGCGAACAAGGAAGAGGATCACCGCCGCTTCGAACTCGCTCAGGCCCGCAACACGGCCGACGCCGCCGTGAGCCAGGTTCAGAAGACCCTGAAGGACTACGGCGACAAGATCGAAGCCGCCGACCGCATGGCCTGTGAAGACGCGATCAAGGTCGTGGAAGAAAAGGTCAAGGGCGAAGACAAGGCTGCGATCGAACAGGCCGTCGAACGTCTGATGGAAGCCGCTCAGAAGATCGGCGAGAAGATGAACGCCGCCGCCAAGGACGCCGCCCCGCAGGGCGAAGCCGAGCAGGCAAAGAAGGCCGATGACGACGTCGTGGACGCCGACTTCACGGACGTGAAGAAGTAATCGGAACTTCCCGAAGGCACACCCAGAAGGGTCGGTCGCGCATACATGCCGACCGACCCTTCTTGAGTTTTTCAACAGGACACGAAGCGCGCCCCCGAGGGGGCGCCGGGAGCAAGGTAGACGATGCCGGATCAGGACTACTACGAGGTACTCGGCGTATCCAAAACCGCCACGCAGGACGAAATCAAGAAGGCGTACCGGCGTCTGGCGATGAAGTATCACCCCGACCGCAATCAGGGCGACAAGACGGCCGAAGAGAAATTCAAGGCCGTGGGCGAAGCCTACTCGGTCTTGTCGGACGAACAAAAGCGCGCGGCCTATGACCGCTACGGCAAGGCGGGCGTGGATCCGAGCGCTGCGGGAGCGGGCGGTTTCGGCGGTTTCGGAGGCTTCGGCAATATGGGCGGGGCCGACATCAACGACTTCGCCGACATCTTCAGCGACTTCTTCGGCGGCGGTCGTCGCCGCGAAGCGGGGCCGCGGGGTCCGCGCGCCTACCGAGGCGGCGATTTGAGCTATCAGATGGAAATCTCGCTCGAAGACGCCGCGAAGGGGAAGACCCTCAACATCCGCATTCCCGCGTGGGAGACCTGCAAGGACTGCAACGGTTCTGGGTGTCGTCCGGGTACGGGCCGCAAGCCCTGCCCCCGCTGCCACGGCACGGGTACGGTGCGCATGAGCAACGGGCTCTTTCACATCCAACAGGAGTGCCCGGACTGCCACGGCGAAGGCCAGGTCATCTCGGATCCCTGCCCTTCCTGCAAGGGCGCGGGCGTCATCCGCACGACCGCGACGGTCGAAGTCAAGATCCCGGCCGGGATCAACGACGGCCAGCGCGTACGCCTTGCGGGCCGGGGCGAGCCCGGCATCAACGGCGGTCCCGCGGGCGACCTCTACGTGGAGATTCGTCTCAAGCCCCATGAGATCTTCTCGCGCGACGGCGACGATCTGCACGCGGAGCTCCCGATCTCGTTCGTGACGGCGGCTCTGGGCGGCACGGTCGAAGTCCCGACCCTGGACGGCAAGACCCAGGTGACGATCCCCGAAGGGACGCAGAACGGGAAAACCTTCCGCCTGCGTGATAAGGGCGTCGCGAATCTGCGCACGAAGGAACCCGGCGACCTGTTCCTCCACGTGCAGATCGAAACGCCGGTGAATTTGTCGTCCAAGCAAAAGCAGCTCCTTCGCGACTTCGAAGCGTCGCTCAAGGACGGCGGTACGAAGCACAACCCGAAGACGCAGTCCTTCTTTGACCGCATGAAGAGTTTCTTCGGTTGAGAAACCGTGTGAACGGAAAACACCAAAAAGCCCGGGACGCCAAGGCGTCCCGGGCTTTTTTGCGACCTGACCGGGCTCGTCAGCGCTTTCTCTTCGTGCGAGAAGCGAACCACGTGAAGAAGACCGGAACGAAGATCGTCGAAATGAAGGTTGCGGCGAGCATCCCGCCGAAAACCCCGGTGCCCATTGAGTGACGCGCCGCGGCGCCCGCACCCGTCGCGAGGATGAGCGGGACGACGCCGAGCACGAAGGCAAGCGAGGTCATCAGAATCGGACGGAAGCGAAGGCCCGCCGCTTCGATGGCGGCCGTAAAGGGACCTTTGCCTTCTTCGAGCTTCTGCGCGGCGACTTCCACGATCAGAATCGCGTTCTTCGCGGTGAGACCCACGAGCACCATGAGGCCGATCTGGAAGTAAATGTCGTTCGGCGTGCCGCGGATCCAGATGGCGCACATGGTGCCCAATACGGCGTAGGGAACGGCGAGCACCACGGCGATCGGAAGCGACCAGCGTTCGTAAAGGGCCGCGAGGATGAGGAACATCATGAGGAGTCCGAAGCCAAACGCCGTTGCGGAACTCGAGCCGATGCGCTTTTCGTGGTAGGCCTGGCCGGTCCACTCGATCGTGTAGCCCTCGGGGAGGACCGCGGCGCCCACCTCTTCGGCGATGCGGATGGCGTCGCCCGAAGAGACGCCCTGCGCGGCCGCGCCCATGAACTGGGCGGCGAGATAGCCGTTCATGCGCGCGAGCGTGTCGGCCCCTGAAATGCGTTCGTAGGAGATGAGGCTTGAAATCGGGATCATCTCGCCCGAGGAACTGCGCACGTACCCGCGCCCGAGGTCTTCGGGAGTGGCGCGCGCGTCGGCCTTGGCCTGCATCACGACGCGGTAGATCTTCCCGTTGCGGGTGAAGTCGTTGATGTAGGAGCTCCCCATCAGGGTCGAAATCGAGTCGTAGACTTCGTCGACGGAGACGCCGAGCGCGATCGCCTTGGCTTCGTCGACCGAGAGGACGAGCTGCGGACTGTCGGCGCGAAGGAAGCTTCTGAGACTCGTGAGCTCGGGACGTTCGGCGAGCGCGTCGAGGTAGACGTCCATCACTTCCTGCAAAACGAGCGGGTTGTCGTTGCCGCGCGAGAGCACGTAGCCCGAGAAGCCGTTCGTCGCGCCCAAGCCCGGAATGGCGCCCGGCGTCGTCGCGACGCCGCGCACGTCGGGGTGCGAAGCGAGGAGCTGCGTGAATTCCTTCTGCACGTCGGACGCGGACTTCGTGCGTTCGTCCCAGTGCTTCAACTGCGTGATGAAGGTCGCGGCGTTGGCGCGCTGGTCGCTCGAGAGGGTGTCGAAGCCCACCATCGTCACGACGCTTCGGACGGCTTCGTTCGAACGGACCTTTTCGTAGAGTTCGTCGACCACCTTTTCCGTTCTCGGGAAGGCCGCGCCTTCGGGCAACTGCAGGGCCATGCGCACGATCCCCTGGTCTTCCGTCGGGATGAAGGAGGTCGGAATGCGCTGGATCATCTGCCAGGCGCCCGCCGTCACGACAACGAGGAGCACGGCCGTGACGACGCGGTGCTTGAGCGCGAGGCGCACGAGCTGGAGAAACCGCATCGTGAGCGCCGCGAGCCCCTGATTGAATTTCGTAAAGAAGAAGTTGCGCTTTGCGTCGGCGTCGTGAGGCTTCAAAAAGATCGCGCAGAGCGCGGGCGTGAGCGTAAGCGCCACAAAGCCCGAGAGAATGACGGCGACCGACACCGTCACGGCGAACTGTCGGTAGAGTTCGCCCGCGATCCCGCCCAGGAACGCGACGGGAATGAAGACGGAACTCAGGACGAGAACGATCGCGACCAAGGCCCCGGCGACTTCCTTCATCGCCTTTTGCGAGGCTTCGTAGGGCCCGAGTCCTTCGGTGCGCATGATGCGCTCGACGTTTTCCAGAACGACGATGGCGTCGTCCACCACGATGCCGATCGAAAGCGTCATGGCAAAGAGCGTGAGCGTGTTGAGCGAGAAGTCAAGAAGCCACAGCCCCGCCATCGTCCCGATGAGCGACACCGGCACGGCGATGATCGGAATGAGCGTTGCGCGCCAGCTCTGCAGGAAGACGAAGACGACGAGGAGCACGAGGAACCCCGCTTCGGCCAGCGTGCGGTAGACCTCGGTCAACGACGCCTCGACGAAGACCGTCGTGTCGTCGGTGATGAGGTGCGCGATCTTCCCCTTCGGATAGTGCGTGGCGAGTTCGGCCACCTTGGCCTTGACGAGTTCCGCCGCGGCCACGGCGTTTGCGCCCGTCTGCAGATAGACGCCCACGTTCACGCCGGGGGCGCCGTTGATGTCGACGCGGAATTCGTAGGAGCGCTTCCCCACCTCGGTTGCGGCGATGTCGCGCAGGCGCACGATGCCGTTGGGACCGTCGGCGCGCACGATCACGTTCGCGAACTGTTCGGGCGTGAGAAGCTGACCGGGCGTGCGGACCGTGTAGAAGAGCTGCTGCTCGGGAATCGTGGGCGCCACGCCCACGCGTCCGGCGGTGCGCTGGGCGTTCTGCGTTTCGATCGCGTCGTTGACGTCCTTCACGGTGACGCCGAGCGCGCCCATGCGGTCGGGGTCGAGCCAGATGCGCATGGCGGACTGGGCGTTGCCGAAGACGCTCACGTCGCCGATCCCGGGAATGCGCTTGAGTTCGTCGACGATGTTGAGGTTCGCATAGTCGGCGATGTCGGTTGCGGCGTAGGAGCCGTCGGGCGACCACATCGCCATCATGAGGAGCGTGTCGTTGTTGCGCTTTCGCACGCGCACGCCTTCGTTTCGCACGCGGTCCGGGAGACGCCGTTCGGCCGTGCGGACGCGGTTGTTGATTTCGAGCATGGCGTCGTTCGCGTCGGTGCCGACGTCGAAGACGCACTGGATGCGGATGTCGCCGTTGCTTCGGATGCTCGAGGTGTAGTAGAGAAGCCCTTCGATGCCCGAGAGCTGGTCTTCGATCGGCGCCGCCACGGTTCGGGCGATCGTCTGGGAGTCGGCCCCTTCATAGGTGGTCGAAATCATCACCGAAGGCGGCGAAATGTTCGGGTACTGCGAAAGCGGAAGGACCCGCAGGGTGAGAAGCCCCGCGAGGACGATGATGATCGAGAGAACCGTCGCGAAGATCGGCCGGCGAATGCAGAACTGACTCAGCATGAGGTTCTCCGCTTAGGCCTTCGGATCGGTGACGGCGGAGCCGTCGCGAATGCGCAGAAGCTGATCGGTGATGACGAGGTCGCCCTCGTCGACGCCCGAAAAGACGATCCAGTCGGTGCCCTCCCAGAGCCCGACCTTCACGGTCTTGGCGACGGCCTTGTCGCCTTCGCGCACGTAGACGCGGTAGCTGCCGTCCGGCATCTGCACGATCGACTTCTGCGGCACGCGGAAGACGTTCTGGTTCACGACGGTCTCGAGGCGCACCTTCACGAATTCGCCGGGAAGGACCGGCGCGGCTTCTTCAAAGCGGGCCCGCATGAGGCGCGTCGACGTGTCGGGGTCGAGCGACTGGCTCACGAAGTCGAGCCGGGCCTTGTATTCCTTGCCGTCCGCGGAGAAAAGACGCACGCCGCTCTTCGTCGTGATCTCGGCGCCGCCCAAAAGGCGTTCGGAGGGCGCAAAGCGCACGCGCAGGTCGTCGCGCTGCGTAATCGTCGTCAGAAGCGTGGTCGAAGCGGAAAGGAGCGCTCCGGGATTCACTTCGGTGCGCCCGGCAATGCCGTCGACGGGCGCCGTCACGCGCGTGTAGCCCAAGGAAATGCGGGCGTCTTTCTGATTCGCTTCGGCGTTGGCGAGCGCAAAGCGCGCGGCGTTGCGGCCGGTCTCGGCGTCGTCGAGCTCCTTGCGGCTCGTGGCGTTGGCCTTCCACAACTGCGTCTGACGGCGGAATTCCCGCTCGGCCTGATCGAGCTCGGCCTTTGCCTGACGGGTCGCCGCCTCGGCTGCCCGGAGACGCGCTTCAAAGGGAGCGGCGTCGATCTCGTACATGAGGTCGCCCGCCTTCACCGCGTCGCCCTCTCGAAAGCGCACGGTTTTGAGAAGCCCTCCCACCTGGGGACGCACCTCGATTTCCTTGCCGCCTTCCGCTCGCCCGAGCACTTCCACCCAGTGCGATTCCGTCGAGGCGTGCACCGCGACCGTGTGCACCGGCAGGGGCGGCGTCTTCACGGTGACGGTTTTCTGGTCGGAACAGGCGGCGAGCAACACGACGGCGCAGAGCGTCAGGCCGCGAGAGAAAAAGGTCTTCAGCATAGGCAAGGAACGAAAAGGCGTGCCCTCTGGGAAGGAGGGCACGATGAGAAGCGCAACCCTCCCATTTTGAGAAACTTTCGTCACCGATGAATGAACGGCCGCGCCCCTTAGGCAAAGAAATGTAATAAAAGATGTCTATTATGAACGATCTTTTCCGAGCGGTCGAGTTTCCCGCAGAAGCCACGCACGGCCGCGCTCCGAAAGCGGCCGGGTAAGGAGCGCTTCGCGCACCCGGTCGTGGAAGGCGTCGATCTGGCGAATTTCTTCGTCCGTGAGAAGCGACGCGTCGAAGGCCTCCCGGGCGAGCGGAAGAGCAGTCAGCGTTTCAAACGCAAGAAAGCCTTCGTGCTCGGGATCGGGCACCACCCTGAGGGTGTTCTCCCAGCGGATGCCGAAGCGTCCGGCCGCGTAATAGCCCGGCTCGTCCGAAAGCGTGGCGTTGACGGGAAGCAGATCGGGCGCGCGCGGCGAGATGCGAAGCGGCCCTTCGTGCACCGACTGGGCGAATCCGATGCCGTGCCCCGTGCCGTGCCCGAAGTCGAGTCCCGCCGTCCAAAGGGGCGCGCGGGCGACGGCGTCGAGCGCCACCCCGCTCGTACCTTCCGGAAAGCGCGCGCGGGCGAGCGCGAGCATGCCCTGCAGGACCCGCGTCGAGGCGGCGAGCGCTTCCGCCGAGGGCGTGCCGATCGCGAACATGCGCGTCGTGTCGGTCGTGCCGAGACGCGAGTGCGCGCCCGAGTCGACGAGGAGAAGCCCGTTTCCTTCCAGGGGCGCCGCGGTCTCGGGCGCCGTTTCGTAGTGGGGAAGCGCGGCGTTGGGTCCGAAGGCCACGATCGGGTCGAAGCTTTCGCAGAGATACCCCTCGGCCTTTGCGCGCTCTTCGACAAGCATCTGCGCGGCGTTCCATTCGGTAAGCGGTTCGCCTGCGGCGAGGCGTTCTTCGAGCCTCGCCATCCATTCGATCTGGGCGCGGGCGTCTTCGAGAAGCGCGAGTTTCGTGCGGCGGATTTCCTCGTCGCACTTCACGCTCATCCAAAGGGGCACCGGCGAGGGCGTCTCGCAAAGCGTGAAGCCCGCTCGGGCGAGGTCGCGCCAGAGCGACGCGGGCAAGCGTTCGGGGTCGGCCAAAAGCGTTCCGCGCGGAATGTCGGCGAGGCTTCCCACCCGGATCCCTTCGCGGGCGAGCTCGTCGACGAGCGCCGGGGTAAGACGCGAGGGATCGGCAAGAAGCAGGACGTCCCCCGTCTTCGGCACCCAAAGCCGCACGTGCGGCGTCGTGTTGCAGGCGACGTCGAAGGCGCGAAGATGCGTGAACCACGCCGTCTCTTCGGGTCCGACGAGCGTGCTTTCCCCTTCCTCCATCGTGTCGCGAAGGCGCGCGAGGCGCAGGCTTGAGGCTTCGGGCGGGTCGATCCGGAAAAGCGGCGCCGCGACTTCGGCGGGACGGTTTTCCGTCCAGCCCGAGCGAAGGGCGTCGGAAACGGCGATGAGCCGCGCGTCGACCTCTTCGAGCGCGGTTTCCAGGCGCCGCACTTCGGCTTCGGAAAGCGTTTCGGGATCAAATCCCACGGCGAGGCCTTCGGCCTCCTCCGGGAGTTCGCTTCGGAGCGCTCGGCGCTGCTCGTGAAAGACGAGCCCGAGCGCGCGGCAGCGTTCCGTCGCCGCGAGGGTGTAGCGGGAGTCGGTCCAGAGGACGTGCGGGGCGTCCCGGCGCAGAAGAAGCGTGCCGGCGCTCCCCGTAAAGCCCGTCAAATGGGCGCGCAGCGCCCAATGATCGGGAAGGTATTCGGAGCCCCAGGGGTCGCCCGTGACGACGAGAAAGGCGTCGATCGAGTCGGGCAGGGTGGCGAGAAAGCTGCGGATTCGTCCGAGGTGGTCGATGGCCATCTTGCAAAAAACAAAAGGCGCAGTCCGAAAGGCCGCGCCGAAAGAGGATCAAAAGAGTTTGCGCACCGTGATGGTGACGGGGAAGCCCACGTGGTTGTCGCGTTCTTCTTCGTCCCCCACGTCGAGGCTTACGACGCGCCAGCCCGCGTCGCGGATTTCGTCGATCGTCGCCGAGACGTCGATGTCGGGGCAGGCGAAGCTCACTTCCTTCACGCGGCGAAGCACCGTGACGGGTTCCTGCGAGACGCAGCGCATGGTCGCGCGGTGGGGCGCGTCGATGAGCGGGTCGCGCGACGAGCCCGATCCGGCCGACGAAGAGGATTCCGACGAACCCTGGGGAGTCTGCACGGCGCAGCCGGCGAGAAAGAGCGCGGCCGCGAGGGCGGCGAGTGCGGAGCGGGGGGAAAGCGTGAACATGGAAAACTTCTCCGAAGACGTTCGTCATTCTAGGGCGGCGCCGACGCAGGGCGGGCCGCCCCGGGGCGAAACGTCCGTAACCGAGCGTTAGCGGCGGTTGCCGTTCTTGCCGAAGTGACGCTTGTTGCCGTCGCGGTAGGGGGCGCGGTTGCCGTTGATGTTGCGCACGGGACGCGGGTATTCGTCGGGCATGATCTGCGGCAGGCTCAGCGCCTGAGAGCTCGGATGATAGGGATCGATCGGCTCCCAGTGGATCGGCTGATCGTAGCCGAGATTGCGCAGGTTGCGGCGCTTGGGCTGATAGTGAATGGAATTCCCGAAGTAGTCGTCGTCATAGTCGACTTCGCGCTTCGCGTGCTGCTTCTTGGGCTTCTTGTCGAACTTCTTCTCGAATTTCTTCGCGTTCGGCTTCTTGAAGTCGCCCTTCTTTTTGTCGCTCTTTTCCTGAGAGCGATCGGACTGGGCGTCCTTGCGCTTTTCTTCCTGGGAGGCGTTGTCAGCGTCGCGTCGGGCATCCTTGCGGTTGTTGCGCGCGGGGCGCTTCTTCACCGTGAGCGTGCGGGGACGGTCCGCGGTTTCGGACGCCTGCGCGGGGGCGTCGGACGTGGGCGTTTCGAGAGCGGAATCCTGAGCTTCAGCCTCGGCGGCGGCGCGTTCCGCTTCCTTTTTCTTCGCCTGACGGGCGCGGCGCTCTTCGTGGCGGCGGCGCTTCGCTTCGTGGAATTCGCGGTCGAATTCGGCCTTGGTGCGGATCACGATGTTGAGGGGATTCTCGGGTTCGATCGTGAAGCCGAGGAATTCGGAGAAGCGCGGGAGCTCTTCGGCAAGGGACGGATGAACGAAGGTCACGGCTTCGCCGCAGGCGGCGGCGCGGCTCGTGCGGCCGACGCGGTGGACGTAGGTTTCCACGTCGCGCGGGAGGTCGTAGTTGACGACGCAGGGAAGCGAAGCGATGTCGAGGCCGCGTGCGGCGACGTCGGTCGCGACGAGGACGCGCAGTTTCCCGTTTCGGAAGTCTTCGAGCGCCTTTTCGCGCTGGGCCTGCGTGCGCTCGGAGTGGAGCACCGCGGCTTCGAAGCCGTCCTTGAGGAGGTCCTCGAGCACGCGGTCAGCGCGGGCGCGGGTGCTCGTGAAGACGAGGACGCGGTCAAGCTTGTTGTCGACGATGAGGTCGCGCAGATAGACGGGCATGCGCGAGGGAGAAAGAATGACGAAGCGCTCCTTCACGTCGGGGACGTCGCGGTGAGCTTCGTCGATGCGGACGGGGTCCTTGAGAATCGCCTTGGCGACGTCTTCGACCTCGTCGTTCCAGGTGGCCGAGAAGAACCAGGTCGAAACCTTCGCTTCCTTCCCGAAGTGCCGCACGATGTGGTTGATTTCCTTGCGGAAACCCAGGTCAAGCAGCTGATCCCCTTCGTCGAGCACGAAGCACTCAAGTTCGCTCACGTCGGCCGCTTCCTGCTTGATGAGGTCGAGCGCGCGGCCCGGCGTCGAAATCCAGAGGTCGATCCCGTTCTCGAGCGCCGCGATCTGCGGAGCGAGACGGCTGCCGCCCACGGAGCAGAGCATGGAGATGTCCAGACCGAGGCCGAGCTGCGCGGCAGTGCGCGCCGTCTGTTGGGCGAGCTCGCGCACGGGGCTCAGAATGAGGGCCCGGACCTTCTTTGCCTGCGGGGCCTTCTTCTCGCGCAGGAGCCGCTCGAGAAGCGGAAGGAGAAAGGCGGCGGTCTTGCCGCTTCCGGTGTTGGCGACGGCCACGCAGTCCGCGCCCGTCAAGAGGGCCGGAACGGCGGACTCCTGCACGGCAGTGGGTTGCTGCCACGTCAGGGGCTCGATATTTTGCAAAATCGGGTCGGAAAGACCCAGATCGCGAAACGTTTTCGACATGGATGTATCTGCGGCCGCGTCGAACGCGCGGCCGTTTTGACAGGGTGAATTCTTACGATCGAGGTTCCGGTTCCGCGGCAGGCGCCGCGGCGCGGGACGGAACTGCCGTCCACCGCTTCGGAAAAGGGGGAGTTTTTCGGGGCCTCATCGGTGTGAGGGGCGCGCCGAACTCCGCTGGGGACCGGCCCGAAGGATCGGGCCGTCCGAATGGCTTTTCGCTGATTCTAGCAGAGCGTTTTCGCAAACGGAAAGCGCTTTGCGTCCGCTTACGGGAGCGAGATGCCAAAGGGCGCGAGAAGCGCCGCCGTTTCGACGACGGGAAGGCCCATGACGGAGGTGAAGCTTCCGTCGATGCGGGGAATGAAAAGGCCGCCGAGCCCCTGGATGCCGTAGCCGCCCGCCTTGTCGAAGGGCTCGCCCGTGGCGACGTAGCGGGTCATTTCGTCTTCCGTGAGTTCGCGCACGTAGACGTCAGAGGACGACGCGAGAACGCGGGCGTTCTCGCGCGTCGTGCCCACGCACACGTGCGTGACGACGCGGTGGCGGCGATCCGAGAGACGGCGCAGAAAGGCCATCGCCTCTTCGGCGTCGCGAGGCTTCCCGAGAACGACGTCGTCGATCGTGACGACCGTGTCGGCCGCAATGACGGGCCAGGGCGCGTCGCGAAGAGGCGAAGCCGCCTTCATGGCGAGTCCCTTTTCGAACTTTTCCACCGTGATGCGGCGGCCGTAGTCGTCGGGCTTTTCGCCGGGGAGCTCCTCTTCGTCGCCCGCAAAGGCGGTGCGGATCTCGGGATTTTCCGCGAGCACGTGCACGGTGAGTCCGAGGTTTTCGAGGATTTCGCGGCGTCGCGGGCTCTTGCTCGCGAGAATGACGTTTCGCTCCATGACGGTCAGGCTCGGTGATAGGGATGCCCGGCGAGAATCGACCAGGCTCGATAGAGTTGTTCGGAGAGGAGCACGCGCGCGAGCGCATGCGGAAGCGTCATGGCCGAGAGCCGCATCGTTTCGTTGGCGCGGGCCTTCACTTCGGGGGCGAGCCCGTCGGGGCCGCCGATCACGAAGACGATTTCGCGGCGGTCGGACCGCCACGAGGCGATCGAGCGCGCGAGCGCCATGGTGGTCGCGTCCTTGCCGTGCTCGTCGAGGACGACGACCCAGTCGTCGTCTTCAATCTTGGCGAGGATGTGCTCGGCCTCGGCCTTCATGAGCTGCGCGGGCGTGCGGCCGTTGCGGGGCTCCGTGCGGATTTCGACGAGCGAGACGGGAAACTCGCGCGGAAAGCGCCCGAGATAGTCGCGCACGGCGGTGTCGGCCCAGTCGACGATGCGCTGTCCGACGGCGACGATGCGGATGCCCATTTATTCGGCCTTCTGACGGTGCGGCATGAGGCGGTCGTCGAGCTTTTCGCGCGCTTCAAGGAAGACTTCCTTGCCGCCCCAGATCTCTTCGAGGTTGTAGTAGTCGCGAACGGCGGGCTGCAGGCAGTGGCAGACGACGCTGCCGCAGTCGACTAGCACCCATTCGCCCGTGTCCTGGCCTTCCATGCCGATCACGGTTTCGCCGGCTTCCTTGACGGCGGCGGAAACGGAGTAGGCGAGCGCGCGCGTCTGGCGGTTGGAGGTGCCCGACGCAATGACGACGCGTTCAAACTGATCGGTGAGGGCTTCGGTGTTGAAGACCTTCACGTCCTTGGCCTTGACGTCGTCAAGGGCGTTCACGATGAGCTGGGTAAGTTCGGCGGTGTTCATAAAATCAAATTACGTTTGTTTCTGTCGATAGGAAATGGGTCGGTAGAGGCCGTTTTCAAGCACGTACTGCACCACGGCGGGCGGCAGATCGCGCTCGAGCCGTTTGAGGGCCTCGACGAGCGGTTGCGTGGCGAGCGTTCGGCGGACGGCCGTCGCGCTCGTTCTGTGCGGCGGCATGGAAAAGAAGGTGACGTAGCCCGCGCCCTTTTCCGAGAGGCGCCGGGGCTCGACCGTGCGCTCGGCTGCCCAGCGGCGGACGGCCTCGTCGGGCGCCGTCTCGACGCCCTCGCGGGCGGCGACGGCGATGTGCGCGAAATCCGTGATTTCGCGCCAACGCACCCAGGTGGAGAAATTGTTCCACTGATCGCTCCCCAAAAGGAGCACGACCGGAATCGAATCGCCCGTTCGGCGGCGAATCGCCTCGAGCGTGTCGATCGTGTAGGTTTTCCCCGGCCGCAGCACTTCGCGTTCGTCCACGCGAAAGCGGGGGTCGTATTGTAGCGCATGCCTGAGCATCGTCACGCGGTGAAAGGCGGACGTCACGCGTTTTTTCTGCCACGGGTCGCCCGCGGGCAGAAAATCGACGCGAAGGATCGGGAGCGCCTCGAGCGCCGCTTCGGCGAGCGCCAGATGTCCCCGGTGAACCGGGTCGAAGGTGCCGCCCAAAAGAGCAAAACCGCGCCGCATCATGTCAGGGATTCGTCGCTTGAGAACTGAAGAGCCGCACGGCGCGACCGTCCTCGAAGCGTACGCCGAGCCAGTTGAGTTCGAGCATCTGGAAATTGCGCTCGTTTCGGAGGAACCGCTGACTGAACCAGTAGTGCCAGCCGTCGGCGGCGTCAAGCGACGCGGGACCGAGAAGTTCGAGGACGGCCTCCTTCGTCATGCCGAGTCCCACCTTGCCGAGCCGCACGGGGAGACGCTCGGGCGAGAGCGACCGGCAGACGGGATCGGGCTTTTCGCCCTCAGCCATCCATTCGAGCTGCGCTTCGGAAACGCGCGGACCGTCGGTCGCGATGAGCCAGAGACGCATAGGACGACCGCCCTCCGTGCCCGCGAGGCACAGGATGTCGCGGCGAAAGATCCCCCGTCCCTCCGAGAGGCGCATGCCGCCCGTACGAAGGGCCACGTCTTCGAGCGTCGTCTTCTCGAGCGTCACGACGGGCTTGCCGAGACGCACGAAGGGAGCGGGAGGCTCGGTGAGGGTGGCCGGGGCGTCCATGAGCGTGGCGGGATAGCCCGCGGGACCGCCCGCAGCCGACGCGGCGCCCGAAACGAGGGCGAGGATCGGGAGGAAAAAAGCAAAACGCATGGCGGACCTTTCAGAGTGACCTTCTTACTTGAGAACTTAGCATTGCGCGCTCCCGCTTTGGGAAAGTCGGCCCAGAAAATGCGTGAAGGCACGTTTCCGCGTGCAAAAACGTGCCTTCAAAGAGAGGAAAAGTCGACTTTAGCGGCCGATCGCGCGGTAGCCGATGTCCGAGCGCATCTGCATGCCGTCGAACTTCACCTGGTGCGCGGCTTCATAGGCGCGCTCCTGCGCGGCCTTCACCGTGTCGCCCAGACCCACGACGCAGAGGACGCGGCCGCCCGAAACGATCGTGAGGCCTTCGTCGTCGAGCGCGGTGCCCGCGTGGAAGACGTGCGTTTCGGCGTTGTCTTCGGGGAGCGCTTCGATGACGGCGCCCTTTTCGGGACGCGTCGGATAGCCGCGGGCGGCGCAGACGACGCCGAGCGCCGTGCGCGGATCCCATTCGACCGTCTTTTCGTCGAGCTTGCCTTCGATCGCGGCTTCGACGAGTTCGGAGAAGTCGCTCTTCATGCGCATCATGATGGGCTGCGTTTCGGGGTCGCCGAAGCGGCAGTTGAATTCGAGGGTGCGAACGACCGGAGCGCCGTCCTTGCCCTGGGAAATCATGAGGCCCGCGTAGAGGAAGCCCGTGTAGCGGATGCCGTCTTCGGCCATGCCGCGCACGGTCGGGAGAATGATGTTTTCCATCGCCTGACGGTAGATTTCTTCCGTCACGCACGGGGCGGGCGAGTAGGCGCCCATGCCGCCCGTGTTAGGACCCTTGTCGCCGTCGAGGAGGCGCTTGTGGTCCTGCGAGGTCGCCATCGGGAGGACGTGTTCGCCGTCGACCATGACGATGAAGGAGGCTTCTTCGCCGTCGAGGTAGTCTTCGATCACGACGCGGGCGCCCGCGTTCCCGAATTCATGGCCTTCGAGCATCATGTCGATCGCTTCATGGGCGGCGTCTTCCGTCATCGCGACGACGACGCCCTTCCCGGCGGCGAGGCCGTCGGCCTTCACCACGATCGGAGCGCCCTTCTTCGCGACGTATTCGTGCGCGGCGGCGGGATCGGTGAAGCTTTCGTAGTCGGCGGTGGGAATGCCGTGGCGCTTCATGAAGGCCTTGGCGAAGTCCTTGGAGCTTTCGAGCTGCGCCGCGGCGCGCGTGGGCCCGAAGATGCGAAGACCCCGGGCGCGGAACTTGTCCACGATCCCGGCGGCGAGCGGCGCTTCGGGACCGACGAGCGTGAAGGCGATGCCTTCGCGTTCGGCGAAGTCGGCGAGCTGATCGAGATTCGTGACGGGGAGGTTTTCAAGGCCTTCCGTCACGGCCGTCCCGGCATTGCCCGGGGCGACGAACACCTTTTCCACGCGGGGACTTTGCGCCAGGCGCCAGGCGAGGGCGTGTTCACGGCCGCCGTTGCCGATAACGAGAAGCTTCATAAGAGAGTGCTCCGAGAGAAGAGGTAAGGGAGAAAAAGGGTGTTGCGAATTCTCGCAAAAAAGGCCCGCGAACGCGAGCCTTTCGGAGGGAAAAATTACTCTTCGTCGTCGAAGACGGCCGAGGTGTAGACCTGCTGCACGTCGTCGAGATCTTCGAGCGCGTCGATGAGCTTTTGCATCTTCGCGGCGTCGTCACCCGTCAGGACCGTTTCGTTCAGGGCCTTGTAAGTGATTTCGGACATTTCCGGGGTGAGGCCGGCGGCTTCGAAGGCCTTCGTCACGGCGTCGAAGGCGCTCGGATCGCAGGTGACTTCGACGGAGCCGTCGTCGGGATCGGTGACAACGTCGTCGGCGCCGGCTTCAAGCGCGGCTTCCATCACGGCGTCTTCGGAGGTGCCCGGCGCGAAGAGGAATTCGCCCACGTGCTTGAACATGAAGGAGACCGAACCTTCGGTACCCATGTTGCCGCCGTTCTTCGTCAGGGCGTGACGGACGTCGGCGACGGTGCGCACGCGGTTGTCCGTCGTGCAGTCGATGATGAGGGCCGCACCGCCCACGCCGTAGCCTTCGTAGCGGACTTCTTCGTAGGAGACGCCTTCGAGCTGGCCCGTACCCTTGAGGATGGCGTTGTTGATCGTGTCCTTCGGAACGTTGCCCGTGCGCGCCTTCACGAGGGCGAGACGAAGACGGGAGTTGGTGTCGGGGTCGCCGCCGCCGAGGCGGGCGGCCACGATGATTTCGCGGACGAGCTTCGTCCAGAGGTTGGAGCGCTTGGCGTCCTGACGGCCCTTACGGTGCTGAATGTTGGCCCACTTGGAATGACCGGACATGATGTACCTTTTTTTCTTGTGCAGACCTCGGCGAGGCCTTGGGGGCCTGGCGCACGGGGAATCGGATTGAATGCGGGAGAGTCCCCCGGAATCGGGACCCTCGAAAGAATGCGCTATTCTAGCGCAAAAAGAGGGGGATGAAAAAAAGCCGAAGCCCTGCGGATGCGGGCTTCGGCTTCGTTCAGAAAAGAGGCTTATCAACCGAGGATGCGTTCAACGGCGTTGGCCCAGACGTTGAGGCCCTGCTTGACGGCGTTTTCGTCAATGTCGAACTTCGCGGTGTGATGGCCCGACGGACGGTCGGCGCCGAGCACGAAGAACGCGGCCTTGCCGCCGTGCGCCTGCACGCGGCGGGCGAGGATCGTGGCGTCTTCGGAGCCGCCGAAATTCATGGCGTCTTCGCGGACGTTGATGCCTTCGACGGCGCCCGCGGCTTCGCGCAGTACGTCGACGAGTTCGTCGTCGTTCGTGAGGTCGACGGCTTCGCCCATCTTTTCGATGTGGTATTCGCAGCCCTGGGCGTGCGCGCAGCCTTCGATGATGGCGACGGCCGAGTCGTACATGTACTGGTTGATTTCACCCGTTTCGCCGCGGACTTCCATCTTGAGGAGCGCGTTCGAGGGGATGACGTTGCGGCCTTCGCCGGCGATCATCTGGCCCACGTTGATGCGGGTCATGCCGGAGCCGTGGCGGGCGATGCCGAGGAGCTGCACGACGGCGTTGGCGGCGCAGGCGAGCGCGTTGCGGCCGGCGTTGGGTTCGACGCCGGCGTGGGCGGGACGACCCTTGAAGGTGACGTCGAGCTTCGTCGTGCAGAGGAAGCCGTACGGACGGATCGAGACTTCGCCCGACTTGCACATCATGGCGACGTGGGCGGCGAGGAAGTAGTCGGCGTCGTCGACGATGCCCGAGGCGGCCATGCCCGCGGCGCCGCGCACGCCTTCTTCGGCGGGCTGGAAGAGGATCTTGAAGCGGCCCTTGAGCTCATCCTTGTGGTCGGCGACCCAGTGGGCGAGCGCAAGGCCCGTCGAGGTGTGGGCGTCGTGACCGCAGGCGTGCATCAGGCCCGGACGGGTCGAGGCGAAGCCTTCCTTGGCGGGAATGTGGTCGGCGTCGGTCGATTCGGTGACGGGCACGCAGTCGATGTCGAAGCGCACGGCGAGCGTGGGGCCGGGACGGCCCGTGTCGAGCACGCCGACGCAGCCCGTGAGGCCGTCCATTTCGGCGAGGAGTTCTTCGGAAACGCCGTGTTCGCGCGCATAGGCGATGCCGGCGTCTACGACCTTCTGCGAACGACCGAGACAGTTGTCGGGATTGATCACCTTCTTGCCCGTGAGGACTTCGTAGCCGTAGGAACGAAGCGTTTCAATGATGAAGGCGGTGGTGCGGAATTCGCTCCAACCTTCTTCAGGCATGGTGTGGAGGTGACGGCGAATTTCGATGAGTTGATCGTTGTAAGCGCAAGTAGAGGCCATTTTGTAAGCGTCTCCTAAAGGGATGGATGGGCGCGAGGAGCGCCCGTGTCGAGCACACTATAGGCGCATCGCTCGGGAATGTCATCAGGGAAAGTTACGGGTCTTCTATAAGACCTCCCCTCGGACATTCGACACTCGCCAAAACCCCGATTTTCCCGTAGGATTAGGCTTGTGAAAAAATGAGGGCCCCTTCGGGTCCGAACCAAACGAAGGAGATGCAAATGGCGCTTTCTGCCGCAACGAAGGATTTTGCCCGTCGACTCTTCGATACGGTCCGCGAAATGAGCGCGGACGTGCGCGGCGTGACCCGTCAGGGTTACGGCCCCGTGGAAACGAAGGTCCTTGAATTTCTGAAGGACGAAGGCCGCAAGCTCGGTCTCGAAATCGAAACCGACGCGGCGGGGAACGTCTGGATGACGATGAAGGGGCGCGATTCGACGCGTCCCGCCTTCGTGGCCGGAAGCCACGTCGACAGCGTCCCGCAGGGCGGCAACTTCGACGGTCTCGCGGGCGTCGTCGCGGCCTTGGTCGCCGCCAAGCACATGCACGACGAAGGCGTCGTCCCCGCGGTCGACTACCGCGTCCTCATGATGCGCTGCGAAGAAAGTTCCTTCTTCGGGAAGGCCTACGTGGGGTCGCTCGGCATGCTCGGCCGCCTGAAGGCCTCGGACCTCGCTCTTCGCCACCGCACGGAGGCGGGAACGCTCGCCGACGCGATCCGTTCGACGGGGGTCGACCCCGAACGCCTTACGACGGGCGAACCCGTCGTCGAAGTGAAGAAGATCGGCGCCTTCGTGGAACTCCACATCGAACAGGGCCCGACGCTGACGAGCCGCGAATCGCCGCGCGTGGGCGTCGTCACGGGGATCCGCGGGAACATCCGCCACAAGAACGTCGTGTGTCTCGGCGAAACCGCGCACTCGGGCGCCGTCAACAAGGAATACCGCCACGACGCGGTGATGGCCGCCGCGCATCTCTTTGCCGAAATGGACGCCGCCTGGGACGAATTCCTGGCCGCCGGGAAGGACCTCGTCTTTACCGTGGGCGTGCTGAAGACGGGCGAAACGGCCGCGATCTCCGTGATTCCGGGCGAAGTGCGCTTCACGATCGACATGCGAAGCCTCAAGAAGGAAACGCTCGACGAATTCCATGCCCGCCTCGAAGCGGAAGCCAAGAAGCTCGAAGCCGCGCGCGGCGTGCGCTTCGTCTTTGACGACGCCCTCTACACGGCGCCCGCCGTGCTTTCCGACGACGTTTCCGAACGTCTCCACGCGGCGGCCCGCGAAGCGGGCATCCCCGTGATGCCGATTGCCTCGGGCGCGGGTCACGACTCGGCCGTCTTCGCAAACGCCGGCATTCCCGCGGCGATGATCTTCATCGCCAATCAGCACGGCTCGCACAACCCCGACGAAGCGATGGAACTCGACGACTTCATGACGGGTGCGGCGCTGCTGACGGAAACCGTGCTCCGCTATGCGTAAGCCCAAGACCGCCGTACTCTTTCTCGAGAGCGACGAGATCCTGCGCGCGGGCGCCGTGTCGGTGCTCGAGGCGGACGGACGCTTCTCGGTGGGGCGGGCCCGAAACGCGGCCGAAGCGAGACTCGAGTGGAGTCTGCGGCCGTCCGTTCTCGTGCTCCCCGTCGATCGGGAGGCGTTCGATCCGTACGCCTGGCTCGCGCTTGCGCGCGAGCGCGCGGGCGTCAAGGTGCTCCTGGCGCTCGATCCCGACGAGAATCCCGCCTTCGTGAGGCCTCTTCTCAAAAGAGGCGCCTGCGGCTACGTCGAGCGTACGAGCGACGCGGCCAAGCTTCCGGAACTCCTTGAGCGCGTCCTTCTCGAGGGGCGCGTCGAGGAAGGAGGGGCCGTTTGCCGTGCGCTCGCCGAGTACGAAGCGGTCCGCGCGAAGCACGCGTCGCTTCTCGGGCTCCTCGAGGGGCTCTCCGACACGGCCTACGCCGCGCTCGTGGGACCGCTGGCGGGCGACTCCGACGCCGAGACGGCGGAGCGTCTCTCGCGCGTCGTGCGAAGCGTGCGCGACGCGCGAAGCGAGGCGAAGAAAACCCTTCTTCGCGCGGGCTTCACGCGCGAATCGGTGATTGAGGCCATCGAAGAGCTGAGGCTTGCCGAGAAGACGGGGGGACGCCTCCCGGCGCTTCGCTGATCGCGTTGCACATCCCATAAACGACGACTCCCCGAAGGGCCGAAACCCGACGGGGAGTTTTCGTCTGGTGAGAGACGGTGCGATTACGCGGCGACGCGCGGAACCGTGAGACTGCCTTCGGGCATCAGGATGACCGAGGGACGTTCGCCGACATAGGTCTTCGCGAGCGCAAAGGCTTCTTCGGGGGTGTCGACCGCCGCGGTGAAGAGCATGTCGCGCGCGAGTTCGCGGTCAAGGCGCGAGACGAGAATGAAGCGCGCCTTCGAGAGCGGACGCGTGATGGCGAAGGCTTTGTTCGCGCCGATGCGGAAGTTCTCTTCCAATTCCTTCTTGATCGCTTCCGGGGTCTTGAGACGGCGGAAGGTCTCTTCGAGGACGGCCGAGCCCGAACCTTCCTCGCAGTCGGCAAAGAGGATCACGACGCCGCCCTTCTTCACGGCGCAGGCCGCGTTGTCCATCGTCTTTTGCATCTGATAGACGTTGATGTCCTTCGGGTAGCCGCCGCAGGAGGCGACGACGAGATCGGCTTCGTGCGGGATTTCGCAGCCGTAGACCCGGTCGACGAAGCGGCAGGCTTCGTTGTGGGCGGCGACGTAGTCGCCCGCGAACATTCGCAGGAACTCGTGCTTGGCGTTGAGAATGGCGTTGAAGAGGAAAAGCGAACGGTCCTTCGCGAAGAGCGAGACCCCTTCCATCTGGTCTTCGTAGCAGGGGTTCCCCATCGTGATGCCGAGGCCCGCCTTTTCGTCGAGCATGAAGCTGTGGTTGACGCGCACGGTCTCCATGGCGGCGCAGCCCGGAAGAACGGCCTTGCGGCCGCCGCCGTAGCCCGAGAAGTAGTGGTGCACGATCGTTCCGGTGAGGATCACGTGGTCGACGTTGCAGAGTTCCTTGTGAATCCAGACGGGCGTGCCGCGGGAAGTGTCGCCGAAGTATTCGAAGTCTTCCGACTTCGTGGCGATGGAATTGAACATGCGAAGGCGCGAGGCGACTTCCTCGCCCACCTGCTCGACCATCTCTTCGTGCGACATTTCGCGGTGCGTGCCGAGCGCGAAGACGATCTTCATGTTTTCGTCGGGGACGCCGAGGCGGTTCATTTCGTTCACGAGCACGGGCATGAAGTCAAAGCTGTTCGCGACGCGCGTCGGATCGTTGCAGATGAAGGCGACGGTGTCGCCGGGCTTGACGATTTCCGCGATCGAGGGAAGACCGATCGGGTGGTGGATGGCTTCGAGAACGCCTTCGGCGACGTTTTCCATGACGGGGAAGGTCTCGGTGCGGACTTCCTTGAGGATGAGTTCGTCGTCGAGTTCGAAGGTCTTGCGGCCGCGGCCGTAGGCAAAGTCAAAGGTGCGGATCGACATGATGAGTGAGCGAATATGAAACTGCCGCACTTCGAAGGTTCGACGTGCGGCAGGAGGTCCTTATGAGATCTGGGTTACGCCGGCGACCGGAGCCGCCGGTTGATATGAGAATCAGATGTAACCGTAGACCATGCCGAGGATGTAGCCCACGAGCGAGGCGGTGATGACGCCGATCAAGCCCGGAGCGATGAAGGAGTGGTTGATCACGAAGCGGCCGATGTGGGTCGTGCCGGAACGGTCAAACTGAATGGCGGCCAGGTCGGACGGGTAGGTCGGCAGGATGTAGTAGCCGTAGCAGGCCGACGAGAAGGCAACCACGAGGCCCGGAGGCGTGCCGATGGCGAGGGCGACCGGAACGATCGTCGCGACGGCGGCGGCCTGGGAGTTCACGAGCTTCGAGACGAGGAGCAGCACGATGGCGTAGGTCCACGGCGCTTCACGAACCCATTCGGTAAGGATTTCCTTGAGGTTGGCCAAGTGGGCGGCGAACATCGTGTCGGCCATCCAAGCCACACCGTACACGGCCACGATGGCGACCATACCGGCGTTAAAGACGGCGGTCTTGGCGACGGCGGAAGCCTTCGTCTTGCAGAACATGACCATGAGGGCGCCGGCCGTCAGCATGAACATCTGAATGGCGAGCGTCATCGAGAGGGCCTTGCCGCCGGAGGCGGGGCGCAGCGACGGGAACATGCCGAGCAGAGCAACCACGGCCACGGTGGCGAGGAAGATGTAGAGCGAAGCCCACTGTTCGGGACGGAACTTGATGCCGATGAGGGTCGTCGTTTCGCCGTAGACGTACTTGCGCTGTTCCGGATCCTTGATGAGTTCCTGGAAGGCTTCGTCCTTGTCGAGGTCCTTGCCGCGGAAGAGCGAGAACGTGGCGAGAGCGAAGATGCCGACGATGGCCGACGGGATCACGATGGCGAAGAGCTGCGTGAAGCCGAAGGGCTGACCGCCGACTTCATAGCCGTCCAAGAGGGCGATCATCGAGACGGCGGCCACGGCGGCCGGCGAGCAGATCACGCCCATCTGAGCGGAAATGGTGGAAGCGGCAAGCGGACGTTCCGGACGGACGCCGTTCTTGATGGCCACGTCATAGATAATCGGGAGCATCGTGTACACGACGTGACCCGTACCGCAGAGGACCGTCAGGAACCAGCAGATGTAGGGAGCGAGGTAGCAGACGAAGCGCGGATGACGACGGAGCATCTTTTCCGCGATCTGGAGCAGGCAGTCGAGACCGCCTGCGGCCTGCAGGGTGGCCGAAGCGCACACCACGGCGAGAATCGTGAGAATCACGTCGACCGGGGGCTTGCCCGGCTTGAGGCCGAAGCCGAAGATGAGGACGATCAGGCCGATACCGCCGATGAGGCCGAGGCCCATGCCGCCTTTACGGGCGCCGTAAAAGAGCGCCGCAAGCACGACCAAGAGTTGGATCCAAAAGTCTAAACCGAGTGCCATTTTGGTTCTTCTCTAGAGTTTGGTTGGTTAAGGTTTGAGGTGTCAAAAACACAAGGACAGCTAATTCTCTACGTTTCGCCGGCGCTTTTCCCGAAAATTTGAACGTTGTTTGACGAAAAACGGAAAGTTCACGCGATGGTGACGATCGTTTACATTCAAATACGATCAATCTCCTAGGTAGTAGCCCGAACACCTAGAGAACCGCGGGTCCCGAGAATGTGAAAATTTGTTTCTCGGAAAGAAATAGGCCGCCCCTCGACGGAGGCGGCCTTGCCTTTCAGCGAAGGTGCGTCAGGTTATTTGGCCTGGCAGCAGGGCTTCACTTCAACCTTCCAGGGCTTCAACTGCTTGAAGAAGTCGTTGCCCTTGTCGTCGACCAGGATGAAGGCCGGGAAGTTTTCGACGCGGATCTGATAGACGGCTTCCATGCCGAGTTCCGGATACTCGATGCATTCGATGCTCTTGATGGCGTCGCTCGAGAGAACGGCCGCCACGCCGCCGATCGTGCCGAGGTAGAAGCCGCCGTGCTTCTGGCAGGCGTCCGTCACGGCCTGGGTGCGGTTGCCCTTGGCGATCATGACCATCGAGCCGCCCTGGGACTGGAAGAGGTCCACATAGGGGTCCATGCGGTTGGCGGTCGTCGGACCCATGGAGCCGCAGGCGTAGCCTTCGGGGGTCTTGGCCGGGCCCGCGTAGAGGACCGGGTGCTTGAGGAGGTAGTCGGGGAGGCCTTCGCCGCGTTCAAAGCGTTCCTTCCACTTGGCGTGGGCGATGTCGCGGGCGACGATGATCGTGCCCGTGAGCGAGACGCGCGTGGAGACGGGGTGCTTCGAGAGTTCGGCGAGAACGTCCTTCATCGGCTGATCGAGATTGATCGAGATGCCTCCCGCATCGCCGGGCTTGCGGAGTTCTTCGGGGATGAGGCTCGCGGGATTGTCGTCGAGCTTTTCAATCCACAGACCGTCGCGGTCGATCTTGCACTTGACGTTGCGGTCGGCCGAGCAGGAGACGCCCATGCCGATCGGGCAGCTCGCGCCGTGGCGCGGCAGACGGATGACGCGGACGTCGTGGGCCATGTACTTGCCGCCGAACTGGGCGCCGAGACCGATCTTGCAGGCTTCTTCAAAGAGCTTCTGTTCGAGCTCGAGGTCGCGGAAGGCGCGGCCCGTTTCGTCGCCCGTCGTCGGCAGATCGTCGTAGTAGTGGCAGGAAGCGAGCTTGACCGTGAGCATCGTGCGTTCGGCCGAGGTGCCGCCGATCACGAAGGCGATGTGGTACGGCGGGCAGGCGGCCGTGCCGAGGCTCTTCATCTTGTCGATGAGGTAGGGGACGAGCTTCTGCGGATTGAGGACAGCCTTGGTTTCCTGATAGAGGTAGGACTTGTTGGCCGAGCCGCCGCCCTTGACGACGCAGAGGAACTTGTATTCCATGCCTTCCGTCGCTTCGATGTCGATCTGGGCGGGAAGGTTGCACTTGGTGTTGACCTCTTCGTACATCGAGAGCGGAGCGTTCTGCGAATAACGCAGGGCTTCCTGGGTGTACGTGTCGTAAACGCCCTTGGAGATGGCTTCTTCGTCGCAGAAGCCCGTCCAGACGTTCTGGCCCTTTTCACCGTGGATGATGGCCGTGCCCGTGTCCTGGCAGAAGGGGAGCACGCCCTTGGCGGCCGTTTCGGCGTTGCGCAGGAACGTGAGGGCGACGTACTTGTCGTTGTCGCTCGCTTCAGGGTCGTGAAGGATCTTCGCGACCTGTTCGTTGTGCGAACGGCGGAGCATGAAGTTCACGTCGGTGAAGGCGCGGTGGATGAGCTTGGTGAGGCCTTCGGCTTCAACCTTGAGGATGGGATGTCCTTCGAATTCGGAAACCGAGACGTGGTCCTTCGAAACGAGGACGTATTCGGTTTCATCCTTTCCGTGCTGGAACATCGGAGCGTACTTGAAGGCGGGATTTTGAGCCATGCTTCTTCCTTTTTTTTGCTGGGAAAAAGGTCCGCGCGACGCAGCGCGGACTTGTTATCGATGCGGCGCTCGTCGGGCGCCGCGGTTGGGTCTCGTGGATTCTTCAGAACCCCCGCAAAAAGGGGGCCTGAAAAAAGTCAACGATGCATTATCCGCCCTCCTTTAGAGCTTCGCAATGCAGAGAATCACGAGTGTTGACACAGAAGAAAAAAGACTGCGCATCTTTGCATTTTGAAGGGAGAGCGGACGGTTCTTACGAAAAAGGCTTCCGGGTGAGCCGGATGTCGAGCGAGAAGTTGTTGCCCTTGAAGTAGTTTCTCGAGCAAAGGAGCACCTCGCCGCGGGGATTGCGGAAGGTGCGCAGAATTTCGAGGATGGGACTCCCCGGGCGCGTGCGAAGCGTCTTCGCGAGCTCGGACGTCAAGATTTTTGCGCGCACCGACTGATCGATCGTCTGGCAGGCGTCGTTGCGAAGCCGGCAGAGAAGATTGATGAGGGGCACCGTGGGCTCGGCGCGGATGGTGTCGAGAAAGCGTTCGTTTTCGGAGGGCATCCACGCCGTCGTGAGGCCGAGAACTTCGTAGGGCTGTCGGCCGAAGCGCGCGAAGTCGATGCGCCAGACGGGTTCGTTTTCCGCAAAGGGAAGATCCTCTTCCTCTCCGGGCGCGTAGACAAAGTGCGACTGCGCGAGAATTTCGCGCGGCTGCAGGTTGTGGTAGGGGTCGAGGTTCGAGAAGGACTCGACTTCGTAGTAGAAGTTCGGCAGGTGTCCGGTGTTGATCACCTGCGAGCCCACGTGTGGCGTGCGGCGCACGTAGCCCAGACGCACGAGTTCGGCGTAGGCGCGGCGCGCCGTGTGGCGGCTCACGCCGAAGGTGTCGATGATTTCGCTTTCCGTGGGGAGAACGGAACCCACGGGGTAGCGGCCGCGTTGAATGTCCTCGACGAGCGAGCGGTAGATTTTTTCCCAGAGGGGCGTGCGCATGCGGAACTTCCAAAAAAGAACCCGCCCATCGGGAGATGAGCGGGTTGCCTTATGGGGAGAGAATCTCCCGAATTACTTCCACCAGTTCAGTTCGTCGGGGATGACGTAACGGGCGGCTTCCTGACCGGCTTCAACCTGTTCGGCGCCGATCGAGTAGTTGGTCCAGGCCGTGAGCGTACCGCAGACGATCATCAGGAAGGCGATGACGAGCATCGTCTTGCGAAGGCCGGCACGGTCGCCGACGCGCTGGTCGATGATGTCGCGTTCGGGGTTCTTCGCGAAGATGTCCCACTTAACGGCGAGGCGATAGAGACCGATCATGCCGTGGAGTTCCGTGATCACGAGGAAGATGAACGTGTAGAGCATGCCGGAGTGATAGGTGTGCACGCCGATGAGGTTGGGGTCAAAGCCGCTCGGGTTCGTGAGCATGCCCATGACATGGGGGAACACGAAGAGGAAGAGCAGGAAGGCCGTGACGAGCTGGATCATCCAGAGCGTGGTGTCGGGGTGACGGAGCAGGCGATAGTGGGCCTTGATGTCGCGGCACTGATGGTACGAGGTCGGGAAGCGACGCAGAGCGCAGAGGGCGTGCAGCGTCACGCAGATCGTGATGAAGAGCACGAAGATGAAGTGGAAGGACGGATGATCCTGGCCGTCAAGGAAGTGACCGCCCGAGAAGGCGATGAGGTTCCAGAAGACGTCCTTGCCGAACTGCACCGAGCTCGTGAAGGCCATGTGGCAGAAAAGGAAGAGGCCGAGGATGAGGCCGGTGACGGACTGCGTGACGTCGCAGATGGCCGTGAAGCGGCTCTGACGCTTGGCGTCCTTGAGACCGACGCCCCAGACGTTTTCGGTGGCCGTCGGGGTGTTGGCGTACTTGATGGATTCAGGGGTCGTCATGATGACTTGTCCTTCGGGGAGTTTGGAAATCGTTGAAAACAACGCGCGGCGCCCGATACAGGAGAGCGCCGCCCGCGTGGTTGGTCCGTGCAATCTACGTAGTGCGACTGCCGTTTGTACGGCCGCAATGATGCCTGTTTTTTCAGGGTTTGTCTTTGATGAATGTCATGAAATTTTACGAAATTCGTCCGATGTAACCCAAAGCAGGCGGGAAAACCGTCTGAAAGAGCCTATTTCTTCGGAGAACTACATAGAAACCCTGAAATTCAAGCGTTGAAACATCAAATAAATCTGCAAAATCAATATACGCGAATGTACGTAAAAAAGCGGACGTCGAGACCGGGCTCGGCGTCCGCTTCAGGAAATGGACCGGGAACGGGGCTTACTTCGTGCCGAAGATGCGATCGCCCGCGTCGCCGAGACCCGGGACGATGTAGGCGTTTTCGTCGAGGTGATCGTCAAGCGCTGCGACGTAGACCTCCACGTCGGGGTGCAGTTCCGTGAAGGTCTTCACGCCTTCGGGCGCGGCGACGAGCGCCATGAACTGGATCTGCGAGCCGGGAATGCCGCGCTTCTTGAGGGTGTCGACGGCGTAGGCGCCGGAATACCCCGTGGCGAGCATCGGGTCGACGACGATGAAGTTGCGGCCTTCGGTGTCGGGAAGACGCACGAAGTATTCGACGGGGCGCTTGTTTTCGTCGCGGTAGAGACCGATGTGACCGACGCGGGCGCCGGGCATGAGCGTCAAGAGACCGTCCGTCATGCCGAGACCGGCGCGAAGGACCGGAACGATGACGGGCTTCTTCCCTTCCATGACGGGCGCGTCGAATTCGGCGAGCGGCGTTTCGATGCGGCGGGTCGTGAGCGGATAGTCGCGCGTGAGTTCATAGCCCATCAGCATCGCGATTTCCTTCAAGAGCTCGCGAAAGTCGCGCGTGCTCGTTTCCTTTTCGCGCATGAGCGTGAGTTTGTGCTGCACGAGCGGATGGTCAACGATGTGAAGCTTGGGAAAGCGCGGATCTTTACGCATGATGGCATTACTCCGGTTGAATCGAAAAAAGAGCGGGCAGGGCCCGCTCGCAGGAAAGAGTGGTCAGAAGAGATCCTTGAAGAGCTCTTTTTTCTCGGCCGTGTCCTTGGCGTCCTTCTCGGCCTTGGAGGGTTCCTCGTCGGCGGGAGGGAGAGGCGGCAGCATCTTCGCTTCGATTTCCGAGAGCGAAGCGCGGATCGCCTGCAGGTTCTTCGCCTGATAGTCGGCCTGCATGGAAGCGAGTTCGGCGAGCTTGGCGTCGACTTCGCCCGAGCGCGTGCGAACGAGCGAGAGCATTTCCTCGGTGCGTTCCGAGAGCATCGTCTCGATCTTGGTCAAGCGCTCGTTCATTTCGGTATGGAGCGCCGTCACGCGGCTCTTGTCGGCTTCGTCGGCGAGGTGGCGCGCCGTGCGGGCTTCCTTGTAGGCCGAACGGATTTCAAGCGAGACGCTCGCCTGCTGCCAGACGGTGTAGATGAACATGCAGAGAACGACCACGGCGAAGGCCGCCACGACGATGACGCCGAGCGGAGCCTGAATCTCGCGGTAGACGAGGTTGACGGTCATCACGGTCGAGAGGGCCGTCCAGTTGATGATGAGGAAAACGGCGAGGAGGATGAGAACCAGGATGATTCCCAGCGTTCGCAATTTCATGGTGCAACTCCGTGCCGCTTCGATCGGAAACGGCCGCAAGTGAATGAATGGCGTTCGGAGCGCCCGTGAGGGCGCTCCTTCAGCATAGCAGAGTGGGCGTTACGGAAACGTCCCGAATCAGGCCTTGTGGTAGCTCGTCACAAGATCCACTTCCTCACGGGCGCCGAGCATGACGGCGACGCGCTGGTGGATCTTCTCGGGAACGATGTCGAGAATCGGCGTGTGGCCGTTCGTCGAAGCGCCGCCGGCGTTTTCCAGAATCATCGACATGGGGTTGGCTTCATAAAGAAGACGAAGCTTGCCGGGCTTGGCGGGATCGCGGTTGTCGCGCGGATAGAGGAAGATGCCGCCGCGCTGCAGGATGCGGTGGACTTCCGCGACCATCGCGGCGACCCAGCGCATGTTGAAGTCCTTGCCGCGGGGGCCGGCCTTCCCGGCGAGGAGTTCGTCGATGTAGCGGCGCACCGGCGCTTCCCAGTGGCGCATGTTCGAGCAGTTGATGGCAAATTCCTTCGCGGCGGGCGCGACGCGGACGTCTTCCTGCGTGAGCACGAAGGTGCCCGTCGAAGGATCGAGCGTGAAGAAGACGACGCCGCGGCCGAAAGTGAGGCAGAGCTGCGTCTGCGGACCGTACATGCAGTAGCCCGCGGCGACCTGGTTGCGGCCGGGCTGCAGGAAGTCCGCGTCGACGGCAGTGCGCTTCGGACGGACGGCGGGCGTCACCGAGAAGATCGAGCCGATCGAAACGTTGATGTCGATGTTGCTCGAGCCGTCGAGCGGGTCGAAGGCGATGAGGTAGGGACCGACGGGGAATTCGTCGGGGACCGACATGACTTCGGGGATTTCTTCGCTCACCATGCCGCAGACGGCGCCCGAACGGACGACGGCGTCGACGAAGATGTCGTTGCTGATGATGTCGAGCTTCTTCTGGTCTTCACCCTGAACGTTTTCGGTGCCGGCAAGGCCGAGGACGCCCGCGAGCGCACCCTGACGAACCTTGTGGCTGATCGTCTTGCAGGCTTCGGAGACGCTCGTGATCAGACGGGCGAGAACGGGGTCGAGCTCATGGAGCGATTCTTCACGGGCCAGATATTGAGAAAGAGTGGTTGCCACGATGCGATTTCCTCAGGTGGGATTGTTGAGAGCCTTTTCGACGACTTCCAAGACGCTCTCGGAGAGTCGGTCTTTGTGCAGATAGACGTTCTCGAGCGCTTCGAACTGAAGGCGCGAGAGCTGCGGCGTGTAGCGCCGCCAGTTTTCGAGCGTACGGGCGACGCGGGCCGCCACGTGCGGGTTGATGCGGTCGAGTTCGAGGACGACCTCGGTCCAGAATTTGTACCCTTCGCCGTCCTTCGTGTGGAATTCCGAGGGATTCTGCGTGAAGAACGCAAGAAGGAGCGCGTAGACGTTGTTCGGGTTCGAAAGCGAGAAGAACTCGCACTTCATGAGTTCGCGAACGCGCTCGAGCACGGGGAGTTCGCCCGCGTGCGTCTTCGTCGTCGCCTGAACCGTGAGCCACTTGTTGACGAGGAGCGGCTCGGGAAGATAGGTCTGCAGCGTTTCGACCTCGAAATTGTTCTTGCTCGGCACGTTCGAGTCGACGATGAGCTTGAGCGCGGCGAGTTCGTCCGTGAGGTTCTCGCGCTTGATGAGCTGATCGCGCACGCGGATGACCGTGTGGTGGCTCGAGGCGCCCATGAGGTAGTAGAGCGCGAGATTCTTGAGGGCGCGCTTGCCCGCGCTCTCGGGGTCGGGCGAATAGGGCCCGGGCGTGACCGAACGGTCGACCGCGGCCGTGAGTTCGAGCTGCAGGCGCTTGGCGATCTGAACGCGAAGCGCTTCGCGCGCCCGGAAGGCGGCTTCGGGATCGATGAAGGGAAGCGATTCGCCGATCGTGCGCTCGGAGGGAAGCTCGAGCGTGACGGCCGCGTAGGCGGGCGAGAGTGTTTCGTCGGTGAGCGTACGCTTGAAGGCGTCGAAGAAGACGGCGGGGACGTTGTCCTCGCGTCCGGCGAAGCGGTCGCGAATCAGTTCGCGCGTCGTGCGCAGCATCAGTTCCTGCATCGCCTCCCAGCGGTTGAAGGGATCGGTGTCGCAGGAGGCGAGGAGCGCGAGATCGTCGAGCGAATAGTCGTAGCGAAGGCGAACGGGCGCGGCGAAGCCCCGGTTGAGGCTCGGCACGGGCGCGGACGTGAAGCCCGTGAAGACCCATTCGTGACGCGCTTCAGTGAGTTCAAGGGGCGACTCGAGTTCCACGACGCCGTCGGGCGTTTCGAGACGAAGCGGACATTCCTTGCCGTCGCGGTCAAAGAAGGCGACGGGGAAGGGCATCAGAAGCGGCGCTTTGTGGGGTTGGCCCGGCGTGGGCGGCGTCGTCTGTTCGACGACGAGACGGAATTTGCCCGTCGCGGGATCCCACTCGCCTTCCACGGCGACGACGGGCGTGCCCGCCTGTTCGAACCAGCGGGAGAACTGCGAGAGATCGCGTCCCGAAGCGTTCGCCATGGCCGTGAGGAAGGCTTCGCACGTGACGGCGGAGCCGTCGTTCGTGCGGATGTATTCGTCAAAACCCTTGCGAAAGACCGTTTCGCCGAGCAGGGTGTGAAGCATGCGGATGACTTCGGCGCCCTTTTCGTAGACGGTCATCGTGTAGAAATTGTTGATTTCCTTGTAGCTCTCCGGACGGATCGGGTGCGCCATGGGGCCGGCGTCCTCGGGGAACTGCGCGGCGCGCAGGGCCTTGACGTCTTCGATGCGCTGCACGGCTCGGGCCGTCGGGTCGCCGAGCATGTCGGCGGAAAACTCCTGGTCGCGGAAAACGGTGAGGCCTTCCTTGAGCGTGAGCTGGAACCAGTCGCGAAGCGTCACGCGGTCGCCCGTCCAGTTGTGGAAGTACTCGTGCGCGACCACGGACTCGATGTTGAAGTAGTCGCGGTCGGTCGCGATCGCCGGATTGGCGAGGGCGTAGCGGGCGTTGAAGATGTTGAGCCCCTTGTTTTCCATCGCGCCGAAGTTGAAGTCGTTCGTCGCGACGATCATGAAGAGGTCGAGGTCCAGATAGAGGCCGAAGCGCTTTTCGTCCCAGGCGATGGCGCGCTTGAGGCTTTCCATCGTGTGTTCGGTCTTGTCGATGTCCTGCGGCTCCACCCAGACTTCAAGCGTCACTTCGCGGCCGTTGCCGAGACGGTACTTCTCGCGGCGGCACTCGAGCGTGCCCGCGACGAGCGCGAAGAGGTAGCAGGGTTTCGGATAGGGGTCGACCCAGCGGACTTCGTGGCGCCCGTCGAGGAGGTCGCGCGATTCGACCCGGTTGCCGTTCGAGAGAAGGACTGGATAGAGCGCCTTGGGCGCGCGGATCGTGACCGTGAACTTCGCGAGCACGTCCGGGCGGTCGGGCCAGTAGGTGATTCGACGAAAACCCGTCGCTTCGCACTGGCTCATGAGGTTCTTGCCGGAAGCGTAGATTCCGGAGAGCGCCGTGTTCTTCGAGGGGCTGAAACGGTTGACGACGACGACCTTCGCCGCTTCGCGCAGCGCCGGGATCGTAAGCGTGGTGTCGGTGAGGGTGTATTCGCTCTCCGAGAGCGTCCGGCCGTTGACGTTCACGCTCACGAGCGTGACTGCCTCGCCGTTGAGGACGAGGTCGAGCACCTTGTCGTTCGTCTCGGGATTGGGACGCACGTCCATCGTGGACGTCACCGAGCTGCTGTCGGGGTCGAGATCGAATTCGAGGTGAACCGAATCGATGAGATGCGAGGGAACCTTGTAGTCTTTTCGGAAAGTCGTGCCCATTCTTATGCCGGCCTCTGTCGAAATGGTGTCGGGCCCGCCGTTTGCGGCGGGCGTGCATCGGTTGATTGTAGACAAACTATTGCTGTTCGTGGCAAAAACGAAAAAGGCCCCGACCGGAAGTCGGAGCCTTTCTCTGAGATTTCGCAGAACCGAAATTACTTGGCTTGGGCGACGGGGAGGATTTCACCCGTGTAGTTGTGACCGGCCGTCGGGTGGCAGCTGATGCAGTCCACCTTGGTTTCCGGACCCATGCCCTTGTGGATGGCGGCGACGAGCGGCTTGCCCGGGTTGTACATGCGCTGAACGTCATGGCAACCGCGGCAGGCTTCGAAATTGTCGGCGCGCATCGATTCGAGGACGGCGGCGGCCATTTCCGGACGCTTTTCAATCTGCTTTTCGGGGGTGCTGAGCGAACCCTGGATCTGGCCGAAGAGCGAGATCGAACCGGCCTTGGCCTTGTACATGAGCATTTCGACGTAGTCGATCGGGCCGACGTGTTCGTTCGAGTGGTTCTTCAGGTGGCAGTCCGAGCAGCCGGCGGTGGCGCCGGAAGCGGTGCGGAAGTGGTCACCCTTCTGATAGGCGATGTAGGTCGCATCCATAGAGTGGCAGAATTCACCGCAGAACTTCGGCGTACCAGCCCAATGCACGACGCTCGTGAGAATACCGACGAAAATGATGCCGACCACGACGCCGATGAGGCCGATGCCGGCAAGATACCAAACGCTGTTCTTTTCCATCTTGGAGCCTTTTGTTGATGTCGCCGTCGATCCGAGAGGGAACGTGGACGAACGGGACGATTGTCTTTTCGTCGGCGCCAAACAGGAAAGGGGGTCTTCGCCGACACTAAGCAGGCTGTAATGTTATTCAGAAAAATGTAAGAAATGTTTTGTGGCGGTTGACTACAGTCAAAGAGAGCGGAAATTCCTGCAAAAAGCTGCGAACTTTTCCGATTGGGTACAAGGAGCTACGCGTAAGTCCTTAGGGATATTCGCCTGCTCCCCGAAAGACCTTACTGCGCAAGCGCTACGGCGATGTTGTCGCAGGGCATGAGCACCCAGGCGGGGCCCTGACGGCGCAGGCCGTGGTGTGCGCGGGCGAAGCCTACGAGCGTGAGTCCCGAGGGGAGGCGAACGGTACATTCGCCGCCGTGATCGTCGCGGTCGCAGTGCACGACCGTGCCTTCGAGGAGGTTGTCGGCCGTTTCCGGGGGTTCCGAGAAGACTTCGACGCCCGTAGCCTTGCAGAGCGCGACGACGCGCATCCCTTCGCGAAGACCGAGGAGCTGGGCGCTTTCCTTGGTGACGGAGGCGCGGATGAGATGGTCTTCGTCGATCGCGAGGAGAAGCCGCACGAGGGCCGAGCCGATCTTGAGGGTGTGGATGGTGGCGGGCAGTTGGTTGCGCATGGAGATCAGAAAATGTCCTCCCGCCGCGGTGAGACCTTCGGCGCCGTTTCGGCCGAATTCCTCGAGCACGCGGCGACGGGCGCGCACGAGCGCCTCGTTGAGGCGCAGGACCTCTTCCCCGCGGGCCGTGATGCGGGTGCCGCCGCCCGAGCGGCCGCCCACGACCTTCTCGACGAGCGGGCCGCCCGCAAGATTCGAGAGGGTCTCAATCGCCTGCCAGGCCGCCTTGTAGCTCACGCCCGCGCCGCGGGCGGCTTCCGAAATCGACCCCACGTCCGCCACGCGCCGAAGGATGTCGAGTCGTTTGTCGATCGTCTCATTCAAAAGGTGCGTGAGCAAAACCGGATCGGCCTGGGCGTTATCCTGCGGCATGCATGTCTCCCGAGAGGTTTTCTTGCGGCAAAGTCGAAATCTCGCTATTCTTTTTGGGAATAACGAAAGGGAGGGCGTTTTCGCCCTCGCATTCGTGTTCCCACTCTACCAAATTTCAGGGCGGTACCGTTTGCGCGCCGTCCTTCAAGGAGAATCTCAAATGAAGAAGACCTGCCTCGCCCTCCTCCTCGCCGCCGTGGCTTCGGGCTCGCTCTACGCCGAAACCGTCCGCGTGGCCGTCGCCGCCAACTTCACGGCGCCGATCAAGGAACTCGCTCCGATCTACGAAAAGGCCACGGGCGACAAGCTCGTGCTCTCGTTCGGCGCTACGGGCGCCTTCTACGCCCAGATCAAGAACGGCGCTCCCTTCGACGTGCTGCTCGCCGCCGACTCGAAGACCCCGGCCAAGGCCGTGAAGGAAGGCTTCGGCGTGGAAGGCACGAACTACACCTACGCCATCGGCAAACTCGTTCTCTGGAGCTCCGACGCCGGCTTCATCAAGGATCAGAACTCCCTCAAGAGCGACAAGCTCCAGAAGCTCGCCGTCGCGAATCCGAAGCTCGCTCCCTACGGCGAAGCCGCCCACCAGGCGATGGAAGCCCTCGGCCTGAAGGCCGCTCTCACGCCCAAGATCGTCGAAGGCGACAACATCGGCAAGACCTATCAGTTCGTCGCCACGGGGAACGCGCAGGCAGGCTTCGTCGCCATGAGCCAGTGCGCCAAGGACGGCAAGTTCACGTCGGGTTCGGGCTGGGTCGTTCCGCAGGAACTCTACAAGCCCATCACGCAGGACGCCGTGCTCCTGAAGGCCGGAGAAAAGAACGAAGGGGCCAAGCGCTTCCTCGAATACCTGAAGACGAACAAGGAAGCCGACCGCATCCGCTTCGTTTACGGCTACGATACCGCCAAGTAATCTTAGAGAGAGGAGAATGGCATGCCGCTTACGCCGGCCGACCTCGGTCCCGTGTGGCTGAGTCTGAGACTCGCGTTCGTCACGACGGTTTTTCTGCTCATCCTCGGCATGCCGCTCGCGTGGTGGCTTGCGCAGCGAAAAAGCGTCCTCTGTGCGCCGATCAGCGCGATCGTGACGCTTCCGCTCGTCCTGCCGCCTTCGGTTCTGGGCTTTTACGTCCTGGTCGCCCTCGGCCCTTCGGGGCCGATCGGCGCCTTTACGCAGCTCTTCGGAATCGAGACGCTCAACTTCACCTTTACGGGGCTCGTGGTGGGGAGCGTGATCTATTCGCTCCCCTTCATGGTGCAGCCTCTGCAGAACGCATTTGAAGCCGTGGGGACGAAACCCATGGAAGTCGCCGCGACGCTGAGGGCGGGGCCTCTCGACGCCTTCTTTTCCGTCATCCTTCCCATGGCGCGTCACGGCATTCTTACGGGCGTACTCATGACGTTCGCCCACACGATCGGGGAATTCGGGGTCGTGTTGATGATCGGCGGCAACATTCCGGGCGAAACCCAGGTGGTGTCGACCGAAATCTTCACCTACGTGGAAGGGATGGAATACGACAAGGCCCACTGGCTTGCGGGCGGCATGCTCGTCTTCAGCTTCTTCGTCCTCCTTTCCCTCACCTATTTTGAACGGCACGGCGCCGGAAGGAGCGGGCGATGAAATACGGCGTATCGGTTCGCCTCGCCCGTTCGACGGGCTTTGCTCTCGAGGCCGAGGCCTCTTTCCCGGAAAAGGGCATCACCGTGCTCTTCGGACCGTCGGGTTGCGGAAAGACCACGCTTCTTCGCTGCGTCGCGGGGTTGGAACACCCCGAGGGCCGGGTCGTCATCGCCGACGAAACGTGGCAGGACGACGAAAAGGGAATCTTCCTTCCCACTCACAGCCGCGCGCTCGGCTACGTTTTTCAGGAGGCGAGCCTTTTCCCGCATTTGAACGTCGAGGACAATCTCCGCTTCGGCCTCAAGCGCACGAAAGATCCGCGCGGGAGCGAAAAGCTCGCCGAAGCCGTGGAACTTCTCGGGATCGGTCATCTTCTGAAGCGCCGCGTCTCGGAACTCTCCGGCGGCGAGCGGCAGCGCTGCGCCATTGCGCGCGCGATCGCGATGACGCCCAAGGTCCTCCTGATGGACGAACCGCTCGCGGCCCTCGACTGGAAGCGCAAAGAAGAGATTCTTCCCTGGCTCGAGCGTCTTCGCGACGAACTCTCGATGCCGATCCTCTACGTGACGCACTCGGCCGAGGAAATGATGCGCTTGGCCGACCGCGTGATTGCGATGAAGGACGGAAAGATCGTCTCTTCGGGCACCTTGAACGAAGTGCTCGGCGCGATCGAAACGCCGGTGCGCCGGGCCGAAGGTCCCGTCGTGGTCCTCGACGGCGCGGTCGTCTCGATCAACGAGCGCTGGTCCGTGGCCGAGGTGCGTACGAAGTCGCTCTCCTTCGAAGTCCCCCGAAAGAGTCTTCATGCGGGCGACGCCGCGCGTCTCGTCGTTGCGGCGCGCGACGTAAGCATTGCGCTTGACCGTCACGACGATCAGTCGATCCGAAACGTGTTGCCCGCGAAAATCGTTTCCCTCGATGCCGATCCTGCGGAGGGCCGCACGCTCGTCACGCTTTGCTCGGGCGAGGAAACGGTGCTCTCGCTCGTTACGGACGAAAGCGTGGAGCGTCTGCAGTTGCGTCCCGGTCTCTCGGTGTGGCTGCAGGTGAAGTCCGTCGCCGTTGCGCTCTGATTTCTTCCCGCCGAAACGAAAACGGGCCCGTCTGAAGACGGGCCCGAATTTTTAGAAGCGTCGCAGACGCGCCGATCAGCAACGGCGGGCGAGTTCGACGGCCTTGCCGATGTAGGTGGCGGGCGTGAGCGCAAGGAGACGATCCTTGGCATCCGCGGGGATGTCGAGGCCGGCGATGAATTCGCGCATCGTTTCCTTCGTGATGCCTTCCTTGCCGCGGGTGAGCGCCTTGAGCTGCTCATAGGGGTGCGGCACGCCGTAGCGGCGCATGACGGTCTGAACGGCTTCGGCGAGGACTTCCCAGGCGTGATCAAGGTCTTCGGCGATGCGGTGTTCGTTCACCTGAAGCTTGCCGAGGCCGCGCGTGAGCGCGTTGTAGCCGATGAAGCAGTAGCCGAAGGCGACGCCGAGGTTGCGAAGCACCGTGGAGTCGGTGAGGTCGCGCTGCCAGCGGGAAACGGGGAGTTTCCCGGCAAGGTGGCCGAGGAGCGCGTTGGCGATGCCGAGGTTTCCTTCGGAGTTTTCGAAGTCGATCGGATTCACCTTGTGCGGCATCGTGGAGGAGCCGACTTCGCCTTCCTTCAGCTTCTGCTTGAAGAAGCCCATCGAGATGTAGCCCCAGACGTCGCGGTCGAAGTCAAGGAGGATCGTGTTGGCGCGTTCGATTTCATGGAAGAGTTCTGCCATGTAGTCGTGCGGTTCGATCTGGATCGTATGGGTGTTGAAGGTGGCGCCGAGGCGTTCCTCGACGACGCGCTTCGAGAAGGCTTCCCAGTCGAAGTCGGGATAGGCGATGAGGTGGGCGTTGAAGTTGCCGACGGCGCCGTTCATCTTGGCGAGGATCTTGACGCTGCGGATGGCTTCGATCACGCGGCCGAGACGAACGGCCACGTTCGCGAATTCCTTGCCGACGGTCGTGGGCGAGGCCGTCTGACCGTGGGTGCGCGAAAGCATCGGGATTTCGGCCCATTCCTTGGCGAAGCCCGCGATCGTCGCGTGGATCTTTTCGAGATATTCGACGAGCGCCTTGCGGCCTTCCGTGAGCATGAGCGCGTGGCTCGTGTTGTTGATGTCTTCGCTCGTGCAGGCGAAGTGCACGAATTCGGCGGCGCTCTTCAATTCGTCGTCGTGGGCGACGCGGTCCTTGATCCAGTATTCGACGGCCTTGACGTCGTGGTTCGTCGTCTTTTCGATCGTCTTGACGGCTTCGCAGTCTTCGAGCGAGAAGTTTTCATAGAGACCGCGAAGGAAGGCCTGACCCGATTCGCTGATGCGGGGCAGTTCTTCAAAGCCCGCTTCGGAGAGAGCGATGAGCCATTCGACTTCGACGCGCACGCGGGCGTTCATGAAGGCGTATTCGGAGAAGATGCCGCGCAGAGCGTCCGTCTGACGGGCATAGCGGCCGTCGATCGGGGAAAGAGCGGTAAGAGCGTTGAGTTCCATTTGAGAGGAATCCTCGGATAGATAAAGAAAAGGAGAAGCGGGACGTCGGGCGCCCGCAGAAGGGAGGGCGCCGCAAGAGGTGCCTCATTCTATCAAAAGGGGAGGACCTGCGCCCGAAGGTAAAGGAAGTCCGGGAACTCGTGAGGAAATATTGCTTTTCGTGAGGAAATCCGGAAGCGTCGCAACGGGCGGCTTTTCCCGGAAAGCGCCTGCAACAAGCGAACTGAACGATTGTTCACTATTTCGAGGTGTCCGTCTCCCTCCGTTTTTCGTTACGTCCGCACAAAATCGGAGAGACATTTCGCCGCGGGCATTCCGTATAGTGAAGCCATCGGGAACGACGCAGTTCCCTCACTACCATACAAGGAACCAAGATGACGAAGACGAAGAAGATTTTGGCTACGGTTGCCGCCCTCGGCGCGATGACGGTGGGAGGTTTCGCCCTTGCGGCGCCGGCCGACGGTCCTCGCCGCGGTTCGGACGTTCCGCCCTGCGTGGAACGCAGCTTTTCGGCATCGGACTGGGCGGCCGCCCGCTATGAAAGCCTCGGCGAAATGCTCACGCTCACCGATGCGCAAAAGCCCCTCTGGAAGGCCTATGTCGACGCGCGCATGGCCCGCTTTGCCGAAGCGCCCCGCGACGTCAAGCCTGCGGTCGACGTGCAGGATCGGCTTGAGCGCCGTGCCGAACGTCTCGCCGCCCGCGCCGACCGCGTGAAGAAAATCGCCGACACGCGCGCCGAACTTCTGAAGTCCCTCTCGGTCGAACAGAAGTACGTGCTCGAATCGTACGAATACCGTCACCGAGGTTTCGCGAAGGACGGCCCCGACTTCCGCCGCGATCGTGACGACCGTCCGCTGCCGCCCCATCTGCGTGACCGCGACGACCGTCCGTTGCCGCCTCATCTGCATGACCGCGACGATCGTCCCCTGCCGCCGCATCACCGCATGATGCCGCATCATCCCTACGGTCCGGGTTTCGACTGCCCGTGGCGTTGATGCGCTGACTGACTCCTTTCAAAACGAAACGCGCCAGAAAGGGCGCGTTTGTCGTATTGCAGAAGGGAAAACTCAATCCCAGCCGAAGCGCTTCGCGAGGCGTTCGTTCGCGGCGTTGAGGCGCGAGAGAAGCTGAATGGGCGTGATGGAGCCGAGCTTTCGGGAAATGTGGGCGCGGTGCACTTCGACCGTGCGAGTCGAAAGGTTCAGGAGTTCCGCCACTTCCTGGTTGCGCTTTCCTTGATAGAGCAACTCGAGGACTTCGCGTTCGCGGCGAGAAAGATTGTCGAGAAGGAGCTTCAACGTCCGCTTTTCCTGCAGGGCCTCGCAGATGTCGAGGGCCTTGCCGATCGTGAAGTAGAGGACTTCGGGGTCGACAGGCTTCTCAAAGAAGCTCACGGCGCCGTTTTCCATGGCGCGCACGACGGAGCGCATGTCGGCCGAGCCCGAAAGGAAGATGACGGCGATGGGGCTTTGGGCGCTCCGCAGTTTTTCCTGCACCTCGAGCCCTCCGATTCCCTTCATGTGCAAATCGAGCACGAGCACGCCCGGACGATCGAGATCCACTTCTTCCAAAAAGGCTTCGCCCGACGGAAAGGTGCGCACGTTCATGCCGTGTGTCGCCAGGGCAAAACGGATGGTTTGGCGCACGTCGTCGTTGTCGACCACCCAGACGGGGGCGGAAATTCTGCTTCGTTTTTCTTCCATGGCGCTCAACGGTGCGGGAAAAAGAGACGGTTGCGGAGAGGAGACCGAAGTCTTGCATTATACGGGCAACCTTGGGGAAATTGCTGAGATAATGAGAGGAAGCACCGGAGATTTCCGGCCTCATACCCGATATCTCGCCTGACACATGAAAGATTTCTCCGCCTACGACAATTCGCCGAGAACGGACCGGACGGTGCATCCCGTGGAGGGGACGCCGGCCGCGGCGGCGCTTGCGCGAAAACTCCCCAAGACGCTGTCGCTCGGGACGGTGGGTTGGTACCACCCTTCCTGGCGGGGAACGGTGTACGACCGCTTCACGGGGGAGCGCCCCGACTGGTTTCAAACTTACGCGGCCTATGCGGCGCATCCGCTCTTTCGCACGACGGAGTGGGTTCTTTCCCGCCGACGCCGAACCGACGAGCGGGACTGGCAGCGAATCGCCCTTCTGACGCCCTCTGACTTTTCCCCGCTCATTCGCCTTTCGGGGCGCGTGACGGATCCGGTACTCAGGCAGCGCCGCGGCGAGGCGGCGGGCGAAAATCCCGAGTTTCTCTCGATCGAGCTCGTTCGCGAGACCGTGACGGAGCCGATCGCCAAGCATTTCGGCGCGAATCCTCCGGGCGTGCTTCTTGATCTTCTTGCCGATCCGAGGCGGGGCGCCTATCGTCCGGCGGAGCGCAAGGCCTTCTATGAACGGCTCGAGGTCTTTCTTGCGCGTTGGCGCGGGGAAACCGAGGCGCCGCTTTACGTGAACGTCCGCACGCCTCTTCTTCAGACGCCCGCCCTCATGAAGCTTCTTTTGAAAAGCGGCGCGTATCCCACCCTCACGCTCACGTCGGGGGGCGCAAGCCTTTCGGCGCAGTTGCGCTCGCTCGCCTGGTACGACGAAGCGGCGGGCGAGGCCGCCCTCCGTACGCCGCTGATTCTTCGCTGGCTCGCGCCGCAGGTGCCGACGCACTTCCGGGGCGAGCGCGCGGGGCTCGATCCCGTCACGACGACGCGTCTCGCGTACGCCGCGGCATCGGCTCTGCATGCCGGGCGCAGGGTTCTCTTTCTCGCCGACGAAAAGGCCGAAGGGAATGCGCCGGGGACGGTGACGCGGTTTGCCGAATCCGTGGCGGAGCGCCTTCGCAAAATGCGCGAAGAGGCGGAGCGCGAAAAGCGGAACGCTCCGCCCGATCTGCCGCCTCTTCAACCGAGTCAGAAATAAGTCGACTCAATAGTCTTCCGTTCGTTTTTCTTCGCGTCCGCGACGGGTCGTCCGCAGAGCACGAAGCAAAGAAGCGTTTCTGTTTCGGGGTCATAGAGTCCGTCGGGACGGCGAAAATCCTTCCCGGACACGGTCTTAGCGGCGTAGCCCGCAAGATGCAGGGCGTCGAGGAGCCGCATGAGGGCGGCGCCCGCCGAAAGAAGGCGTTCGTCACGGTCGCGGCGCGGCGCGTCCTTCGTTTCACGCAGGATGAGTGCGAGGCACCCCGGGCCCTTCTTCGCCTTTTTCACGGCCTTTTCCCGCGCCGCCTCGTCGGCGTCCTCGGGGAGTTCCGCGAGGAAGATTTCGCCTAGCATCTCTCGGTCTTCGCAGATCACAACGCGGAAGGGATAGGCGTCGTCGTGGCAGGGGGCGTTCTCGAGGAAGCGAAGGATCGCCTGCCATTCCTCCCGATCGGGAGCGGGGTCCGTCAGGTATTTGGGGCCGATCGAGGCGCGCGTCAGAAGTGCAGAGTCTTCGGGCATGGGTTTTCTCCTCAAATGGTGTTTCGACGCCCCGCGGCGGAGGCGTCCGAATGTCTACAATACGTCATTCGCACGGGCCTTGCCCGATTCTCCATTTTTCCTGCTGTTCACCATGAAGCGCATCTGGGATATTTCACCCGCGGTCGGCGTCTCGAGTCCCGTCTTTCCGGGGGACGCCCCCTTCACGATCGATTGGTCGGCCCGCGTCTCCGAGGGAGACTTCGCCAACGTGTCGATTCTGCGGTTTTCGCCCCACATCGGGGCGCATGTCGACAGTCCCATGCATTTGGATTCCGCCGCGCCCGACGTGGCGGGACTGAAGCTCGAGACCTTCATCGGGCGATGCCGCGTGGTGGATCTCTCGCAAAACGAACGGACGGGAGAAATCGGTCCCGACGAGTTTCCGCTTCGAAACCTCCCGACGCGGGTGCTCGTCAAAACGCGCGCCAAGCGCGTCGACGGCTGGTCCACCGACTACCGCCCGATTTCACCCGCGCTCATGCGGCGGATCATCGACGCGGGCGTCGTGCTCCTGGGCGTCGACGTGCCGAGCGTCGATCCTGCGGAGAGCACCGTCCTCCCCTCGCACCGCATTGCGCTCGCGCACAACCGCGTGCTGATGGAAAACCTCGATTTGTCGGAAGTCCCCGCGGGCGACTACGAGCTGATCGCTCTTCCGCTTCGCCTTTCGGGGGCGGAAGCGAGCCCCGTGCGCGCCGTGCTTCGTTCTCTCACCGTAGGTCGATAATGTCTCAGAAATACGTTCAGCCCCTTCGCATCCGCTTCAGTCACTGCGATCCCGCGGGGATCGTCTATCACCCGCACTACTTCACGATCCTCAACAACCTCATGGAGGACTTCTGGCGGGACGTTCTGGGCTACGGCTACGAAGGCATGACCGAGCGCCGCATGGGCTTTCCGGTGGTGGGCGTCCACGTGGACTTCTGTTATCCGAGCCGCGTGGGCGACGAATGCGTGATGAAGTGCTGGATCGAGCATCTCGGCACCTCGTCGATCCGCTTTGCGATGACGATCGAAGGCGTCGACGGAACGCTTCGTCTGCAGGGCACCGAAACCGTGGTGTGCGTGAAGCCCTCGGCCTCGGGCGACGGATTGGAAAGTCTCCCCTTTTCGGAAGAAACCCGCGCGAAGCTTCTGCCTTATTTCATCGATTCCAAACTCACGGTGCGCGCCTGAAAATCGCCGCCGAGCGCCTCGAGACGCGCGTTCTCTCCGGCGAGAAGCCGAAGGACCGTCTCCCGGCGCTCGTTTGCGCCCGTGACGAAAAAGCGGTGCTCGGGCGAGAAGCCGTCCGAGAGCGCGTCGTTCGCCGCGAGGCGGCGCTCCAACTGTCGAACCACGGCGGGCGCGGGGTCGATGAGTTCGACCCCGGGGCCGGCGACCTCGTGCAATACGTCCGATAAGAAGGGATAGTGAGTGCAGCCGAGCACGAGCCGGTCGGCATGCTCCTTGACGAGGGGCGCGACGTAGCGTCTCGCAAGTTCCACCGTTTCGGGCGCGTGAAAGGCGCCCTTTTCGACGCAGTCCATAAGCCCGGGACAGGGCTGATCCAACACCTTCACGTCGGCGGGCGCAAGCGTCTTCAGATGCCGGTACTTGGCGCTTCGGATGGTCTTGGTGGTGGCGAGCACCCCGATCACCTTCGTCTTCGTTTCACGGCAACCCGGCAGCACCGCGGGTTCGATCCCGATCACCGGAATCGAAAGCCGTGCGCGAAGCACCGCCGCGCCGACGGCGGTCGCCGTGTTGCAGGCAAGGACGATCGCCTTGACGTTTCGGGAGAGAAGAAACCCGACGAGCCCGTCGAGCCGCTCGAGAATGTATTCGTCCGAGCGGTCGCCCCAGGGGGCGCCCGCACAGTCGGCCGCGAAGACCGTGGATTCGCCCGGGAGGAGTTTTCTCAACGCCGCGTAGACGGAGAGTCCTCCGAAGCCCGAATCCAAAATCCCGACGGGGGCTCGGTTCACGAGCGCACCTCCGCGGTCAACACCGCGTCGAGTCCCGTCGTGACGCGGCCGTCGGGGCACTCGACGATGGGACGCTTGATGAGCGTGGGCTTTTCAAGAAGCAGGGCGCGAAGCGTGTCGGCGTTCTCCGCCGCGAGCTTTTCTTCGGGCGTGAGCGTACGCCAGGAGGTGCCGCGGCGGTTGACAAGCGTCTCCGCGCCCACGGTCTCGAGCCAGGCGTCGATTTTGTCCTGCGTGAGCGGCGTCTTGCGGAAGTTCACGAATTCGTGTTCGACGCCGGTCTCCCGGAGATGGGCGAGCGCCTTTTTGACGCTCTGGCAATTGGGAATGCCGTAAACCTTGAGCATGCTTCCTCCTTGGCGATGCGAGATTACGCGGCGGCGCGGCCGAGTCGGTCGGCGACCGCGGCCCAGGGGCCCGTCGAGGGCGTGCGAAGGGCGAGGATGCGGTCCGCACCTGCGCGGTCGAGTTCGTGCAGGTTTTCGTAGAGCGCCCGACCGTAGGCGAGCGGATCCGATTCGGCGGCGATAGCAAAGACCGGACGCACAGGCAAACGCGCGAGAAGTTCCGCGGGGGCCATGACGGCGATGCGTTGGTCGGCGAGCTCGGAAGCACGTGTGAGGAGCGACGCCTCGTCGTGAAGTTCGAGCTTCGTGCGCGGAGCGTAGTGGCTCTTCAAACGCCCCGAAGCGCGCGGCGCGTTCTTCCCCGCGTCGGGGACCGCAAAGCCGAGCGTCTCTTCGAGCATCTCCCGCGTCACGACGCCGTGGCGCAGGATCGAGGGCATGCCGTCCGAGAGGTTCACCATCGTCGACTCGATCCCGAATTCGCAGGGACCGCCGTCGAGAATCATGTCGAGTTTTCCTTCGGGCTTGAGGCCGAGGTCTTCGGCGACGTGCGCCGCCGTCGACGGACTGATGCGTCCGAAGGTGTTCGCCGAAGGCGCCGTGAGGCCCTTATGCGTCTCGCCCGCGAAGCGTTCAAGCAACGCGTGCGCGACCGGGTGCGAGGGGCAGCGAAGCGCCACCGTGTCCTGACCGCCCGTCACGAAGGTGCCGCAGCGTTCGCTCTTTTTGAGAACGATCGTGAGGGGGCCGGGCCAATAGGTCTTGACGAGTAGCCAGGCTTCGGGCGGAACGTCGACGGCCCAGAAGGGAATCGCGTCGGGACCCGCGACGTGCACGATGAGCGGGTGATCCGCGGGCCGCCCCTTGGCGGCGTATGTGGCGAGCACCGCTTCGCGGTTGTCCGCGTCGGCGGCGAGCCCGTAGACGGTTTCGGTCGGAATGGCGACGAGGCCGCCCTCGGAGAGAATGCGGGCGGCCTTTTCGACGGCTTCAAAATCCACAGATTGCGTCATGGAATGTCAAACCGGTTCGGGAAGGTTCAGAATGCGGGCGACCGCGCGGGCGCGCTCGAGCGCTTCGTCGCGCGTGGCGCCGAGGACCGTGACGTGCCCCATCTTGCGGGCGCGGCGCGGTTCGGCCTTGCCGTAGAGATGCAGTTTCGCGCCCGGGACGGCGAGGACCGAAGCCCAGTCGGGGGAGCGAAGCTTCCCTTCTTCGTCAAACCAGAGGTCGCCCAAGAGGTTCAGCATGACGGCGGGCGTGCGAAGCGACGTGTCGCCCAAGGGCAATCCCGTCATCGCGCGCACCTGCGCTTCGTACTGACTCGTCGTGCAGGCTTCGATCGTGGCGTGGCCCGAATTGTGGGGACGGGGCGCGAGTTCGTTCACGACGAGCGTGCCGTCCTTCAGAACGAAGAATTCCACGCAGAGAACACCCACGTAGTTGAGGGCGAGCGCAATCTTTTCGGCGTAGCGCTTCGCTTTTTCGGCCGTTTCGTCGGTGACGCGCGCGGGCAGGACCGAGACGGCGAGAATGCCGTTGCGGTGATGGTTTTCCGAGACGGGGAAGACGACGACTTCACCCGAGGCGCCGCGGCAGACGATGACGGAAATTTCGAGCGCGAGGTCAAGGCGCTTTTCGAGCACGCAGTCGACGCCGCCGAAGGTGCGGAAGGCCGCAAGGACTTCCTCGCGCGTCGTGACGCGGGCCTGGCCCTTGCCGTCGTAACCGAGGCGGGCCGTCTTGAGGATGCCGGGGAGCAAATCCTTCGAAACGGTTTCGGCGTCGCGTTCATTGCGCACGGCCGCGTGGGGCGCGACGGGCACGCCCGCGACGTCGCCCACGAAGGTCTTTTCGCGGTTGCGGTCCTGCGTGACGGCGACGGCCGAAGCCGGAGGCGCCGTGCGCACGCCGAGCTCGGCCAAGCGCTGGAGCGCCGGCGCGGGAACGTTTTCAAATTCGGTCGTGACGGCCTTCACGCGGCGGGCGAGCTTTTCGAGCGCCGCTTCGTCGTCGTAGGGGGCGACGATCGCTTCGAGCGAGACTTCCGCGGCGGGGGCGCTTTGGCCGGGTTCGAGCACGGCCACGTGGTAGCCCATCGTCGCGGCCGCCTGGGCGAACATGCGGCCCAGCTGGCCGCCGCCCATGAGGCCCAAGGTTTCACCGGGGAGAAGAATGCGGGACATGGTCGGCTCCTCAGCGGGGAAGCGTCATGGCGCGGGCCTTGGCGTTCTGATCGCGGCGGAACTGCGCGAGCTTTTCGGCAACGGCCGCGTCCGTGACGGAGAGAATCTGCGCCGCGTAGAGGGCGGCGTTCGCCGCGCCCGCTTCGCCGATCGCGAAGGTCGCGACGGGAACGCCCTTGGGCATCTGCACGATCGAGTGGAGGCTGTCGACGCCGCGCAGGTACTTGGAGGGAACCGGAACGCCGCAGACGGGGAGCGTGCACTTGGCGGCGATCATGCCCGGAAGATGGGCGGCGCCGCCCGCACCGGCGATGATCACCTTGAGGCCGCGGTCGCGGGCCGTTTCGGCGTATTCGAACATTTCGTCGGGCATGCGGTGGGCGCTCACGACGCGCGCTTCGAAGGGAATCCCCATCAGGTCGAGCATGTCGGCGGCGTTTTTCATCACCTCCCAGTCGGAGTTGCTGCCCATAACGATGCCGACGAGCGGAGCGGAGTGTTCCATGGCGAAACCTCTTAGAGAAAATGAAATCAATGAAAAGGGAAAAACTTTAGGAAGGCGTCCGTCGGGACGCCTTTCGAAGGTTCTTCCGCACGTTAAGACGGAAACGGGGCGCACGGCGCCCCGTTTCGTGGAATCGGACCTTATTCGATGTCCGTGTCGGTCAAGCGGCGCAGCGCTTCGCGATACTTGTCGGCCGTCTTTTCAATGATTTCGGCCGGGGCGCGCGGCGCAGGCGGGGTCTTGTCCCAGGGCTGCGCTTCGAGCCAGTCGCGGATGAACTGCTTGTCGAAGCTAGGAGGCGACATGCCGACTTCGTAGCTTTCGGCCGGCCAGAAGCGGCTCGAGTCCGGCGTGAGGACTTCGTCCATGAGGCGGACGTTGCCTTCGGCGTCGAGACCGAATTCGAACTTCGTGTCGGCGATGATGATGCCCTTCGTCGCGGCGTATTCGGAGGCGCGGCGATAGAGTTCGAGCGTGGCGCTGCGGATCTTGTTGGCGACGTCTTCACCGTAGAGTTCGACGACGCGCTCGAACGTGATGTTTTCGTCGTGCGTGCCGACCGCGGCCTTGCCGGCCGGGGTGAAGATCGGTTCGGGGAGCTTTTCGCCCATGCGCAGGCCTTCTGGGAGCTTGATGCCGCAGACGGCGCCCGTCTGGCAGTATTCCTTCCAGCCGCCGCCGATCAAGTAGCCGCGGGCGACGCATTCGACGAGGATGGGCTTCAGGCGCATGGCGACGACGGCGCGGCCGCGGACCTGATCGCGTTCCTCGGGCGCGACGACGCTTTCCGGATCGATTCCGGTGAGGTGATTGGGCAGAACGCCGTCGAGCTTCTTGAACCAGAAGTCGGTGATGGCGGTGAGAACCTTGCCCTTGCCGGGGATCGGGTCGTCAAGGATGACGTCGAAGGCGGAAATGCGGTCGGTGGCGATGATGAGGAGTTTGTCGTCGCCGACGGCATAGCTTTCGCGCACCTTGCCGCTGTAGACGCGGGGCAGGGACGTGATGGTCGTCTTGGAAAGACCGGTCATGTGTTGCTCTCCCAGAGAGATAGTCAAATCGGACGGAGTGATTGTACCGCTTTGACGATCCGCTCTCAGAGGAAGAGGCCCAAAACTGCGGGAACCGCGATGAAAAGCCAGGTGAGCCCGAGAATGAGGCAGGCGATGAGGACGGCGGCGCTCCCGAGGTCCTTGGCGCGGCCGCTCAACGGGTGGATTTCCGGCCCGATGCGGTCGACGACGGCTTCGACGGCGGAATTGAGCAGTTCCACCAGAACGAGGAGCAGAAGCGAGAGGATGAGAAGAAGCTTCTCGAGCCCCGTGACGGGGAGAAGGAGCGCCACGGGCGTCAGCACGATCGTGAGCATCGCTTCTTCGCGGAAGGCGGCTTCGTTCTGCCAGGCGGCGCGGAAGCCCTGAAGGGAATAGCCGAAGGCGTTCAGAAGGCGGCGAAGGCCCGTTTTTCCTTTGAGCGCGTTGGCGTCTTGGGGTTTTTCGTTCGTCATGGAGGGAAAGACTAAACGAAAACGCGCGCTTGTGGCGTCAAGCGCGCGTCTCGGAGTTGTCACTCGATCAAATCACGTCGATTAAATCACGTTCGCCTTGAGCGTGCCGTCGGCGTAGAGCGCGGCCATGCGGTCGAGCATGACGGGTTTGATCTTGGCGCCCTGGCCTTCGCAGCCGAACTCGAGGTAGCGGCGCTTGCAGAGTTCCGTGGCGGCCTTGCGGGCGACCTTGAGGAATTCGCGCGGGTCGAACTTCGAGGGATTTTCGACGAGGAAGCGGCGGACGGCCGCGGTCATGGCGAGACGGATGTCCGTGTCGATGTTGACCTTGCGCACGCCGTGCTGAATGGCCTTCTGAATTTCTTCGACAGGCACGCCGTAGGTTTCGCGCATGTCGCCGCCGAATTCGCGGATTTCGGCGAGGTATTCCTGCGGAACCGAGGAGGAGCCGTGCATGACGAGGTGAGTGTTCGGGAGGCGTTCGTGAATTTCACGCACGCGGTCGATCGAGAGGATTTCGCCCGTGGGCTTGCGCGTGAACTTGTAGGCGCCGTGCGAGGTGCCGATGGCGATCGCGAGCGCGTCGATCTGGGTGGCCTTCACGAAGTCGGCGGCCTGATCGGGGTCCGTGAGGAGCTGTTCGCGCGTCATCTTGCTGTCGGTGCCGTGACCGTCTTCCTTGTCGCCGCGCATCGTTTCAAGGGAGCCCAGGCAGCCGAGTTCGCCTTCGACGGAAACGCCGATGCAGTGGGCCATTTCCACGACGCGGCGCGTCACGTCGACGTTGTATTCATAGGTGGAGATCGTCTTGCCGTCGGACATGAGCGAGCCGTCCATCATGACGGACGTGAAGCCCGAGCGCATGGCGCCCTGGCAGACGGCCGGGCTCTGACCGTGGTCCTGGTGCATGCAGACGGGAACGTCGGGATAGGCTTCGACGGCGGCGGAGATGAGGTGGCGCAGGAACTGTTCGCCGGCATACTTGCGGGCCCCGGCGGAGGCCTGCATGATGACGGGGGCGCCGACTTCGCTCGCGGCGGCCATGATGGCCTGAACCTGTTCGAGGTTGTTGACGTTGAAGGCGGGCACGCCGTAGCCGTTTTCGGCGGCGTGATCGAGCAATTGACGCATGGAAACGAGGGCCATGGCGGGAAACTCCGATCTAGAGAAAAGAGAAAAGGGACGGCGGGACGCCGTCCTGTTGTTAGTTCGAATTGTATAGGGAAAAAGAAGGGCTTGCGTCAACGAGACGTGTTCTCGCCGCTCTCGCCGATCGTCGTCCTCGCGCACCATTCGGACCAGGAGCCGGGATAAAGCCCCGCATAGGATAGACCTGCGAGACGCGCGGCGAAGATCGTGAGCGAGGCGGCGATTCCTGAACCGCAGTAGTGCAGAACCGGACGGTCGTCTCCCTTGAGCGTCTCGGCGAAAATCGCGCGGATTTCTTCGGGCGTGCGCAGACGTCCGTCCTGCAGAAGACGCGAGGCGGGAAGGCTCACCGACCCCGGAATGCGTCCGGGGCGGGCGTCGACGGGTTCGACGAGTCCCACCCAGCGGTCGTGCGGACGGGCGTCGAGCAAAACGTGTGAGCCCGCGCGGAAGATTTCGAGCGTTTCCTCAAAAGTGAAGACGCCGGAAGGCTTTTCTTCGAGGGGTGCGAGGGTCTTGGCGGGGCGCATCGAAGGAGCGTTCGCCGTCTCGAATCCGAGTCGCGTCCAGAGGGCGAAGCCGCCGTCCAAAAGCGCCGCCTTCGGAAAGCCCGCGAGCAATGTCGCGTACCAGGCGCGGGCGGCCGAGCCCATGCCGCCCTCGTCGTAGAAGACGACGGTGTCTTCGGGCGTGACGCCGATCGACGCGAGGAAGGCTCGGACTTCTTGGGAGTCCTTCCAGGGATTGCGTCCGCGGCCGGGTTCACCCCGGTCGACGAAGGAGGGACAAAGGGGCGCGTGGAGCGCCCCCGGAAGGAAGGCGACGGGGGCGGGACGCACGTCGACGACGACGGCGTCCGCGTTGCGAAGCGGTTCGGGGGAAAAGAGAAGATGGGTCATGACGATGTGAGCACGCTCGGGTTGGCGGCGATCTGCTTTTTGATGCCCGTGAGAATCGCGCGGGCGATTTTCCGCTGGTGAGCGCGGTTTTTGAGAAGGCGCTCTTCCTGCGGGTTCGATATGAAGGCGGTTTCAACGAGAATCGACGGAATCCCCTGGCCCTTCAGCACGGCAAAGCCCGCCTGCTCGACCTTTTCCTTGTGAAGACGGTTGATCTTCTTCATTTCGCGAAGCACCGCGGCGCCGAGGCCGAGACTGTAGGAAATGGTCCAGGAACTCGTCATGTCGATCAGGACGCTCGCGACGGTCTTGTCGACGTTCGCGATGTTGACGCCGCCGATCAGGTCGGATTCGTTCTGGCGCTGGGCGAGCCAACGGGCCGACGCGCTCGTCGCGCCCCGCTGCGAAAGCGCAAAGACGGAGGAGCCCCGCGCGGAACTCTTCACCCACGCGTCGGCGTGAATGCTGATGAGAAGGTGGGCGCGGGCCTTTCTCGCGATCGCGACGCGGCCGCCGAGACTCACGAAGTGGTCCGACGAGCGCGTGAGAATCGCGCGCATGTCGGGTTCCTTGTTGATTTCGGCGGCGAGGAGCTTTCCGATCGAGAGGACGACGTCCTTCTCGCGCGTCTTGTTGCGGCCGATCGCGCCGGGGTCTTCGCCCCCGTGGCCGGGGTCGACCACGATGATGAGACGGTGCTTTTTCTTGGACGGCTGTTTGACGGGCTTCTTGGCTGGTTTCTTGTCGTCCTTCGCCGTCGCCACGGGCGGTTTCTTCGCGGGCTTTGCGGGTTCCGTTTCCTTGGTGGGCTCGGGCTTCTTCCCGTTCTCAAGGTCCGCAAGCAGTGCGGCGAGGGGATCGTCCTCGGCCGCGACATCGTCGTCGTCCTCGCCCTCGGCGACGCCCGCGAGAATCTTGCTGATGGGGTCGACGGGAACGGCGGGGTACAGGTCGAAGACCAGACGGTACTTGTAGTTCGCAAAGGGCTTCAGCTGAAAGACCTCGGGCTTCACGTCCGTTTTGAGGTCCATGACGAGGCGCACGATGCCGGGTTGGTACTGGCCGATGCGCATCGCCTGAATGTAGGGGTCGTCCGCCTTGACGGCTTCGATCTGCTGCTTGAGCGCGGCCGTGAAGTCGAGGCCTTCGATGTCGACCACGAGTCGAAGCGGGCGCGAGGAGCGAACGAAGAAGTATTTGAACTTGAGCGGCGCGTCGTGCTCGAGCGTCACGCGCGTATATTCCTGCGCAGGCCACATGCGCACGGCGACCATCTGGGCGCCGCGCGCGAAGTCCGCGGGCAGAAAGGAAAAGAGCAGCGTCCCGGCGGCGCCGGTGATCAGTTCGCGGCGTCGCATGCGAGGGCCTCGAAGATTTGCCGGCCGGCGGGGGTGAGGGCGCGAAGGCGCGCGCGGCGGCCGAGTCCGTCGTGCTCGAGTTCGATCACGGCGTCGGCGTCGGGAAGATAGGGGAGCGCCTTTTCACTCCACTCGGTGACGGCGAGAGTGCCCGGCGCGAAGTCGTCGCGAAAGCCCGCGTCTTCGAATTCGATCGGATCTTCGAAGCGGTAGAAGTCAAAGTGCGCGAGCGTGACGCCCCAGACGGGATAGGTTTCGACGAGCGAAAACGTGGGGCTCTTGACCGGACCCGCAAACCCCGCGGCGCGCAGCATGGCGCGCACGAGCGAAGTCTTGCCCGCGCCGAGGTTGCCTTCAAGACGCAGTGCAAAGCCCTTTTCCCAGAGCAGTTCGGCGTTGCGGCCGAAGGCGTCGGAGAGCCGGGCGCCGAGACGGTCGGTGTCTTCCGGCGTCGGAAGGGCAAGGGTCAAAACGGATTCGGACACGGAGCACCTGTGTGAAAAAGAGAGGGAAGAACCATTGTAAGCGACGCGAAGGACTCATCGCCCGCAATCGACTGCAAAGACGTGCAACGAAGCGATGCAAGAGGTAGATGTAACAAGGTGTAAACAGCTCTTGCCTTTTTTGGGGAATTCCTGCATAATTCCAATTCTCCGATGAGCACTGCTCGACGGAGAACAAAATGGGAAGCCGGAGTAGCTCAGCTGGTAGAGCAGCGCATTCGTAATGCGAAGGTCGGGAGTTCAAATCTCTTCTCCGGCACCATCAAACTGAGAGGCCTAAAACAAGTTTTCTTGTTTTAGGCCTTTTTCGCATTCGAGCGCCGGAAAACCTTTCCGCCGTTCGAAAGAGCGCGCCCGACCGAGAAACCGGCCGGGCGTTTCGCCATCATTTCCCCCGTCAGCGGGCGGGCGTCTTGTCCGCGTCGACGGTCTTGTCGTCCGCGGTCTTCTTGGCGATCGCGTCGTTGAGCGCGTCGACGATCCCCTTGGCGAGGGCGTCGCGGTCGAGCCCCGCCGCCGAGACGCGGCCGTTTTCGTACTTGAGGTCGTTCAAGGTGATGCGGGCGTTCAGGACCTTGTTCACCTTCCCCGCCTGCTTTTCAAGTCCCCTCTTGCCCGTGAGCGCTCCGAAGATCGAAGCGATCTCAGCGACCTTTTCAATCTGCTTCGTTTCCTTGGTGCCGGGCTTTTCGATGACGAGCGTCTTCACCGCCACGCGAAGCGGATCCTTCGTGTCGACGTCCATCCCCGTGAGGCGAAGCCCGTTCAAGGTCGCAAGCGACTTGTTGCCCGCGTCGACGAGGTCGAACTTGGTGAGCGACGCGTCGCCCTTCCACTCGACAACCGGCGTGTCCTTCTGCATGGCAAGCGCCAGATCTCCGGCGACATTGAGGGTGCCCGACTTTGCGCCGTAGCCCGCGAACTTTCTCGCGAGCGGCGAGAAGGGCGAGAGCTGCAGATTCTTCGTCGTGAGCGCGAGGTTCGCGGCGACCGGATTGGCGCCCGCCTTCCCCTTGACAGACAAAGACCCGCCCGCCACGTTGGCGGAGAGCGAAAGGTCGCCCCGATTATCCTTCGCGGACGAGAACTTCTCGGCGGACACCTGAAGCTTCGAGACCGAAATCGCGGTCTGGGGCGAGGTCGTCTGATCCTTGTAGTTGACCGTGGCGTTGCGAAGCGTCGCCTTGCCGAGCGACCAGTTCCAGGGAGCCGCGGCGTTCGCCTCCGCGACCTTTTCGGTCTTGGGCGCGGCTTCCTTCTTGTCGGCGGTGTCGCCGCCGACGAAGGGGAGGTTGAGGCCCGACTTCGTGTTCCGGAGATTCACCATGACGGTGTCAAAGAGCACCGTGTCGACGGCGACGTTCTTCTTCGCAAGGTCGAAGGCGCTCACGGCCACGTTGGCGTTCTTGAGCGACAAGAGCGTGTCGAGGCGGTTCTTCACCGTGAGCCGCGTAAGCGTCAAGTTGCCGCTTGCGGTCGTGTTCGCCTCGTCGTGACGGGCGTTGACCGTGAAGTTCGCAAGCCCCGCGACGTCAAGGCCCGTTGCGTTCTGCACGTAGCCCGCCGCCTGACGGAAGTTGATCTTGTCCCCGGAGAGGCTCGCCGCCACCTTGAGGGGCGAAAGCGACACCGTGCCCTTGAGGTTGGTCGTGCCGTCGAGCACCCGCGCCGAGAGCGCAAAGCCCGCGGGTGCAGCCCCTTCGGCCGACGTAAGTTTCGTGAGATCGGCCTTGAGGTTCGAGACCGTCATGTTGACGGCCGGACGGACCTTGCCGTCGTGCCAGGTGATCGTGCCGTTTCGCACCGAGAGGGTGCCGAGCGACCAGGCCCAGGGCGCGGAAGAAGCCCCGGCGCTCTGCGAAGCGGCTTCCTTCGGAGCCACTTCGTTCGACGAGGCGGCGGTCGCCGCGAGGACGCCGTCACCCATCGTGAGGTTGGCCTTCGGGCTTTCGATCGCGACGGTGTTGATGTCGATTCTCTGTCCGATCGGGTCGATTTCCTTGGCGTCGACCGTGAGCGACTTGGCGCTCAAAAGGAGAGCGTCCTTCCCCGCGACGCGCTGCTCGACGAGCACGTCGTCAAGCCCCACCTTCCCCGAGACGAGCAGCTGCGCGGGGTTGCCCCCCGTGGGATTGCGGAAGACAAGCGAAAGGTCGCTCGTGAGAAGCCCCTTTTGCAGGTGGGCGGGCGCCGTGCGCAAAGCCGGCACAAGCTGCAGGAGCGGCACGACGTCGAGTTTCGAGACGTTGAGGCGAAGCTGCGCCTCGAGCGACTGCCCGAAGGGGCGGGTCGAACCCGTCGCGACGATCGGCGTGCCGTTGAGTTTGAGCGAAAGCTTCGGCGTCACGATGCTTTCGCGTTCGGCGGGAAGCGTGCTCACGAATGGCAAAGCAAGCGTCAGGTCCTCGATTTTCTGGTCGATCCCGCGCGTCTTGTCGACAAAGCGAAGCGACGTGTCCGAAACGTTCACGTTGTAGACCGCGAAGGCGGGTAGCGCGGAGTCGGCCGCCGTTTCGGCGGGTGCGTCCTTGGACTCGTACTTTTCGGCTTCCTTGAGGTTTTCGTCCGACCAGGTGAGCGTGCCGTGCAGGCCCTTGACGGTCACCTCCTCGATGACGGGCGCCATGTTGGTGATCGTGGAGCCGCTTGCGTCCACCGCGAATTCGTCGAGCGTGAGAAAGTACCCCGCGCCCTCCTGACTCTTGATGGAGAGCCCCTCCAATTCAAAGCGCCAGGTCCAGGGATTGAAGCGGATGTCCTTCACCGCGACGGTGCGGCCGAGTTCGGTGCTGCCGAAGCGCTCGAGCACGGTTCTCGCGACGTAGGGGACGCCGAAGTAGCCGAGGCCCGCGTAGAGCGCGACGCCTACGGCGACGGTGATGCCGGAAACTTTCAGAAATTTGGACATGTTGTCGAGAGGCCCGTAAAGAAGCCGAAGAAAAGAGGGAACCTTTGTTCTCATTATTATCGCCCTGATGAACGGGTAGGCGGAAAGAGAAAAAACTTTCCCGGTTCAAACGTGACGAAACGTGTCGAAATTTTGTCTCCGGCGGCTTGACCTTCAAGTTTCTTGAAGGTGTGTAATGCCCTCAACAGTGAAAAATCATTTCGAAGGAAACGACTCGGAGAGTTTTGATGATCACCGTTTTGTCCGTTAAGGAAATGTGTTGTCCCGTCGAAGGACGGGCCGTGGAGAAGGCTCTGCGCGCGATGGAGGGCGTCGAGGAGATTCTCTTTGACTATGCGGCGCGCACCGTGCGCGTGACGCACGGGACCGTCGCCGTCGAAGCGCTCGTGCGCGAAGTGGAAAAGCTCGGCATGACCGCGTGTGTTTCGGAGGCGGCCAAGAGCGAAGCCCCGGCGATTTCGATCCGCGTCCCGGAAATGGACTGCCCCGTCGAAGCGGCGCAGATTGAAAAGGCCTTCTCGGCCGCGGGATTGCCCAAGGCGACCTTTGACACCGAAAGGCGCGTCGTGCGCGTGGCGGCCTCCTTTGAAGCCGCGAAGGCGGCGATCGAGTCCTGCGGCTACCGCGCCGAGCTGCTTCGCGAGCCGTCGGGACGAATCGTCTTCAAGGTGCCCGACATGGACTGTCCCGTCGAGGTGGCCGAAATCCAAAAGGCGCTCAAAAAGCGCGGCATCGAAGGGGCCGAATGCGATACCGAAGCCCGCACCGTGACGCTTTCGGGCGACGAAGCGACGGCGAAGACCGTGAAGGAAGCGATCGAATCCTGCGGGTACGAGGCCGAACGCATCCGGACGTCGTCGGGACGAATCGTCTTCAAGGTGCCCGACATGGACTGCCCCGTCGAGGTGGCCGAAATCCAGAAGGCGCTCAAGAAGTGCGGGATCGAAGGCGCGGAATGCAACACCGAAAGCCGTACGGTGACGATTGCGGGCGACGAAGCGACGGCCGAGGCCGTCAAGGCCGCGATCGAATCCTGCGGCTATGAAGCGATCCGCGTGGAGGTGAAGCGCAAGGCGGCCGCTCCCGAAGCCGATCCCATTCCCTGGGGGCGCTACATCACGGCGCTCGTCATCGGGCTTCTTTCGGAAGCGGTCGAGCTTTGGTCGCACTATGCGGCCGAGAGCCTCCCCGTAAGCGTCGAAACCGCGTCGTGGGCATCGATCGTCTTCGCCTTGATCGCCATCGCCTTGGCCGGTCTCGCCACCTTCCGAAGCGGTCTCACCGCGCTTCGGCACGGCAACCTCAACATGAACGCGCTCATGAGCGTCGCGGTGGTGGGGGGCGTGCTGATCGGCGCCTGGCCCGAAGCCGCCATGGTGATGACGCTCTTTCAGATTTCCGAATCGATCGAACAGCTCGCCATGAACCGCGCGCGCAATTCGATCCGCGATCTGATGAGCGTTGCGCCCGAAAAGGCCATGGTGCGCCAAGCCGACGGCCGCTACGTCGAAGAAGCCGTGGCCGAGGTGCTGCCGGGCGCCGTCGTGCGCGTGTCGCCGGGCGACCGCGTGCCTTTGGACGGCAAGATTTTGAAGGGCGCGACGTCGCTGGACGAATCCATGGTGACGGGCGAGGGACTCCCCGCCGAAAAGGGAGAAAACGCGACCGTCTGGGCGGGAACCGTGAACCTCACGGCCACGATCGAAGTGCTCGTCACGGCGGCCGCGACCGACAGTCTTACGGCGCGCATCATCGACGCCGTCGAAAACGCGCAGTCCGCGAAGTCTCCGGTGCAGCGCTTCGTCGACCGCTTCGCGACGATTTATACGCCGCTCGTCTTCGTCGTGGCCCTGGTCGTCGCGATCGTTCCGCCGCTTTTCTTCGGCGACTGGGGCGGTTGGTTCTACAAGGCGCTTTGCCTCCTCGTCATCGCCTGCCCCTGCGCACTCGTGATCTCCACCCCGGTCACGGTGGTCTCGGGCCTTGCGACGGCCACGCGCTGCGGCCTTCTCGTGAAGGGCGGCTTGTACCTTGAAGAAGCCCGGAAACTGCGCTTCGTCGGGCTCGACAAGACGGGCACGCTCACGAAGGGCGAGCCCGCGGTCGCGGACGTCTTCTATCCGGACGACTTTGATCACGCGTCGGCCGACCGCATGGCGGCGAGCCTCGCCGCCATGAACAAGCACCCGCTCTCTCAAGCGATCGTGCGTTGGGCCGACAAGAAGGGAATCGAACCGCAGGCGGTCGAAGGTTTCTCGGCCCTGCCTGGAAGCGGCGTGACGGGCCGCGTCGGAAGCGGCACGCTCTGGCTCGTGAACGAGCGCACGCTCGACAAAATGGGCGTTCTGACGCCCGACGTGCACGAAGCCTTCGTGCGCTATGCCGAAGCCGGCATGTCGACCGTGGCGCTTGCCGACCGGTTCGGCGTGCGGGCGGTCTTCGGACTCGCCGACACGGTGAAGGATGACGCCGCCGAAGGTCTTCGTCAGTTGCGCGCCGTGGGCCTCACGCCGCGGCTTCTGACGGGCGACACGCCGGCCGCCGCGAAGGCGCTCGCCAAGGAACTCGGTCTCGAAGACGTCCGTGCGGGACTCTTGCCTGACGACAAGCTTCGTGAAATTGAAGCCATGCAGAAGGAAGGCCTCACCGCCATGGTGGGCGACGGCATCAACGACGCCCCGGCCCTTGCGCGCTCCGACATCGGCATCGCCATGGGCGTGCGCGGCACGGACAGCGCGATCGAAGCGGCCCACGTCGCGGTGATGGACGACAAGATCGGCTCGATCGCGACGCTTGTGCGGCTCTCGCGCATCACGCATGCGGTGCTCGTCGAAAACATCACGATCGCGCTCGGCATCAAGTTCCTTTTTGCAGCCCTCGCGCTCTTCGGGATGGCCTCGATGTGGATGGCGGTCTTCGCCGACGTCGGCACCTGCCTCATCGTCGTCGCCAACGGCATGCGCATGCTCCGCATGAAACCGCGGCTGGACGCGATGGCGAAAAACGCGGTCTGAGGGCTACACTTTCCTTTCGAAGAATTCGAAAGGAAACCTACGGCATGACCGATCAACGCTTCGCCCGACGCCCCCGCATCTGTTTCGACACGGAAACGACGGGTCTCTACTGGCGATCGGGCGACCGGGTGTGTGAAATCGGGGCGGTGCGTCTCGACGAAGACTTCCGCCCCGTCGCCCGTTTTCACAGCTACGTGAATCCGCAGCGTCCGATGAGCGAGGGCGCCTATCGGGTGCACGGGCTCTCGGACGCCTTCCTCGCCGAAGCACCCGTCTTCGCCGACATCGCGGCGGATTTTCTCGCCTTTACGCAAGGAGCGGAACTCATCGCCCACAACGCGGTCTTCGACGTGGGTTTCGTCAACAACGAGCTTTCGATCGCGGGCTTTCCGTCGCTCGAAGAAAACGGCTGCACGGCGCTCTGCACGCTCACGCTTTCCCGAATGCTCTATCCGGGCATCCGCCATTCCCTCACGGACCTTTGCCGATACTTCGGCATCGACGACTCCCGGCGCGTGAAGCACGGGGCGCTTCTCGACGCGGAGCTTCTGGCGGAGGTCACAAAAAAGCTCCTCACGCGCGGCGCGTAAGGAGCTCGTTCCCGGATTCCCCGCAGGAATCACTTGTTTTCGAGGGCCGCCTTCTTGGCGGCCTGATGCTTTTGCAGGGCCTTCCAGGCGAGGCCCACGAGGACGGGGCCGAGAATGGCGGCGACGATGCCGAGAAGAAGAATGAGGGAGAGGTTGTTCTTGATGAAGGGGATGTTGCCGAAGAGGTAGCCCGCCCCCACGATCGAGACGGCCCAGAGGACGGCGCCCGCACCGCTGAAGAGTTCGAAGCGAAGCCCGTTCATGCGGGCCGCGCCCGCGATGAGGGGTGCGAAGGCGCGCACGATCGGTACGAAGCGGGCGAGAAGAATGGTCTTGCCGCCGTGCTTCACGTAGAAGTCGTGGGCCGTGGAGAGCTTCTTCGGATTGATCCAGGAGACGCTTCCGTCGTAGATCTTGTTGCCGAGCCATTTCCCGGTGGCGTAGCCGACGGAATTCCCGAAGATGGCGCCGAGCGTCACGGCGAGCATGATGATCCAGGGACTGGCGGTGCCCGACGCCGCCACGGTGCCCGCGACGAAGAGAAGCGAGTCGCCCGGGAGGAAGGACATGATCACGAAGCCCGTTTCAAGGAAGAAGATCAGAAACATCGCGACGTAGATGAGCGTGCCGTAGTCCGTGGCGAGCGAGACGAGAAAGTGATCCGCGTTGGTGAAGAGATCGACGATAAGACCGAAGATGTCCATGGTGTGTCGGTTGAAAAAGGGCCCTCGTCTCCCTCGGGTGAACGGCAGGGCTTCGGGATGCAAAATCGCAAATTGCCCTCTATCATACTGAATGCTTTCCCCGCATGGGGTGTAGAAAAAAATCAAAACCGTAACGGAAGTCAACGAGGGCATGCAGGACAGTCAAACCCCCGAAAAGAAGGTGCGCCGCCCGATTGCGGCGCTTCCCAACGAATTGGTGAGCCAGATCGCGGCCGGCGAAGTGATCGAACGGCCCGCTTCGGTGGTGAAGGAGCTCGTGGAAAATTCGCTCGACGCGGGCGCCACCGACATCGAAGTCCGCGTGGACGGGGGCGGTCTCAAGCGCCTCGTCGTGACCGACAACGGCTCGGGGATCGCGAAGGACGACCTTCCGCTCGCCGTCATGCGGCACGCGACGAGCAAGATCCGCAACCTTCTCGAACTCGAAGAGGTGATGACGCTCGGCTTCCGAGGCGAAGCCTTGGCGAGCATCGACTCCGTTTCGGCCATGACGATCCGGAGCCGCACGCCGGAAGATTCGCACGCCTGGGAGTGGAAGGAAGGGCGCGTGACGCCCGCGGCCGGAAGTCCCGGAACCCGCATCGAAGTCTGCGACCTCTTCTACAAAACCCCCGCCCGACGCAAGTTCATGAAGTCGGACGCGACCGAAACGGCGCATATCCTCACGCAGGTCGAGCGCCTGGCGCTCGCGCACCCCGAGGCGGGGTTCCGCGTCGTGGCAAACGGCCGCGACGTGCTGACGCTCCCGCCCCAGACGCCCGAAGCCCGCATCGCGGCAGTGCTTCCGAAGGAATTCCGGGAGAACTGTCGACCAGTGAACGCCCTTCGCGACGGCATTCGGCTGACGGGGCTCGTGGGCCTTCCCGTGATCGGCAAGGCCCGCACGCAGGACCAGTACTTTTTCGTGAACGGCCGCTTCGTGCGCGACAAGCTTCTCTCGCACGCCGTGCGCTCCGCCTATCAGGACGTGATGCACGGCCAGACGCAGCCCCTTTACTGTCTCTATCTCGAAATCGACCCGACGGCGGTCGACGTGAACGTGCACCCCACGAAGAGCGAAGTGCGCTTCGCCGAGGGGCAGCGCATCCACACTGCAGTCTCCTCGTCCGTCCGTGCGGCGCTCTCGTTCTCGGAAGCGACGCTGCCCGAAGGAGGACTTCCCGAGCCCGAACGCGTTTTCGCGCCGGGAAGCGGCGCGAAGCGGGACTTTGAAACCCGCAAACCGATGCGCGAAGACCGTCCGCCCGTCGCAAACGCCATGCGGCTTTTCGGAGCGGACCTTGATACGGCGCTCGCCGCCGAGTCGGGACGGGCGCTGGAGGCGAAGACTCCGTTCCTCAACGACACGCTTTCCGAAGAAGAAAAGAGCGGCGCCGCCTTCACAGCGGGCGCTGTCGATTCGAACCGCTTCACCGCTTCGTCTTTGCAGACGCTCACCGAGCGCAACGGCTACGCGGTTTCGTCCGGGGCCGCGACGCCCGAAACGACTGCGGTCGAACCCGAACCGATCCCCGAAACCTTCCCCGCCGAAGGTTCGGGGGAGAAGGGGGGATTCGAACCCACACTCGAGAATTTCGAAGCCGACCGTCCTTATTTCGGACGGGCCCTGGGGCAGGTGGCGGGCGTCTACGTTCTCGCCGAAAGAGAGGACGGGATCGTGGTGGTCGACATGCATGCGGCGGCCGAGCGCGTCACCTACGAGCGGCTCAAGAAGTCGCTTGACGCCAAGGACCTTCCCGTGCAGCCCTTCCTCATCGCGCAGGTCTTCCGCGTGACGCCCGCCGAGATCGCCACGATCGAAGCGCACAAGGAGGAGCTCCTCGCCTTCGGGATCGACGTGAGCGTGACGGGCGAAAACGCCGCGGCGCTTCGCGCCGTGCCTGCGATCATCGCCGAAGCGCCCGCCGACAGTCTCGAGACGCTCGTCCATGAAATTCTCGACGAGCTCGAGAGTTTCGGCACTTCGGATCTTACCGAAGTGATGCGCAACAAGGTCCTCGCCACCGTCGCCTGTCACGGCTCGGTGCGGGCGAACCGCAAGCTTACGCTCCCCGAAATCGACGCGCTCCTGCGCTCGATGGAGAAGACCGAACGGATCGATCAGTGCAATCACGGCCGGCCCACGTGGAAGCTTCTCACGACGGACGAACTCGACAAACTTTTCCTGCGGGGACAGTGATGACGGCGCCCCTCGCTCTCCTCCTTCTCGGGCCCACGGCTTCGGGAAAGTCGGCGTTGTCGCTCGCGCTCGCGCGGCGTCATCCCGTCGAAATCATCAGCATCGACTCCGCCCTTGTCTATCGGGGCATGGACATCGGAAGCGCCAAGCCGACGCCAGAAGAGCGCTCGGTCTGCCCGCACCACCTGATCGACGTGCGCGAGATCGACGAACCCTACAGCGCGGCCGACTTTTTGACGGACACGGCAAAGCTCGTCCCCGAAATCCGCGCGCGCGGGCGCGTACCCCTCATCGTAGGGGGCACGATGCTCTACGCGAAAGCCCTGCGGGAAGGACTGAACGACCTCCCCACGACGCCGCCGGAAGTGCGAAGCGAAGTGCTCGAAGAAGGAGAGCGCCTCGGCTGGCCCGCCATGTGGGAAAAGCTCCGGGAGATCGATCCCGAAACGGCGGCGCGGTTGCAGCCCGCCGACCGTCAGCGCATCGGACGCGCGATCGAAGTCTGGCGCATGACGGGTAAGACCCTTTCGAGCTTTCACGCCAAAGAAGCGGAGCCGCTTTTCCCGATGCTCTCGGTGGGGCTTTTGCCGCCCGACCGCAAGCTTCTCCACCGCCGCATCGAAGAGCGCTTCGACGCGATGCTGGACGCGGGGTTCCTCGCCGAAGTGCGCGACCTCATGAAGAGCCCCCGCTTCGATCGGGAGAGTCCCGCCATGCGGGCCGTGGGGTATCGCCAGGCGATCGACTATCTCTCGGGTGAGCGCGGTTTCGACGAATTCCGTCTGGCGGGCGTCGCCGCGACGCGGCAGCTCGCCAAGCGCCAGATGACCTGGATGCGCTCGATGCCGGACCTCATGCTGCTCGATCCCGACGATCCGGCGACGCTTCCGACGCTCGACGGCATGGTCGAAACGCTGGAGATGGGACTCGGGAAATGATTGTCCAAGAGCTTGACCTCCCGGGCGTTCTTCTTCTGACGCCCGCCGTGCACGAAGACGCGCGGGGGTATTTTCTCGAAAGCTTTCGTGCGGAGGAATTCGCCAGGCTCGGCATTCGCCGTCCCTTCGTACAGGAAAACGAAGCCTTCACCGTCAAGGCCGGGACGATTCGGGGGCTTCACTGGCAGGCCCCGCCCCACGCGCAGGCAAAGCTCGTACGGGTGCTCTCGGGCGTGATTTGGGACGTGGTGGCGGACGTGTGCCCGACAAGTCCCAACTATGGAAAATGGGTGGGCGTGACGCTTGACGCGCGCGAGCGCGCGTCGCTCTACATCCCGGCGGGTTATGCCCACGGCTACGTCACGAGAACGCCCGACACGCTCGTCGCCTACAAGGTCGACCGCTACTACGCCCCGGAGAGCGAACGCTCGGTGCGCTGGGACGATCCCTCGCTTTCCGTCCGTTGGGACGTGGTGAATCCGATTCTCTCCGCAAAGGATGCGGCCGCACCATTGCTCTCATCCGTCCGGGCGGAAGACTTCCCCGAGGACTTTTGGCTCGGAACCCAGGAAAAGTAAAAGGGACCGCCGCCCGGCGGGCGGCAGTCCCTTCAGAATCAAAAGAGCGGTCGGCGCGGATCAGCGGACGACGCAGGGGGCTTCCCCTTCGGGGAGCTTTTCGATGCGGCCGATCGTGAAGACCTTTTCGCCTTGTTCTTCAAAGAGGGCCTTGGCGCGTTCGGCGTCCTGGGCCGAGACGATCACGACGAGGCCGATGCCGTTGTTGAAGACGCGGTGCATTTCGTGGCGGTCGATGTTGCCCTTTTCTTCGAGCCAGTCGAAGATCGCGGGACGCGTCCAGGAAGAGCCGTCGATCACGGCCTGCACGCCTTCGGGGAGGACGCGGGGCACGTTTTCGACGAGGCCGCCGCCGGTGATGTGGGCCATGCCCTTGATGCGCACCGACTTGAGGACTTCCAGGACGGGCTTCACGTAGATGCGGGTCGGTTCCATGACGCGGTCGGCCAGGGTCGCGCCGTCAAAGGGCATTTCCCAGTCGGCGCCGGCGACTTCCACCACCTTGCGGATGAGCGAGAAGCCGTTCGAGTGCGGACCGCTCGAGGCGAGCCCCAGAATCACGTCGCCTTCGTCGATCGTCGAGCCGTCGATGATCTGATCCTTTTCAACGACACCCACCGCGAAGCCCGCGAGGTCGTATTCCCCTTCGGGGTACATGCCCGGCATTTCGGCGGTTTCACCGCCGATGAGGGCGCAGCCCGCGAGTTCGCAGCCCTTGGCGACGCCCGAGACGACGCGGGCGGCGACGTCCACGTCGAGCTTGCCGCAGGCGTAGTAGTCGAGGAAGAAGAGGCTCTTGGCGCCCTGCACGAGAATGTCGTTCACGCTCATGGCGACGAGGTCCTGGCCCACGGTGTCGTGGCGGCCGAGGCGGAAGGCGAGCATGAGCTTCGTTCCCACGCCGTCGGTGCCCGTGACGAGAACGGGGTTCTTGTATTCCTTGCTCACTTCGAAGAGAGCGCCGAAGCCGCCGATGGAGCCGAGAACGCCCGGAACGAGGGTGCGCTTGGCGGCGGGTTTGATGCGTTCGACGAGTTCGTCTCCGGCGTCGATCGACACGCCGGCAGCTGCGTAGGAGAGTTGGGTCATTGCCTTACCAATCAGGAAAAGAGGGGCGGTGCAGGATTTGTCTTTCCGTGAAGAAAACCCTTGCCGCTCAGAGGATGGAGCCCGTCGGAGGGCTCAATGAAGAATTGGCAGAGAGTATACGCGAAGACGGGGGAAGCGTCTTCTCCCGCCTTTTCTTTTCTTCGGTCGGGTCCCTCTCGGCGCCGCATGATTTTCGCATTCGCGGTAAACTCTTCCTTTCTAGATGTTGCCGCCGGGCCCCCGGGCCCCTCCCAAGCGGAATTCCCTCAGAATTTCTTCCACGCCTCATGCACGACTCGGAACAATACTTGCTGGCTATGCCCGCGGAAGACACGCCCACGCTCGACAACTTCGTGGTCGGGGCCAACGGACAGGCCGTCATGGTATTGCGGGAAGTGGCCCGCGGAGCGGGCCCGAAATTCGTGTATCTCTACGGCCCCAAAGGGGCGGGCCTCACGCACCTTCTCACGGCCCTGCGCCCTGCGAGCCGCTTTCGCGTCGAACCCTTCGATCCCGCCGTCAAGCTCTATACGGTGGACGACATCGACGAGCTCGACCTGGGCTTTTCCCGTCAGCTGCGAAATCTGCAGAACGAAGTGATGCGGGTGCCCGACGCCCGACTCGTCTGCGCGGGGCGATGCCCCATCGACGCACTGCCCCTGGGGGACGACATCAAGAGTCGGCTGCACGCCGGCGTGTCGTTCGGCATCGCGCCGCTCAATGAAGCGGACCGCACGGCCGAACTCATGCGGCTGGCCCATCAGAGGGGCTTCACCCTCACCTATGAAATGACGAACTGGATCGAACGCACCCTGCCTCGGGATATGAGAACGCTTTCCCGCGTGTTGGCGGCGGTGGACCGGCTGAGCCTCATGACGCAGCGCCCGGTCACCTTCCCGCTTCTGCGCGAGGCCGTACAGGTGCTGCAGCGAGATCCGCACTTCTCAAACCCGGCGCAGTCTTCGTCGCAGCCCTGAGGGGTGCCGAAGCTCTGCGCAACGGAGACAGCACAACATGAAACTGGCCGTATTTGACCTCGACCACACACTTCTGCCGATCGACACGGGAGACGGCTGGACCGTCTTTCTGATCGAAAAGGCGGGCCTGGGCGAGGAATTTCTCGAGACGAGCCGACGTCTCAACCGCGAATATCACGCGGGCACCTTCTCGCTTGACGAAATGATGAGCTTCGCCATGGGGCTTCTCGCGCGCTATCCTCGAAGGATGCTCGAAGCCTGGCGCGACGAATTCGTGCGTGAAAAAGTGGCGCCCCACGTCGATCCCGTGGTGCTTCACTACCTCGATCAGTGGCGCGAACGCGGCTGCACGCTCGTCCTCGCGACGGGGACGCACCGCTTCGTCACCGAACCCGTCGCGAAACTCTTCGGGATCGAACACCTCGTTGCGGCGACGCCCGAAACCGATGCGTCGGGCGAATTCACCGGACGCGTGGCGGGCTCGCACAGCTATCAGGAGGGGAAGGTGATCCTTCTCCGGGAAAAAATGAAGGAACTCGCGGAAAAGTCCGGCGAAGACGTGACGATCGAAGCCGCCTTCTCGGACTCGATCAACGATCTGCCGCTTCTTGAATTTGCCGAAAAGGCGGGAGGCGAAGCCTACGCCGTGCACCCCGACGAAGCCTTGCGCGCGGTCGCGCTTGAGCGCGGCTGGCACGTTCTTCGGCTCTTTCCGGAAAGGAGTTCCCAGTGATCGAAACCTTCATTGACCGGGTCCGCTCCTTTTTCCAGCCGAACGAAGGCATCGTCAAGGAGCCCCGCGTAATCGGACCCGACGAACACGGGATCGATCCCGCGCTCGTCGCCTGGCAGGCCAAAAAGACCTGCGAACAGCTTCAGGCCCGCGGATACCGCGCCTACATCGTGGGCGGGGCCGTGCGCGATCTGCTTTTGGGCGTCACGCCCAAGGACTTCGACGTCGTCACCGACGCGCGTCCCGAAGAAGTGAAGCGCTCGGTGCGCCGCGGCGTCATTATCGGGCGGCGCTTCCGACTCGTCCACGTGATGTTCGGCAACGAAGTGATCGAATGCTCGACCTTCCGCGCGCTCGCGGGCGCGGGCGTCGCGAAGGACGCGACGGGCCGCGTCGTCTCCGACAACGAATTCGGCGAAATGTGGGAGGACGCGGCGCGCCGCGACTTCACCTGCAATTCGCTCTACTACGACCCGAAGACGGAAGAACTCTTCGACTACCACCGAGGCTTCGACGACATTCAGGCCAAGCGCCTTCGCATGATCGGCGCTCCGGAGGAGCGCTACCGCGAAGACCCCGTGCGCATGATCCGCGCGGTGCGCATCGCCGCGAAGTTGGGCTTTAAGATCGATCCCGCGACGGAGCGGCCGATCGGAAAGATGGGCGTGCTGCTTCGCAACGTTCCAAAGCCCCGCCTCATGGACGAACTCCTCAAGATCCTCACCTGCGGGCACGCGCTCGACTGCGTGAAGAAGCTTCGCGACGAAAAGCTCGATCAGGAACTCCTTCCGATGCTCGAGCGCATCGTGACGGATCCCGAGTGGGAGCGCTTCCTCATGGTGGCCTTGAAGCGCTCGGACGAGCGCATCGCGATCGGCAAAAAGCTCTCTCCCTTCTTCCTTCTCGGCACGCTTCTCTGGCCGCAGGCCGCGAGGCGTTGGGAATACAACGAAACGAAACTCGGCATGAAGCGCCTGCCGGCTCTGCACTCGGCCGCCGTCGAAGTGCTTGAAGGTCAGTCGGGACAGTTCGCCGTACAGCGCCGCATCCAAAACGACATCTACGACCTCTGGATGCTCCAGGGGCGCCTTGAGCGCCGCACGGGGAAGGCCGCCTACGCGGTGCTTCGTCATCCGCGCTACCGCGCTGGCTGGGACTTCCTGCTTCTTCGCTCGCTTGTCGACATGGCCGACAAGAATCTCGTCGACTGGTGGGAGCGCTTTGCCGCGGCCGACGAAGAGGAACAAAGGGAAATGCTCGCCGTGACGCAGCAGGAGGCGAGGAATCAGCCGCCGCGTCCGAGCGCGAAGGAGGGTGCCACCCCCGCCGCGGAACCCCGCCGGCGCCCGCGTCGCCATCGCCCGCATCGCCGCCGCAACGCGAAGAAGGAAGAAGCTTGATGGCGCTCGTCACGATTGCCCTCGGGGCCAATCTGGGCGAGCCCCTCGCGACGCTCAGGAAGGTCGTTTCCGACCTCAAGAGCTCGCCCGAATTCTCGGACATTCGGGTGAGCGCCTTCTATGACACGTCTCCCGTCGAATCCTCGGGTCCCGACTACGTGAACGCCGTGCTACAAGCTAGAACGGACCTCGAACCCAAGGAAGTCCTTCATCGTCTGCAGGCGCTCGAGAACCGCTACGGGCGCGTGCGGCCCGAGGGTGTCGTGAACGCTCCGAGAACGCTCGACCTAGACGTCCTCCTCTACGACGACCTCACGAGCGACGATCCCGAACTCCTTATTCCGCACCCGAGAATGACGGGGCGGCTTTTCGTCCTCGTGCCGCTTGCCGACCTGACGGGCGAAGACTTCGTTCTCGAAGGCCGGACGCTCGGCGAATGGATTGCGGCGGTCCGCTGCAAAGATCCTTCTCAGTCCATTGCTTTTTTGGCGAGGAACTGATAAACTTCTGCTTCTTCTTTACGAGAAGTCTCCCCAGGTGGCGGAATGGTAGACGCAGCGGATTCAAAATCCGCCGGGTAAAACCGTGTGAGTTCGAGTCTCACCCCGGGGACCAGTTTCCAGTCCCGTACTGTCGTGTGCAGTGCGGGATTTTCTTTTGCCTGCAGGGAATTTTGACAAGGCCGTCAAAATGATCGTTCGCGCCGGGTTTCGGCGAAGTGTGCGCTTCTTTCTTTCCGCCAAAGAGAAGAGGCTCCGACGATGATGTCGAAGCCCCTGTCCGTTTCTTCTCAATCCGAAACTCAGCCCTCGGCCACGTGGCGCAGGAACGCCGCCAACTGCAGCATTTCTTCCTGGCAGAGCTCGTGGTCCATGTCGTAGGCGTGATATTCGAAGTTCGGATTCACCTCGTGGATCACGCGGGCGCTTCGCTCCGCGATGAGGGGCGAAACAACCGAATCGAATTCCCCGTGCCCCATGAAGACGGGCGTGCGGCGTCCCGCGGGGGTCGCTTCGTTGTAGAGACGTCCAGCGTCGGGGAGGTAGCCCGAGAGCGCGGCGATGCCGGCCAGGGGCGTCTCGGAACGCAAACCCGCATAAAGCGCGATGGCCGCACCCTGCGAGAAGCCGCCGAGGACGATGCGGTCGCGACGAAGGCCCTTGCCTTCGAGTTCGCGAAGCAACGCTTCGATGCGTCGGGCGCTCGTCTTGATCCCGTAGAGGTCGACGTTCTTTTCCAGATCCGGATGACGGATGTCGTACCAGGCGCGAAGCGCGTGACCCGGGTGAATGCTCACTTCGCAGACCGGGGCGTTCGGGAGAATCATCCGGCAGGCGGGGCCGCCGAAATCGAGAATCTCGTCGGCAAAGCTTACGAAGTCGCGGTTGTCGACGCCCATCCCGTGAAGCCAGAGGAGCGTGAGTTCCGGAGGACGAACGCTCATGCGGGGCGAGACCATCAGGAGGTCGTTCGCACGGAAGGGTTCGACCGGTTCGGGCTCAGGCTTGGGCTGCGGTTTCGGCTCGGGCTTCGGTTCCGGTTTGGGCTCGGGCTTGGGTTCGACCGGGGCCTTGGGCGCTTCGGGTGCGCGGACGGGTTCCGCGGCCTTGACTTCGACCTTCACCGCTTCTTCGGAGCGGGGCTGGTTCGAACCTTCGATCGTGATGCCCTTCGGGGCCTCGGGTTTTTCTTCCGACTTCTCCTCGGACTTCTGGGGCTTCTGAGCGTTCTTCGGACGGAAGGCCTTCACGACCTCGTCGTTCGTTTCGATGTAGGGGCCGCCGATCAGATCGATGCAGTAGGGGACGGCCGCGAAGATGCCGTTTACGATCGAGCGGCCTTCTTCATCCTTGAGGCCTTCGAGCGTTTCGGCGATCGCCTTGGGGCGGCCCGGAAGATTGATGATGAGGGCCGCATGGTCGGGCGTTTCACGAAGGACGCCCACCTGACGCGAGAGAATCGCGGTCGGAACAAAGTGCCCCGAAATCGCGCGCATCTGTTCGCCGAAGCCCGGCATTTCCCGCGTCGCGACGGCGTGCGTCGCCTCGGGGGTCACGTCGCGTCGCGACGGACCCGTACCGCCCGTCGTGAGAATGAGGTCGCAGCCGATGATGTCGACGAGTTCGCGAAGCGTCTTCTCGATGTCGAAGCGTTCGTCGGGGATGAGGCGCTTGTGAATCGTGAGGGGATTCTTCACGGCCTTTCGCATCCAGGCTTCGAGCGCGGGAATGCCTTCGTCGCGATAGACGCCTCGGCTCGCGCGGTCGGAGACCGAGACGAGCCCGAGAATCAGTTCGTTTTCCGTTTTGCGGGGCGGTTTCATGCCGGTGTCCTTTTCTTCAAAGATCAGGCGTTTTCGTCGTCCTCTTCCTCTTCGCGGAAGAGGTCGAGCGGTTTCTCGAGCATCGCGTGGAGGAAGCGGTAGAGTTCGCGCGCGTTCTTCGGCGGCTTCTGGAGTTCGCGCTCCTTGCGGGCGCCGCGAACGAGCGTGCGAAGGGCCTGAATGTCCGTTTCGGGGTGTTCGTCGATGAACTTCTTCACGGCGTCGTCCCCTTCAATCATTTTGTCGCGCAGCGTCTCGCAGCGGTGAAGGAGAGCAACGGCGGCGCGGGATTCGCCGGTCGCGCGGTCGATCGCCTCGCGCACGGCCTTGGGATCCATGTTGCGCATTTTCTTGCCGATCAGCTGCAGCTGACGGCGCTGGGCTCCGAAGGAGCGCATGCGGCGAAATTCGATGATTTCCGCAAGCACGTCTTCGGGGAGGTGAATGCGCTTGAGTTGGTCGTCGCCCAACTTCGTCATTTCGCGTCCGAGCTCCTGCAATTCGAGCTGTTCGCGCTTGAGCTGCGATTTGGAGGGACCGCGCTCGATCTCTTCGTCGTCCTCAATGAAGTCCTGACGCATAACCTTGAAATCCTAAAAGAAAACCGTATGATAACGGCTTTCAGTGGCGGGAGATGCGCATGGAACGCGAAGAGGCGAAGAGTCCGAAAACGAACGAAACCGAAGCCGTGGCGAAGGCCGCGCTCGAGCGCGCTTTGAAGCTCGGAGCCGACGAATGCGCGGCCGAAGTGAGCGCCGACCGAGGCTTCAGCGTGACCTACCGAATGGGCGAGGTCGAAGCCCTCGAATACACGTCGGAAAAGGTGCTCTCGATCGCCGTCTGGAAGGGTAAGCGCCGGGGAAGCGCCACGACCTCGGACTTCTCCGAGCGATCCGTCGAGCGCGCGGTGCGCGCGGCGGTCGCGATCGCGAGCGTCGCCGAAGAAGACGAGGCGACGGGGCTTCCGGACGAGCGCGATCTGCAGACGGAATTTCGAAATCTCTCTCTTTGCCATCCCTACGAGGGAACGCCCGAGGACGCGATCGCTTATCTCGCGAAGGCCGAAGAAGCGGCCCTGAAGGTCGACCCGTCCGTCGAGAATACGGACGGCGCGGTCTTTACAACTTCGTCGGGGCGCTTCACGCTCGTCAATTCGCTTGGCTTTTCCGCGGGCTACGACTATTCCCGCCACGACGTCGACTGCGTGGCGGTGGCGGCCAAGGGGGACGACTTCGAACAGGACGCCTGGTGGGGACAGGGCCGAAGCGCAGAGGAACTCCCCGACCCCGAGACGCTCGGACGGCGTGCGGCCGAACGGGCCGCGGCAAAGCTCGGGCGCAAACCCATTCCGGGCGGATCGGTGCGGGTGCTCTTTGCACCCTACGTCGCGACCGAATTCCTGGACATGCTCGAAGACCTTCTTTCGGGGCGGGCGCTCTACCGCAAGACCTCGTGCCTCCTCGGACGGGAGGGCACGGCCATTCTTCCCGCCCACGTGTCGGTTCTTGAGGATCCCTACATTCCCGGTGCGATCGGCTCGGGCGTCTTCGACGACGAAGGCTGCTCGGGACAGCGGCGCGCGATCGTCGAAAAAGGCGTCCTGCGGGGAAAATTCCTTTCGAGCTACACCGCGCGCAAGCTCGGTTGCCGCACGACCGGCAACGCGGGCGGGGCCTACAACCTGATTTTGACGAGCACCGAGACGACCTCCGACATGACGGAAAAGGCGATGCTCGAGCGCCTCGGAACGGGCCTTTACGTCACCGACACGATCGGACGCGGACTCAACCCAGTGACGGGGGACTATTCCCGCGGCGTTTCGGGCTTCTGGGTCGAGCGCGGCGTCATCGTTCATCCCGTGGGCGGGATGACCTTGGCGGGGAACCTTCTCGACATGTTTTTGAGCGTTGAAGCCGTGGGCGCGGACGTCTACGACAACGGAGCCCGACGCTCGGGTTCGGTTTTGCTCGGGCCCGTGCAATTGTCGGGCGAATCCTGAGAGCCCTCCGTACGGATTGAGTACAATACGTCCTTTTCTTTTCATCCTGGCCGGTCAAGCCATGCGAGAACAATACCTATCCGACTTTGATTTCGAGCTCCCGCAGGAGCTCATCGCTCAATATCCTCTGGAAAACCGGACGGCTTCGCGTCTTCTGCACGTCACCCGCGACGTGATGGAGGACGGCACCTTCACCGACATCGAAAAATACCTGCGCCCGGGCGACCTTCTCATCGCCAACAACACGCGCGTCATCAAGGCGCGCCTTCTCGGTAAGAAGGAAACGGGCGGCGCCGTCGAAGCCCTCATTGAACGCGTCACCGACGAAACGCACGCGATCTCGATGCTTCGCGCGAGCAAGTCTCCGAAGCCGGGCACCAAGCTCTTTTTCGGCAACGCCGTCGTGACGGTGATGGGGCGCGAAGGACAGTTCTTCGAACTCGCCTTTGAGCGTCCCGTCCTCGACGTCCTCGACGAAGAGGGCCACGTGCCGCTTCCGCCCTACATCGAGCACGAAGACAGCAAGAACGACGAAACCCGCTATCAGACGGTGTACGCGCAGTACCCGGGCGCCGTGGCGGCCCCGACGGCGGGGCTTCACTTCACGGAAGAGCTCCTTGCGCGCCTCAAGGCCAAAGGAGTCGAGATCGCCTACGTGACGCTTCACGTCGGGGCGGGGACCTTCCAGCCCGTGCGCGTCGAAAAGCTTTCTGAACACCATATGCACTCCGAGTGGTACCGCATGCCCGAAGACGTGGCCGAAGCGATCAACCGCGCGAAGGCCGAAGGCCGCCGCGTCGTCGCGGTCGGCACGACCTCGCTTCGCACGCTCGAGAGCGCGGCGGATCGTCCGGGCCATGTGGAAGCCGGCGCCCGCGACACGGCGCTCTTCATTACGCCCGGCTACGAATTCAAGATCGTCGACGCGCTCGTGACGAACTTTCACCTTCCGAAGTCGACGCTTCTCATGCTCGTCTCGGCTCTTGTCGGCCGCCAGCGCATCCTCGAAGCCTACCGTCACGCCGTGGAAAGCCGCTACCGCTTCTTCAGCTACGGCGACGCCTGTTTCCTCGAGCGCGACCCCGAGGCCGCTCACTCCATCGACTAACGCAAGGATTCGACCATGTCCTTTTCTTTTTCCGTCAAAACGACCTGCGGGCGCGCCCGCCGAGGGACGCTGACGCTCAATCACGGCACGATCGAAACGCCGATCTTCATGCCGGTCGGCACCTACGGGTCCGTGAAGGCGATGGCTCCGAACGAACTTACCGAGATTGGCTCGCAGATCATTCTCGGCAACACCTTCCACCTGTGGCTGCGCCCGGGCCTCGACGTGATCGGCGCGCACGGGGGCCTGCACGACTTCATGCAGTGGCATAAGCCGATCCTCACCGACTCGGGCGGCTTTCAGGTCTTCAGCCTCGGGGAGCTTCGCAAGATCACCGAAGAAGGCGTGAAGTTCAGCAACCCCATCAACGGGGCGAAGCTCTTCCTCACCCCGGAAATCTCGATGCAGATTCAGCGCGTCCTCAATTCCGACGTGACGATGGTCTTGGACGAATGCACGCCCTACAAGATCGGCGACCGTCCGGCGACCGAAGCTGAGGCGGCCGCGTCGATGCGCATGAGCCTTCGTTGGGCGAAGCGCTCGAAGGACGAATTCGAACGCCTCGAAAATCCCAACACGCTCTTCGGGATCGTGCAGGGCGGCATGTTCGAGCACCTGCGCGAAGAGTCGCTCGCGGGCCTCAAGGAAATCGGCTTTCACGGCTACGCCGTGGGCGGTCTCTCCGTGGGCGAGCCCAAGGAAGAGATGCTCCGCATCATGGACGCGATCGTGCACAAGCTTCCCGACGACCGTCCCCGCTATCTGATGGGCGTGGGCACGCCCGAAGACCTCGTGGCGGGCGTCTCGAACGGGATCGACATGTTCGACTGCGTGATGCCGACGCGCAATGCGCGAAACGGCTGGCTCTTCACGCGCTTCGGCGACGTGAAGATCAAGAACAGCCGCTACAAGAACGATCTGCGTCCCCTGGATCCGACCTGCAACTGCTACACCTGCCGCAACTTCACGCGCGCGTATCTGCATCACCTCCACAAGGTGCGCGAGATCCTCGGCGCGCGGCTCAACACGATTCACAACCTCTCCTACTATCTGAACCTGATGCAGGAGATGCGCGACGCCCTCGAAGCGGGGACGTTCGAAGAGTGGAAGGCGCAGTTTGCGGCCGATCGGGCCCGCGGCATCGAATAACGCGCTTCGTTTTAAGTTTGCGTCAAGACGTTCGCTCGTATAATGGAGCGCACGTCTTTTCCCCGCCGCTCCGTAGCGGCGGGAGAAATCTTGATTTTTTATAAGTGGAGTTCTCCCATGTGGTTTATTGACAACGCCTACGCGGCCGAAGCCGCTCCGGGCGGGATGGAAGGTTTCCTGGTTCAGGTCGTTCCCCTCATCATCATCTTCGCGCTCTTCTGGTTCTTCCTGATTCGTCCGCAGCAGAAGCGTCAGAAGGAACACATGCAGATGTGCGAAGCGCTCACGAAGGGTGACGAAGTCATGACGATCGGCGGTCTCGCCGGCCGCATCGAAGCCGTTCAGGAACAGACCGTGACGCTTACGATCGCGACGGTCGACGGCAAGTCCGTGAGCGTTCGCATGCAGCGCGCCGCGGTGCAGTCGGTCCTTCCGAAGGGCACGCTCAAGTTCTAAGCCCCGCGAAAGCGATTCGAGAAAGGCGTTGAAGGTCGAGAATCGACCTTCGGCGCCTTTCGGCGATTCAAACGGTCGGACTTCGCGTTCGATTTTTACCCGTTAGGTCACGTCCGGGGCGCATCGCTTCGCGTGACGGAGACAAGCATGAACCGATATCCTCTTTGGAAATACCTGGTCATCGTCGTCGCTCTCCTCATCGGTCTCGTCTACACGCTGCCGAACTTCTACGGAGAGTCCCCCGCGGTGCAGGTTTCCTCGGGCAAGGCCACGGTCAAGGTGACGGAAGACACGCTCAAGCGCGTCGAAACGTTGCTCGCCGAGGCGAAGATCCAGCCCAACGGCGTCTTCTACGAGCAGGGCGCTCAGCAGAATTCCATCCGCGTGCGCTTCGAGCCGACGGAAGCCGAAAAGCAGCTGCAGGCGCGCGAAGTGATTGAAAAGGCGCTCAATCCGAATCCTTCGGATCCCTCCTACATCGTGGCGCTCAACCTCGTGCCGAACACGCCGGAGTGGCTCCTTTCGATCAACGCCCTCCCGATGTATCTGGGTCTGGACTTGCGCGGCGGCGTGCACTTCCTCCTGCAGGTCGACATGCACGCGGCGATTGAAAAGCGCGGCGAAGCGATCGCGACCGACCTTCGCACGCAGCTTCGCGACAAGCGCATCCGTCACACGGGCATTTCCCGCAGCGGCAACGACATCACGATCAACTTCGGTTCCGAAGAGGAACGCGCCCGCGCGAACGACCTTCTTCGCAACACGCAGCCCGATCTGACGCTCACGCTTCCCGAAACCTCGACGAAGCCCTACGTGATCCGCGCGTCGCTCACGCAGAAGGCGCTCCAGAACATTCAGGAATACGCCCTCAAGCAGAACATCTCGACGCTGCACAACCGAATCAACGAACTCGGCGTTGCCGAACCCGTGATCGCCCAGCAGGGTGCCGACCGCATCGTCGTGCAGTTGCCGGGCGTGCAGGACACCGCCAAGGCCAAGGACATTCTCGGCCGTACGGCGACCCTCGAAGTGCGTCTCGTCGACGACAGCCCCGAAGCCCTTGCGCAGCTCGCCCAGGGGAACGTGCCCTTTGGCGACGAACTCTTCAAGGAACGCGACGGCCGTCCGATCCTCGTGAAGCGCCGCGTCATTCTGACGGGTGAAAACCTCAACGACGCCCAGCCGGGCTTTGACGGTCAGACGCAGGAACCGACCGTGAACCTCGAGCTCGACAACCGGGGCGCCCGCATCTTCCAGGACGTCACGCGTGAAAACGTCGGCAAGCGCATGGCCATCATCCTCTTTGAAAAGGGGAAGGGTGAGGTCGTGACGGCGCCGGTCATCCGTCAGGAAATCGGCGGCGGCCGCGTCCAGATCTCCGGCCAGATGACGACCGTCGAAGCCACCGACACGGCCCTCGTGCTGCGTGCCGGTTCGCTCGCGGCCCCGATGGAAATCGTCGAAGAACGCCTGATCGGGCCGAGTCTTGGCGAAGCCAACATTCAGGCGGGCTTCCGCTCGACCTTGTACGGCTTCGTCGTCATCGCGATTTTCATGTCGATCTACTACCAGGTCTTCGGTATCGTTTCGGCCGTGTCGCTCCTTTGCAACGTGATGATGCTGGTTGCCCTCCTTTCGATGCTGCAGGCGACGCTGACGTTGCCGGGCATCGCCGCCGTGGCGCTTACGCTCGGTATGGCCGTCGACTCGAACGTGCTCATCAACGAACGCGTGCGTGAAGAACTGCGCGAGGGACGAACGCCGCAGGTGGCCATTTCCGAAGGTTACGAGCGCGCTTTCGCAACGATTCTTGACTCGAACATCACGAGCTTGATCGCCGGTCTCGCGCTTCTCATCTTCGGCTCGGGTCCGGTGCGCGGCTTCGCCGTGGTGCACTGTCTCGGCATTCTGACCTCGATCTTTACCTCGGTCGTGGTCTCGCGTTCGATGATCAACCTCATTTACGGCCGTCAGAAGAAGCTCGCGCGTCTGCACGTGGGCCAGATCTGGCGTCCCAACAAAGAAGCGAAGTGAGGAGCTGAAGAATGGAGTTTTTCCGCATTCATAAGACGATTCCGTTTCTGAAGTATCGTCACATTCTGAACGGCATCTCGCTTGTCAGCTTCCTGATCGCCGTCTATTGGATCTTCACCCACGGTCTCGCGTTCTCGATTGAGTTCACGGGCGGCACGCAGATGGAAGTGAACTTCCCGCAGACCGCGAACACCGAACAGATCCGAACGGACCTGAAGGAGATCTCGAACGAAGTTCTCGTGCAGAACTTCGGTACGGCCCGCGACGTGGTGATCCGCGTTCCGAACAAGGAAGGCGTCACGTCGGGTGAAGTCGCCGCGAACGTCATGAAGGTGCTCGAAGCGAAGAACCCGGGCGTGGAACTTCGCCGAACCGAATTCGTGGGCCCGCAGGTGGGCGACGAACTCGCCCGCGACGGCGGCACGGCGCTCGCGCTCGTGGTGCTCGGCATCGTGATCTACCTCGCCTTCCGATTCGAGTGGAAGTTCTCGATTGCGGCCATCATCGCCAACCTCCACGACATCGTGATCGTCGTGGGGATCTTCTCGGTGATGCAGTGGGAATTTTCGCTTCCGGTGCTCGCCGCCGTGCTCGCGGTCTTGGGGTACTCCGTGAACGAATCGGTCATTATTTTCGACCGCGTTCGTGAACACTTCCGCAAGATGCGCAAGGCCGATACGATGGAAATCATCGACTCGGCCATTACGGCGACGATCTCCCGTACGGTGATCACGCACTCGTCGACCTTGTGCATGACGCTCTCGATGTTCTTCTTCGGGGGCCCGGCTCTGCACTACTTCTCGCTCGCCCTGACGATCGGTATTCTGTTGGGCGTTTACTCCTCCGTCTTCGTGGCGGCGGCCATCGCCTACTACCTCAACGTCAAGCGTGAAGACCTCGTGAAGGTCGTCAAGAAGGAAGAGCTCGACGAAATGGTGCCCTAAGCCAAACCGGCTCTTCGTCAAAACGAACCCCGCCTTTCCCTTGCGGAAAAGCGGGGTTCATTACTTTGGAAAGGCGAAAAATCAGGCGGTCTTGAGGTACCAGAGCACCGTTTGGCGAAGCCCCTCCGCAAAGGGCGTGAGGGGGCGCCAACCGAGCTCCCGCTGAATCTTGTCGGGCGCGATCGCGTAGCGGAAGTCGTGCCCGGGACGATCTTCAACGAAGGTGACGAGCTCGTCGTAACGGTGTCCCGCCCAAGGGCGCAGTTCATCGAGGAGCGCACAGATCGCCCCGACGATCTCGAGATTCGTCTTCTCGTTGTGTCCGCCCACGTTGTAGCGCTCGCCCGAGCGGCCCTCGTGAAAGATGAGGTCGATCGCCCGGCAGTGGTCGCCCACCCAGAGCCAGTCGCGCACGTTCTTGCCCGTTCCGTAGACGGGGATCGCTTCGTGCGCCAGGCACTTGCGGATCACCGTGGGGATGAGCTTCTCGTCGTGCTGCCAGGGGCCGTAGTTGTTCGAGCAGTTCGAGATTGTGACGTTCATCCCGTAGGTGCGCGCATAGGCTTTGACCAACAGGTCGGAAGAAGCCTTGCTCGACGAATAGGGACTGCTCGGCGCATAGGGCGTCTCCTCCGTGAAGAAGCCTTCGGGACCGAGACTCCCGTACACCTCGTCGGTCGAGACGTGGTGAAAGCGGGAGGTTTCCAAAGTGCCGTTTTCGCGCCAGTAGAGGAGACACTCGTTCAGAAGCGTCGCCGTTCCGACTACGTTCGTCTCGATGAAGCGAAGCGGATCGGGAATGGAATTGTCGACGTGGCTTTCGGCCGCGAAGTGAAGGACGCCTGCCACGTTGAATTTCCTCAGGACCTCGTGAAGCAGTGCTGTGTCGCGGATGTCGCCGTGCACGGTCTCGACGTTCGCCATCTTCCCTTGACGTTCAAAAACCTCCCTGCGGGCCGCATAGGTGAGAAGGTCGAGATTGACGAGACGGTATTCGGGGTGCGCTTCCGTGAAGTAGTTGATGAAGTTGGCGCCGATGAAGCCGGCGCCGCCCGTGACGAGAAGGGTTTTCTCAAACATGCAAAAGAGTCCGACGGGACGGGGCCCGAGGCCTCGTCCCGAGAAAAGAGGGGCGTCGGGCGCCCGTCAGGCGCCGCGTCCGTAAAGCGACTCGAAGATCTTCCGAAGGATCCCGTCGACGTGATGCACGAGCGACGGCTGGGCCGAGGTCGGATTGTCGCGAAGATGCTCAAATCCGAAGTCGTTTTCCGACAAAAGCTTCTGGAGCTGATCCTTCCATTCGGGCGGGCTTTCCGCGGCGCGCCAGGCGCCGCGTCCGCGGCCGAAGTGGGCGATCGCGAGGTAGAGAAGCAACGCTTCGAGCGCAAAGCCTTCGATCGCCTTGTCGCTCCAGGTGAGTTCCATCCCTTCCTTGCGGTGGCGCGCATTGTAGACGGTGGCGGCGCCAAGACCCGAGAGAGCGCCCACAACGGCGCCCACAAGGAGCCCGAATCCCAAGGTCAAGCCCGCCGCGGCGGTGTCGGCGATCGCACCCGAGGCGGCCCCCGAAGCGGCGCCGATCACGGCCGCCTGACTCTTGTCGACCGTGTAGACGGCGAGGTGCCAGTCGCTCTTCATGCGTCGGATGATTTCGCGGTTCACGCCCGTGCCGTGCAGACCGTTCACCGACAAGAGGCGCGTCGTGAGCGCGCAGAAGCTGTCGGCGGCGTCGGCCGACAAAGAAGCCTGAGCGTCCTTGACGACGTCCGTCTTGTCCTTGAGGAAGCCGAAACGCTGCGCCATCGAGATCGCCTGATCCTTGAGCGAGGGTGTCGGGACGAGTTCGGTCATCGTGAGAAGATGCGTCAGGTGATGCGCGATCGCTTCGACGGAACTCGCGTAGACGGCGCGGCGGCCCCGCACCCAGACTTCGCGAAGCGAGGCGTAGGCGGCGGAAAGCGACTCGGGGAGGGCTTCGCCGATTGCGTCAAAGAGCGCCACCTCCTGCACCCAGCAGCGCGCAAAGGCGTCCATCGGGAGGATCTTGTGAACGAAGGGATAGGGAGCGAGCGCCTTCTGCCAGGCTTCGATCTCTTCCTTTTCCTTGGCGCGGCTCGGGTCGCCCATCTGGTTCAGAAGCACGATGACGGGTTTCCCGATCCAGGAGAGAATCTCCATTTCCGCGGGAATGTAGCCCGCGCGGTCGGGACGCTCCGTCACGTTGACGAGATAGAGCACCACGCTCGAGGTGTCGCGGATGTGACGAACGACGCGCTGATCGAGGAAGAAGGCCTTGTCGGTGAAACGGTCCCAGATTTCACTCAGAAACCATCCGATCGGATTCGAGCGGCCGCGAAGACGCTCGGCCAGGCGCACGGAGTTGCCGAAGCCCGGGGTGTCCCAAAGAACGAGCTCGCAACCCGCGGGATCGCGCGCGAGCACGTAGTCATCCGTCGTTTCGGTGACGTGCGGACGGTCGGCGACCTCTCCCACGTCTCGGGAGAGAAGCGTGCGCGCCAACGTGGTCTTTCCGATGTTGGTGTGACTCACGAGGCTCAGGTGTACGCGTAATGGATCGGAGGAAAACATCTGAAAAGAAATGCCGGTGGTTTTCTCTTATTGTAGGCGCACGAAGGTGAGCGTCGCATGACGCTCGGCGGCGAAGCTTTCCCAGAGGGCCTTTCGCGCGGTGAGACGCTCGGAGTCGGCTCCGAATTGCTTCTCAAGACCCGAGAGATCGACAAGGAGCGGCAAGTTGCCCTCCCGGCGCTTTGCGACCACTTCGAGCCAGCGCCCGTGGACTTCGTCCTCGGGCGTGGCGATGCCGTCAAAGAGGAGAACCGCGGCCCCGGTCTCGACCGAGGCGAGGACGTTTTCGGGTTCATCTTTCCAGACGTCGATCGTTCGCCAATGAAGATCGGGTTGCATCAGCAACGTCGCCGTGCGTCGGCGAAGCGATTCGTCGGCGGGGACGGTCGTGAGGACCGTCGCGCCCGTCAAGGCGGGAGAGACGGATGCCGAATTCTGCGGGCAAGCGGTCGCTTCCGTTTCCTCCTCGGTCCAGACGAAACTCGTGCGGGCGGCCTTGGCGCGGCGGTCCGCAACGAAGGCGAGAAGAAGCCGGGGAAGAATCACGACGCCCGCGACGAGTCCCATGAGGCGAAGAAGCCAGGCGGCCGCGTCGGGACTCCCTTCGGGGTTCACGCGAAGATTCATGTCGGCGATCGCCGCGGCGTCCGGGAAGGAAAGGCCGAAGATTTCGAGCGGAACGAGACCGTAGGTGGCGGCAAAGAGGTTCGCAAGCCACGCCTCGTGGCCCGCAAGCCAGGTGCTTGTCCAGCCGACCGTGTAGGCGGTGCCGATTCCTCGGAAGGCGAGTCCCGTCAAAAGCCCCGCGCCCAAGGCCGCGGCCGCGAGATGAAAAGCGCGCGCCGCGTCAAAGCGAAGCGAGGGTGCCAGAAGCGAAAGCCACAGGGGACGCTCCTTGAGCGTCTGCTTTTTCACCGCGGGCATGCGAACCCGCGCTAGGAGTTCCGTGAAGAGACGGCGTCCCGGCCACTTGGGCGCAAAGCCGAGGAGTCCGGCGACGGCGCCCACGAAGAGGAGAACGTAGAGAACGAGCTGCCAGAAGAGAACAAAAAGGAGCGCGGGCGACAAAAGGTTCACGACGGCGCCTTCCGACGTGAAGCGGTCGGTGAGAACGCCGAGCAGATAGGCGGCGAAGACCAATATGCCCGTAAAGAGCCCCGTCGGGAGCGTCGGCATGCGGGAGGGCTTGAGCGAGCGTCGGCTCAAAACGAGCTTCGCCTTTGCGAGGGTCCGATCCTTCGGATCTTTCCCGGCGATGAGGCGGGCGTCGGCCGCGGCCGACGTTTCGGGGCCGTCGATCTCTTCAGAAGCGCAGGCGGCGATCAGCACGCCCGCTTCTTCGGGCGTCACGGCAAAACGGAGGGTTTCCTTCACGACGCATCTCCCAAGGCTTTGCGGATGACGGTGTTTTCGGGCGTCTCCCAGTGGTAAGAAGGATCCACGATCGAATCCGTCGGATCCTCACCCTTCCATTCAATCCCCGCAAGATCGAGCAGGAGAGGCGCCGTCCAGTCGGTGCGGAAGTTTTCCGACGCGGCCTTGCGGTCCGCGGCCGGACGCTCCCAGAGGAGCGCGGGAATGCGGTAACCGCTCGGCAGGTTCGCCGCATGACCCGTACGGTCGGCGAGGTCGCCGATTTCCTGCCCGTGGTCCGACAGGTAGAACCACGTGACGGGACCGGACTTGGCCGCCGTCATCTTGAGGGTCTCCGCGAGAATGTGGTCGTGGTAGCGCATGGTGCGGTCGTAGTCTTCGCGCGTTTCGATCGTGAGGAAGGACCGTCCCTTTTCTTCGAGACGCTGCTCGACCGGATTGTCGGGCGTCCAGACTTCCGGATAGTCTTCCGGAGCGCGCAGACGGTAGTGCGGATGCGCACCGATGAGATGCACGATGACGAGATGCTTTTCCGCGGGTTCGGCGAGCGCTTCGCGAAGCGGCTCGATCACCTTCTCGTCGAGCGACACCGAGGAGCGGCCGCCCAATTTGTTGAGAAAGAGGCTTCGGTCGGCGAGCGACGCGAACTGCTGACGGATCGCTACGTCTTCCTGATTGCTGATCCAGGTGATGCGGTAGCCCGCCGCGCGAAAGAGCGGCAGGAGTAGATTTTCCTTCGGGCCTTTTTCCGTTGCGGCGAAGGTGAACATGTCCTCAAACGACGCGACGGTGCTCGACGACACGGCCCAGGCGTTCTCGAAGACTTCCAGGGGCGGCGTGAGCGTTTGGGAGAGTCCGCGCAGTTCCGGCGTCGTGTCGAGTTCATAACCGTAGAGCGACCAGGCCTTCGGGTTGACGCTCTCGCCGATCACCCAGACGATCGTGCGGGGACCCGCGTCGGCCTTCGTGAGAAGCGCCTGGCCGCGGGCCAACAGCGCGTCGCGCGAAGTGAGGGTCTTCGCCCAGTTCGCCTTCACTTCCTCGACGTCCGCCGCCCAGCCCGGCCAGTAGAGAATCGGCGAGAAGCGCCGCCACGGGCGCACGCTGTAGGCGACGGCCGAGACAATGACGAGAAAGACGACGAGCGTGCCCGCCGCCCAACGAGAGACTTGGCGTTCACCCGCGCGCAGTTTCGCGATGAGGCGAAGCGAGAGGAGAATCAGGAAAACGACGGGTACGGTCCAGAGAAGAATCCCGCCCCAGTCGTTTTGGAGAAATTCGAGTCCTTCCGAAGACGTGGTGTTCGCGACCGATTCTAAGACGTAGGACGAGCCCGGGTCGGTCTCGTAGGTGTGAAGAAGGTAGCCCCGCACGCCGATGTCGAGGAAGGAGACCGTCAGTCCGATCCAAGCGAGCGCCTTTGCGGCGAAACGGGGTTTCCCGTCGGGAATCCGAAGGAGCAACAGAAGAACGAAGGGAAAGGTGAGCCCCCAGATCTGCAGGGCGCGCCGCCAGGAAAATGCGGCGAGCGCGAGAAGAAGCGTTGCGAAGAGGATAACCGCCGCCGTGCGGTAGACGTTGCGGTCGGTCGTGAAGAACCGGAACATGAATGGTCCACCTCAGAAAATCGGACGCCGGGACAGCAGGGTGCGGGCGGCCGCTTCCGGGTCGGATTGGCCGCAAACGGCGGACACGACGGCGATTCCGGCGACGCCCGTTTCATAAACGGAGCGGGCGTTCCCTTCGTGGATGCCGCCGATCGCGACCGCGGGGACCGGGGCGTGCTGAAGAAGCGAACGAAGTCCGTCGAGTCCCACGACGGGGGCCGCGTCCTTTTTGGTTCCAGTCGGGAAAACGGGGCCGATCCCGATGTGATCCGTCGCGGGCGAAAGGCTCGACAGTTCACCTATATTCGAGATCGATTGTCCCACGAATGCGTCGGGACCGACGATGAGCCGGCAATCTTCGGGCGACAGATCCTTTTGTCCGACGTGTACGCCCGCGGCGCCGACCGCGCGGGCGACGTCCGCGTGGTCGTTGATGATGAGCGGGACGGATGCGGGCATGACGCGAAGGAGCTCCCTCGCACACTCGGCAATCGCGCGTTTTTTCCAGTTGGGGGCGCGCAGCTGCACGACGGTGACGCCGCCGTGGAGGGCGGCGAGCGTCGTCGCGATCATTCCCTCGGCCCCGCCGCAGAGGTCGGGGTCGAGCACCAGGTAGAGGGTCAGGTCGAGCGCTCTCATGCCTTCCTTCCCGTGAGATAGAGACCGTCGATGTAGTGAACGTGAAAACTCCCCGGCGCCTCGGCGTGTTTGGCAGCGTACTCCGCCGCACGTTTGGCGAGCGTGGACGCGGCGGCCGCCGCCGCAACCCGGTCCGGCGTCACCGCGGCGAAGGCCGCGACCAAGGCCGAGAGCGAACACCCGGTGCCGACGACGAGCGTCGCCATTTCATGGCCGCCCGAGATCGAAACCGTGCGTTCGCCGTCCGTCACGTAGTCCGTTTCGCCCGTGACGTGCACGACGGTCGGAACGGTGCGCGCGAGAAGTTGCGCGGCTTCGAGCGCCGAGTCGGATGAGTCGCAGCTGTCGACTCCTTTTCCGGACGAGGAAAAGCCCGCAAGCGCACGGATTTCGCTGGCATTCCCTCGGATGACGGTCGGGCGCTTTGCGACGAACGATCGGATGACCTCGTCGCGCCAGGGAATGCCGCCCGCCGCCACGGGATCGAGCACCCAGGGCGTCTGTTTTTCGTTGGCGGCGTCCGCGGCGAGGTTCATCGCGCGGATACGTTCGGCCGTAGGCGTGCCGATGTTGATCAAAAGACCGTCGGCGATTCCGGCGAAGGTGCCCGATTCCTCCGGCGCCACGACCATGGCGGGGGAGGCGCCGGCCGCGAGCAAGACGTCCGCCGTGATTTCCTGCACGACGTCGTTCGTGAGGACATGCACGAGCGGGCGGTTCGCACGGAGTTTTTCCAAAAGTTCGGAGAATTCGGATTCGGGAAAGTCGATCATGGCGCAAAGAGGTCCCTCGGGGTCTCCGGGGGCGATTCGTATGAAGAGAAGGAGATAGTAGCAGTCCCGAAAAGCGTCGGGCACTTCCTTTGGCTAGAATGTTTCCTTCGATTCGTTACCGCCAGACCGACATGCTTGTTCATCCGCAGTTCGACCCCGTCGTTTTTACTCTCGGTCCTCTTTCCGTGCGTTGGTACGGCGTAATGTATCTTTTGGGCTTCGCCGCTTTCTGGTGCCTAGGACGCCTGCGCGCCAAGGAAGCCTGGCGCGGGATCACGCCCGAGGACGTGGAGGATCTGCTCTTTTACGGGGTCTTCGGCGTGGTGTTGGGCGGACGGCTCGGCTACTGCCTCTTTTATCAGCCGGGCTACTACCTTTCGCATCCGGGCGAAATCTTTGCGCTCTGGCACGGCGGGATGAGCGCGCACGGGGGCCTTCTCGGCGTCATCCTCGTGATGATTCTTTTTGCCTGGCGAAAGAAAAAGTCGCTCTTCACGGTCTCGGACTTCGTGGCGCCGCTCGTGCCGCTCGGTCTCATGGCGGGCCGCATCGGAAATTTCATCAACGGAGAGCTTTGGGGGCGTCCCGCTTCCCCCGATCTTCCCTGGGCGATGGTCTTCCCTCAGGCGGCCGACGGCATCGCCCGTCACCCTTCGCAGCTCTATGAAGCCCTGGGCGAAGGCCTTATTCTCTTTCTTATGCTCTACGTCGTCTCCCGCAAGCCGACGAAGCCCGGCTTCGTATCGGGACTCTTCTGTCTGGGGTATGGCGTAGCGCGTTTCATCGTCGAATTTTTCCGCGAACCCGACGCCTTTTTGGGGCTTCAGGCGCTTTCCCTCTCGCAGGGACAGTGGCTCACGATTCCCGTCATTTTGTTGGGCGCGTTTTTGGTTTGGAGAGCACGCTGAATGTTTCGTTGCGTCATCAATCTGGATTCCTCCATTGACCGCTGGCACAGCATCAAGTCGCAGTTCGACGCTTTTGGGCTCGAAGTCGAGCGCATTTCGGGAGTGTTGGGAAAGGCCTTGACGCCGGAAGAAACGGCGGCGGTCCTGAAACCCATTGAATTCGGCTACGTCTACCCTCTGCAACCCTCTGAAATAGGATGTTTTCTGAGTCACCGCAAGGCCTGGGAGGCCTTCCTGGCGTCGGGGGAAAAATGGGGTATGGTACTCGAGGACGACGCACGCCTCGCCAAGGAATTTCCCGAAATTTTCGCCAAAGAAGACTGGATTCCCGAGGATGTGGACTGTCTGAAGGTGGGAAGTAGCGGCCTGTCGGTGAAGGTTCGGGACATCCGCAAGATTGCCGGCATCGGTACGATTTTCCGACAGGTTCGCCCGACGCCCTTCAATACGGCCTGCTACCTCCTCTCTGCGTCCGCCGCACGGGATTTGCTCGCCATGACGACGCGCTTTAATTGTCCTGTCGACTACATGCTCTTTTCGCCGTGGTTCGACTTCGTGCATACGCACAAGGTCTATCGGCTTGATCCGCAGCTTGTGCGAACGGTGGGAGCGCCTTCGGACATCGGTCTCAGAAAATCGAAACGCTTCAGCCGTCCCTGGCGGCATCAGTTGAATCCACTTCGGTGGTGGCGTCAGATCTGCATTTCGTACGAGAAGAGAAACGGCACCCCCTATCGGATGAAGGACGGAACATTCGAATGAGAAAAGGCGCGGCAATGCCGCGCCTTTTCTTCCTAATAAATTCACTCCCGATCAGGCCGCCATGATCGCCCGATAGAGCATGTAGGATGCGAGCACGTAGAGAAGCGAGGCGAAGATGCGCTTCAAGGGCTTCGTGTCGATGGAGTGCGCTACCTTCGCGCCGATCGGAGCGGTGAAGATGCTCATGACGGCGACCGAAAAGAGGGCGGGAAGGTGAATGTAACCGAGCGTGTAGGGGAATCCGGGAAGAGTGGGTTCGGCCCAACCGCTCACGATGTAGCCGATCGTGCCCGCAAAGGCGATCGGAAAGCCGAGCGCGGAAGAGGTGCCGATGGCCTTGTGCATCGGAACGTTGCAGTAGGTGAGGAAGGGCACCGAAATGAAGCCGCCGCCCGCACCGACCAAAGCTGAAATGGTACCGATCGCGGTACCTGCGCCGACCATGCCGGCCGTGCCGGGAAGACCGCGCGATGCGGCTACCTTCTTTGCAAAGAACATCTTCGTTGCGGAATAGCCGACGAACCCCGCAAAGATGAGCGCCACCCAGAAGGTCGAGAGATAGCCCGTGATTTGTGCGCCGAGAATACCGCCCAGGAGAATGCCGGGGGCGATGGCGGCGACCACCTTCCAGAGGACTGCGCCGCGGGAAGCATGAGCCCGGACGGAGGAGAGCGACGTGAAGAGGATCGTCCCCATGGAGGTCGCGATCGCCACATGCACGATGTGTTCGGTCGGAATGTCCGCGTAGGAGAGAAGAAGCGTCAAGAAGGGCGTCAGAACCATGCCGCCGCCGATGCCGAGAAGACCGGCGAGAAAACCCGTGCAGCAGCCGAGTGCGGCCAGGGAGAAAACAATCCAGAGCTCCATGATGTGCGGACTCCCAAGGGATGAATCAATCAGTGAAAGAGGGTTTTGAGAATATGCGCGAAGTCGTCCCGCTCAACCGGCGTGATGGAGAGGCGGTTGCCCCGCTGCAGAATGCGAAGATTGGCGAGTGCCGGGTCGTTGCGAAGCGCCTTGATCGGGATGACGGAGCATTTGGCGAGGGCCTTCACGTCGATCGTGAGCCACCGGGGATTCTCTTTGGGGCTCTTCGGATCGAAGTAGTCGCTTTGGGGATCGAACTGCAGCTCGTCGGGATACGGAGCGGAAGCAATTTCCGCCGCGCCTACGATGCCGGGTTCGGCGCAACTCGAGTGATAAAAGAGCACGGCGTCGCCCACTTCCATGTCGTCTCGGATGAAGTTTCTCGCCTGATAGTTGCGGATGCCGAACCACGAAACTGTTTGGTTCGGAGCCGAGAGCGCGTCGTCGATGGAGCATTCTCCGGGTTCGGACTTCATCAGCCAAAAACGGCGTGCGTTCAGAAGACGCTCAAGAAGGTCGGGCGAGAGAGACATGAGTGCGCCTCAAAAGAAAAAAGGGCAACCGTGGTTGCCCTTCAAGAAAAGTGCTCCTGCAGTGGAATCGGGCTACGTATCCTGAACCGGGAGTTCAGGGCGGTCGGCTCCGGGACGGACTGGGCGGTACAACGCGTGTTCCGCACTCCATCGGTCCTCGAGTACACCAACCTATTTGTCAAAGCATTGGTTCTAGGTACCTTGGAGCCCGAACGCTCTCACCGCAGGATTGCAATCATTGTAGCGGAAAGATTCGAGAAAATCAGAAGAATCCCGAAGCATGGGCGGGCGCGGCGTAGATCGCTTCCTCACAGAGTCGGCAAAGGTCGTCGATCTCCTTCTCCCACACGGCCGTATCGGCGGTCGTAGTTGCGGCGGAGAGTGCCTGAGAAACCGCGGGTTCTTCAACCGCTTGATTCATCGGTAACGTTCCCTGAGGCTCTTCGGACGAAGTCGGTTCTTCCGCAACCACGGGCTCAGAGACTTCCTCTTCGGGGAGCTCGAGCGGCAGTTCAGGTTCCGGCGGCGGAGCCTTGGGTTGCGCAACCTTTTCTTCGAGTTCCGCCACGCGGGCCTCGAGCGTGCTCTGCGTCTTGGAGTCGTCGTACGCGATCTCGAGCGCGGCGAGGACGGCGATCTGATCAAGCGCCACGACGCGGCCGCCGCTGCGGATCGCTTCCATGTGCTGATCCACGCGCTGAGCGCACTGCTCGAGCACGGGTTCTTCGCCCGGCGTCACGGCGAGGCGATAGTTGCGGCTGAAAATGCGCAAATTGAGTTCGGGCATCGTCTCTCCTTACGATTCGAATTCGGCGGGATTCGTCAGACGATTGAGCTGCTGGATCTGGGCGTTGAGTTTCTTGAGTCGCTGCTGCGCCTGATCCAATTCCGCCTGCGCGGAAGCCAAACGACTGCGAAGACGAAGGTTTTCCTGGCGTTCTTCCCTCAGTACGAGCGTGAGCTGCTCGATGAGGCGGCGAAGCCGCTCGAGTTTTTCCTTCATTCAGAGGTCTCCTTCTTCGCTTCATCCTTAGGAAGATCTTCCTTCGGAGCGAAGTTTCGAATGTTTCCGAGAATCAGTTGGTCGGCCTGTTCCTCATCGGGCATGGCGTCCGACGTCCAGCTCTTGACGCGGTCTTCATCGTTGAAGTAGACGGTGAGGCGGCGAAGCTGCTCTTCCCCGTTGCCGCGGCGCAGATAGTAGACGTAGTCCCACTGATAACGGTGGAACTGGTCGCGGATGAGCGGAACGCCGAGAAGGAACTGCACCTGGGCGGCGGTCATGCCCTCTTCGAGCTGATTGACCATTTCGCTGGTGACGAGATTGCCTTGGTGAACGTCCGCACGATAGGGCTGCAGGAAGTAGGGAATGTAGTCGGTGGGGTTTTCCCAGGCGTCCGCCATGCTCGAACACCCCGTGAGATTTGTGGTCAGGAGAAGCAGGGCGGCGGGTGCGAGGAAACGTTGGAACTGCATGGTGAAAGGGTGTTATTTTGAAAAGGTTCAATGCAAATTGGCATAAGCCCCCTTATGATACGCATCATAAGGTCCAAAGAGGGAGCAAAAGGTGAACGAAACGTCTCGAAACCAATCCACGGAACTCAAAACGCTCGGTCTGAAGGCGACGGGTCCCCGCATGAAGATTTTGGAGCTCTTTCAGCGAATCTCCGAACAGGGGGAAGGCGTGGTTCGGCATCTCTCCGCCGAAGACGTCTACCGCATGTTGGTGGAGGAAAAGAGCGACATCGGATTGGCGACGGTCTACCGCGTTCTGACGCAGTTTGAAACGGCGGGCATTCTGGTGCGCCACCACTTCGATTCGGGCCGCGCCACGTATGAACTTGCCGAAGGCCAGCATCACGACCACATCGTGTGTCTGCGTTGCGGGCGCGTCGAAGAGTTCGTGGACGTCGACATCGAACGCATGCAAAAGAGCGTGGCGAGAAAGTACGGCTACGAACTGTGCGACCACTCCCTGATTCTCTACGGCATCTGCGAAGCGTGCCGCAAGGAAGAAGAGCTGAAGAATGAAAAACAGTGAAATTCTGGCGGAATTTCCCAAAATTCATCCGGTCTATCGGGGCGACCTGGACGGTCGCTCCGTTCGTTTTGAGGACGCCGACGTCGACGGTTGGCGACTGATCGGCAAAGGGGGCGAGCGTCTTACATGCTTCTCGCCTCTCTTTCCCGAGGGCTGCGTAAAACTCAGCGCGCGGTTTTGCTGTCCGCAGACCGTGCGCGAGGTCGACTACCTCAAGTACCTCCGAAAAAAGGGTGTGACGGCAAGTTTCATGCCGAAGTTCCTCGGTTCTCTCTCGTCTCCTTCCTACGTGGGGCTTGCGGTGGAGGCTTTTCTCCCGACCGAGGATCGGAAGATTTGGCTCCTCGGCGACTATCTCCGGGAAGTCAAAGGGGCGGACGAATCGGTGTGGAAGCGCCTCGAAGACGCCCTGCGCGCGACGAAGCGAGAAATGCATGAAAAGGGCGTCGTGGTGAGCGACATCGGAACCTCCAACATGTTCATCATCGAAGAAGCGGGGAGACTGCGCCCCGTGATTTTCGACGGCTATTACATTCCCGAGCACATCCCGACCGCGAAGTACATCCCGTGGTTTCGCAACCTTAAGATCAATCGGCAGTGGGCGAAGTTCGCCCGACGCTATCAACGCGCAACGGGGCGAACCATCAGTTTCGAATGAGGAGCCCCCGGAAGGCGACGTTCAGCGCAAAGATGATCGTCGCCATGGCGGCGCCGCTCGCGAGATACCCCGCATCGAGACTCTGAAGGGCCGCGACGGCGCCCGTGATGGTTTCGGGACTGTAGAGAAACACCAGGGCCGAAATCGTGGTGAGCGCGTTCGAGAAGAAATACGCGAACGTTTCCCTGAGCGGTCGTCCGCAAAGCGGCGCGAGGACTCTCATCGTCGTGTAGGCGTAACCGCGCCCCAAAAGAAGTCCCGCCGCTTCATAGGTGGCGGGAAGCGCCTTGAGACTTGTGCTGAGCGTCAGGTATCCCACCGTAAAGAGGTGCACGAGCGTGTTGAAGAGAACGAGCAGGCGGTTCCCCCATACGCCCGAAAAAATCTCCCAACCGCTCAGACTCATGGCAAATCCCAGGCCCAGAATCGTGCCCGGAACGGCCATGGGGAGGAGTGCCGCCGCATGAAAGAGGACGCCCACGGGCCGCACAGACGGACCGTGGCGCGTCATGAGAACGCTCGTCACCCAGGCGAGAAGGACGCCCGAGACGGCCGTCGAGAAGGCGAGTCCGAGACTGTTGAGAACCGGCGCGAAGCCGTAGGAGAGCGAAGTAAGCGAATAGGCCTCGAGCGTCCAGGCGCGATCATAAGGCCAGGCCTTGACGAAGGACGCAAGCACGACGGCGCCGATCGAAGCGAGCATGCCCGCCACGATGAACCAGGAAAGCCCTCCGAAAAAGACGTCTCGCCCCCGGTTTGGTTCGATTCTCAAGGCTTGCGGGGTTGCCCGTTCCTCTTTGCGGCGCGAGAGAAGTGTATAGGCACCGAAGGCGAGAAGCGACGGAACCATGAGCCAGAAGCTCAGCAGAGCTGCACGCTGAAAGTCCGCGAGACCGATCGCGTATTTGTAGATTTCGGTCGCGAGCATCGGAACATTGCCGCCCAAAAGCTTCGGTACGCCGAAGTCGGTGACGGTGAGAACGAAGGCAATCAGAAGGGCGTTGACGAGGGCATCCCGAAGATGCGGCAGGAGAACGGTTCGAAAACGTCGGGCGGCCCCGCTTCCCAAAAGAAGCGCGGCGTCAAGCAGGCGTTGGTCGAGCGTCCGGAAAGCGAGAGAGAGCTGCAGAGTCGTATGCGGAAGCGTAAAGAGAACGCCTCCGGCCAACAGTCCCGGCACGCCGTAGAGCGACGTCGGAAAGAGCAGTCCGTAGTTGCCGAAGAGATAGACGAGTCCCATGGCCGGCATGAAGGAGGGCGCCAGAAGCGGGACCATGAAAAGCAAGCCCAGCGCCTTGCGGCCCGGCGCCTTCGTCAACGTCATGGTGTAGGCGAGAATGCCGCCCAAAACCGTACTTAAAAGCGCCGTGAGGCCGCCCACCCAGAGCGTATTGCCGACGGCGCGCAGCATCGGGGGCGAAAGAAGCATTCCGAGGACGTCTCCAGCGGACGTCGTCCCGGAAAAGGCTTCGCCTACCAACGCACCCAGCGGGAAGAGAATCCCGACGGCGAGCGGAATCGTGAGAAGAAAAAGAAGGGGACGCATCACCATCGGCACCACCTTGCCTTGGGAAGTTGAACGACGAGCAGTTCGCCCTCACGAAGCCAGGGATGCTCCACCCGCACGACGTCCGCCGTGACGGTGGTTTTGAAGTCGTTCAAAAGCACGTGGGCGCGAAGCATGTCGCCCCGGAATTCGAGGCGTTGCACTTTGCCGACGAAACTCTCGGGGGCGGAAATCGTCTGTTCCGTGGGTTCGGAGAGCTTCACGTCCGCGTAGCGGATGCCGACGGTACCGTTTGAGGTTGGGAGCGTGAGCAGATTCATGTCGCCCACGAACGTGGCCGAGAAGGCGCTCTTCGGGTGTTCGTAAAGTTCGTCGGGCGTGCCGAAGTCTTCAAGCTTGCCGTCGTGGAGAACGGCCACGTAATCGGAGAGTGTGAGCGCTTCCGTACGGTCGTGCGTGACCATGAGCGTCGTCACGCCGCTTTTTCGCTGAATCTCCCGCAGTTCTTCGCCGATTGCCGTACGACTCCAGGCGTCGAGCGCCGAGAGCGGTTCGTCGAGAAGCAGAATGCTTGGATTCGGCGCAAGTGCGCGTGCGATGGCGACGCGTTGTTGCTGACCGCCCGAGAGTTCATGAGGACGGCGTTCGCCAAAGGCTTCTAGTCCCACGAGCGCGAGCATTTCGCGCATGCGCGCCCGTCGGGCGTCGGTCGGCCAGAGGGGCGCTCCCGACGCGTCCTTCCCATGGAGACCGTAGAGGACGTTTTCCGCCACCGTGAGGTTCGGAAAGAGGGCGTACTGCTGAAACACCATCCCGATCTTGCGGCGAACGGGCGGAATGTCGGTGATTTCCGCGTCGTCCACGAAAATTTGGCCGCCGCTCGGACGCTCGAGTCCCGAGATGAGGCGCAATAGCGTGGACTTCCCGCAACCCGAAGGCCCGAGAATACTCGTGAAGCGCCCACCCGGGAAGGAGAGCGTGAGCGGGTGGAGCGCCACGGTCGAACCGAAGCGCTTCGAGAGGTCTCGAAGATGAAGCGTGTGACTCATGTGCGTGTCCTTATCGCTCTCCCACCACTTCCTGCCACTTTTGGAGAATTTCGGTTTTGCGCAGGGCGGCGTTTTGGAAGTTCATCGGAATCATGCGCTCGAGCGTCTTTTTTCCCTCGGGCATAGAGAAGTCTTCGCGGGCGGCAATGCCGCTGAAGTCGGCCGCAATGCGGGCGACTTCCTCGCCCGCGCAGAAGTTGAGAAACGCCTTGGCGGCTTCGGGATGCTTCGTGCCGGCGACAACGGCGCTTCCCTCGGCGTCCCAACCGATGCCTTCAAGAGGCTCGACGACCCTGAGAGGAATCTTCGGGTTACGGTAGGGCTTCGTAAAGGCGTTGGAGCTGAGTCCAATGGCGATTTCCCCCTGCGCGACCATCGAGACCGGGCGCGATCCCGAGAACGTATAAAAGAGCATGTTCTCGTGAAGGGCTTTGACGAAGTCCCAGGTCTTTTCTTCGCCGAAGAGTTCCAACCAACCCAGAAGAATCATGTAGCCCGTACTTGACGAGACGGGGTGCGGCATGGCGATTTTTCCGCGATAGACGGGATCGGCGAGGTCGGTCCAGTGCTTCGGAACGGGAAGATTCTGCCGCTCGAGAAGTTCTTCGTTCAGGCAGATGGCGCTTCCCCAGGCGTTGATGCCGACCCACATCGAATCCTTGGAGAGGAAGCGAGAGTCGAGCGCTTCGGCGTCTTTCGGTCGGTACGGCGTAAGGACGCCCTCGGCGGCAAGCGTCTCGAGTCCGATGACGGAAAGCGCGTGCACCACGTCCGCCTGCGGCGCGTTTCGCTCCGCGAGCAGACGTGCGACGATGGGCGAAGCGGAATCCCGCAGAAAGGTGATTTCGATGTCGGGATGGCGGGCTTCGAAGGCCTCTTTGTAGAGCGTCAAAAGCTCGGGTTGCGAAGCCGTATAGACGCGTATCGTTTCGGCGCCGAGAGAGGACGAAACGAAGCCCGCGGCGAGAGCCGCCGTCAGAGCGGCTCGGCGAAGAACGGAAAGACGCATCACTCGAGCTTGAACTCTTTCTTGATCGTTTCGATGAGGAGACGCGCGATCTTGTCGGACGTGCTCGTCGACTTGTTCTTGAGGTTGAGCGAAATGAGGCAGTCGAGCACCCGTTCGCGGAGGATGGACGAGCTGATTCCCTCGGTGCGCGGAAAGATGACGAGTTTTTCTTCCGGAATATGGTTCGAATTGTCGTTGCCGTGCACGAGCAGATCGCAGTTGTGCGCCACGACGAAGGCGTCGTCGATGAGCCACGGGCAGGGAACGACTTCGTCGACGTAGCGGATCGCCTCGAGGATCTCCTTGCGCTCTTCAAAATTGAGTTCGGGAACGTAGCCCTTCTTCTTTTCAATTTCTTCGTCGGTGGTGAGCGCCACGACGACGGTTCCGATCTCGTGCGCCTTCTTCAAAAGGCGGATGTGACCGTGGTGAAGGAGAGTGGCCGACATGTCGACCATGACGCGCAAAGGCTTGTCCATAGTGAGACCTTTTCAGAAGTCGATGTACTGCACGCGAAAACGGCGGTCTTCGGGCGGCAGGGGAGTCATGTAGTCGTTGCCGTATTCTACCTTGAGGTAGACGTCGGGAACGCGGGGGCCCGGCATTTTTCGTCCGCAAAAGTCGAGCGCTCTCGTGACCGGCAGCATTCCGTCGAGCGGAAAGCTGTTGTCCTGATAGTACTTGGATTCGTAACGCAGCCGCGTGAAATGTGCGGCACGGTCCGCCTTGTTGCGAAGGTAATTGCGGATGGGGCGGCAGGGGTACTTGAGAAGACTCAGCAGAATTTTGGTGGGATGCCAGGCGGGATAACGGTGGCGGCTGTCGATCCACTTCTTGAGTCGGAGAAGCGTCTCCGATTCGGGCCCCGTTTTGCGCAGGACAAACAGATCCAGAAAAATGGGCTGCCACTTCGTCATGTCCTGACCTCGGACGAAGTGGTATCGGTCGTCGCGAAGTTTGAGAATGCGCCCGAGGTCGAGCTTCAGGTAGGGCGGCAATTCCGACTGCAGTGCGCAGAGCTTTTCGAAATGGGGGCGCGTCATCATGAGGTCGACGTCGTCGTCCCAGGGAATGAATCCGTGATGACGCACGGCGCCGAGCAGGGTGCCGAAGGAGAGCATGTATTCGATTCCGTGGGCTTCGCAGAAGTCGTCGAATTCGAAAAGAAGATCCTTCAGCTTTTCGTGGTAGCGTTGACGCTCATCGTCGGTGAGTTCAAGTTGCATGGGGCCCCCGCAAGCAAAAAGGCGCAGAAGATGTCTCTTCTGCGCCTCGGAATTCTGGTGCGCGATACTGGTTTCGAACCAGTGACCCCTGCCGTGTGAAGGCAGTGCTCTACCACTGAGCTAACCGCGCCAACTGAGAAAACGTATTATACAGACTTCAAGGAAAAATGCAAGGGTCCGGAAAGAAAAAGTTCAAAAAGTCAACCCGTGCGTCCGCCGATGCTGTCGCAACCCTTGTTCGCAAGCTCGTCGGCCTTCTCGTTGCCGGGTTCTCCGGCGTGTCCCTTTACCCAGCGCCACTCAATGTCGAACTGCCCGCAGAGACGGTCGAGCTCCTGCCAGAGCTCGCGGTTCTTGACGGGGGTCTTCGAGGCCGTCACCCAGTTTTTCTTTTTCCAACCATGTATCCACTTGGTGATGCCGTCCTTGACGTAGCTGCTGTCGGTGTGAATGACGACGGGGCAGGGACGGCGGATGAGCTTCAGGGCTTCGATGACGGCCGTGAGTTCCATTTGGTTGTTGGTGACGTTCGGCGCGCCGCCGAAAATTTCCTTCGTGTGGGCGCCCCATACGAGATAGGCTCCCCAACCGCCGATCCCGGGGTTGCCTTTGGATGCGCCGTCGGTCCAAATTTCGAGTTTCTTTTCCGTGTTGTCCGTTGTCATGGCTGAGTGTCGATTTTCGAAGAGAGCGGGCGCGGGACGGTTTTTTGCCCCGCTTTGCCGGCAAGAGCGCTGAGTGTATCCGTAAACGAAGTCGTGACGGGCGGAATGCGGCCGGGGATTTTCTTGACGGCAGAGAGAAGATAGAGATTCCCGCACTGCGGAAACCAACGGTCTCCCGCCTTGTCGAGCCACCGCCAACGGTTGAGCGCCGTAAGACGCCGACATGCCGGGCGATAAATGCCGAAGTGACCTTCCTCCGTTCTCAGTCCCAAAAGAGCGAACCAGTCCTTGAGGCGCGGAACGCTGATGGGCATGGTGTCGGCGGGGAGATAAGGACGACATCCGAACCGAACGAACTGCTGATGCCACCACCAAGGGCCGAGAGGATTGAAGCCCGCCAGAAAGAGACGGCCTTCGGGGGCCAGAACGCGGACCGCTTCGGCGAGGAGTTGTTGCGGTACGGGTGAAAAGTCGAGACTGTGCGGCAAAACGACCAGATCGAAGCTTTCGTTCGCAAAGGGGAGCGCTTCAGGAAGTCCCCTGACGAGATGCCAGTCCTCGCGAAGCGACTCTTCCCTCTCAGAAGGCAGATCGGAAAGGAGGAGCCAGTGTTCCTTCATGCCGTTGGCGCGCAGTGTGTCGAGAAACGGCATTCCAACCTGCAGGGCGCGGTCGCCGAGGACGTGCTCGACCATCCCGTCGAGAAGGCGGGATTCCCACTGTCGGACAACTTGTCCTGGCGGAGACTGAAAAAAGGAAAGCGTGTCTTCGGTCGGCATGTCATCTCACTGAAGAAGATTCCTGATCATCGTAAGGACGGCGCCTCACGTACGCTCACCCCTTAACAGATTGTTTCGCAATCCGCGTGAAGCACACGTTAGGCCCCAAGTCTTCCGTAGAATAGTGCATTCTCCCGAAGATCGATTTTTCTTTTCCCCAACGCCCTTCATGCCGCATTACTTTCCCCGTTCGCTTTTGGCGCTTGCCTTGAGCCTTTCTTTTTTCGTCGCTACTCCCGGCGCACAGGCCGCTTCGGAAGACGACGACATTCCGGCGAGCGTCGCCAATGCCGAAGCCCTTCCTGCGGACGATGCGAGTTCGGTGGAGGAGCTCGGCGTGCCGTCCGACGTGTGGGAGCGAATCCGCCGCGGCTACGCCATGCCGGTGCTGCAGTCGAAGCTCGTGGACCGTTGGGTGGATTTCTACACAAGGGATCCGGCGTATCTTCGCCGCATGAGCGAACGGGCGGGACAGTACCTCTACCACATCGTGGAGGAAATTGAAAACCGCGGCATGCCGACCGAACTCGCTCTGCTTCCCTTCGTGGAAAGCGCCTTTCAGGCGGAAGCGCTCTCCCGGGCGAAGGCGGCTGGGCTGTGGCAGTTCATGCCGGCCACGGGCAAGGCCTACGACCTCGCGCAGAACCTGTGGCGGGACGATCGGCGCGATGTGCTGGAGAGCACCCGGGCGGCGCTGGATTATTTTGAGTATCTGCACGGGATGTTCGGGGACTGGCATCTGGCCCTTGCCGCGTACAACTGGGGCGAAGGGAGCGTACAGCGGGCGATCCAGCGAGCCAAGCGCCGAAAGCAGCCGACGGATTACCTTCATCTGAGAATGCCGAACGAGACGGCCAACTACGTGCCGAAACTCGAGGCCGTAAAGCGCATCATTTCGGACCCCGCTCGTTACGGCATTACTTTGCCTGATGTGGGGAACGAACCTTTCTTCGTGACGATCACGAAGCCGCGCGACATTGATATTGAAACGGCGGCGGAGCTCGCCGGCATGCCGTTGGAGGAATTCCGACGTCTGAATCCGAGCTACAAACTCCCCGTCATCGTGGCGTCTCACAACAACGTGATGCTTCTGCCCGCCGACAAGCTCGACTTTTTCGTCGACAACCTCGCGAGCTGGATGGACAGCGGTCAGCCCTTGTCGCAGTGGACGACCTATCGCCTGCAGCAGGGCGAAACGCTCGCGCAGGTGGCGGGCCGAAGCGGGATGACGGAAGATGAACTTCGCAAAGTAAACGGCATCCCCAAGGGGCGGCGTGTTCTGGCGAATTCCACGCTGCTTGTTCGTTCCACCGGAACCGAAGATCAACAGGACATCGCGGCAGAGCTTGCGAACGCCAAATTGCAGCTCTCTCCCACCACGACGTGGCGTCGCGTGACCTACCGCGTTCGCAGCGGCGACACGCTCTCGGGCATTGCACGGCGTTGGCGAATCACGATGAAGTCGATCGTCACGGCGAACCGCCTGCGCTCCGACCGTCTGCGCGTCGGTCAGCGTCTGGTGCTGACGGTCCCGAACGTGCCGCGTCAGGCCATCGCCTCGACGCAGCGCTCCGAATCGTCGCAGCACGTCATTCACCGCGTGCGCTCGGGCGAAACGCTCTCGACCATTGCCTCGCGCTATGGCGTCAGCATTGCGCAACTTAAGATGACAAACCGCATCCGCACGAACCTCATTCGTCCGGGGCAGCGTCTTCGCATTCCGTTCGGCGGGGCCGATGCAGTGTCGGACACCAAGATCTATACGGTGAAGGCGGGCGACACGCTCTCGACCATTGCGTCGCGCTACGGGGTATCTGTGGTTCGTCTGAAGCGTGCGAACCGCCTCTCGGGTGACTCTCTGCGGATCGGCGATCGTTTGGAAATTCCGACGCAGGTGGCGGTCTCCGAAGCGCCCAAGCGCGTCGCACAGAGTCGGACGCACCGCGTGCGCTCGGGCGAGTCGCTCTATACGATCGGAAAGCGCTACGGCGTGTCGGTCGATCGAATCAAGGCTGCGAACGGTCTTCGCCGCAACACGATCCGCGTGGGACAGGAATTGGTGATCCCCGCCCGTTCGTCGGGTAGTGCGGCCGCGTCCGAAAGCAAGGTTCACCGCGTTCGAAGCGGCGATACGCTCTCTGAAATCGCGCGCCGTTACGGCACGACGGTGTCGAAGTTGCGCTCCGCGAACGGTCTTTCGTCCAATCGTCTGCGCATCGGTCAGGAACTCAAGATCCCGTAAACGGATTCCCGTTCCCATGGTAGGCGAGAATTGGCGAAAGGGGCCCGAATGGGTACAATACTTCCTTTCGGGAGAGAGTCTCTCCGCAACCAATTTCATAAAGAGTACTGACCATGGGTTTTCTTGCTGGTAAGAAGGTTCTGATTACGGGGCTACTTTCCAACCGTTCCATCGCCTACGGCATCGCCAAGGCTTGCCATCGTGAAGGGGCCGAGCTCGCCTTCACCTATGCGGGAGACCGTTCCTGCGACCGCGTTCACGCCTTTGCCGAAGAGTTCGGCAGCGAACTCGTCTTCAAGATGGACGTGAGCAGCGACGAAGAAATTCAGTCCGCCGTGGAAGGCATCGGCAACGCCTGGGGTGCGCTCGACGGCGTCGTGCATTCGATCGGTTTTGCTCCCCGCGAAGCGATCGCCGGGGACTTCCTCGAAGGTCTTTCCCGCGAATCCTTCAAGATCGCGATGGACATTTCCGCCTATTCCTTCCCTGCACTCGCGAAGGCCTGCCTTCCGCTGATGGAAGGTCGCAACGGCTCGGTTCTGACGCTCAGCTACCTCGGTAGCGAACGCGTGGTGCCCAACTACAACACGATGGGCCTTGCCAAGGCCGCTCTGGAAGCGAGCACGCGCTATCTCGCTTCGAGCCTCGGTCCCCGCGGCATCCGCGCGAATGCCATTTCCGCGGGTCCGATCAAGACGCTTGCCGCTTCGGGCATCAAGGATTTCTCGAAGCTTCTCCACATCATGGAACACACGGCTCCCCTCGGCCGTACGGTTACGATCGACGAAGTCGGCAACACGGCCGCCTTCCTGCTCTCGGACCTCTCGAGCGGCATCACGGGTGACGTGATCTACGTCGACGCCGGCTTCCACAGCGTGGCGGTTGCCGTGAACGAATAATTTTTACCAAAAGGAAAAGAACAACCTTTTCCTACTCTACACCATTGCGAAAGGGAGGAGTCTGAGAAGGTTCCTCCCTTTTCTCTGTACGTATGCTTGAACAAGAAGAATTGGCCTGGTTGCAACAGAGCTTAAAGGAATTTTTATTCGATTTCGATGATTTCTGTAAGAAACACGCGATTTCGTACCAGATGACTTTTGGAACGCTTCTGGGGGCAATTCGTCATCAAGGTTTCATCCCTTGGGATGACGATGTAGATGTTCTGATGACTCATGAAGATTTGGAAAAATTTCAAGAGCTTCAGAAGATTTTTGCAAAGAAATGGAAACTTAAACAACATTCTCATAAAGGAATTTATAAACTTTACGACCTTCAGAAGATTCGACCTTGGAGTGGTTCGCCTATAGCCTTCGATATCTTTTTGATTCAAGAGACGGGAAGTGCTGGTTTGGTGACAAAACGTTGGCAGAATTTCATCCGAAATAGAAACCGTCTTCCGACTTTTTCTTTGCGAAAGGGGATTATCAATCTTCTTAAAAATCCCCTAAGACTTTGGATGCGTTGGCTAATCGCTCGTGGAGATCATGCGTCGAATAAAAATTGCTGGCGTTACACTGAAGAAATTGTCAAATTCTCGGTTTTTCCCAAGGAGAAACTTTTTCCCTCGAAACAGTACTGGTTTGAGGGAAGAGAATTACCTGGGCCGCAGGACGCGCATTGGTGTCTGGCTCACGAGTATGGATCGGACTACATGACGCCACTTCCTCCTGAGTTGCGTAAGTCGCACAATAAGAAAAACACGGGGAGCACCAACACATGTTCCGGAAAGTAGCCATCTTCGTCAAACCCACCGAAAGCCTTGCCGGTCCCCTGACCGCGTTGATTTCCGTGATCCGAAAGGCGGGCGCGGAAGTGTTTCTGGATGAACGCAGTGCCAAGACCTTGGGAGAACGTGCAGGAAGCAGGGGATACACCCGCGCGGAGCTGGGAGAGCTCTGTGACTTGGCTGTGGTGTTGGGCGGCGACGGGACCATGTTGGGCGTGGCCCGTTCCTTGGCGCCCTTCGGTACGCCCATCGTGGGGGTCAATGCCGGACGCTTGGGCTTCATCACCGACATCGTGTTGGAAGACATGGAACGTCTCCTGCCGGCCCTTCTTCAGGGACAGTGCACACGTGATGTTCGGCGGATGTTGAGCGCGGAACTCGTACGAAACGGTGAGAGTATCTTCTCCGGCCTGGCGGTCAACGACATCGGCGTAAGCCACGGTCGTGCGGGCGGCATGGTGGAGTTCATCGTCTATGTGAACGGCATTCAGATGGCGAGTCAGTCCGCCGACGGCATCATCTGTTCCACGCCCACGGGGTCGACCGCGTATTCACTGGCGGCGGGAGGTCCCTTGCTCGCGCCCATGCTTGACGGCGTGACGCTGGTTCCTGTGGCGCCTCACACCCTTTCCAACCGTCCGATCGTGTTGCCGGGGGAATCGTCGATCGACATCGAGATCACGGAAAGCCGTGATGCTGTCGCCTACTTCGATATGCAGGAGTTTGCGGACGTGCAACCCGGGGACGTGCTGAAGATTCGTCCTTCCCAACGCACTTTCACCATGCTTCATCCGATCGGGTATGACTACTTTGATCTGTTGCGTCGCAAGCTCAAGTGGAATTTCATGCCGACGAGTTCCCGTCAGGATCCGAACGACGGGAAAAACGGGTAAATTTATAAAACCTTTGTTTCCAGCCCTCGGGGATTCCCATGCTTCTGACGCTCAGCCTGCGTGATTTCGTCATCGTCGAGTCTCTCAATCTGGACGTACAGTCCGGCTTTACCGTTCTGACCGGCGAAACCGGCGCGGGGAAATCCATTCTGATCGACGCTCTGCAGCTTATTCTGGGGGCGAGAGGCGACTCGGGGGTGGTTCGCGAAGGGGCGGAGCGCACGCAAATTATTGCGGAATTCACGCTTGCCGAACGCACCAAAGCCTGGCTCAACGCCAATGAATTGGACGTGGGGGAAGACACGCTTCTGATTCGCAGAACGGTCGACGTAAAGGGGCGGTCGCGAGCTTGGGTGAACGGGATCGCCGTTACGGCCGCGCAGTTGCGCGAGCTTGGGGAAACGCTCGTAGACGTGCACGGGCAACACGCGCATCAGTCACTGCTCAAGTCTTCCTATCAGTTGAAGCTCCTCGACGATTTTGCGGAGAATGGCGACGTTCTCAAAAAGGTTCGGGAAGCGTTCGATGCGTGGACCAAGGCGCGAAAGACGCTGGAGGAAGCGACGGCCAATGCCGACGCCCTGGCGGAAAAAACGGAGCGTCTGCAGTGGATGATCGAGGACTTGGAGTCGCTCAATCCCAAGAAAAACGAGTGGGAGACGCTTAATCAGGAACACTCCCGTTTGGCTCACGGCGTTGCCATTCGCGAAGGACTAGATTCGGCTTTGGAAACGCTTCATGATGGCGAAGCAAACGCCACGGAACTCCTGGCATCTGTTCATGGAAAACTGATGGGTTTGGCGCGCTACGACGAGCGGCTTGCCGCCATTGCCGAGACACTCTCCACGGGTATGGATCTTGTGGAAGAGGCGGCGCAGGACGTGATGCGATATGTCGACCGCAATGATCTGGATGAAGACCGTTTCGAAAAGGTCGACCGTCGTGTGTCCGCCTACTACGAACTTGCGAGAAAGTTCCGTTGCGAACCGGAAACGCTCTTTGAACGACTGGAGAACGCACGCAACGAACTCAAGAACCTTACGTCCGTAAAGGACGTGAAGGCTCTGGAGAAAGCGGAAAAGAAGGCTCTCGAAACCTATCATGCGCGGGCCTCGGAACTCACTAAGCGGCGCGAAGAGGCCGGCAAGCGCCTTGCCAATGCCGTGACGGAAGAGATGCAGACGTTGGCCATGAAGGGCGCTCGAATGGAAACCGCCTTGATTCCGAACTCGCCTTCCGCCAACGGATCCGAACACTGCGAATTTCTAATTGCCGGTCATGCGGGCGTGCAGACGCGGTCGCTACAGAAGGTGGCTTCGGGGGGCGAACTCGCGCGCATCAGTTTGGCGATTGCCGTCATTACGGCCAAGATCACGCCGGTTCCCACGTTAATCTTTGACGAAGTGGACAGCGGTATCGGCGGTGCCACGGCCGAGGTGGTAGGATGCCTTCTTCGACAGTTGGGGAGCGACCGACAGGTCTTGTGCGTCACTCATTTGCCGCAGGTGGCCGCTTGCGGGCACCACCATTGGCGCGTGGAAAAGACGCAGAGGGACGGGAAAACGCAGAGCAACCTGCGCGTCCTCTCGCCCGATGACCGAGTGGAGGAAGTGGCGCGAATGTTGGCTGGCATTTCCATTACGGACAGCACCAAGTCGGTCGCGCGGGAAATGCTCGCACAACCGGCTGTCTAACGGTCTCAAGCCGCGCAAAGACGGGTGAGTTCTCCAAGCACGGTATCGACGGAGGGCCACCCGTCTTTTTCGTTCCCCAGAACCACGGCCTTGGGGTTCCACGGACTCGTGCGGGTGATGTCGGTAACGCCGATCAACGTGATCTGCGGCACCGAAACGGCGGCCGCGATATGACTCACGCCCGAATCGTTGGCGACGACGACCGCCGCCTTCTTGGCGAGTGCGGCAAACGTACCGAGCGTCGTGGGCGGAAGAATGCGGGCGTCCGGACAGGCTTCCTTGGCTTCGGCCGCTTCGTCGGGAGACGGAAAGACGATGGGTTCGACCCCCATTTCACGAAGCGGGGCGCAGAGCGCATTGAAGTGCGGCCAGGACTTCTTTTTGCCGTGGTGCATGCCGCGCGCTACGGGCGCGAGCAGAGCAAAGCGAGAGGGAATGTCGTACTTCTCAATGAGATTGCGGGCTCCCGCTTCGTGACGCGTCAGAAGCTTCAATTCCAATTGCGGCGGCACCGTATCCCATGCGGGTTTCGCGCCCCAGGCAAGCAAAGCAGAGTGTGCGAGAGTGAAGAAGCGCTCCACTTCGTGCATCTTGCTCGGTTCGGGCAGTTTCTTGTCGAGGAGAAAACCGCGGCCGTCCGTGCCAAAGCCTGCACTGGCCACGCGTCCGATGGTAAAGAGCAGAGCGGAACTGAAGGAATTGGGAAAAAGAAGGCCGCGGGGCTTCTCTCCGAGGACGGCGGCTAGTCTGCGGATGCGGCCCATGTCTTCCGTTACGTGGCCTTCGATGGGATCGAAACGCCAGCCCATGCCGGCAAACAAGTCTCCGGCCCAACGTTTTCCGACGAGGACGGGCATGAAGCCGCTTTGCTCGAGCAACTGAAGACCGGGCAACGCCATGCAGCAGTCGCCGATGTGATTGGGAAGTCGACAGAGAATGTTGGGCATGAGAGTCCTTTTTACCAACTGTGAATTTCGCGCGGAGCCTTGGCATTGTAGCGGGTAAGCCGCTATGATGAGTAGCCTTTTGACAGACGGAAAAAGTAATCGATGAAGCACATTCCGATTCTCAGCAATCCTTACATGATGCGGTTGTTCCGCTACCTGCCGCCCTACAAGTGGCTCATCATCGGAGCAGCGGCTGCCATGGTGGTGGGAGGGGGCGCTTCGTCCCTGATTGCTCTGGTGTTGGGAAAACTTACCGACATGGGTTTTTACGACAAGGATCCCTCGGTGATTTACTGGGCCCCCATCGCCCTCATCGGCATTTCCATCATTCACGGCGGCTCGCAGTATTTGAGCCAGTTTTTGCTCGTCCGGGTTTCGCAGAGTGTGTTGGTCCAGGTTCGAACGTTGATGTTCGATCGGGTTCTGCATTGGGACAACCGCCTCATTCAAGAAAACAAATGCGCGCGCATTCAGGCGAAGTTCATCAACGAGGCGTCTACCGCTCTGGGCGGAGCCGCCTCCATCATGACGACGATCGTTCGCGACAGCCTGCAGATCGTTTGTCTCGTTTGCGTGCTCATCTACCACAACTGGCGCTTGACGCTCCTCACCTTTGTGGTGGCGCCGCTTTTGGCCATTCTCCTGCGCTGGGTGAATAAGCGCGTCAAGCGCTTTACCACGCAGACGCAGAACGTCTTCGGGCAGCTCATCGGGACGCTTCAGGAGTCCTATGAAGGACAGCGTGTCGTCAAAATATACGACGGGTACGAATATGAAACGAAACGCTTCTTCAAGGTGAACAACACCCTGAAGGATCTCTCTTTGCGCACGCAACGCGTAAAGGCGGCGGCGACCCCTCTCACGCAGCTGATTTCCATGTCTGCCGTGTCGGTCGTGGTCGTCGTGGCGCTTTTGCAGGCGCAGTCGGGATCTTTGACGATGGGGGAATTCACGACCTTCCTCTCGGCCATGCTTCTTCTCATGCCGCCGATTCGTCATCTTTCCACTTTGAACGGGTCGACCGCCGCGATGACGGCAGCAGCCGAGAGTCTTTTCCAGACGATTGACGCGGAACCGGAAAAAGATCCCGGTACGCGCGAATTGGTGAACTATCAGGGCGCGGTTCGGTTTGAAAACGTGGGTTTTACGTATCCGGGACAGGAAAAACCGGCCGTGGAGAACTTCACGCTTGATGTGAAGCCCGGGGAAATGATTGCGTTCGTGGGGAGTTCCGGCTCAGGGAAGTCCACGCTCATCAACATGATTCCGCGCTTCTGGGCTCCGACACAGGGAGAAATCTATTTTGACAGCGTTCCTCAGAGTGAACTGACGCTTGTGTCCTTGCGCTCTCAGATCGCGTTGGTGAGCCAGGAAGTCGTCATCTTCGACGACACGATCGCTGGGAACATTGCCTACGGTTGCAGAGACAAGGTGACGCGCGAACAAATCGAACGTGCGGCGGAAGCTGCGGCTCTGACCGATTGGCTCGCCACGCTGCCCGACGGCTTGGACACTCAGGTCGGCAACGCCGGCAACCGTCTGAGCGGAGGGCAACGTCAGCGTATTTCCATTGCTCGCGCGTTCCTTAAGGACGCCAAGATTCTGCTTCTTGATGAAGCGACGAGCGCTCTGGATGCGGAAAGCGAACGCTACATTCAGGAATCTCTTAAATCTCTCATGCAGGGCCGCACCTCCTTTGTCGTGGCGCACCGCCTTTCTACGATTCGGGATGCCGACCGCATTATCGTGATGAATCAGGGGAAAGTTACGGAGACGGGGACGCACGAGGAACTGTTGGCTCAGGACGGTGAATATGCGCACCTGTGTCACCTGCAGCGTTTGACGCATTCCTGAGTGCGAGACATCGGAGACGACGCATCATTCGGCAGAACAAAATGAAGATCGGTTTGTTTTTGCATCGCTATTTCCCGTTCGGCGGCCAACAGAGGGATTTTCTGGGGGTGGCGCAGGCGCTGATAGACTGCGGCCATGTTCCTGAAATCTTTGTGATGGAGAAGACCGATCCGATTCCTTTGCCCTACGATGTTCCGGTGCATCGCATTCGTTGCAATGCCTGGACCAACGCCGGACAAGCGAAGGACTTCTCCCGAAGGGCGTCGTCTTTGGCCGATCGATTGGGAGTGAATGTTCGGCTGGGTTTTGTGAAGATGCAGGGACTCGACTATTACTTCTGCGCGGATCCTTGCCTCAAGGCCAAGATCTCGTCTTGGAAGGCCCTCCTTCCTCGTTATCACACCTATCTTCAGTTGGAAGCATCGACCTTTCAGCGTGATGGAACGACCCGTTATTTTGCGTTGGCCGACGAGCAGGTGGAGGCCTACGCGAAGTGTTATGAAATTGACCGACAACGTTTTGAAGTGTTGCTTCCCAACCTGCATTCGTCACTGCAAAACGGATCTTCTGGACGGGATCCCGGAATAAGGGTTCTTTTTATCGGATCCGATTTCCGAAGAAAAGGGTTGGATCGCCTTTTGGCGGCCTGCGCTTCGGTCGATGTCCGTCAATGCGAGATGCAACCCGAAATCATCATCGTGGGCAAGGGCGAAGTACCGTTGGAACTTCGCCAACGTTGCGAAAAATCCGGGTGGAAGATTTGTGCCGTGGGACCCCAGTTGGATGTCCGTCCGTTTTATGCGACAAGCAGAGTTTTGATTCATCCGGCCCGATCGGAGCCGGGCGGTTTGGTGTTGCTTGAAGCTATGTCGCAGGGACTTCCCGTCATTGCCACGGATGTGTGCGGCTATGCTCGTTTCGTCCGAGAGGGAAATGCCGGTTGGGTTCTCCCTGAAACTTCGGTTGAAGAGTCTTTGCCGAAAGTGCTTCAGGAAATCCTTTCGTTGCCCGCCATGCTGACGCAAAAAGGAACGAAGGCACTCTCGTATGTGCATGCCAAGGATTTTTTTAGCTCTCACCGCCACATTGCGAAAACGTTGTTGCAGGGGCCTCTCTCATGAAATTGATTTTGAAAAAACCGTTTGACCAATGGGGACAGCGGGCATTTGAAAAAGTGCGCTCCCTGCAGGGAACCGTTGCGCGTTCCCTGGAGACGAGAAAGACCCTTCGCTTCGAAATGGAGGGGGGCGCGTATTACGCCAAATATCACAAAGGCGGAAGCGTCGGAGAGTTGCTCAAGAATCTTTTGAGTCTTCGAATGCCCGTGTTCAGCGCCAAAAACGAGTGGAAGGCGATCGAGCATCTTCACCGTCACGGCGTGGACACCATGACGGCCGTTGCCTACGGGTACCGCGGTGTGGCGCCTTTGTGGACGGAATCGTTTTTGATCACCGAAGAACTCAAGAACTGCATCAGCCTCGAAGACGTATTGCAGAAGGGCGTTTGGGAGACACTGACCGTAGGCGAGCGCAGAGACCTTGTGCGACTGCTCGCCGAAACTGTGAAAAGGATGCACGAGTCCGGGGTGAATCACCGCGACTGTTATCTCTGCCACTTCCTCTGGAACCGCGAAGAGAACAGACTCTACATCATCGATCTGCATCGTTCCCAGATTCGGACAAGCGTCCCCCATCGATGGCTCTTGAAGGACATTGCATCGCTCTTTTTCTCATCCTTGTCGCAAGACGTTCCTGCCACGTACTTTGCGCGCTTTGCAAAAATCTATGGTCAGGATAAATTGAAGGATCTGCTTCCGTCGATATCTAAGAAGGTGGGAAAAATTCAACGTCACAACCGGAGCTTGAAGGAAAAACGAGGGTTCTTGTAACGTTGAACACATATCAGCGGATACGGCTGACCAAAGGTATTGCTAAGCGAACTGGATTTTTGGAACACTTCTTGTTTGAACGAAAATGATCAGCGTACTTTCGATTTTTCGAGTGGGACTAGGACCGTCTTCGTCCCATACCGTCGGTCCCATGCGCGCCGGTTTGGACTTTGTGAAGCAACTTGCGAAAAAAGGGTTGCTTCGTCGTGTGACCCGTGTTTCTGTTCATCTAATGGGGAGTCTCGCCGCAACCGGGAAAGGCCACGGGACCGATTCCGCTTGTCAGCTCGGATTGATGGGGTTGCCTCCGGAAACGACAAGTCCGGATCTGGCGGAAACCTCTCTGAAGCAGGTGAAGGAAGATTTGCGGTTGATTCTCAACGGCGAGCTCTCCATTTCGTTTGATCCGGAGCGGGACATTTCTTTTGCCGCCGATGAGGTCGCTTCCTTCCACACGAATGCCGTGGATTTTGTTGCTTACGATGGAAACGAGCTCCTCTACAAGAGACGTTTCTATTCCGTCGGCGGGGGCTTTGTGGTCGCGGGTCAGGAGCAACATCCCGAATTGCCGGAGGTCGTGGAAAAGAACTCGAAATCTCCGTTGGGAGAGGTGCCCTATCCGTACAAGACGGCACGAGATTTGATTGGATTTGCCCAAACGACTCAAAAGTCCATTGCGGACGTCGTGATGGCCAATGAGTCCGTCTTTCAGGCTAAAGAGTTGGTTAATGAAAAATTGGATGCAATCTGGGAGGTGATGCATGCTTCACTCGAAAGAGGCTTGCAGCAAATCGAACCTCTTCCCGGACCTCTGAATGTGGCTCGACGTGCCAAACGTCTTGCGGATGAATTGCGTCGTGCAACCGACAACGATCATTTGGCGGTTCTGGATTGGGTGACTGCGTACGCGATGGCGGTGAGTGAAGAAAACGCCGCAGGAGGACGCGTGGTGACTGCTCCTACAAATGGGGCGGCAGGCGTTATTCCTGCGGTCATTCAATATTACCTGAAGCATTTGCCTGATGCCGATCCGCTCAAGGTGCGGGAGTTCTTGTTGACCGCTGGAGCCGTCGGTATTCTCTACAAGGAAAATGCCTCCATCTCCGGTGCGGAAGTTGGCTGTCAGGGAGAAGTGGGGGTTGCCTGTTCCATGGCTGCCGCCGGGTTGACTGCCATCATGGGAGGAACCGTCCAACAAGTCGAAAATGCTGCTGAAATCGCGATGGAGCACAACTTGGGGCTCACCTGTGACCCAGTCGCGGGTCAAGTACAGATCCCCTGCATCGAACGAAATGCGATCGCTGCGGTGAAGGCGATCTGTGCCGCCCGCATGGCGCTTCGTGGAAATGGCTCGCATTACATCAGCTTGGATCAAGTAATTCGGACGATGTATGAAACTGGAAAAGATATGCAGAGTAAATACAAAGAAACAAGCCAAGGAGGACTGGCCGTTTGTATTGTTGAGTGCTAACAGATGGAGGATGTATGGATCCGATCAAGGTTGTCTTTGCTTTCGATGAAAATTATGTGACTCAGGGGTTGGTGTCTGCGCTTAGTTTGTTGGATTCTTCGCGTGAGAGAGAGGAAGACGGTAAATATGAAATTTATTTTTTGATGGATGGGCCGATTGATTCTGTGGTTGAGGATGAGTTTTCGAGGTATTTGTCTTCTTATGAGAATTTGGTTCGTTTTAAGTTTGTTGCTTCAGATGGTTTTTGTGCGGGAGGTTACGATAGCAGGCATGTAACTCGAAGCACTTTCCTTAGGTTGGAACTGCCAGAGTTATTTGGTTGCGATAAAATTATATATTCGGATGTGGATGTTTTGTATCTTTCTGGATTGAGCGAACTGTGGCTGACGAATCTTGAGGAAAACTTTTTGGCGGCTGTTGTGGATGTTGGGTTTAATCGTAGGGCGGTTTTTGAGAAGAAAAGAAAAGAGTTGCCGTATTGGGATCGGTATTTTGCTAAACGCAGAGGGAGTTACTTTCAAGCTGGCTTAATGTTGATGAACTTAAAGAAAATGAGGGAGGAAAACATGGTCGATCGATGGCGGGAGATGTCAAACGAACGTTTTGAATACCAAGATATGGATATAATAAACATCACTTGCTATCCTTTGATAAAGAAAATAAGTACAAAATATAGTGTGATACCAGGTTATTTTAAGAGAGGGCGTTATAATGATGGAGTTGCTGAGGGTTTTTTGACTATTCAGGAAGTTGAAGAGGCTCGCAGAACTCCTGTGCTGATTCATTATGCTGGAGCACGGAAGCCTTGGAATTATCCTCCTGCTCTTGGTAATTATGAGTATTGGCGTTTTTTGAAGAAATTTCCTGCTCTTGAGGAGAAGATGTTGGGTAAGTATAATTGGTCCTGGTTTGGTCGAATTAGAAAGAGGTTTGTTTCTCCGTTGTTTTGATGGTGTTTTTTTGTGAATATTATTTTTGTGAATATCACGCCACGTGAATGTCGAGTGGCAGTGTTTTGTGATGGGGAGTTACAAGAAGTATTTGTAGAACGTTCTGTCGCTAGAGGGTTGGTGGGAAATGTTTATCTAGGGCGAGTCGTTAGAGTTCTGCCTGGTATGCAAAGTGCTTTCGTGGACATCGGACTCGAGCGAACCGGCTTTTTGCATGTGGCGGACTTGTTTGAGGCACATACTGAGAACGGTGAAACCAAACCCATCGAACATGTTCTGCATGAAGGCCAGGCTTTAATGGTGCAGGTCGCCAAAGATCCGATTGGAACCAAAGGCGCTCGCCTCACTACCACCATTTCGTTGGCCGGCCGTAAGCTCGTCTATTTGCCACGTGATCCTCACATCGGTGTTTCGCAACGAATCGAAGACGAAGCGATGCGTGAGCACCTCAAAGAGTTGCTCACAAGCATTCGCCCTGAAACGGAAAAGGGTGGCTACATCATCCGCACCAGTGCGGAAGAGGGCGCTACTGCTGAAGAGTTTGAGCAGGACATGGCGTATCTTGGTCGACTCTGGAAAGAGATTCGTGCAAGCCGAGAAACGAAACCTGCGCCTTCGTTGCTGTACCAGGATCTCTCTCTTGCGCAGAGAGTGCTTCGTGACATGGTCCATCAAACGACCGAAGCGATCGAGATCGACGACGAAAAGAGCTATGAGGAACTCGTTGAATTCGCCGAACGTTTCGTTCCGGACGTGCGCGGGCATTTGAAGCTCTACAAGGGAGAGCGTCCGCTCTTTGAGTTGCACGGGATTGAAGAGGAAATTTCTCGCGCTCTCGAGCGTCGCGTGGATCTGAAAAGTGGGGGATACCTTGTCTTCGATCAGACGGAAGCCATGACGACCATCGACGTCAATACTGGGCGATTCGTCGGAAAGCGTGATTTCAGTGACACGGTCTTCAAGACCAATCTGGAAGCTGCGCAGGTCATTGCTCGGCAGCTCCGCCTTCGCAATCTCGGCGGCATCATCATCATCGATTTCATCGACATGGCTTGCGACGAACATCGTGAAGCCGTATTGGCCGAACTTCGCCGCTCCATTGCTTCGGACCGCACTCGCATGACGGTGAGCGACTTCACCGAACTGGGACTTGTCGAAATGACGAGAAAGCGCACCCGTGAATCCCTCGCGCATGTGCTCTGTGAACCGTGCCCCGTTTGCGGCGGTCGCGGAGAACTCAAGACGGCCCGTACGGTTTGCTACGAAATCATGCGGGAGATCGTGCGTCTTTCCCGTCAGTATCAGGAAACCAAGGAATTCCGCATCGTGGCGAGCGAGGTGGTGATTGACATGTTGCTTGAAGAAGAGTCCGCCGCCTTGGAACTTCTTCAAAATTGTGTGCAAAAGCCCGTGCTCTTGGAAGTGGAATCGAGCTATCACCAAGAAGACTACGACGTCGTTCTGGCATAAAAGGAAAAGAACTCATGGAAGAGGCGAAGCAGACGTTTTATTGGTACGACTTGGAAACCTTCGGACTGGACCGCAGGCGCGACCGTCCTGCGCAATTTGCCGGATGCCGTACCGACGCCGATTTGAATTTCTTGGAGGGGGGATCGGGCGAGATGTTGTACATGCGGCCGAGCGAAGACTATCTTCCCTCTCCCGAAAGCGTCTTGCTGACGGGGATCACGCCTCAGGAATGTGAGGAGCATGGTCTTCCTGAGCATGATTTCGCCCGAGAGGTGTGGAACCGCTTCAATGCCCCGGGAACGATCAGCATCGGCTACAACACGCTTGGATTCGATAATGAAGTTTGTCGTTTTCTCTTCTGGCGCAATTTCCAAGATCCTTATGCGCACCAGTGGATGAACGGTTGCGGCATTTGGGATTTGTATCCGGTGATCGTCGCGTATTGGGCGCTCCGCGGTGACGGGATCGTTTGGCCAGACTGGAAAGACGTAACCGTTTGTCGACCGGAGGAAGAACGCAGTGGCGTTTGCTTCCGTCTGGAGGAACTCGCCAAGGCTAACGGTATCCTGCACGACCATGCGCATGATGCGCTGAGCGATGTGTTGGCGACCGTGGGTTTGGCGCAGCTCCTGAAGAAAAAAGCACCGAAGTTTTGGTGCTGGGCTTTGGAAAATCGAACCAAAGCGAAGGTGATAGAAGCTTTGGGAGAAGGACCGGTTGTCTGCGTCAAGACGATTTTCGGTCAGCAAAGAGGGTATACGGCCATCGTCCAGAAATTGGCGGTCAATCCGCAAAGCCCGAATGAGGTCTGGGTTTGGGATCTTGCGGAGGATCCTTCAAATCTGCCGAATCTGACGCAGGAGGACTGGCAACGTCTTCTTTTTGCTAAGAAAGACACTCTGCAGGAAGGTGAAAAGCGTCTGCCGATATACCGCATCAACGTCAGCTCTTGTCCCTTTGTCTGTTCCGACTTGAGAGTTCTCTCGAATGAACGGGCTGCAAAGTACGGGATTGATAAGGTCCGTTGCCTGAGGCACTCCGAGATCCTGCCTGAGGTGATTCCTAAGTTGGGTGGTGCGGTAACGGCGCAATATGAACGCAAAGAAGCTCAGCCTGCGGATGCGGATGTGGCGCTTTATCAAAAAGGATTTGACTGCACGAGACATGACCGGGATCTGAAGAAGCGGATTGCTTCCTTCTTGGCCTCGGATCTCGGTGCAGAAAATTCTGCCTTTGATGATGCGGATTTCAACGAGCTCCTCTTCCGTAGCAGAGGCCGAAACGCTCCTGAAAGCCTCAGCGAGGAAGAACGTCGGAGTTGGCGCAAACACTGCGCGGAGACTCTGCGGGATGGAAAGGGCGGAGCCCGAACCATTTCCCAGTATTTCGACGAAATCGATCGATTGCAGGAAGAACATCTCGACGATGAAGCCGTTTGCGAGAAATTGGAACTCCTTTACGAGTGGGGAGAACGACTCGGCGAAAACTTCTCGTCGTAATTGCACCGCGCCGGCGCTAGACTTAGAACCACAGAATTCTCTCAAGAACCGAATGTGAGGCATTTATGCTCAAGACCTACGGTATTGTTTCCGGCCTCGCCCCCAAGGGCGCCGTGACCATGAAGTCGGCTCTTCTTTCCGCAGCCGCGAACAAGGGCCTTCAGGTGGAAGTGGTGATGGACGACCGCATTCCGCCCGTGGACGCTCCCGATGCCCGTACGGCATTGGCCGATCGAAAGATTACGGTGATGGACGCCGTGTCGGCTTTGGCCGAAGAAGGCGTTACCGCCGTGTTGGTGGCTGGGTTGAAGGCGCAAACCTTTCTTCTTGAAGTGCAGACCGAGACGCAAGTTCCGGTGGTGTCTCTGTGGGAGGCTGTGGCTGACTATGCACGAAAGAAAGGTATCACCAAGATCGGCGTGCTCGGTGGTTGTGACGAGACGGAAAAGAAGGGCCTTGTTGCCGCCTTCACCGGCCTTGAACTCGTCTTCCCGTCTGACGAAATCGGCTGTTGCAGTGATCCCGCTGATCGTGCAACACATGTCGTGCGCGTGGCGGAAGACCTGAAGGCTCAAGGAGCGGAATTGCTGTTGCCTTGGTGCGAGCATGCCGTCGAAGCGCTTGCCGTGCTCGAAGAAAAGGGCTTCCCCGTTTGCAGTCCCTACGTCTTGGTCGGGGACTATGTTGTGGAACATGAATGGAAGCGCTTGACCAAGCCCTTCAAGGTCGGCATGATCGGCGGTTTGGGGCCGGCTGCCACCGTGGACCTTTATGACAAGATCACGCGTTTCACGCCCGCCAAGGCGGACCAGGAACACATCAAGGTGGTGGTCGAACAGAATCCGCAGACGGCGGACCGCACCGCTTGTCTGTTGCACGGTGGCGACGATCCGACGCTGGCGCTCTACGACTGCGCGAAGCGCTTGGAAAAGGACGGTTGCGATGCGCTGATCGTTCCCTGCAACACGGCGCACGCTTTTGTCCCCTTCCTGGAACGCCACATCAAGGTTCCCTTCATCAACATGCAGCGCGTGACGATGGAGGAAATTCAGCACAAGCTCGGTAAGGATGCTCGAATCGGTCTGCTCGCTACGAGCGGAACCATTCAAACGGGTATCTACGCCGAAAAGGCCGAGGCCATGGGCATGCTCATTTTCACGCCGGACGAAGAACATCAGGCCCGCGTGATGGCGGCCATTTACGGTCCGCAAGGCGCTAAAGCCGGCTTTACGGACGGAGTGTGTCGCGAAGACCTTGTTTCCGCAGCGGAATATCTGGTTGAGACCTATGACTGCAATTGCCTCATTCTCGGTTGCACGGAATTGCCCTTGATTCTTGATGAAGACGATCACTTCCCCGTTGCCGGAAAGACGGTCTGCGTGGTAGATCCGACTGCGGTGTTGGCTAGAAAGGTTGTGGAAGTGGCCATGTCTTGGAAGGGGAAGTGCTGATGCCGTCTATGTATGAGGAGTTTTGCCAATTACAGCCTGAGGTGGCGGAAATCAACCGAGCCTACAGCTTGGATGATGCTTTCCGCATGAAACTCTACTGGTTTCCCTTCAGAAAGAAGAAGCACACGCAGTGCCTGATTGGCAAAATCCAGACGACATACTGGGATTTTCTTGCTGACGGCTATATGGCGTGGGGGATCAATGAAAAAACGATCTCTTTGATGCGCAAGGCTGTTCGGAGAAAAAAGCCTCTCTTTTTCTTTGAAGATGCCTTCGTAAGAAGTTTGTACAACAATCTTTCCGGTGCGGAGCCTGCTTTACGTTTCGGCATGGGCTTTTCTGTGGATCGGTGTGCTCCCTATTACTGCGGTGACTTGGAGACCGATCTCGAAAGGTTGATCCGGAAGCAAAGTATCTCTGATGAAGAAAGAAGCATTGCGGATACGTTGATTCGAAAAATTGTTGAGAACAATCTCTCGAAATACAACAACCAACCACTATCGGAGAAGGTTGTCTCTCCATCCGATAAGAGAAAAATTCTCGTAATCGGCCAGAACTACGGGGACATGTCGTTGGTTTTCGGGGGAGTTCGCGATGATGTTTTCGAGACGATGATCCACGACGCCATCAATGCCGGGGGAGAGGTTTACTTCAAAACTCACCCCGACATGATTGCTCTCGGACAGCAACGTGAATTCCAAGGGAAGTTGCATGTCTTGGACAAGATGTGCAACCCCATTTCTCTTCTGCGCCAGATGGATGAAGTCTATGTGGCCACGAGCCAAATGGGCTTCGAGGCTTTGTTGCTCGGCAAAAAAGTAACTGTGTACGGCAAACCGTTTTATGCTGGCTGGGGGCTCACGGAAGACAAGCAACAGTTCGAACGCCGGAACGTGAAGAAAAGCTTGGAAGAGGTTTTTACCGCGGCATATTTGACTCACCCCAAATACGTTCTTCCTGGAACGGCTTCGTTTGTGTCTCTGGATACAGTCCTTGACGAACTACTTAAGCAGAGAAAGCAACACTTTGGCTTCTGATTCACAGGAATTGAGAGTATGCAAAATATCGTTCCGTCTCACGTAGCCTTTGTCGGTTTGGGTACCATGGGGTTCCCCATGGCCGGTCATCTTCAGGTAGCGGGACACGAGGTAACCGTTTTTAATCGCACGAAAGCGAAAGCTGAGCGGTGGAGTGAGCTGTTTCAAGGTGAAATTGCCAAGACACCTCGTGAAGCCGCTGAACAAGCCTCTTTTGTCTTCCTTTGTGTAGGGAATGACGACGATGTTCGTTCCGTTGTCTATGGCGAAGACGGCGTGTTAGTTGGTATGTCTCCAGGCGATGTGTTGGTCGACCATACGACGACGAGTGCTGTGTTGGCTCGTGAGATCGCAGAGAAGTGCGAAGAAAAGGGCGTGTCGTTTGTGGATGCACCGGTCACTGGCGGTGAATCTGGTGCTCAACAGGGAACGTTATCCGTTCTCTGTGGAGGGGATGACCTGACTGTTAGTCTCATCCGGCCTATTGTTTCGGCCTATGCCTCCTCTATCACTCGAATAGGTCCGGTTGGACACGGGCAACTCGCCAAGATGGTCAATCAGATTTGCATCGCCGGTTGTGTGCAGGGATTGGCCGAGGCTTTAGCTTTTGGACAGCGTTCCGGCATCCACATGGAGAAGGTCCTATCGGCCATTGGTTCGGGAGCGGCTTCTTCCTGGCAGATGAATAACCGAGGGATGACGATGCTGGAGAATAAGTTCGACTTCGGGTTCGCGGTTGATTGGATGCGCAAAGACCTCGGAATCGTTCTGGATGAAGCATCGAGAAACGGTGCAGACCTTCCCGTGACGAAAACGGTCGACGGCTTCTACAAAGAAGTCCAAGAAATGGGAGGCGGCCGCTTGGATACCTCAAGTCTCATCCTGCGTTTGTTAAAATAAGCCCCCACTGACGTCCTTTTCGATCCGCCCTTGCGGCACAAGATTTGGTTGCAGGGTAGCGGGCGTCTCACAAGACGCCACCCTTCCACCAAGGAAACTCGACCATGAACAACAAAGAAGACCTCAAAATCCCTGCAACGAATTTCATTCGAAACATCATTGAGGAAGACCTGGCCAAGGGAGCCAATCTTCCCCGCTACTGGTGCGGTCATCCGGCTCCGTATTCCGAACAGTTGGAAAAGGGAGAGCCCGATCACGTCAAGATCCGCACGCGCTTCCCGCCGGAACCGAACGGCTACCTGCACATCGGTCACGCCAAGAGCATCTGCTTGAATTTTGGTCTGGCTCGTGACTACGGCGGCTATTGTCATATGCGCTTTGACGACACCAATCCGGTGAAGGAAGACCAGGAGTACGTCGACGGCATTCTTGACAGCGTCCGTTGGTTGGGCTTCGATTGGGAACACGAGAAGGAATCGAACCTCTACTTCGCGAGCTCGTACTTCGAATACATGTACGAATTTGCCGAGCACCTGGTGAAGACCGGCTACGCCTATGTGGACGAACAGACGGCCGAAGAAATGAAAGCCAATCGCGGAACCCTGCACGAGCCCGGCCGCAATTCTCCTTATCGTGATCGTTCCGTGGAGGAAAATCTTCGTCTCTTCCGCGAAATGCGTGACGGCAAGCATCCCGAAGGCAGTATGGTGCTTCGAGCCAAGATCGACATGGCGAGCCCCAACATCAATCTGCGCGACCCGGCCATCTACCGTATCCGTTTTGCTGAACACCATGCGACTGGCAACAAGTGGTGCATCTACCCGATGTACACCTTCGCGCATCCGATTGAAGACTCGTTGGAGAACATCACCCACTCGATCTGCACGCTCGAATTTGAAGATCAGCGCGCTTTCTACGATTGGGCGCTCGAGCGCATCGTTCCGGTTCTTCGCACGCCGCAGTTTGAAGAAGCCAAGCAAATCATTGCCGCTATGGCAAGCGGCGGTGACAATCGTGCCATGGCGTTTGTCTGTGCGGCCAGGGCGGCTGAACAGAAGCTCGGGCACTCCATTCCTGAAGAACGTGTTCGCGACATTTTTGCAAAGTGGGAATCGATTCCCGATTCCATCGAAGATCAAAGCGTAACGACCTTCTTTGCGCTTCTGAAGGAGTATCCGGAAAACTTCACGCCGCTCCTTCAGGCGGCTCTCGAAGTGGTTCGACCGAACTTCTTCCTGCTCTCGCACCAGTACGAGTTCAACCGCTTGAACCTGACGTACGTGGTGGTGAGCAAACGCAAGCTCATTCAGCTCGTGACGGAAGGCTATGTGGACGGTTGGGACGATCCCCGTATGCCGACAATCGTCGGTCTGCGTCGTCGTGGCTTTACGCCGGAAAGCCTGCAGCACTTTGCGGAACGTTGCGGTGTCTCGCGTGTGGCGGGCGGTTGGATTGACTACTCAGTTCTGGAAGCTTCGCTTCGCGAAGACCTGGAAGACCGTGCCGAACGCCGGATTGCCGTTCTTCATCCGCTCAAGCTCATCATCGACAACTATCCGGAAGACGCTTCCGAAATGTTGGTCGCCAACAATCATCCGCAGAAGCCTGAAATGGGCACCCGCGAGATTCCCTTCTCGCGTGAACTTTGGATCGAGCGTGAAGACTTTGCCGAAGTGCCGCCGAAGGGATATCGCCGTCTGACGATTCCTGCCGATGGTACGCCCGCCAAGCCTGTTCGTCTGCGCTACGGCTACGTGATTGTTCCGACTTCCGTCGAAAAGAACGAAGCGGGAGAAATCGTGGCCGTGCATGCGAATTACCTGCCTGAAACCAAGTCGGGCACAGAAGGTTCCATGACGGTGAAGACGAAGGCTGCGATTCACTGGTTGGATGCCAAGACGGCCGTCCCCGCGGAAATCCGTGTGTACGATCGTCTGTTCCGCGTGCCGAACCCTGATTCGGGGGAAGGAAGCTTCCTGGACAACCTCACGCCCAATTCCAAACAGGTGTTGAAGAGCTTCGTCGAGCCTTCTTTGGCGACCGTCGAAAAGGACGCCAAGCTCCAGTTCGAACGCAATGGGTATTTCGTTGCCGATCGCATCGATCACGAACCCGGCAAACCCGTCTTCAATCTGGCGGTTGGTTTGAAGGATTCGTGGGGTAAGTAAACTTTAGTGAAGGAGAGAGGCGTCTTCTCAAGAGGGGCGCCTTTCTTCTCGTGAGAGGATGTACCACCTTTGACGGAGTTTCTCCGAGAGGAATGAAGGATTTCCTGTGGTATGATCCTTTCCAAGGCGGGAGACCTCTAGAGGCAACCCGTTGAAAAGAATCCGTTCTTTGCGCCTCAATGAAAATTTGATTTCGGTTGATGGTGCACGGAAGCAGGATGGGGGAGGTTTCGTTTCGAAGGGATGAAAACGTTTGGAATGAGACCGCCTCTTACACAAAAATGAAGTTCCCTACGTCAAGGAAGAAATCATCATGAAGAAGTTGATCGTTCTCGCCGCCGCCGCTCTCATGGCCGCCGGCGCTCAGGCTGCCTACAAGGACGGTTCCTACACCGGTGAAGGCAAGGGCCGCGAATCCCAGATTCAGGTCCAGGTGGACGTCAAGGGTGGCAAGGTTGCCGCCGTCAAGGTTCTGAAGCACGGTGAAACCGAAATGATCTTCGCCGCCGCTGCCGAAACGCTCTGCCCGGCCATCGTCGCCAAGAACGGTGTGGACGGTGTTGAAAGCGTTGCCGGCGCCACGCTCTCGAGCGATGGCATCAAGGCCGCCGTCAAGGACGCTCTGTCCAAGGCACAGTAATGATTTCGTTCGGACGCTCGTAACGGGCATCCGCTGACGAATGAGAGAAAGAGGGATTGACACGTTCGGTGCCGTCCCTCTTTTCTTACGTATGCGCATCATACGTAAGAAAAGAGGAGTCAAAGAAAATGATGAGACAAGGAATTCTGACATTTGCCGTGATGGCGTTCTTTCTTGTGTGGGGTGGCCTGAACTTGGCTCAAGCTACTGAGCCACAAGCGGCTCCGGTGCAAACGGAAGAATACGAGTTGCCTTGGATGAGCCTTCACATGGGCACCATCATCTCCGGCAAGGTGTACGGATCGAGTGAAGAGGAAGTGCTGAAACTTCGCCAGATGGTCGAAGACGAGATCATTCGCTACGAAGACATGATGTCGGTGCACAAGAAGACCGCTCTGAACGAAGTGAACGATCGCTCCGGAGAGTGGGTGTCGGTTCCTCAAGAAGTCGCCGAGATGACGCGTGAAGCACTTGAGGTAGCCAAGGATTCGAATCAGGCCTTTGAACCCACGATCGGTCCGGTCGTCAATTTGTGGAAGATCGGCTTTGGAGGAGATTCGGTACCTTCCGATGAGGCGATTCAAAAGGCCGTTCAGGCGGTTGACTATCGAAAGGTGGAGGTTCGCGAGACGCAGAACGGTTGGCAGATTCGCATAGCGCCCGGACAAAATCTCGACATGGGCGGGATCGCCAAGGGTTACATTGGTCAGAAACTTGCCGAGTTCCTTCGTAGTCAGGGTGCCGAACATGCGCTATTGGATTTGGGCGGAAACGTCGTTACACTCGGCGGGAAGTCCGAAGGTCGTCCGTGGCGAGTGGGACTGCAGCGTCCGGATCAGGCGCGAAACACCTATTTTGCCGTCATCAACGCCAAGGACGTGAGCGTGATCACGTCGGGTGCGTATGAACGCTTTTTTGAAAAGGACGGCAAGCGCTACGGTCACATTTTGAGTGCCAAGACGGGGCGTCCCGTTTTGACCGATATCGCTTCCGTCTCCATCGTTGATGCGAACGGTGCGAAGGCTGATGCATGGTGTACGGCTCTCTTTGCCATGGGCTGGGAGGTAGCGACGGCGTATCTTTCGTCTCACAAGGATCTTCATGCCGTATTGATGCATTCGGATTTGAAACGGGTGTTTGCGAGTGAAGCGCTTCGCTCCATTCTGACCGTGACGGATGAAACGCTCTCCGTGACCTATCGTTGATTTCATTCCTTTTTCCCTGTATTTGTTGTCATGGCCAATCCCCGTTTTGTCCATCTTCGTTTCCATTCCGAGTACTCCATCATCGACGGGATGGTGCGTATCGATCCGATCATTGAAAAAGTACTCGAGCACGGCGGTGTGGCGCTCGGGATTGCCGACATCATGAATCTCTTCGGCGGCGTGCGCTTTTATACACACGCCATGAAGGCTGGTCTCAAACCTATCATCGGTTGCGACATTCGTCTTCACAATCCCGCCATGCCGGACGAACCGGATCGTCTGACGGTGTATTGCATGCACCGAGAAGGGTATCGCCATCTGTGCGAACTTCTCACGCGTGCGTATCTCACGAAGGAAGACCGCCTGCGCGGGCAGATTAAGCTCGAGTGGTTCAAAGGAAAACAGGGGGAAGGCCTTATTGCGTTGACGGGTGGCCCCGAAGGGGCGCTTGCCCGTCACTACGCGCATGAACTGCCGTCTCTTGCCGTGACGGAACTGCGACGCTACAAAGAGATCTTTGGGGATCGTTTGTACGTGGAATTGCAGCGTGCGGGGCGCCCCGGTGACGAGGCGCTTGTTCATGAACTCGTCAATCTCGCGATTGAGGTGGACGTGCCTGTAGTTGCGACGCATCCTGTTCAGTTCTTGATGCCGGAAGACTACGAGTCGCACGCCATCCGTTGCTGCATTTCGGAGGGCTACACGCTCAACGATCCGCGCCGCAATCAAACGTTCACGGAAGAGATGTACCTCAAGACCGAGGAGCAGATGTGTCAGCTGTTTGCCGACATTCCTTCGGCTTTGGAAAACTCGGTGCAGATCGCGCTGCGATGCAATTTGGACGGCGTGCTCTCGAAGCCTCAGCTGCCGCTCTTCCCGACGCCCGACGGCATGTCCTTGGACGACTACATCGACTATCTCGCGAAACAAGGTCTGCAAAAGCGTCTCGATTTTCTCTATCCCGACAAGTACGAACAGGCGGAAGTTCGCAAGGAATACGACGAACGTCTGGAGTACGAACTCGGCATCATCAAGAAGATGGAGTTCCCGGGCTACTTCCTCATCGTTCAGGACTTCATCAACTGGTCGAAGCGCAACGACATTCCCGTGGGACCGGGGCGCGGTTCCGGTGCCGGTTCGCTCGTTGCTTACGCACTCGGGATTACCGACCTGGATCCCCTGGAGTTCGATCTCCTTTTCGAACGTTTCCTGAATCCGGAACGCGTGTCGATGCCTGACTTTGACGTCGACTTCTGTCAGTACAACCGCGACCGCGTGATCGAATACGTGAAGGCGACCTACGGCGTTGATGCCGTGAGCCAGATTGCAACCTTCGGTACCCTCGGCGCCAAAGCGGTCGTGCGCGACGTCGCGCGCGCTCTTTCCATTCCCTACGGGAAGGTGGACAATCTCGCGAAGCTCATTCCTCAACAACCCGGCAAAAGCATCACGCTCAAGGAAGCTCTCGAAACGATCCCCGAGTTCAAGGAAGCCGTCGAGAAGGAAGAGGACTATCAGGAACTCATTCGTCTCGCCATGCCGCTCGAAGGCATGACGAGAAATCTCGGTATGCATGCGGGGGGCGTGTTGATTGCCCCGGGGAAACTGACGGACTTTTGCCCTCTCTACAACTCGGACGGCAAACCCGAAAACACGGTCAGTCAGTACGACAAGAAGGACGTGGAAAACGTCGGTCTCGTCAAGTTCGACTTCCTGGGCCTTACGACGCTCTCGATTTTGAAGAAGGCCGTGGAATACATCAAGAAGCTCCATCCGGATCTTCCCTTTGAGCTTGCCCGCATTCCGATCAAGGACGAGGAAACCTATCAGCTCTTTCAGGACGCCAATACGGCGGCCGTCTTCCAGTTCGAATCGGAAGGGATGCGAACCCTTTTGAAGCAGGCGCGTCCAGACCGTCTGGAAGACCTGGTGGCTTTGAACGCGTTGTATCGTCCGGGCCCGATGGACCTGATTCCCTCCTTCATCAACCGTAAGTTCGGTCGGGAAAAGGTGAACTATCCCGACAAGCGTATGGAGGAGGTGCTCGAAGAAACGTACGGTATCATGGTCTATCAGGAACAGGTGATGCGTGTGGCGCAGGTGATCGGCGGCTATACGCTGGGCGGCGCCGACCTGCTTCGCCGAGCCATGGGCAAGAAGAACGTCGAGGAAATGAAGCGTCAGCGCGACGTCTTCATCAAGGGGGCGGGAGAACGAGGCGTCACGCCTGAGACCGCGACCGAAATCTTCGACTTGATGGAAAAATTTGCGGGCTACGGCTTCAATAAGTCGCACGCCGCAGCATATTCCTATGTCGCATACCAAACGGCTTATCTGAAGGTGCATCACACGGCGGCCTTCATGGCGGCCAACCTTTGCATGGTGATGGACCAGAACGACAAGGTCTGCGCCCTGATTGAAGACGCCAAGGAAAATGGTGTCGCCTTCCTGGCACCGGACGTAAACGAAAGCGACTGGTTCTTCACGGTGCCGGACGAAGGTCACATTCGCTATGGCCTTGGCGCCGTGAAGGGGGTGGGTGAACAGGTGGTGGAAGAAATCATGCGGGTCCGCAAGGAAAAGGGACCCTTCAAGGATCTCTTCGACTTCACGGCCCGCGTGAAGGGCATGTCCGCGCGCGTTCTCGAAAACCTCATCAAGGCGGGGAGCTTTGATTCGCTCGATGAAGATCGAGGCAAACTCTTCGGAAACATTCAGCACGCCCTGAATCTGGGACGTGCCGAACAGGAAAATGACACGCAGGACAGCCTCTTCGGCGACATGGAGGAAGAGGTCGAACGCCAGGTTCAGTGGGTGGACGCTCCCTCTTGGAGCGATCGCGAACGTCTGGTCAACGAAAAGAAGATGCTCGGCTTCTGCTTTACGGGTCACCTCTTTGACGTGTACGAACGCGAAGCCCGGCACTTTACGACCACCACGCTCAACCAACTCAAGGCCGGTCGGGAAAAGGTGCGCCTCTGCGGCGTTGTGACAGGCTTGCGTGCGATTCAAGGAAAGCGCGGTCGCATGGCGGCGATCACCATCACCGACAAGACGGCAGTGATGGACGTGGTGGTTTACAGCGAAATCTGGGATCGCATCCGCGGCTCCTTTGACGTGGATGACCTCATCTGCGTGACGGGACGCGTGCGCTACGACGAATTCTCAAAGCGTCTCGGCGTCACGGCTGACGAAGTCTGGAACCTCATGGAACTGCGCCGTCGCGTGGCGCAGTTCCTGGAGGTGGAGGTCACGAAGGACAACCTTCCTGCGCTCGAAGAGCTCAAGGCCGTGTCGGACGACCTTCGCATCTATCAGCGCGTACCCGTTCGCTTCAAGATCACCTCCGACGGCAAGTCGGAAGGTGCGATTTACGCCACCATGAAGGTTTCAAATGAGTGGGTAGATGCCTTACGAATTGCAGGTTATCGTCCGAAATTTGTGTACTGAAATGTTTTGTAATGAAAGATTATTTGATTTTAAATTTGCTTAATAAGTAATGAAGTTGAAATCTGAAAAATTCTTTTCTTGAGATGAGGTGAATAGAGTAACCCTCCTTGATAAGGGGGTGAAGACTCGCTAAAAGATCTGATGATAGGAGCCTGCTATTGTTTTTTAGTTTTTTTACGATAGCGCACGCATTAAGAATTAATGCGTAGTGAGAAATTTTCTCGGCAAAGGGTAGTGTGTTGATTCTGGAAACAACGAGCTTTCGGGAAAAGGCTTTGGCTTGAGATAAGCTGTTTTCCCTATAACGATAGAAATATAAAGCTTTGGGGACGTGAGTGATTTTATGGGATCGTGTTGCAACTTCCATGCAAAAAACCTCATCTTCCGAAAGGTTTTTTTCTTTATAAAACCTGAGGCCTTCTATTGTTGTGGCCTTAAAGATGCGTAGACACGAAAACCCGCCACTTCCTCGATTTTTTTTCCAATTTCCAAGTGAAAATATTTGTTCGACAAAAGTCTCAGGACCGAACGAACAGTAGTTTGTGAATTTTTCTTGTATCTTTTTATTATAGTTTGTTCTGTGATAGCAACAGCTGGCAACGTCAGCATTTTCGGAGATGGATGCGAACAAAAGTTCCTTAATCATGTCAGGAGCAATTGCGTCATCACTATCGCAGAATGATATGAAGTCATAAATCTGTCTTTTCTCAATTTCATCGAGGGCTGTATTGCGGGCAGCTGAAAGGCCACCGTTGTTTTCGCGTCTAAGAACTACTACGCGAGAATCTTTTTCTTGGTAATGGCAAAGAATTTCTAGCGATTTGTCAGTAGAAGCATCGTCGACAGCAAAGATGTCGAAGTTGGTATACGTTTGTGAGAGTATGGAATCTATGCACTCGGGAAGGAATTCTTCCATATTGTAAACTGGCACAACAATGGCTACTTTTTTCTGGTGTTGTTCCATAGTAGGTCCTGACGTAAAGTTGAACTGCGAAATTGGGAGGGACATAACCGTATGTTGTGGGTATAAAACGGTCGAGACTCGATTGATTGTAATGCTATCAAACTTTAGACAAGCTGAGACTGATAGAACCCTTCAGAGGTATCTCTAATTTTTTTGTTTGGCTTATGAAGTTTCTAGCGGCTCAGAAGAAAATTTTTAGAGCACTGCCAGATGGATGACATTCAGCCAACTGTGAAAAATCGAAGGTTCTCGAAAAGCAAGACCGCTCTGAAGTAAGAATCTTCAGAGCGGCTAATAGCTAATCAAACGGGAGTCGTTCGATTTAAAACGAGACACCGATTACTTGGCGTTGCGTTCGGCAATGATGCTTTCCCAACGGGCCACCTGCTTGCGGACCTGTTCGGGAGCCGTACCGCCGAGGTGGTTGCGGGCCTTGACGGAGCCTTCAAGCTTGAGGACTTCGTAGACGTCTTCGCCGATTTCCTTCGAGAAGCTCTGCAGAACGTCAAGCGGAAGCTCTTCAAGACCGCAGTTGCGGTTGGCGGCTTCGCGCACCGTCTGACCGACGATGTCGTGGGCCGTACGGAAGGGAACGCCGTGACGAACGAGGTAGTCGGCAAGGTCGGTAGCGGTGGGGAAGCCAGCCTGGCAGGCCTGGAGCATCATGTCGGCGCGCGGTTCAACACCGGCCATCATGTCGCAGAAGGCGCGAAGCGTATCCTTCACCGTGTCGATCGTGTCGAAGACCGGTTCCTTGTCTTCCTGGAAGTCCTTGTTGTAGGCAAGGGGCGTGCCCTTCATGAGCGTGAGCATCGCGATGAGGTTGCCGTAGACGCGGCCCGACTTGCCGCGGGCGGTTTCCGGAACGTCCGGGTTCTTCTTCTGCGGCATGATCGAGCTGCCCGTCGTGAAGCGGTCGGGGAGCTTGATGAAGGAGAAGCGCTGGCTCATCCAGGTGACGAGTTCTTCCGAAAGACGCGAGATGTGCATCATCAGAACCGACGAGGCGGCGCAGAATTCGATCGCGAAGTCGCGGTCGGAAACGGCGTCGAGCGAATTCTGAGCGACGGCTTCAAAGCCGAGGAGTTCGGCCGTGTATTCGCGGTCGATCGGGTAGGTGGTGCCGGCGAGGGCCGCTGCGCCGAGGGGGCTGCGGTTGACGCGGCGGCGCACGTCGAGGAAGCGTTCGCGGTCGCGCTCGAACATTTCGACGTAGGCGAGCATGTGGTGACCGAAGGTCACGGGCTGGGCGACCTGCATGTGGGTGAAGCCCGGCATGATGATGTCGCTGCCGCGCTTGGCCTGTTCGACGAGCACCTCCTGGAGGTGTTCGATGCGGGCGACGATCGTATCGATTTCGCCGCGCAGATAGAGGCGAATGTCGGTCGCGACCTGGTCGTTGCGCGAGCGGCCCGTATGGAGGCGCTTGCCGGCGTCGCCGATCAAAGCGGTGAGGCGGGCTTCGATGTTGAGGTGCACGTCTTCGAGTTCGAGCTGCCACTCAAAGACGCCCTTTTCGATTTCTTCCTTGATCTGAGCCATGCCGCGGCGGATGTCTTCGAGATCCTTTTCGGAAATCACGCCGATCTTCTGGAGCATCGCGGCGTGGGCGAGCGAACCCTGAATGTCGGCCAAAGCCATGCGCTTGTCAAAATCCACGCTGGCGGTGTAGCGAAGAACGAAGGCGTCCACGGGTTCCGAGAAGCGGCCGGACCAGGCCTTCTTCTTGGCGTGCAACGGGTCGTTCGAGAAATCTTCTTCAAAGCTCATAGCGGTTCCTTTTGTTTGGGGGAAGAGGGATGACTTGAGTCGCGCGTTATTGTATCGGAACGCCTGCGTCGGAGCGAAGAAATTCCGCACAGCGGCCTTCTTGCCCAAACCGAATGTTTGCAAAACGTTTCAAAATGCAACCTCTCGCGAGCGACTTGGGTACCATGCCTATAATGCACCCTTTCGGGGTGTAGCGCAGTCTGGTAGCGCGCCTGCTTTGGGAGCAGGATGTCGGGAGTTCGAATCTCTTCACCCCGACCACCGGACACCGCCGCCCGTAGCTCAGTTGGATAGAGCATCGGCCTTCTAAGCCGGCGGTCGCAGGTTCGATTCCTGCCGGGCGGGCCAAAAATTCGGATGGTGCGAATAGCTCAGTTGGTAGAGTCCCGGATTGTGATTCCGGTTGTCGTGGGTTCGAGTCCCATTTCGCACCCCACACATACAAAAAGCTCGCGTTGCTTTTCATCGGCAACGCGAGCTTTTTCCTATTTCAACGATTCAACGTGCCATCACACCTTGGCATAGAGCTTCGTGAAGGAAGCGTACTGCGAGGTCGCCGCTTCATCCGCGGGCACATAAAAAGCCGTGCCGACTTCCAATCCGAGAATGTCGCTCACGGCAAAATAACGAAGCTTCGGGCAGACGCCGGAATTCGAGCCGCCTTCGGTCTGGTAGGCGAGCATCTTGAGTTCGTTGGTCGTCGTCATGCCGATGGCATAGGGCGAAACAACGCGGTCGAATCCGTGATAGCCGAAGTTGAGCGTGCGGTGACCTTCAATGGCCTCCACGATCGTGTCCACCGTAGTCATGATCTTTGACTCCTCTAAAGACGCCGCGAAGAAAGAATCGTTCGCGACGGGTTTTGGTTGTTGGTTCATTTTCCATTATGGCAAGACGAAGGCCCAATCGGCCGACGCGTTCAAAAATCCCCGCTTTTTGCCAAAACTTTCTTCTTTGGAACTTGCTCTGGATCATGAAAAGGCCCTCTCCGTCGGATGACGGAGAGGGCCAATGATGAGATTTCGTCTAGTCCCCGAGCGGGGAGAAACGACGATTAGGCTTCAGGAAGGCGGGAGAGCTGTTCGCGAACCTTGGCGAGAAGATCCGTGAAGTCGGCGAGACGCTTCTTTTCCTGATCCACCACGGCCTGCGGGGCGCGGGAGACGAAACGTTCGTTGGCAAGCTTCGCTTCGCACTTCTTGATTTCGCCTTCGACGCGTTCGATTTCCTTCGCGAGGCGCAGACGTTCGGCGGCGACGTCGATTTCAACCTTGAGCATGAGCTTGAAGTCGCCTACGATCGCGACGGGCGCGATCGAACCCTTCGCCGCCGCGGAGAGGTCGTCGACGTGTTCGACGGCCTCAAGACGCGCAAGCGCCTGGAGATACGGAGCCGCTTCAGCGGCCGTCGCCGCGTCGCCTTCAATCAGAAGCGGAACGCGCACGGAGGGCGAGAGCTTCATTTCGCCGCGCAGATTGCGAACCGCGTCGATCATGTCCTTGACGAGCTTCATCTTCCCTTCGGCGGCTTCGCAGACGTCGCCCGTCGCCTTCGGATAGGCCTGAATCATGACGGAGGTTTCTTCGTCGTCCTTGCGCGTGCCGGCGACCACCGAAACCTTCTGCCAGAGTTCTTCCGTGATGAAGGGGATGATCGGGTGGGCAAGACGCAGCACCGTTTCGAGAACCGTCACGAGCGTGTGGCGGGTCGCACGGCAGGCGGCCTCGTCGCCCTTCAACTGCACCTTGGCGAGTTCGAGGTACCAGTCGCAGTACTCGTTCCATACGAAGGAGTAAATGGCGTTCGCTGCGTTGTCGAGACGATAGTCGGCGTAGGCTTCGCGAACCGTACGGATCGTACGGTCGAGTTCGCCCAGGATCCAGCGGTCGACAAACGAGAAGGTCATCGGGCTCGAGGCGGTTTCACCCACGCCGCAGTCCTTCCCTTCCACGTTCATCAGCACGAAGCGCGTGGCGTTCCAGAGCTTGTTGCAGAAGTTGCGGTAGCCTTCGGCGCGCTTCAGGTCAAAGTTCACGTTGCGGCCGAGCGTCGCGTAGGCAGCCATCGTGAAGCGAAGCGCGTCCGCCCCGTGGGCGGCGATGCCGTTGGGGTAGTGTTCGCGAAGCTTCTTTTCGACGTACGGAGCCTTTTCCGGCTGACGAAGCCCCATCGTGTTCTTCTTGATGAGGTTTTCAAGGTCGATCCCCTGAATGATGTCGAGCGGGTCGAGGGTGTTGCCTTCGCTCTTCGACATCTTCTTTCCTTCGGCGTCGCGCACGAGACCGTGGATGTAGACGTTCTTGAAGGGGACGCGGCCCGTGAAGTGGCGCGTCATCATCACCATGCGGGCGACCCAGAAGAAGATGATGTCGTAGCCCGTCACGAGAACGGTACTCGGCAGGTACAGGTCGTACATGTCCTTTTCGACGCCTTCGGGGTTGGGCCAGCCAAGGGTCGAGAAGGGAACGAGGGCGGAGGAGTACCACGTGTCGAGGACGTCTTCGTCGCGCGAAAGCTTCACGCCGGCGCCAGCCTTCTCTTGCGCTTCGGCCTCGTTGTGCGCAACGTAGACATTGCCGGCTTCGTCGTACCAGGCCGGAATCTGATGGCCCCACCAAAGCTGACGCGAAATGCACCAGTCCTGAATGTTTTCGAGCCACTGGCGATAGACGCCCTGCCATTCCTTCGGGAAGATGTTGACTTCACCCGATTCAACGGCTTCAAGACCCACTTCCGCGATGGACTTGCCCGGATAGAGCGAGCCCTCGGGAGCGGGCTTGCTCATTGCCATGAACCACTGGTCGGAAAGCATCGGTTCGACCACTTCGCCCGTGCGCGTGACGATCGGGACCATGTGCTTATGCTTCTTGATCCCGACGAGAAGGCCTTGAGCCTTCAGGTCGGCGAGCGCCGCTTCGCGGCATTCGTAACGATCCATGCCGCGGTACTTTTCGGGAACGTTGTCGTTCATGCGGGCGGTCTTCGTGAGGACGTTCAGCATGGCGAGGTTGTGACGGCGGCCGACTTCAAAGTCGTTGAAGTCGTGCGCCGGCGTGATCTTCACGCAGCCCGAACCGAATTCGCGGTCGACGTACTCGTCGGCGATCACGGGAATTTCGCGGTCGGTGAGCGGAAGCTTCAGCGTCTTGCCGATCAGATGCTGATAGCGTTCGTCATCCGGATGAACGGCAACGGCCTGGTCGCCAAAGAGCGTTTCCGGACGGGTTGTCGCCACGACGACGCCTTCGGAACCGTCGGCGCCGGGATAGCGGATTTCCCAGAGGGAGCCTTCCTCTTCCTTGTTTTCCACTTCCAGATCCGACACGGCCGATTGGAGCTTGCAGTCCCAGTTCACGAGGCGCGTGCCGCGATAGATGAGGCCTTCTTCATAGAGTTTCACGAAGGTGTCGATGACGACCTTCGAGAGCTTTTCGTCCATCGTGAAGTAGGCGTTCTCCCAGTCGACGCTGTCGCCGAGACGACGCATCTGCGAGAGGATGGAGCCGCCCGAGAACTTCTGCCACTCCCAGATCTTTTCGAGAAAGGCTTCGCGGCCGATGTCGCGCTTGTCGATCCCTTGGGCTTCGAGCTTGCGTTCCACGACGATCTGAGTAGCGATGCCCGCATGGTCGGTACCCGGGATCCACACGGTACTGTAGCCGTCCATGCGGTGGAAGCGCGTGAGCGTATCCATCACCGTCTGATTGAAGGCGTGACCCATGTGGAGAATCCCCGTGATGTTGGGCGGGGGCAGCTGGATGGCAAAGCTCGGCTTCGACGTGTCGGTGCCGGCGCGGAAGTAGCCGCGCTTTTCCCAAATGGGATACCAGCGCGCTTCGATGTCGGCAGGCTCGAAGCTCTTGGCGAGTTCTTGATCTTTAGACTGCGTCATGATTGGAAGATTGAGTACAAAAAAGCTTGAAAATGAGAACGGCACGCCCGCGAACGAGAGGGCGTGCCGTGGGTTTTCGTATTGTCGCACGAAAGAATCGCGGACGTTATTGAGGATCCTCTCCTTTGCGCATGAGGGCGCGCGAGAGGTTTTCTGCGCGCAGTTCGAGCTCGAGCGCCTGACGGATCATCGGTTGGATCGATCGGTCAAGGTCGGAGCGCACCCGCATGAGCGCGTTGTGAAGCGTCATCTCAAGCGTCTGCGAGAGCGCCTCGCGGATGGTTTTCTCGAGAACCGGCATGAGATGGTCGCAAAGCGCCGTGATTTCCTCTTCCGTGAGCGCGCGGTTTTCCAGAACGGTTGCGGGTTCGGGAACGGCGGGAGCCGTTGCGGGCGCTTCCGCAACGGGCGCCGGCGTCTCTGCAGCGGCCGTGACGCTCGCGAGCTCATTCACTTCACGCCAGGTGAGCGGAATGCGTTCCTCAAGCGCCGAGACGCTCGGGGCCATGACGGGTTCTTTGCGTTCCATGAGAATTCCTCAAAGTGGAGTGACGACCATTTATTGACGACGGTCGTAGGCGGCGAGTTCAACGCCCGCCGCTTTGTAGGCACGGTAGCGGGCGCGGGAGGCCTGCAGTTCATCGGGCTTCGTGCTCACGACGTCGATGATGCGCGGAAAGCGCTCGAACGCGGTCTGCCAATCGGGAGGCAGAGCATCGTCGAGAAGAAGCAACACGTCGCCCTCAAGTTCCTCCAAACGGGTAGAGAGCAAGATGGGCGTATCGGGCGCAAGACGATGCCCAGGTGCGACATGCGGCAGGAAGGCGAGATCGCTGTAACTCCAGAGGAGGGCGTCCAGCCTTCCGAGGCGATCCGCGTCGGACGTCCACACCGCAAGGCGAAGCTTGCGGTGAAGGACCGTCTTGGCTACGGCACAGGCGTAGCGCAAACGGTCGGGGACGTTGAAGTGGAAGTCGACTTTCTGCATGGGGCACATTATACCGAGGCGGGTTCCGTGGCCTTCTTCGATTCGGCGAGATCCCGCAGGAATTCGACGAGCAACGCGACGGGGCGTCCCGTCGAGGCGTGGTCCTTGCCGCTCGTATTGGCCGTGCCGGCGATGTCGAGGTGCGCCCAGGGCGTCCCTTCGACGAAGGTTTCGAGGAAGGCCGCGGCGGTGGAGGCCCCGGCTCCGCGCACGGAGGAAATGTTGGCGAGATCTGCGTAGGAGGACTGCATGAGTTCGGTGTAATCCGAATGAAGAGGCATGCGCCAGGCAAGATCTCCGGTCTTCTTGCCGGCTTCGAGCAGTTTTTCGGCCAAATCGTCGCGGTTGGTGAAGAGCCCCGTGTAGGTGCTTCCCAACGCTACTACGCAGGCACCCGTGAGCGTCGCGACGTCGATGATGATTTGCGGCTTGTGTTCCAGCGCCTTGGTGAGACCGTCCGCGAGAATGAGCCGGCCTTCGGCGTCGGTATTCTGAACTTCCACCGTGCGGCCCGAATAGGTCGTGATGATGTCGCCCGGCTTCAGGGCCGTTCCCGAGGGAAGATTTTCACAAGCGGGGGCGATGGCGACGAGATTGATCGGAAGAGCAAGATCTGCAACAGCCTGCACGACCGCAAGCACGGAGGCCGCGCCCGACATGTCGTAGATCATGTCGCCCATCTTGGCGGCAGGCTTGAGCGAAATGCCGCCCGCGTCGAAGGTGATGCCTTTTCCCACGAGAACGACAGGAGCATCGTCACACTTGCCGCCGTCATAGCGAAGTTCGATCATAGCGGGCGATACGGCGCTCCCCTGCGCAACGCCCAAAAGTCCGCCCATGCCGAGCGCTTCGAGTTCGGGCTTCTCAAGAATCGTTGCGGAGACCTTTTCGTGATTCTTCGCAATGTTGTGGGCCTCTTCACAGAGAAATGCCGGCGTGCAGAGGTTGGCGGGCGTGTCGGCCAATCGGCACATCTCAACGATGGCGGAGCCGATCGCCGCACCTTCGGCGAGGGTCTTGGATTCGTCCGAGTCGGAGAACCACAGCACCTCGGGACACTGCAGTGCTTCCGCATCCTTCTTGTAGTTCACCTTCGGTGAGAGCGCACGAACGACGTTCTGAGCGAACAGACGGGCGCCGACCGTACGATCGTCTCCGAACCAGTCGGTGGCTCCAAAGAGCAGAGACGGAGCCTTGCGAAGCTTTGCTACCCTAAAAGCCGAGGAATCTACACTCAAAGGGCCTGATCGAAGAAGAGGTCGAG
>UQTE01000002.1 GCA_900543805.1 uncultured Sutterella sp.
AAAAGCTCTCGACTACTGGACTCTTTTTCCAACATCGAATTTACGGAAGTTCCCTAAAGTCGCAGGTTTCCTCGCGAGTTTCTATGAATTCTCCGAATGCGCAGTCATGCCGAAAGAGCATGATTCGAAATCCCGTCTCGGAGAGGCGGAGCAGGAAAAGAGGCCCTCCCCGCCCGCAACAATCGCTCACGATCGGAGGCGCTTTCGTCCTCCGGTCTTCTCCTTGGCGAGGCTTTTGAGGAGCACGTCGTTCCAGTCGTAGCCCGTCCTCTCGGGGATGCGCACGCGAATCGAGAGTTCCCGCCCCGCGGCGCGGGCGTCGCGATGGAGTTTGGCCGCGAGTCCGTAGGCGGCCGCCTGTCCGACATAACTCTCGTCGTTGTCGCCATAGATTTCCACGCTCTTCACCGAAGCGGGAATCCGTTCGAGCGTAAGCGACAGAAGCCCCACGGCGCTCACGCAGGCCCAGACGGAAAGCCCCGTCATCGCGCGAACGGCCATGGCCGTCTCCACCCCTTCCGTGAACGCGAGGGTTTCACCCGCCTCATAGAGCCGCACGAGGCCGCCTTCGGGGGAACCCAAGAGCTTCTTCGGGGCCGAAACGGGGGCCTTGCGGCCCGTCTCCGAGAGCCAAAGACGATGAAGCGTCACGACGCGGCCCGCGTCGTCCGTGAGCGCGAAGAGGACCGCCGGATATTCCCCCTTCACGCTCCCCTCCTCCCAATAGGGAAGCTTTTCGACGACCCGCACGGACCGCAACCCCGAGAGCACGGGATAGAGCCCTCTTTCGTGCAGATATTTCTGCACCGGATGGTCGGGGAGGTCTCCGAGTTCCTCCGCTTCGGCCCAGAGTTTTTCCGCCGCTTCGCGCTGACGCTCGGCGCGCATCTTCTGCGCGTAGGCCTCCTTCTCTTCGGGAGTGAAGCTTTTCTTCTCGGGCGCAGGGGCGGGCCTTACGAGGCCGAGGCGGGACTCGAGACTTTCGAGCGTTTCGGGGAAGCTTCGTCCCGTCACGCGCCGCACCAGGTCGATCCCGTCGCCCCAGCCGCAGCCGCGGCAGTACCAGCGCCCGCCCGTTTCCTTCGCGAAGTACGTGAAGCGGTCCCGTCCCCCGCAAATCGGGCACGGGCGGTTCGGTTTTTCAAAATGTTCGTGTGCCATGCCGTAGGACGCCCACAGTTCGGGCCAGCGGCCTTCCGCCGCGCGCTTCACTCTTTCCAATCGGTCCGTCACGAGTCTCTCCTTAGGGTTTTCGGTTCTCGACAAAAAGATGCCCCGGCCGTTCGGAAGACAAAAAAGACTTTGCCGACCGATGCGCCGAGGCGGAACATCCTTCTGGTTGTATCGGGAGCGAAGAGGAATACGGACTTCCTTTCGACACCCGTGAGCCGACAACGGGCTCAGGGAAACCACTATACAGAAGAAAAAGAGAATTCGATAGACCGTGAACGCGTTACGGGTTTTCCTTAAATTTTGGCGTGCCGCTCTAGTGGAAACATCGTAGAGCCGTGCCTTTCGGGACCGGGGCATAAGAAAATGGCGGAACTCATGCTTTTATCGGAGCCGCCATGTCCTTCGACGTCGCCTACGCCCATCTCGAAAAACTCGGACTCGCCGACCGCGTGCACACCTTCACCGAATCCACCGCCACGGTGGAGCTTGCGGCCGAGCAGCTCGGCTGCGAACCCGCCCGCATCGCCAAGTCCATGGCCTTTCTCACGGACGAGGGTCCGATCCTGGTGCTCGCCGCGGGCGACGTCAAGGTCGACAACCGGAAATTCCGCGACACGTTTCACTCGAAGGCGAAGATGATCCCGGGCGACCAGGTGGAGGCGCTCGTCGGCCACGCCCCGGGCGGCGTCTGCCCCTTCGGCGCCAAGCCGGAGGTGCGCGTCTACACGGATGTCTCGCTCGACCGCTTCGACATCGTCTACCCCGCCTGCGGCGACGCCGCGAGCGGCGTGCGCTTGACGCCCGACGAACTCTTTCGCGCGGCGGGCGCCCTTTCGCGCGTCGACGTGACGAAGCCCCGCATCTGAGGACCGGGGATCGGGACTCAGGGACGTCCTTCGTACGTCCTCAAAAACAGGAACACCGCACGGAATCCCTCAATTCCGTGCGGTGTTCGTTTGCAACCCTGGAGAAGGGGTTATTCGGCGTCGAGCTTGTCGACGAGGGCCGGGAGTTCCGAGAGATCGCGGATCACGTAGTCGGCGCCCGCGTCAAGGAACACCTTCTTCGCCTTTTCGCGGACGACGTTCTTCTCGTCTTCCGACATGGCGTTCCATTCGGCTTCGGAGCAGCCCGCGACGCTCGAACCGTCGGTGACGCCGACGGCGACGACGCCCGCGGCGGTCGCTTCACGGATGTCGCTCACGGTGTCGCCCACCTTCACGACGGCCGAGACGGCCGAGACCTTCAAAAGACGCATGTTTTCAAAGATCATGAAGGGCCAGGGACGGCCGAACCCGCCCGTGTCGTCCGCGGTGACGCAAGTGTCGGGGGCGTAGCCCTGACGGGCGGCCGCCGGACGGACGACGTCCATCATCGAGGACGTGTAGCCCGTGGTGCTGCCGATGCGAAGGCCGCGTTCGCGAAGCGCAGTCATCGTTTCGAGAACGAAGGGCTTCAGCTTCGAGCGTTCGTCGAGCACGCTCATCAGAGCGGGTTCGAAATCGTCGTAGATGCGCTGCGCGTCGGCGTCGGTCGGCGCCGCGCCGTGCTTTTCGATCCAGGCCGCTCGAATGCGGTCCATGGCGAGCATCGTGCGGATGTGATCGATCTTGAGCATACCCATGGGCTTGCGGGTTTCCTCTTCGTTCACTTCCACGCCGGCGCGGCGGAAGGCTTCCATGAAGGCCCCGACGGGCGAGAGCGAACCGAAGTCGACGGTCGTGCCCGCCCAGTCAAAGATTACGGCTTCAATGCGCGCCATTCTGTTCCTCCAAAGCGCAAAAGTCGGCGAAGATCTTGAGAATGCGTTCGGCGTCTTCGTCGTTCAAGTCGCCGATGTTGCCGAGACGGAAGGTGTCGCGGTCGGTGAGCTTGCCCGGATAGATCACGTAGCCGTGTTCCTTGAGGTAGGCGTACATCTTCGGGAAGGAGAAGCCTTCCTTCGGATAGAAGAAGGTCGTGATGATCGGACCCTGGTGGGCTTCTTCGACGTAGGCCGTAAAGCCCAGAGCGGCCATGCCTTCGCGAAGGCGCCGGTTCAAGCGCGCATAGCGCTCGCCGCGCTTTTCGACGCCCCCTTCTTCGCGCAGTTCCTGCATCGCGCGGTGGAAGGCGGCGACCACGTGCGTGGGCGACGTGAAGCGCCACTTGCCGTGGCCTTCCTCGAGCCCCTTCCACTGGTCGTAGAGGTCGAGCGACACCGTGCGCGCATTCCCCTTCGCCGCTTCGAGCGCTTCGCGGCGCGCGATGATGTAGGAGAAGCCCGGAACGCCCTGGATGCACTTGTTGGCGCTCGAGACGAGATAGTCGATGCCGATGTCGGCGACGCGGATGTCGACGGCCCCGAAGGAGCTCATGGCGTCGACGATGAAGGTGCGGCCCGCGGCCTTCACGACGCGGCCCACGGCTTCAATGTCGTTCAGAATCCCCGTCGTCGTTTCGTTGTGAACCATCGAAACGATCGTCACTTCGGGATGTTCGGCGAGGAAGGCCTCGACCCCGGCGGCGTCGGGGAGTTCGTCCCAGGCGAAGTCAAGACGGGCGTGCGCGATGCCGTGACGGTCGAGAATCTTCACCATGCGTTCGGAATAGGCGCCGTTCACGAGAACGAGGACGCAGTCCTTTGCGCCCGGAACGCTCGAGAGGACGGACTCGACGCCGAAGGTGCCCGAGCCCTGCATGAGAACGACCGTGTAGTCGTCGCCCGCGTGCGCGAAGTCGAGAAGACCCGCGCGGATCTCTTCGGTCATGCGCTTGTAGTCGTCGTCCCACGTGCAGCGGTCGATCATCATCGCTTCGCGCACGGACAGGGTCGTCGTCAGAGGCCCCGGGGTAAGGAGCTTGTACGGATTCGGATCGCGCATGATCATTCGCCCTTCACGAGCTTCTGGTGCTTCTGCAGAAGTTCGACGGTAAGCGGTTCGGAGAAGGTCTTGGGATTGGCGGGCTTGTTTTCGGCCGAGACGGTTTCACCCTTGTAGAGAGCGACCGGGTAGAACTTGAGGAGTTCCTGACGACCGAACTTCACGATCGTTTCGACGACCTTTTCGGCGTTGGGATTGGTCTTGTCGCCCTTGTCGACGACGGCGGCGGCTTCGACGAGCGTGAAGTTGCCTTCGACCGGATCGACGTAGTCGATCGGCAGACCCTTGGCCTTGTCGGCCACGGCCTGATGGCGCAGTCCGAAGCCCACGGCGGCCTCACCGGCACGGATCTTCTTCAGAGGAGCGGAACCCGATTTTTCCAGGTGGGCGCCGGCATTCTTTTCGATGGCGCGGATCACGGCGGCGCCTTCCTGCTCACCCTTGGCGGCGATCATGGCCTGCGTCATGAGCCAGGAGGTCGACGAACCCATGATGTCGGGCACCGAAATGTGGCCCGCGTATTCGGGCTTGGCCAGATCGGCGATGGCGGCAGGCCTCGGAAGATTGTCGGCCTTGAGCACTTCGGTGTTCACGAAGAGCGCGCCGCAGATGCCGAGAATCGGAGCGTAGTAGGAGACGGCGGGGCCGACCGTGTCGAGCTTGATGCCGAGGTCGCGGAAGAGCTTCTGGCTCTTCTGCATCGATTCGAGGTAGTAGGTGCTGATCGTCACCACGTCGGCTTCGATGTTCTTCCCTTCGGCGACGAGCTTGCCGCCGAGTTCGGACGTGCCGAAGCTCTGCATGAGGTAGGCGCCCTGGAGACCGTTCTTGTCGAGGGCGTTCTTCATCGCCTGCTGCGCTTCTTCGTCGGCGTTGGTGTAGATGACGACGGGCGCCGCCTTGGGGGCTTCGGCCGCGGTCTTCTGGGCGGGCTGGGACGTGCCGCTGCCGCCGTCGCAGCCAACGAGGAGACCGGCGCTCAGAACCGAAGCGAAGAGAAGCGAAGTCGAGAATTTCATGATGTGTCCTTTCGTTTGGGAAAGTGAGGTCAAAAAATCAACGGGAAATCAAGGAGTCGCGGCAGACGGGCGGCCCGCAGCGCCCGAGGAGATCTCGGGAGCACGGGGTTTCCCGACCTTCTTGCCTTCGGCGAGACGGTCGAGAAGGAGCTTGGCGGCCACGTTCGTAAAGAAGATGAGAAGCGAGAGCACGAAGATGGCGTCGAACTTTTCGAAGTACTGCAGTTCCTTGATGCGGGTCGTCACGAGCATCGTGCGGGTGCCGCAGAGGAAAACGACCGCGGAAATCGTCACCATGGCGTTGATGAAGTAGGTTTCGAACATCTGATAGAGGGTCGGCAGAGCGTTCGGGATCACGACGCGGCGGACCGTGCGCCACCAGGTGTCGCCCATGAGCAGACCGGTCGTCTCCCAGCCCGCGTTCATCTTCGAGAGCGCGGCGGTGCTCATCAGATAAGGCGTCGCGAAGAAATGCACGACGTTGGCCATGATGATGATTGCGAGCGTGTTCTGCAGGGGGGTGCCCGAGAAGACGAAGAGATAGCCCACGCCGATCACCATGCCCGGAAGCGTGTTCGTCACCATCGCGAAGGCGTCCATCGTCGTGCGGGCTGCGGGCGAGAGGGCCGAGCGCGCCTTGATCATGCCCGCGGCGAAGGTGATCGCCGTGCCGATGGCGGCCGAGATGATCGCGACCATGACGCTGCGCAGATAGACGCTCCAGAGCGAGGGATCGCCGAGAATTTCCTCAACATGGCGCATCGTGAAGTTGGGCTTGTAGGGCCAGTTTTCGACGAACGGCACGATGAACATCACCGCAAAGATCGCGACGAGAACGAGCGTGAGGAATCCGAAATAGACGAGGAAGGCGCGGTCGCGCGTCTTGTTTTCGAGCGGAGCCGCCTTCGAAATCTGCGAGTAGCGGAAGTTGAGGCGGTCGGAGCGCTTCAGAACCCACACGGCGAAGGCCGCGGGAATCACCATCGAGATCGCGAGCACGGCGCCCTCGCCGAAGTTCGGGATCGCGCCCATCATGACGGCGTAGAGTTCGGTGGCGATCACGTTGTACTGACCGGCGATTGAAACCGGAATGCCGAAGTCCGTGAAGGCGAGGAAGAAGGCGAGCACGAAGGCCGACACGAAGGCGCCGAGGGTCGGACGAAGCGCCGTCTGGTAGAAGGAACGCAGAAGTCCGTCCCCCATCACCCGCGAGACCACGACGAAGCGGCGGTCAACGTACGCGAAGGCGTTGTAAAGAATCAGGAAGGCGGGCGGAAGCGTGTAGACGACGTTCGCGATCAGAAGGCCGGCGAAGCCGTAGATCGAGAACGGCGGCTGTCCTACGAGCTGGCTCACGAGCCCCATGCGCCCGAAGGAGTACATCACGGCGAAGCCGTAGGTGATGGACGGGAGGAAAAGCGGCAGAAGAAGAACGATCTGCACACCCTTCTTCAGGCGCCTGTTGATGTTCGTGAAGGTGAGGCCGTAGGCCGCAAAGAAGGCGATCACGGCCGAAAGGAAGGCGGAGAGCCCCGCCACGAGGAAGCTTCGGCCGAGAAGCGCGAAGAATTCCGGGTCCGAGAGAACCTTCGCCCAGTTCTGCAGACCGACCTCCCCGTTCTTGCCGAGGAAGGACTGCCAGAGAACCGCGCAGACGGGAAGGATCAGCGCCACCAGAAGGAAGGCGGCGATCAGAATGAACCCGCCTCGATAAGCGCGGATGCCGACGCGTGCTTGTTCCATTTCAGAATTCCTTCTTACGCGGCCGCAGCACGCGGGGCCGCGGCGTTAGGGGGCGTGAGACCCGAAAGAGACGAGGCGAAGAGTCGGAAGATGTTGTCGCGCTTGATCGTGAGCTGCGAGAGGATGAAGCGTTCGACGAATTCGTTCGCGGGCGTGCGGATAATGCGCTCGGGCGTGTCGAACTGCGCGATGTGACCGTTTTCGATGATGAGTACGCGGTCCGAGAGCGTGAGCGCTTCTTCGGGGTCGTGCGTCACGATGAGGGTCGTGAGCTTGAGCTGACGGGCGACCTGCTTGATGCGGTCCTTGATCGATTCCTTGATGAGGCCGTCCAGAGCGGAAAGCGGTTCGTCGAGCAGAAGGAGCTTGGGCTTCATCACGAGCGTGCGGGCGAGCGCCACGCGCTGCTTTTGGCCGCCCGAGAGTTCGTCGATGCGCTGCTCGAGATGACGGCGCAGACCGAGAAGGTCGATGAGGTCGTCCACTTCTGAACGCGTCGAAACGTCGGGACGGTTGCGAAGACCGTAGACGATGTTTTCGTAGGCGTTCAGATTCGGAAAGAGCGCATAATCTTGGAAGACGATGTTGAAGCCGCGCTTTTCCATCGGAACGTGCGTGAGGTCGACCCCGTCAAAGAGAATGCGGCCGTCCGTGGCCGTGACGAGACCGAGTACGAGATTGAGGAGCGTCGTCTTGCCGCATCCCGACGGGCCGAGAATCGAGACGATTTCCCCCTTTTCGATCGAAAGGGAAATGTCGGAGAGAACCGTGCGGTCGCCGTATGCCTTGGAGATGTTCTGAAGTTCGAGCATGGACGTGTTTCCTGTCAAATTCGTAGCGTGGATTATCTGCAACGAAAATGTCAATTTTATGACGTTCATGTTAACATTTCGTGAACTTTCGGAAGTTCCGCTCCCGCTCAAGAGAAGAATTTCTCCCCTCAAAAAGCCTGCAGTGCAGTGGGCCGACGCCTCCCTCGCTCGAAAGACCTGCGCAAGAGAAGCCGTCATACACGGTACAAAATGCGAATCGATCCGTACGAAAGGAAGGGGCGGGCCAGCGGTGCCGGAGAGAGACGTCCCGCAAAGGGAGGTTGGCGGCTTGAAAAGAGGGGCCGCAGCGTGCGCGGGACGGCACGGCGGGAAGAGAATCTTCCGCCTCGAAGGAATGGGAAAAGAACGTACGACGACCCCGTGAACTTGCCGCGGAGATCATTTGCAGGCGAGAGTCGGGGCTCAAAAAACACTGACGGCACGACCGACTTGCGTCAGCCGTGCCGCAGCACGCAGGAAGAATGGACCGGCAATCCTTCTTCCCGTTTTGTCGATCAAGCCTCCTTGCGCCGTTTCAACAATCGCCTCGTCGCGGGCGGGGCCGCCGAAGCGGCGAGAAGCCGATCAAGCGATCTGAAACGCGCCTCCGGGCTTCACTCCCCCGAATCGACCCGGATCGGGTGCCGTTTCGTTGATGGTCGTCCGTAATGGATTCGATCAGCGAACGGCGTCCTTGAGCGCCTGGCCGGCCGTGAAGCGCGGCGCACGGCGGGCGGGAATGTGGACGGCTTCGCCCGTCAGGGGGTTGCGGCCCGTACGGGCGGCACGGTCGGCAACGGAGAAATTGCCGAAACCGGACATGTTGACGACGCCGCCCTGGGCGAGTTCGTCGGTCACGACACGGATATAGGCGTTAATGACCTTTTCAACCGCCGTCTTCGTCATCTGGGTCTCGGCAGAAATCGCGGAGATCAGTTCAGCCTTGTTCATGATGTAGGAATCCTCCAAGAAAATTGCACTGCGGACGACCATTCGCCCTTGGGCAGAGAATAGCGGAGTGGCCCGCCTCTCAGATGATTCTATAAGAATTTCACGGCAAATATTGCGATTATTTACAAAGACGGAAGATCTAGGACAAACCCCTCAATTCCGCTTCCCGCGAGGGTTAGAGCGGAGTCGTCCTGCGCCCCCCTTTCTTCGATTCAGTTCCCGTTCGGGAGGGATAGCGAGAGAAGAAGGCAATGTCGTTCAAAATGCGTCCGTTCAAATTCTCCGCGCCTGTTCTCCCGTTTTTCCCTGCTAGAGTATCCAAAGAGAATTAATTGACCAATAGGGCCGGAATGGTCGCCAAGATGATCGCGATCCCGTTTCCCGATTTCATGCGATCGCTTTTTTCCCGCACCGCATCCCCCCTTCAAACCCTTGGCGCGGATTGACTCCACAGCGCCACATCCTTTGAAACGAGAATCCGCTCCTTCTTTTCGATAGAGGGTTTCTTTCGATACAGATAGTTCGATAGTCATCAAATCAGCCTTCGATACGCTTTTCCTCACCGTTTTGCGTACGGGTGGAGACGCTCGGGCACCTTGGTTTTCGTGCGACATGAGACGTCGCATGCCTTCGAGGGAATGAAGGAAAGAGAGGAATGTCCGAATGCGACGGGTGGTGTCGCATGCTGCGCTCATGATGTTGCTTGAGGCACCGACGACGTTCCTCTCCATCCCAACCCTCTTTCTTTCGAAAGGCCGAACCATGTCCGATTCCCTACCCGTGTGCACGACCGTCGTTCTTACGATTCTGCGGCTCCTCTCGAGATCCGCCTACGTCACGGCTGCCGAATTGGCGAGGCGCCTCGCCGCCGAAGGCGTCTCGGTGCAGCTGAGGTCGCTGCAGCGAACGCTCAAGATCATGTCCGAAACGCCCGTCTACGGGGTTGAGCGCAATGCCGATCACAAGCCCTACGGCTATCGTCTCGCCGCTCCGGCAACGCTCGCCTCGGCGAAACTGTCGCCGAGAGACGCCCTTCTCATGCGGCTCACCGACGAGTCGCTCGGCGCGGCACTTCTTCTTCGCCTCGACGAAGAGGTCGGCGAAGAAGCGCAGGAAGTGATGAACGAGCGCTTTGAGCGCCTGAAGGACCGAGAAGCGAGGCGCCGCGTCGCGGTGATTCCGGATCTGCCCCTTTTGACGCCCCCGCTCCTGGTGCCCGAAGTGCTCGACGCCGTTGCGACCGCCCTCTTTCGGAACGCCAAGCTCGTCTTTTCCTATCGAGACGACGAAGGGACCGAGCACCGGCTCGTCGCCTCGCCCCTCGGGGTCGTGCACCACTGCGTGCGGATTCACCTCTTCTATCTTGCCGAGGACGGCAAGGTCCGGCACGTGCCGCTCCACCGTCTGACCGCCGCCGAAGTTCTGGCGGAGCCCGCCCTTCGTCCCAAAGGCTTTCGTCTTGCGGACGCCGCCAAGACGCTGCCCGTTCCGCAGGACGGGAAGAACCCGGTTCGTCTGAGCTTCACCTTCACGAACCCGGCGCTCGCGCGCATGCTTGCGGAAACGCCCTTCGGCCCGCATCAGCGCATCGTTCGGACCGAAGGCAAGAGGTTCGCCCTTTCGGTCATCCTTCCCGACTCACCCCGCATCTACGCCTGGATCACCCTCTGGAAGGAAACGGGCGGGATCACGAACGCGAAGGTCGAGTCGCTCGCGCAAAAGAACTGAGTAGGACGCAGTATGTTCGGGTGTCCAAGATTGCGCTAGATTTTCAAAATCCGAACCGATTCGAGGACGCCATGCCCTTTTCCGACCGTCTCACGCGCGCCGCCGACATTGCACGACGCGCTCACAACCATCAGACCCGCAAGGGGTCGGACGTCCCCTACCTCTCGCACCTCTTCGCTGTGGCGGCGCTCGTCATGGAGTCGGGCGGTTCGGAAGACCAGGTGTGCGCCGCGCTACTGCACGACGTTCTGGAAGACGCGGGCGTCTCGTGGAGCGACGAAATCCGAGCGGAATTGGGCGAACACGTCCTCGCGCTCGTCGTCGCCTGCACGGACGGCCTTCCCGACGCCGAAGGTCACAAGGAATCCTGGCGCACGCGCAAGCACCGCTACATTGAGCACTGCTCGCAGGACACGCCTCTCGAGCGCGAGGCCCTCGTCATCTGCGCCGCCGACAAGCTTCACAATCTGCGATCGCTTCTGATTGATCTTCGCGAGCACGGTCCCGCCGCTCTCCTCAAATTCGTAAAGGACGAACCCGAGCTTCGAGGCAAGGGCGAAGCGACTCTCTGGTACTACGAGACGCTGCTCTCGATTTTCGAGCGGCGCGGCGTTTCGACCGCCCGACTTCTGCGGCCGGCAGTCGACGCACTTCGCGAAATCGTGCGCGAACTGCCGTGATTCGGTTGCGAACGGTTGCGAATCGACCTTTTTCCCGCGCCCTACGCGCCCTTCCCTGCGCTACACTTTCCGTCGTTGATGCTATCGGACGCCCGACGTCCGCTTACAAGAAAATGAAATATCTCGTAGTCGACGACCACGCGCTTGTCACCACGGCGCTTTCCATGCTCCTTCAGACCCGCGACCCCGAGGCCGAGGTCCATACGGCGGCGAACGCCGCTGAAGCGCTCGCCCTGATCGACGAGCACGGCGAAAGCACCGACCTTCTCATCCTCGACCTCTCGCTTCCCGATGTGAAGGGAACGGAACTCATGGAAGAGATCGTCAACCGCATGCCCATGCTCAAGATCCTCGTTCTCTCGGGACTCGTCGATCAGCAGAGCATCATGCGCGTCCTGCAGTTGGGCGCCGCGGGGTTCGTGCCAAAGTCGCTTGACACCGACATGCTCGAGACCGCCATCGACTTCGTCATGAAGGGCGGCGTCTACATCCCGACGAAGCTTCTCGCCGAAAATCAGCGCGCGGGCTTCTTCACGCAGACCGTCAAGCACATTCCCCGTACCGACGACGCCGAACCCGTGCATCTCACGGAGCGTCAGAAGGACGTGTTGCACCTTCTCGCCCAGGGCGCGCCCATCAAGCGCATCTGCCGCGAACTCAATCTTTCGGAAGGCACCGTGAAGACCCACGTCGCCGCGATCTATCGCGCGTTCGGCGCTTCGAACCGCACGGAAGCGCTTCTCGCCGCCCGCCGCGCGGGGTTCAACGTCCTCTTCTGACCTGCGTCTCAGTCATAAAAAATGGTTCACACCGGTTCATGACGGAAAGGCAAAGGAAGGCGAAGTAGACGATCAAAGTCCGGTCGCGCCTTCTCGGATCTGCTCGGACGTCATGCCGAAACGGCGTTCTCGACCGTGGAACCAATCGATCGCGGCGTCGAGGTGCGCCTCGTCGTAGTCGGGCCAGAGTGCCTTGTCAAAATAGAGCTCCGCGTAGGCCGACTGCCAAAGAAGAAAATTCGAGATGCGCTGCTCTCCCCCCGTGCGGATCAGCAGATCCACTTCCGGGAGGTCGGCGAGCGTGAGATGCTTTTCAATTCCCGTCGCCGTAAGATCGCCCTCCGCGGCCGCGCGTTGCGCCGCCTGCACAAGATCCCAGCGTCCGCCGTAGTTGGCGGCGATCGAAAGGACCATGCCCTTGCCGCCCGCGGTCTTCGCCTCACAGAGCGCAATGGACTCTCGGACTTCGTCGGGGAAGGCGCAACGGTCGCCGATCACACGAAGGCGCACGCCCTTTTCCGACAAGGGATCCGCCCACTCTTTGAGACCTCGCGCAAAAAGCTTCATGAGCATGTCGACTTCCGACTTGGGACGACGCCAGTTTTCCGACGAAAAGGCAAAAACCGTGAGTGCGGAAAGACCCAGTTCGCCGGCGCGGCGCACGACCTTCTCCAAGGCCTTGACGCCCTGGCGGTGCCCTTCGGCGCGGGGCAGAAAACGCTTTTTGGCCCACCGTCCGTTGCCGTCCATGATGATGGCGACGTGACGCGGCGTCGAAGTATTGGACATGAAGAGAATCCCTCGGATGGTTTCGGAGGAGTAAGTATAGAAAACCCGAGCCCCGACTGAACCGCACACTTGTTAGCGGTCTTTGCCGAAGAGCCTTTCGGCAACAAAAGCAAATAGACGCGGGAGAGCTGAAACGAGAAGAGGCGCGGGGCCAACGCCGACTCGCGCCTCTTTCGGAATGCCGAAATCTTCCGGTCTTAGACCGTCATGATTTCCTTTTCCTTGTCCGCTACGACCTTGTCGATTTCCGCCACGTACTTGTCGGTGAGCTTCTGGACTTCGGTTTCGGCACGGCGTTCGTCGTCTTCCGAGATTTCCTTGTCCTTCGTCAGGCGTTCAACGTGCGTATTGGCGTCGCGGCGCAGATTGCGGATCGCAACCTTGCTGTCTTCGCCCATGCCGCGCACGACCTTCGAGAGTTCACGGCGGCGTTCTTCGGTGAGAGGGGGCAACGGAACGCGGATCACGTCGCCCGACGTGGCCGGGTTGAGACCGAGGTCGGAATCGCGGATCGCCTTTTCCACGACCTTGACCATGTTCTTTTCCCAGGGCTGGACCGTCAGCGTGCGGGCGTCGCCCACACCGACCTGCGCCACCTGGTTGAGCGGCGTCGGACAGCCGTAGTAGTCCACCTTGATCTGGTCGAGCAGGCCCGTCGAGGCGCGGCCCGTACGGATCTTCACGAATTCTTCGCGGGCGTGCTCCACCGTCGCCTTCATCTTGTGTTCGGTCTGAGCAATGATTTCAGAAACGGACATGTCGAAACTCCAAAACTGTACTTCTTGAATTTTATCGCACCCGAGACCCTCCCCGAGTGCCGATCAATAGGCAAAACGCCCGAAAGAGAGGGGTTTCGCCTCAAAGGATCACCAATACTACACGAAAACCGCCCCGCGGTCGACGCAAGGGCGGTTCTCTCACGGGTTTTTCCCGTGTAACAGACGATCAGCTGTGAACAAGCGTGCCTTCCTTTTCACCCAGGACGACGCGCTTCAGGGCGCCGTGCTTAGTCATGTTGAAGACCTTGATCGGGAGGTGCTGTTCGCGGCAGAGCGCAAAGGCCGTGGCGTCCATCACCTTGAGGTTCGCGCGAAGGGCCTGATCGAACGTGAGTTCGTCAAACATCGTCGCGTCGGGATGGAGCTTCGGGTCGGCCGTGTAGATGCCGTCGACCTTCGTGGCCTTGAGGACGACTTCCGCACCGATTTCGGCGCCGCGAAGCGCCGCCGTCGTATCGGTCGTCATGAAGGGGTTGCCCGTGCCCGCGGCGAAGATCACCACGCGGCCGAGGCGAAGATGACGGAGGGCCTTGCCGCGGATGTAGGGTTCGGCCACCTGCTCCATATGCAGAGCCGACTGCACGCGGGCGTCGAGGCCGTTGTTGCGGCAGCAGTCCGCAAGAGCCATGGCGTTCATCACCGTGGCGAGCATCCCCATGTAGTCGCCCGTGGCGCGGTCCATGCCGGTCGCGCCGAGCGCGACGCCGCGGAAGATGTTGCCGCCGCCCACGACGATCCCCACTTCCACGCCGATTTCCACGATCGACTTGATTTCTTCCACCGTCTGCTGAAGAACCTTGCGGTTGATCCCGAACTGGTCTTCACCCATCAGGGCTTCACCGGAAAGTTTCAACAGAATTCGCTTGTAAGCGGGGGTCGACTGCGTCATTTCTTGTGCATCTCCAAATGAGGGAACGGTTGTCCCAAAAAGGCTCCTGCGCATTCTATACAGTTTTCCCCGTACCCGTGAGAGTTTTTCCCTATCACCGAACGACATGCGAAAGAAGCACAAAAAAAAAGGGACGCCCCGTCGAGAACGTCCCTTTTTCCGAAAAATTACTTCTGCGGTCCCGCGAGAAGGATGTCGACGCGTTCGCGAAGCTCTTCCTTAGAGAGCGAACCCGTATGGATCCAGATGGGTTCTCCCTTGGCGTCGAAGAACATCTGCGAGGGGAGCTGCTCGATCAGGTACTTGTTTTCAATGCCCTGATACTTGTCGATGTCTACCACGACGAAGGCGGCGCGGTCACCGTACTCCTTCTGCAGTTCGATCATGATCTTTTCCATTTCGGGGCAACCCGCGCACCACTTGGCGCCGAAATCGGCGACGGTCACCTTGCCCTTCACCGGGAAGGGGTCCTTGAGTTCTTCCGCCTGCACGCCGAAGGCGAGCGAACCGAGAGCGAGCGCCGAAGCGGCGAGCGTCAGGATTTGACGACGAAGCATTGTTTTTCTCCCTTTCGACGGGGCTCCCCGTCGCGAATGGTTTGTTTGGTTTGTGCGCATCCTAGCGCGCAAATGTTTGTTCGGGCTTAAGCCTTCGGACGCTCCGAGAGACATCCGGCCTCCATTTCATAGAAACGGTCGGTGAGCGCAAAACTCGACTCGTCGTGCGTCACCATGAGAACGGATGTTCCCTTGTCGGCGAGCTCGCGAAGGACCTTCACGACGTTCGCGGCGGACGCCCTGTCGAGGCTCGACGTCGGTTCGTCCGCGACGATCACGCGGGGCGAACACATGAGGGCGCGCGCGATCGCGACGCGGCGAAGCTCCCCGCCCGAGAGCGCGGACGGGTACTGCGCACCCAAATCCCCGAGACCGAAAGTCTCGAGAAGTTCCTGCGCCCTCCCCTCGGGTTCGGCACCTCGCGCCGAGAGATACCACGGCAGGCGCACGTTGTCGAGAACCGTGAGGGTCGAGAGAATCCCCGCACCCTGCGGAACATAGCCGATCATGCTGTTGCGGATCGCCGACATTTCGGCGTCGGACTTTTCGAGAATCGACTTTCCTTCAAAGAGGACGTCGCCTTCGGTGGGCTTGAGCAAACCCACGAGAATGTTGAGAAGCGTCGACTTTCCGGAGCCCGAGCGCCCGAAGAGCGTCACGAATTCCCCCGGGGCCACGGTGAGCGAAGCGTTGCGAAGCGCCCAGAAGGGACGGCCGCCGCGCTCGTAGCGTTTTCCAACGGTTTTGAGTTCGATCACGGTCATTCTCCTTCTCTGAGCGACGTGTAGATGTCACGCTTGCCGATTCGCCAGACGGTCTGAAGCGAGGCGATCGGGCAGGTCACGATTCCCGCCGCGAAGCTCACGAGCACCGTCGTCGCGATCATCGCGGTCGAAGGCGTGAGATAGGGAAGATCGATCAGATCGGCGATCGTGTCGGCAAAGAGCGAGACGACGAGCGCGCCGAAACCGATCCCGAAGACCGATCCGATGAGGCTCATCAGAATCGATTCGGTAAGCACGAGCGAAATCACCTTCGACTTCGGGGCGCCGAGCGCGCGAAGCGTCGCGAACTCCTTCTGCCGCTCGTTGAAGGCGAAAAAGAAGACGATGAACATCACGATCGCGGCCACACACCAGACCCCGGCCGCCGCGCCGTAAAGACCGCCCGTGATGCGCTGCAGTTTCGCGCTCGTGTCGGACATCATGTTCGACGCGAAGACGAAGTTGACGTTGGCGCCGAGGCCGAGCTGATCGAGCATGCCGTCGGAAATCGAAATCGGGTCGACCCCGGGCTTGACGCGCACGAGGACCGCACTGTAGGAACGGTCGATTTCATCGGCTTTTTCGGGCGAAGCGATGCGGGCGATGCGGCGGGCGGCCTCCATCGTCATGAAGACGGAAGAGTCAAAGCCCATCCCCGTGGGTTCAAGACGTCCGACGATGGTGAATTCCTGGTCGTAGAACTTGATCTTCGAACCGATCGCTCCGAAGATGTAGTCGCCCACGATCACTTCGTTGCCGACGAGCGGACGCTCGACCTGCGTCCTCAGCCAGGGCGCCACGACGAAGTCGCTTTCCTGATCGATCCCGATGAGCTGCACCTTCACCGTGCAGCACTGTGCGTCGAGCGACGAAATGAAGAGCTGCCCCGAAGCCTGGGCGACGCCGGGGACCTTTCTCACGACGTCGAGCATGCCCGCGTCGAGGTAGAAGGTGGAGGGATTCGCACGAAGGAGTACGCTTTCGATCTTTTTGCCTTCACCCTGCGGGACGACGAGAAGATCCGCCCCCATGCGGGCGGAGAGCGACTGAATCCCCGACTCTAGATTCGCCGACACCATCGAGCCCGCGTAGAGCATGAAGGTAAAGATCGCGACGACGAGGGAGAGCGAAAGCGTTCGGAAGGGTTTCTGCGCAAGATTGGCAAGCGCAAGACGTAGGGTACTCAAGGGCTGCACGGCGGCTCCTCGGGAAAAACGGCGCAACCCCGTGATTCGGGGTTGCGCACGAAGAATCGGAAGAAATCAGGCCTTCTTCGAGAGGCGCCAGGCGTCCGCGGCCGCAATCAGGGCGACGACGAGACCGATCACGATGAGAGCCGGATCGGTCACGCGGTGGCAGGCCATCATCGGGTTCGGGCAGGTGCCGATGAGCACCGTGGCGAGCGCGATGAGGAGGAGTCCCATGAGAACGTTCCCGATCTGAATGCCCGCGGCCGTCTTCGCGGCGACGAATTTCATGACGACGCCCGAAACGAGGATCATGAAGCCCACGCCCGTGGCGGCGCGAAGAAGCCAGACGCAGCGCATCGGCGTTTCCCCTCCGCAGTGCGGAAGCCAAAAGAGCGAAGCGAAGGCGACGAGCGCGCCGACGACAACCATCAGGAATCCGGAAAGAAAATTCGGTTTCATCTCACTGTCTCCCCATTACTTGTTGCGCGCTTCGCGGGCGCGGCGGGCTTCTTCGAGACCGCGGTCCTGGCGGCCCGTGCCTTCAAACTCGTAGCCGTTCGAAACCCAGCCCTGAATCCCGTCGGGCATGACGTAGACGTTGCGGTAGCCCTTTTCAATCGCGACGAGCGCGGCTTCGTAGGACACCGTGCACATGCGGTTGATGCAGTAGAGGATCACGTAGGAGTTTTCCTTGTCTTCCGGCAATAGATTCCACCAGTTTTCCACGTTCGCGTGGATCGAACCCTTGATGTGGCTCTGCGAATAGATGTCTTCGGGGTTGCAGTCGTAAAGGTAGACGCCGGGCTGGCCGAGCACCTTGGCGACGCGGCCGAGGGAGAGGGGAATCGGCTGGCGCATGGGCTTGACTTGCACGGGTTGCGCGGCGGAGGACTCGGCGTCGGCCGCGCAGGCGAAACCCGGTGCTGCGAGAAGGCCGGCGCAGGCGACGGCAAGGAGAGCTTGGATCTTCATTTTCATGTTCCTGTCGTTCGGCGGCGAGGGGCGCCGCCCTTATCACGCAGACGTTACGTCATGAAGATTAACGCGCCGTTAAGATAGGAAAAATAGTCGCCTTTTCTTTACCGCTTTTCCTTTTCTTCTCCTTTTCTCCAAGGAAAACGGCCCCGAAAATCTCGGAGCCGTTCTCAAAAGAATTATCTTTCGCCGCACGTTGCGGCAAAGCCCCGCATAGGCTTATGCGGCCTTTTGGGCTTCAGTCTTCTTCACCTCGGCGCGCTTCGTCGAAACGGACGCGGTCATGCCAGCGGCGATGATGAGACTCATGCCGACCAGGGCCACGACGCTTTGCGCCTCGCCGAAGAGGAAGTAGCTGATGAGAGCGGAGAACGGAATCGCGGAGAATCCCAGACAGGACGAGAGCAACATGTTCCCGTAGGCGTAGGAACGCGTCGTACAGATCTGTCCCAGGGTTGCGCAGGCGCCCATCCCGAGAATCCCGACGATCGTCATGCCCGTCGGAACGTGCATGCCGCCGTCGAAGAGGATCGCGCCCAGCGCCCCGAAGACCGTTCCGAAGATCGTGAAGTAAAAGACGATGCGCCAGGAAGGTTCCTTCAAGTTGCCGAGCTCCTTCATCTGCCAATAGACAAGGAGGTCGATGAAGGAAACGAATAGGCAGACGAGCGCCGGAATCAGTTCGCCCTGATTGAAGCTCGGCTGCAGCACGACCGTCACGCCCGTGAAGCCCACGAGAATCGAGAGGATCAGAACCCAGGGCGCGCGCTCGCGGCGCATGAAGGCGAGAATCGTGAAGTTCGCCGCCATGAAGAGCGGCGTCGTGTAGATGAGCGTCATGCAGGTGCCGAAGGTCATTTTTCCGATCGCGTAGAACCAAAGCGCGACCGAAAGCGTGCCGAGCACCGAGCGCTTGATGTGGCCCCACAAGTGGGGCGTGCGCACCGAGAGTTTGCTCTTATAAACAAAAAGCGCGATGGAAATCACGCCGAAGAGAGAACGGTAGAAGACCAGCTCGAGGGGACCGAGCTGATCCGAGCAGAGCTTCACGAAGGCGGCCATGAAGGAAAAAAGCGCGGCCGCCGCCAAAGCCCAGAGGGACTGTTTGAACACGTTGAGTTTCCTTTCGAGGGGGAATTGAAGGAATCGCCCGACATTCTAGCCGAAAGGAGGTGCAAAAAACCTGAAGCTCAGTTCGCCCCCCGCCAGGGGACGAAGATCCGTTCGAGAAGGCCGAGCGCCAGATAGAAGAAGAGTCCGAGAAGGCTCATGGCGAGAATGTCGACGAACATTCCCTCGACGTCGCCCATCCCCCAGGCATCCATGATGAGGTATCCGAGGCCCGAAGTCGTCGCGAAGCTCTCCGCAAGGAAGAGGACCGCCATCGCCGTGCCGCTCGCCACCTTGAGGCTCGTGAAGAGGCTCGGAAGAAGCGCCGGAAGATAGACGTGCCGCACGGCTTCGCGCTTCGTTCCGCCCATGCTCAGGAAGGCCTGCAGATAGGAGGGATCGAGCGCCTGCGCCGTCGCGCGCAGGATCACGAGCATTTGGTACCCCACCGTAAGCGCGATGAGGAGGACGCGCGAGGCGTCTCCGAGCCCCACGAGCGTGAAAAAGACCGGAAGGAGCACGATCTTCGGAATCGGATAGGTGATGAAGAGAAGCGGACTCGTCGCGCCGTCAAAAAGCCGCCAGTGCCCCATGAGAAGCCCGAGCGGGAGCGCCGTCGCGAGCGCGACGAAAAGTCCTGCGAGAAGGCGCGCGAACGAAATTCCGATGTGCCCCCAGAATTCAGCGGTGGCGAGGCGCTCGAAAAAGAGCGCGGTCGTAGCGACCGGGCGCGGAAGAAGTTCTTCTCCGAGAAGGACGCTTCCGGCGTGCCAGAGGAACCCCAGAACGAGAAAGCCCGCGGCGTATCGAAGGATCGTCTTCATCATTCCCCCACCCGCTCGGATCGAAGCACCGCGTGCACGTGCTTGAGCGCCCGAAAGTAGTCTTCCGACTCGCGGTCGGGACGCTCGAGCGAATACGCGGGATTTTCAAAGAGTTCCATGACACCCTTTCGTCCGAGGATCAGGATGTGTGAAGCGAGCACCACGGCCTCTGCGATGTCGTGCGTCACAAGAAGCATCGTGCAGCCGTGGCGACGGCGCAGTTCGATCACCCGGTCCTGCAGACGCTCGCGAAGAAGCGCGTCCAAAGCCGAAAAGGGCTCGTCCATGAAAAGAACGTCGGGCGAGGAAATGAGCGCGCGCCCGAGTGCGAGGCGTTGGCGCTGCCCGCCCGAGAGCGACTCGGGGAAGCGCCGCTCGAACCCCGTGAGTTCGAGTTCCTCGAGCATCGCCCTCCCCTTTTTCTCGATTTCGTCGCGGGGCGCCCTGCCGAGAACGAGCGGAAGCGTGAGGTTTTCCCAGACGCGCTTCCAGGGAAAGAGCGCCAACCCCTGCCAGACAAAACTCGTCTTCACCCCGGTGAGGGGCACGGTGCGCCCGTCGCCCTCCCAAGCGACCTCGCCCCCGAGCGGCGGGGGGAACCCCGCCACGGTGGAAAGGAAGGTGCTCTTTCCGCAGCCCGACGGTCCCACGACGGCGAGCGACGCCCCCGCGGGGAGCGTCAGATCGAGTCCGCGAAGGATCGGGCGGGTCTTGTCATAACCCGTAGAAAGGCGGCGAACGCAAAGGGTGAGCGACATGTGGCGAAAGGCTGAGGAAAAATTAGGGCGCGACCACGTCCTCGTAGGCGGGGACGGCCTTGATCATCTTCTTTTGAACCATCCATTCTCCCACACGCCGGACTTCTTCGGCGGTGGGAAGGGGCGGCAGGCCGTCGGCGGTCCCGAACATCGAGAAGCGCACCATCTTGTAGGTTTCGGCAAGAGGCGGCGGCAAAAGTCCCTTTTTCACTATGAGGGGACGGTAGGCTTCGGGCTTCTCTTCCATGAGCTTTGCGGCTTGGGAAACGGCGCGGCGGAAGGAAGAGACGGTCTTTTCGTCCGTGTAGGCGGCCTTGAGCGCGACGATCGCGAGGGCCTCGTCCAACTTCGAGTCGTTCCAGAGAACGCGTCCCCCCTTCTGCTCGACGAGCGTGACGAGCGGTTCGGGAAGCATCGCCGTTTCAACCTGTCCGCTCTGGAGCATCTGCAGGCGAATCGGAATCTGCTTGACTTCGAGGTTCTTCACGGCGCCCGCGGGAAGGGATTCTGTCTCCTTCATGCGGTCAAGAAGATAGTCGATGATGGTCGACGAACTCATCGCCGTGCTCGTGCCTTGGAGGTCGCCGAGCGTTTCGTACTTCTTCACCTTGGGCGAAACGAGCATCCCGAAGCAGCGCTGCTCGGGGTGCGTGTGAGTCGTCGTGAGGACGACCTTCTGCTTGATGCCCGTTTCGTTCTGCGTGAAAACGTTCATCAGGTCCCCGAAGTGACCGTCAAGACGTCCCGCGCGCATGGCAGCGCCGATTTCGAGCGCCGACTTGAAGGGAACGATCTTCACGTCAAGGCCTTCCTTTTGGAAGAGTCCTTCGGCCTCGGCCACGTAGAGAACGGCCGAATCGGCCGCGGGAAGCGCCCCGATTTCGAGCGTCTCGGCCGAAACCGTCGCCGCGAAAGCGGCCGCAATCGTAAAAAGAAGACCTTGGGTGAGTTTCATCGAAACAGTCCTTTCATTCTTAGAGTCCCGCCTGTCGGCACGCTTCCTTCACGCGTTCGTTGGGATTGCCCTGAATCGCCTCGATGCGGCGGGCGCGGGTGCACTCCCAGGCATCGACTGGATACTGGCGGTCCCAGGCCTCCATGAGCCGACGGTCCTGATTCGAGAGTCGGTAGACCCCCTGGTAAACGTCGGCCATGTAGAGCACCGTGCGGGCGATCGTGCCGCGCGCCGCTTCGGGAGGCTCCGCGCGGCGCCCGTCGATCTTCATCGAGCAGCTGCCGAAGGTGGCGGGAGCGCCGTCGCCGAGCATCGAATAACGGTAGTTGCTTCGCATGGCGTTCACCGCGCCGATGGCGGGATAGAGGTTGTAAAGGTCGGCCTGCATGTAGCGGTATTGAGCGTTTGCCTTTTCCGCGCACCTGCGGCCCTTGAAGGCTTTGCCCCGGTTGTCGACGCAGACGTCCGCCCCCTCGCGCCACTCGACGAAGGCGCGTCCGAAGTTTTCCGCCGGAACGACGTGCTCCCATTCGACGCGGTGGGCGCGCTTGGCGTGCTTGGGCGTCGTGAAGCCGTCGGGCAACGTCACGTTTTTTCGCTCGTCAAAGGCGGCGCCGCAATAGAGCGTCACGCGGTGGTCGTAATAGACCTTCGTCTCCAAAAGCCGCTTGGCTTTGTTGAAGGATTCGATTTCCGTGTTTCCCGCCGCCATGAGGAGGGTCGAGGCCGCCGCAAGAAGCAAGGCGGCAAGGGTTTTCGTTGCGTTCATAACACTAAAGAAAGCAAAGCGGTCTCAGTCTAGCGCGCGAAAGAGACCGCACAGTACGTTTTGGAAAAGGGCCCGGGGAAAATGCGCTTCGGCGTTTGATCTATGCAAAATTTTGGCCGCTTGGTACCCGGGTCATAGTCTGGTTTTATATTCAACAAGAGATCAATAGCTCACACTTTCTGTCTGTCGGAATCAGGCGAACATTGTCGCATTTTATTGCGCTCAGGCGAAGAATTAGGGGGAATTTACACTTGCGGATTCTTTCGGTTTCTTTACTATCTTGAGTTCTCGGACACGACGTTTCGTGCCCGTCTTACAACAATCTTCTTCTCGAATTGGGAGAATCTCGAATGAAGAAACTGCTTCTTGCCACCGCTCTTTGCGCCGCCTTCGGCGTCGCTTCCGCCGCTGAAGACGTCACGGCCGACATCGTCGTGATCGGCGCCGGCGGTGCCGGCCTTTCCGCCGCCGTTCAGGCTCACGACCTCGGCGCCAAGGTGATCGTCGTTGAAAAGATGGCGATGCCCGGCGGCAACACCGTCCGCGCCGCCGGCGGTTTGAACGCCTGCTGCACGCCGCTTCAGAAGGCCAAGGGCACGAAGGACAGCACCGAAATCATGTTCGCCGACACGATGAAGGGCGGTCACTGGAAGAACAATCCCGAACTCGTCCGCACGCTCGTGAACAATTCCGGCGCCGCCGTGGATTGGCTCCTCGCGCTCGGCGGCGACTTCCGCGACGTGGGCCTGATGGCCGGCGCCTCGCAGCCCCGCACGCACCGTCCGACGGGCGGCGCCCTCGTGGGTCCCGAAGTCGTCCGCACGCTCTACACGGCCGCCAAGGCCCGTCAGATCGACATGCGCATGAACACGCAGGCCGTTGAAATCACGAAGAACGGCAAGGGCGCCGTGACGGGTCTCGTCGTCAAGGGCAAGGACGGCTCCTACAAGATCAACGCCAAGGCCGTGGTGAACGCTGCGGGCGGCTTCGCCGGCAACAACGACCTCGTCTCGAAGTACGTTCCCCGCCTCAAGGGCTTCGCCACGACGAACCACCCCGGCGCCACGGGTGACGGCATCGTCGTCGCCGAAAAGGCCGGCGCCGCGCTCATCGACATGACCGAAATTCAGACGCACCCGACGGTCGTTCCGAAGGTCGGCGAAATGATCACCGAAGCCGTTCGCGGCAACGGCGCCATCCTCATCAACAAGGACGGCAAGCGCTTCTTCAACGAACTCGACACGCGCGACGCCGTGTCGGCCGCCATCCTGAAGCAGAAGGACGGCATCGCCTATCTCTTCTTCGACTCCGACATGCAGAAGTCGCTCAAGGCCACCAACGGCTACATCAAGCAGTCCTACACGCTCAAGGGCGAAACGCTTGACGACATCGCCAAGGCCATGGGCGTCAAGGCCGACGTCCTCAAGCAGACGATGGCCGACTGGAAGAAGGGCAAGGACGCCAAGAAGGACGCCTTCGGCCGCGCCGACATGCCGCGCGACCTCGCCACGGGTCCCTTCTATGCGATCGCCGTTACGCCTGCCGTTCACCACACGATGGGCGGCATCAAGATCGACTCCAAGACCCAGGTTTACGACCAGAAGGGCAACGTGATCCCGGGCCTCTTCGCCGCGGGTGAAGTCACGGGCGGCGTCCACGGCGGCAACCGCTTGGGCGGCAACGCTCAGGCCGACATCGTCGTCTTCGGCCGCATCGCCGGTCAGCAGGCTTACATCTTCGCTCAGCAGGCCAAGGCCGCCGACGCCAAGAAGTAATCTCCTCTGAAGACCGCTTCACGAAAGCCCGAACCGGTTCGCCCGGTTCGGGCTTTTTCGTTGTCCGTGCGCCGGAGAGGAAACACCACCTTCCCAAAAAGACGAAGCCCCGGCGGGCGTTTGCTCGCCGGGGCGGACGTCACGGTCTAGTCGGCTTCGGATGCGGTCAGCGGCGATCGTTGAGTCGTTCGATGATCTTCGCGGCGACACCGAGTCCGACGGGAAGAGACTTCTCGTCGACGATGTCGAAGTCCGCCCGATGGTGGCCGTTCTGATCGGCGCCGATGAGGAGATAGGCGGCGCGGCCGCCGTGCGCCACGACCCGGCGCATGAGGATCGTGCAGTCTTCGCTTCCAGCCTTCTTCGTGATCGGCATCACCTTTTCGACGCCGGGCACGTCCTTGGCGCAGTCGCCCGCGATCTTCAGAAGATCTTCACAAAGCGGAAGCGTCGTCGCCTCGCCCGCAAGCTCCACTTCCGCCTTTACTTCGTAGGAGCGGGCCACGCCGTCGACGATTCGGTAGACCGAGTCGCGCATGTAGTCGTTCACCTCGGCCGTTTCGCCGCGCACTTCGAGCTCCATGTCCGCATGAACGGGCGTGACGTTGCGGCCTTCGCCCGCGTGAAGCGTCCCGACGGCAACGCGCGTATCGCCCTCGCCGTTTCGCGGAATCCCCTGAATCATCATCGCGGCGGCGCAGGCGGCCATCAGAGCGCTGCGGCCCTTTTGAGGATCGGCGCCGGCATGCGAAGGAATGCCGTGGAAATGCACGTCGAGCTTGGAAGACGCAAGGAAGCCTGCGCGGCAGAGCCCCACTTCGCCCTGACGACAGAAGGTTCCGAGATGCGCACCGATCAGGTTGTCGACGTCGTCGACGACGCCGGACGCAGCCATGGCGGCGGCGCCGCGCACGCCCTCTTCCGCGGGCTGAAAGAGAATCTTGATCGTGCCGACGAGTTCGTCCTTGTGCTCCATCACCCAACGCGCCAACGCCAGTCCGACGGCGGCATGACCGTCATGTCCGCAAGCGTGCATCCACCCCGGATACTCCGAGGCGAAGCCCTCGCGCGCCGGAAGGTGCGAGGCGTCGCAGGATTCCGTCACAAGGACGCAGTCGATGTCGCAACGCCAGGCCGTCACGGGACCCGGACGTCCCGTTTCCAAAACGGCGACGGCCCCCGTGTAGCCTTCCATCCGCGCGAGAAGTTCTTCGGAAACGCCCGCTTCGCGGGCTCGTTCGATCGCAGCCTCGACCTTTTTGGGGCTGCGCCCCATCACGGCTTTCGGATTGATCACGCGCGTGCCGCAGAGCGGCTCGTACCCGAGCGCGCGAAGGCGCTCGAGGATCAGGGCGGTCGTCTGGAATTCGCACCACCCTTCTTCGGGACGGCGGTGAAGCGCGCGGCGCGTTTCGATCATTTCGCGGACGATGTCGGACATGTTCTCTCCTTCTGCTGAAAAACGTTGGAAAATTTTCGCACGACGCAACCGCCTTCGGGGCGGCATTCCACAGAATGCTTTCACGGAATGCCGCAGGTTTCGGAAAGCTTCCGAGGGAATCGCGCAAGATTCGCCTCTCTCCCGGGCGGATAATCCTTGCGTTTCCTCCCGCATTTCGGGACGCACGACGGCCGAACTCGAGCTCGCGCTCCCGGGCAAATTCGAAGCGCCCGAGGGAGACGCCGCGCTCGGGCACGAAGCTTTCTCGAAGAAGGTCGACGCCTCGGGCTACGAAGTCGTGATCGACACGCACGGGAGGCTTCTCTGGAAGAAGACGGAAGAAAACGAACCGCCGCGCCTCATCCTCACGAGCGAATCCGTAGGCCGCGCCTACCTCGCCTTTCTTGACGGCCTCGGCATTTCCTGGATCGCCTGCGGCAGGGACCGCGTCGACCTCGCCCGCGCTCTCGAAATCCTCTCCTCGGAATTCGGCGTGAAGCGGGCCGCGGTCGTGGGCGGCGGACGCATCAACAAGGACTTTCTCGAAGCGGGCCTCATCGACGAAGTGAGCATTCTGATCGGTCCCGGGATTGACGGACGCACGGGTCAGAACGCGCTCTTTGACGGCCGTGCCGACGATGCGGATCCCGTTCCCGTCCGCTTTAAGGAAGTGAAGACCTTCCCGAGCGGCGCCGTGCAGCTGCGCTACGAAGTCGAAAAATAACGTTCGCCGTTTATGCGGAAACGCCGCCTTCTTTCGGGCGGCGTTTTCGTTTCTGCGAACGATTGCGGTTTTGTCTCAGACGGGCGGCAGAACGTAGAAGAAAACGGAGAAAAACTGCAGCGCCGTCCCGGCGAGGACGAAGACGTGCCAAATCGCGTGGTTGTAAGGGATGCGGTCGATGAGATAGAAAATGACGCCGAGACTGTACACGACGCCGCCCGCGGCGAGAAGCCACACGCCGCCCGGCGCAAGCGAATCGATCAGATCGCCGAGAAGCGGCGTAATGGCCCAGCCGAGGCAGAGATAGAGCACGCAGTTGAGCCAGTCGGCCCGCTTGAGGAGAAAAGGCTGCAGCACGACGCCGAGCGTCGCGACCGTCCAGACGACGGCGCAGAGAACGGTCCCGGCCGTCCCGCCGATCGTGAGCAACGAAAACGGCGTGTAGGAGCCGGCGATCAGAAGATAGATCGCCGAATGGTCGCACACCTGCAGCCACCGCTTCGCCTTTCGGTTTGGGATCGCGTGGTAGAGCGTCGACGCGAGATAGAGCACCACCATGGCCGAGCCGAACACGGCGACGCTCGCCGTCGTCTTGGCGCCGGCGTCGGCGAGAACCGAAAAGGTGACGAGAAGCACAAGACCGGCGATCGCCAACACCAGCGCCACCCCGTGGGTCACGGCGTTGGCGAGTTCCTCTCTTTTGCTGTAGCCGCCGAGCGCGGCAAGCGGCGAATTGTCTGCGGGCATCGTCTTCCCCTCCTTTCCGTATTATCGAAGCGAAAGAAAGGCGCAAACGTTGCGTAAAACCGGCAAAGTTTTGCGAATCGTTTCAGGCGGTGCGGCACCATTATTCCGCGTCCCCGCAAACGAAAAAGCCGTGATCCGAAGACCGCGGCTTTGAAAATCTGGCGGAAGGAAAGGGATTCGAACCCTTGATCGGTTTCCCGACGCCGGTTTTCAAGACCGGTGCATTCAACCACTCTGCCATCCTTCCGCGGCACAAGAATGGTAGATTTTATAGAAGAATTCACTTTTTCGCAAATATTCCGAAGCTCTTCATGGAACCCATCGAATTCGACCGCGCCCTCTCTTCCCTTTTGTCCGAAGACGATCCGCTTCGCGTGCGCTTCGAGCGCTGGCGCCGTTTTTTGCAGCGCGAGCTCACCTTCTCGCACTCCGAAAGCGTGTGCCACACGACCGAACACGTCGAGCGCGTTCTCCTCTTTGCACTCCTTCTCGGGCGCGAGCTCGAAGTCTCGTCCGACGATCTCGACGCACTCGCGCTCTGCGCCGTCTTTCACGACACGCGCCGTCACGACGACGATCTCGACGTAGGACACGGAGACCGCGCCGCAGCCTACTACCGGGAATACGCGTCCGCGCACGGTCGGAATGTCGACGACCGAGTCGAGCGCATCATCGCCCGCCACGACCGTCATGACCGGGTTTCGGAAGAGAAATTCCGCAAAGAAGGCGCCGACGACGAAACACTGCTTCTTTACCGCATCTTCAAGGACGCCGACGCGATCGACCGTTTCCGCTTCGGACCGAAAGCCTTGAACGAACGTTACCTGCGCACCTCCGCCGCCAGAAACCTTCTTCCTCTCCTGCGCCCCTTCGTACTGCGCCTCACCGGTTACGAAGCCTGAACCCGACCGTCCCCGAGCTTTACGAGTCCTTACGCCGAATGACGCGGGAGGAGTATCCTTAAGGGAGAATGGTCGTTCAGGATGTCACACATCCGCCACGACCTCATTCTTTGACTTCTGTGCGTCCGTCACGTTTCGCGCGGACGCGGGCGGTTTTCCATGAACGCGGCGCTGGCAAAAGTTCTCCTCATTCTGCTCGTACTGCACAGCTGTACGACGGGCATGCGTTTCACCGTGACCCTCGACGCTTTGCGCCACGGCGGAACGCCGTTTGAAATCGGACTGATGCTCTCGACCGTCGCCCTCTTTCCCGCCTTTCTCGCCGTCAAGGCGGGACGGTGGCTGGACGACAAGGGACCGAGGGGGCCGCTTACGCTCGCCGTCGCCTGCACGCTCTTTGCCGGCATCGAAACGCTTCTTCTGCCCGTCGACCGCGTGGGACTCGCCCCGCTTTTCGCCGCCTGCCTGTCGGTGGGCTTCGGGTTTCTTCTCGTCAACACCGTCACGCAACGGCTCGTTGGCGACGTCGTGCGGCCGGAATTCCGTTCGAGCGCCTTCACCTTCCTCTCGATGACGACGGCGGCAAGCGGTCTCGTGACGCCCGTCTTTGCGGGCCACCTCATCGAGGCGCTCGGATTTTCGAGTTTCTACCTCTGGTGCTCGGTCCTGCCGGTTCTTCTTTTTCTTCTTCTCTGCACACCCTGGTTCCGCGGACTCCTTCGCCCGCTCAAGAAGCGGCGCGCAGCTAGCGCTGTCAGGGGAAAAGCTTCGGAACTTCTCTCCGACAAAGCGCTTCGTGCCGTTCTCATCGCGTCCGTCCTCGTTTCGGTCGGCTGGGAAGTAGGCAACCTCCTGATTCCGGTCTACTGCACTTCCGTCAACCTCTCGCCCTCCGACATCGGCTGGGTGCTCGGGAGCTTCTCTACGGCGAGCTTCGTCGTGCGGCTTTTGACGCCGCTTCTTCTCAAGGTGCTGCGCGAATGGTACATGATCGCCCTCACCTTCTTCCTGAGCGCCACGGCCTTCGCGCTCTTTCCGCTCTTTGAGAATTTCTGGCTCCTCGCCGCCACGAGTTTTCTTCTGGGCCTCGGCCTCGGAGCGGCGCTTCCCAACATGATGTCGCTCGTCTACCGGCTCTCGCCCGCGGGCCGCATCGGCGAAGCGATCGGTCTTCGGCTCATGATGATGAACATGAGCAAAGCGACCTTCCCGGTCGCGATGGGCGCTCTCGGAAGCGTCATCGGCGCCGGCTCTTCGCTCTTCGGACTCGGCGTCCTCCTTTACGGGGGCTTTGCCTACGTGCTTGCAAGCGCCCGCGCGGTGATCGGCGGCTGTGAAGACGCGGCAAGGCGCGAAGCCGAACAACACGAATGACCCTCCGACGGCTCGCCTTCCGCAACATTTGCTTACTGAACGCATTTCCCCGTGCGGAGACGCACCTTCCGCCTCACCTGGGTGTTTTACTCAATCAAATGTGTTGAATTGTTACCAAATTCCCACATTTGTCGACTTTGATCTTTACAATGTCGTCAATTTGGCCGCAGGAAGGGATTGCTTTTCAGCGGCCTTTTTTCGAGTCAGTTTTCTTTAAGCCTTACCATCCCAAGGAGTTTCGGATGTCCATGGAAAACGCGCCCCTCACGATTCGCGACATGATTGAGCCCGCCATCATGGCCGCGGGCGGTTGGGTCAACACGCACGCCCACGCCGACCGCGCCTACACGCTGAGCCCGGACGTTCTCGAACTGCGCCGCACCTGCACGCTGCAGCAGAAGTGGGACGCTCTCGACCGCCTCAAGCGCGAATCGACCGAAGAAATCTTCTACCGTCGCTTCTGCACGTTCTTTGAAAACCAGATCAAGCAGGGCGTCACGGCGCTCGCGACCTTCGTCGACATCGACCCCCAGAGTGAAGACCGCGCGATCAAGGCGGGTCTGCGCGCCCGTGAACACTACAAGGACCAGCTCACGGTCAAGTTCGCCAACCAGACGCTCAAGGGCGTGATCGACCCCGAAGCCCGCCGTTGGTTCGACATCGGCGCCGAACTCGTCGACATCATCGGCGCCCTTCCGAAGCGTGACGAACGCGACTTCGGCAAGGGATCCGAAGCCTTCGACATCATCATGGAAACCGCCAAGCGCCTCGACAAGATGGTGCACGTGCACGTCGACCAGTTCAACGAATCGCTCGAATACGAAACCGAAGAACTCTGCGACAAGACGATCCAGCACGGCATGCAGGGCAAGGTCGTCGCCATTCACGGCATCTCGATCGCCGCGCACTCCAAGAAGTACCGCGAACGCCTCTATGCCCGCATGCGCGAAGCCGAAGTCATGATGATCGCCTGCCCGACCGCCTGGATCGACACGCCGCGCTCCGAAAAGATCGGCCCGATGCACAACTCCATGACGCCGGTCGACGAACTCATTCCCGCCGGAATCACCGTTGCGCTCGGCACGGACAACGTCTGCGACGCCATGGTGCCGTGGAACGCCGGCGACATGTGGCATGAAATGACCACGCTCGCCACGGGTTGCCGCTTCGACTACTTCGACGAACTCGTCAAGATCGCCACGATCAACGGCCGCAAGGCCATCGGCATCGCCTGATCCGCCGCACGCACTGTCACAGATACGGGAGTTACACATGTACATTTCGAAGATTGCCGAAGACATCCTCGCCGAACGTCTTCTTTCCTACGGTGCGGTCACCTTCTACAAGGACGCCCCTCTTCGCCTCAAGTCCGGCCTCGTCACGCCGATCTACGTCGACAACCGCAAGCTCACGGCCTGGCCCGACGCCTGGCACGACGTGATCGAAACGATGGCCTCGCGCATCGATCAGCTCAAGCTCGACTTTGACGTCGTCGCCGGCGTCGAAGGTGCGGGCGTCTCGCACTCGGCCGCCCTCGCCTATCGCCTCTACAAGCCCTCGATCTTCGTGCGCGAATCCGCCAAGACCTACGGCAACAAGAGCCGTGTCGAAGGCGGCGACGTGCAGGGCAAGCGCGTCCTCATCATTGAAGACCACATCTCCACGGGTCTCTCGCTTCTCTCCGCCGTCGAAGCCCTCAAGGCCGAAGGCGCCTGCGTGACCGATTGCCTCGCCGTCACGAGCTTCGGCATGGAAGAAACGAAGAACCTCTTTGAAAAGCAGAACGTCGTCTGCCACGAAATGCTGCCCTTCTCGAAGGTGCTCGACAAGGCGATCGAACTCGGTCAGATCACCGAAGAAGACCGCGCCCGCCTCGACGACTGGCTCGCCAATCCGTGGACCTGGGCCGCTCGTCACGGTCTCGTTCCGCAGACGAACGAAAACTGATCCCGAACCCTTTCGGAATCCGAACCCCGCGCGTTTTCGAACCCGCGGGGTTTTCTGTATCCGGACGCTCCACGCGGCCCGGTGCGAAGCGTTCTTCGCGCCCACAAGAAAGCCGCCGCCCCGATGAAGAGCGACGGCTTCGAAGTGTTTGCGCCGGGCGAGCCTTACTTGTTGAACGCGGGCGAGGCGGCGCGCAGATAGACGTACATCGAATAGATCGTGAGGACCGCGGCGATCCAGATGAGGATCGTCCCGATGAAGGAGACGGAGATCTTCACGCCTTCGACCGTGATCGGATCCCACCAGAGGAGCATCGGGATCGCGGTCATCTGGGCGATCGTCTTGATCTTCCCGAACCAGTTCACCTTGACGCGTCCGGATTCGCCCACCTTCGCCATCCATTCGCGAAGGGCCGAAACCGTGATTTCGCGGCCGATGATGATGAAGGCGACGAGCATGTCGAGTCGTTCCAACCCCACGAGCGCGATGAGCGCCATCGAGACGATGAGCTTGTCCGCGACTGGATCGAGGAAGGCGCCCATGTCGGTCGCCCAGCCTTCATAGCGGCGGGCGAGATACCCGTCGAGCGCATCGGTCGTCGCCGCGATGACGAAGGTCAGACACGCGATGACGTTGATCCAGTGCGCGTCGATGATTTTCGTCGGAACGTAGAAGACGCCGACGGCGATGGGGATCATCGCGATTCGGGCCCAGGTGAGAACCATCGGAACGTTGATGGAGACGGGCGGTTTCAAGCGGGGCATGATGGATGAAAAAAGTTTGTGGGATGGGGTTCAGTAAGATTACTCGATTTTCGGGGCCGCCCCCTCGTGCAACTGGGCATAAATTCGTTCCGCGAGACTCCGGCTGATGCCTTCGCACTTGGCGATGTCTTCGGCGGAAGCGTTTTTGAGCTGCCGCATGCCGCCGAAGTGCGTCAAAAGCTTCGCGCGGCGCTTGGGTCCGATCCCTTCAAGGTCCTCGAGGCGCGAGGTGTTGCGGGTTTTCGCGCGCTTGGCGCGCATCCCCGTGATCGCGAAGCGGTGCGCCTCGTCGCGGATTTCGGCGATGAGCATGAGGGCCTTCGACAAGGAGCCGAGAACGAGGGGCTCGCGCGCGACGCCGTCGATCTTCGGGAAGATCAGGGTTTCGAGACCGGTCTTCCGACCTTCGCCCTTGGCGACGCCGACGATGACGGACAAATCGAGTCCGAGTTCGGTGAAAACCTGACGGGCCATTTCGACCTGACCTCGTCCGCCGTCGACGAGGACGACGTCGGGCAATTCCGCCTCCCCGCGCGTGACGGGGAGATAGCGGCGCTCGAGAACCTGCCGCATGGCGGCGTAGTCGTCGCCCGGCGTCACGTCGCGGATCGTGAAGCGCCGATAGAGGTTCGACTGCATGCGCCCTTCAAGGAAGACGACGCAGCTCGCCTGCGTGGCTTCGCCCGCCGTGTGCGAAATGTCGAAGCATTCGACCCGGAACTTCATCGGATCGCCGTCCTTGGGTTCGATTTCGAGCACTTCGAGGAGGTCCTTCAAGCGCGCCTCGCGGCTTCCCTCTTCCGAAATGTGGCGCGAGAGCGCGATCGTCGCCCCCTGCACGCACATTTCGAGCCAGCGCCTTCTCGTTTCGCGCGGTTCCGTGACGACGCTCACGCGCCGGCCGGCGCGCTCCGAAAGAAGCGCCGAGAGGCGTTCCGCCCAGTCCTTTTCACCCTCGAAGGGCTCGGTGATGAGGACCGTCGGAATTTCCTGATCGCAGTAGTGCTGCGCGACGAAGGCCTCGAGAATTTCCCCCTTTTCGGGCATGAGCTGCTCGCGCACGACGCCCTTCGGGAAGATCGGACGGTCGCCGAGGTGTCGGCCCCCGCGCACCATGGCGAGGTTCACGCAGATCGTGCCGCCCGAGACCGCGACCGCCACGATGTCGGCGTTCGTGTCGCCGCCCGTCGTTTCGATCGCCTGGCTTTGCTGCAGGGTCGTGAGCGCCGCGATGCGGTCGCGAAAGACGGCCGCGCGCTCGAACTCCCACTTCTCCGACGCCTGCCACATCTGCCGCTCGTACTCTTCGACGACTTCGCGGGTGCGTCCTTCCAAAAAGGCGGCGGCGCGCTCGCAGTCGCGGGCGTAGTCTTCGCGCGAGATGAGTCCCACGCAGGGTGCCGTGCAGCGACCGATCTGTCCCAAAAGGCAGGCGCGGGTGCGGTTTTGAAACACGGCGTTTTCGCAGGTCCGAAGCCCGAAGACCTTCTGCATGATCTGAATCGCGTCGCGCACGGCGCCCGAGTTCGGATAGGGCCCGAAAAAGCGCGAGCGGCGGTCGACGCCGCCCCGGTAGTAGGAAAGACGCGGGAAGTCTTCGGGACCGAGCTTCACGTAGGGGTAGCTCTTGTCGTCTCGAAAGAGAATGTTGTACTTCGGGTGAAGCGACTTGATGAGATTGTTTTCGAGAAGCAGCGCCTCGGCTTCCGAACGCGTCACGGTGGTTTCGAGCCTTGCGATCTGGCTCACCATGATGCGGATGCGCGGCGACAGATCCGACTTCTGAAAGTAGGAGCTCACGCGCTTTTTGAGGTCGCGCGCCTTCCCGACGTAGAGGCAGCGTCCCTCCGCGTCGAAATAGCGGTAGCATCCCGGCAGATTCGGGAGCGTCCTCAGTTCCGCCTTGGCGTCGAAGGTCTTGACTTCGGGTTCGTTGGCAAACCCTTCTCCCGCCTCATCTTCCGTTCGGTCGGGAGCGGGGCCGGAGGCCTCGGCCGCTTCGATTTTCTGTTCGTCGGTCTCAGTCATGCGCTTCTGGAATGAACGGCGTCCCTGCGCGGACGCCCGAAACTCGGGTATTGTAGCGGCTCAATCTTCCAAAAGGACTTCCATGCAGCCCCGATCCGTACAGATTTTCTGCCGCATCATCGACAATTTCGGCGATGCGGGCGTCACCCTGCGCGTCGCGCGCCGTTTTCTCGCGGAAGGCGTCGCGCCGCTTCTCATTTCGGACCACCTTGAAGTCCTCGCCAAACTTCTGCCGGGACTCGATCCGACGGCGCCCCGTTCCGTCGTGGACGGCATCGGCGTCGCCGACTGGGACGCCTTTGCGGCCGACCCCGACGCGCCCGCGGACCTGGTGCTCGAGACCTTCGGTTGCCGACTTCCCGAGAAATTCGAGGAACGCATGGCCGTGACGCCCCCGAAGCTCACGATGAACCTCGACTACCTGAGCGCCGAAGACTGGGTCGAATCCTGCCACGGCGTCTGGGGCCTGCACCCGACGCTTCCGATTCGTAAGCTCTGGTACTTTCCGGGCTTCACCGACCGCACGGGCGGACTCACGATCGAGCCCGACTACGAAGACCGCCGCGCGGCCTTCGATCGGGAGGCGTTTCTGCGCTCGCTCGGGGTGACGGATCCCTCGCGTCCGACGCTCTACTTCTTCCTTTACCCCACCAACGACGTGGTCGCCTGGGCGCGGGCGTTGCTTTCAATCGAAACACCTTTGAACGTTCTCCTTGCGCCGGGCGAGGGCACGGATGCGCTCCGAGATGCCCTGTCCGCCGCGCCGCACCCGCACCGGGTAATTGCGACGCCCTTTGTCGAGCAACCGCTCTTTGACCGCTATCTCTGGGCCGCGGACGGCGTCGTGATCCGCGGCGAAGACAGTTTCGTGCGCGCGCAGCTCTCGGGAACACCCCTTTTCTGGGCCACCTACCCGACCGAAGACAAGGCGCATGAAATCAAGTTCGAAGCCTGGGCCGCGCGCGTAAACGCCGTGTTGGGCGACAAGGACGTGGCCGAAAGCCTGGCCTTGAACCGCGCCTGGCTCGAAGGCAAGGCCGCGGACCACGATCTTGCGGCCTGGGTCGGAAAGCTTCCCGATCTTCGCCTGGCCTGGGCGCCCTGGCGCGCGTCCCTTTTCGCCCGCAAGGAACTCGTGCGCGGCATGCTCGAGCGCTACGAAGAGGAGACGAAGGGAGTCTGAAAAGGTAAAGCCTTCGTAAAGCTTTGGCGGGGAAATGTTTCCTCTTCGCTTCCTTCTTTACCCTCGCTTTACCTTCCATAGGGCCCCCTAATTTTCGCCTGCTACATTCTTTGGCAAGTCAAAGCACAAAGGAGACTGCCATGAGAATGCAGCGCATCGTTTGGGGTTTTGCCGCGCTGACGACCGCGGCCTGGATTTTCGGACTTTGGGCGGAGCCCCCCGCCCTGAACGGCCGCGGCGTCACGCACGAAGTTTTCTATTGGAACGGCGTTCTCGCCTGGGGGTTCATGGCGATGGCGATCGTCATCGCCGCGCGCCCCGCCTGGCTCGAGCGCGTGACGAAGACCCCCTTGGACGAACTCTACCGCTGGCACCGCACGCTCGGCTTCTGGGCGCTCGGTCTCTCGGTCGTGCACTGGGTGACGAAAACGCTCATGCAGCCGATTCTCGCCCTCATGACGCTTGAACCCGTGCCCAAGATCGTGCGGGGCGAACTCGCCGGGTTCGATCTCTTCTGGTCGCAGCTTCGCGGCTTTTCGGTCGAATCCTCGATCTGGGCGACCGTCCTCGCGCTTCTTTTGGGCGCCATGGTCTTCATGAAGGCCGTCCGCTACTCGAAGTGGCTTCTCTGGCACAAGCTCTTCTCGGTCCTCTTCATCATCCTCTCCGTCCACTCGATCCGACTCATGGAGCCGGCCGACGTCTTCCTGCCGCTCGGCTGGATCAACATCACCGTGACGGCGGTCGGTCTCTGGTACTCGGTCCTGCTTCTCGTGCGCGGCGCCGGGCGTGAGAAGACCGTGAAGGCGGTCGTGAGCGACGTGCGTGTCGACCAAAACGTCACGCTTCTCACCGTGCGGCCGGAAAAGCCCCTTGCCGTGCGTCCGGGCGAATTCGCCTTCCTCGCGACCGACGGTGAAGAAAAGCATCCGTTTTCCGTCGCCTCGATCCGCCCCGACGGCACGCTCCTCTTTGCCGTGAAGGCTTTGGGCGACTTCACGACCGACACCCTGCCGACCGTCCGTGCGGGCGACACGGTGACGATCGAAGGTCCCTGGGGCGCCTTCACGCCCGCCTTCCTTGAAGCGGATGCGGGAAACGACGCCCGGCACGATGTCTGGGTGGCGGGCGGCATCGGAATTGCGCCCTTCTTCGCCTGGCTCGAGGAAGCCGCCAAGAATCATGCCAAGGATGCGCCCGTCGTCCGCGCGAAGCTCGTCTGGTGCATCCGCGACCGCGCCTCGGAGCCGCTCTTTGCGCGGGTGGCGTGGCTTGCCGAAAAGGCGGGGATCGACCTCGAAGTCGTGGAATCGAAGGTTTCGCGCCTTGACGCCTCGGCGCTCTTCCGGGAGCGTCTGCCGACGAGTCTTGCGCTCTGCGCCGGAGCGGGTCTCTCGAAGTCCGTGATCGACGCCTACGTGAAGGCGGGCGGAAAGCGCTCCGCCGTGCGGCGCGAACACTTCGAGTGGCGTTGAGTACGGGACTTTCATGACCGCCTGCGGGACCCGCGTCCCGCGGGCGGTTCTTCCTTTCGCACGCGTCGAGGGCCGACGGCTTGCGCCGTTTCACCCGGGCGGCGAGAATGGCTGTGGAGGAGGTTCCCATCGATGATCCAAAAAATCGCCTTCGGCATCCTCGCGTTCGCCCTTGCGATCGCCGCCGTGACCGTGGTCGCGGGCAACGTCCTTTCCTACGGATGGAAGGAAAGTCTTCCCGACGTCAGGTGGGCGGCCGCAATCGCCCTCGCCTATGCTCTCCTTGCAAGACTCTTGGCACGGGGCCTTTTCTTTCGGATCCGGCCGACGGTCCGGAACGTCCTGTCGCTCGCCCTGCAGGGCGCGGTCTCGGTCGCGGTCTACGTGAAACTCTTTGACTTCACGGGACTCCCCGCGTACATGGAACATCCGGCGCTCTTCGGATGTCTCTTTCCTTTTTTCGCCGCCCACGCCTTCTCCTGCTTCTTTCTTCTCGTCTTCCGGACGGTCGGCCTCCTCACCGAGCGATGACGCAGGAGCGCGAAATCCCGCTTTTTCGGGCTCGAGCAAGGCTCGCCGCTTTTTGCTAGAATAGCGCGTTGCTCTGACACCCTGCGGACGGACAGTCCGGACGCACGGTCCTCCTTTCCCAAGCAATTTTTTGCACAAACAGGATTTACTCGAATGAAAACCGCACAGGAACTGCGCCTTGGCAACGTCTTCATGGTTGGCAAGGATCCGATGGTCGTTGTGAAGTCGGAATACTCGAAGGGCGGCCGCGGCGCCTCCGTCGTGAAGATGAAGATGAAGAACCTTCTCACGAACGCCACGACCGAAACGGTCTTCCGCGCCGACGACAAGTTTGAAGACCTCATCCTCGAACGCAAGGAAGTCACGTACTCCTACTTCGCCGATCCGCACTATGTCTGGATGGACGAAGAATACAACCAGTACGAAGTCGAAGCCGACGTCATGTCCGAAGCCCTCAAGTACCTCGAGGACGGCATGCAGGCCGAATGCGTCTTCTACGAAGGCCGCGCCATCTCGATCGAACTCCCGACGATTCTCGTTCGCGAAATCACCTACACGGAACCCGCCGTCAAGGGCGACACCTCCGGCAAGGTCATGAAGCCCGCCAAGATCGCCACGGGTTACGAACTCGCCGTTCCGGCCTTCGTCGAAACGGGCGACAAGATCGAAATCGACACGCGCACGGGCGAATACCGCAACCGCGTGAAGTAATTTCGACGGAATGACTCCCCTCCGGGAGTTTCCGCACAAGCGAAGACCCCGCGAATCCACACGCGGGGTTTCGCTTTTTCGGGCACAATGTTCCCATTCTCCGTTTTTCCCGACCACGCCATGAACATCCAGAAAGACAACGAAATGTACATGCGCATCGCGCTCATCACGGCCGAGCGCAGCTACGCGCGCCGCCTTAAGGTGGGATGCGTCATCGTGAAGAACCACTCGATCATTTCCTTCGGCTGGAACGGCATGCCCACGGGCTACGACAACTGTTGCGAAATGGAGGTGAACGGCGAACTCGTCACGCGCCCCGAAGTGCAGCACGCGGAGTTGAACGCCATCGCGAAGCTCGCGGAAAACGGGTACTCCTCGAAGGGCGCCTCGATCTTCATCACGCACAGCCCCTGCATTCACTGCGCGCTTCTCATTCAGAAGTGCGGAATCACCGACGTCTACTATCACGAGCTCTACCGCTCCGGGGACGGCCTCGAATTCCTGCGCCGCGCCGGCATCGGCGTGCATCAACTCTGATCCGCCCGAATCTTGCGAAGGCCCGTTCCGAAAACGAAGAACGGGCTTTTTCGTCTTCCCCCCCCCCCCTCCCTTCCCTCCGACAAACCCCTTCCCTCGTCTGCACCCGCGCAGACCCCCTAGGCAAAGAGCCTTATCCGCGTCCTTTCGGCGCTCCGCTATGATGGATTTTGTGTGTCCGGCCCCCGGTCGGGCGCGCTTCTCCACCCTCATGCTTTTCATCGACATGTCCGGTCGAGCGGCCATATCGACGAAAAGGCTCTTCCAACCTTTCGGAGCGGAGTTCGTATGTTTGAGAACACATACTTTTTCCTCTTTATCTGTCTCCTATTCTTCGGAATCGGCGACGTGCTGGGCGTGGCGACCAAAGCCAAGCTCTCCTCGGTCTTCGTGAGCCTCTTTCTCTTCCTGATCGGCTTCGTGACGGGCATCATCCCGCCCGACATCATCAAGGTCGCCGGTCTCTCGGAAATGGGCAAGTGGGCCACCTGCTTCATCGTCTTCAGCATGGGGACGACCATCAACCTGCGCGAACTTCTCGCCGAGTGGCGCACCGTCGCGACCGCGGTCCTCTCGATGCTCTCGCTCACCGTCGCGGGCTTCGCCCTCGTGCCCCTGATCGGGTATGAAGAAACGATCGTCGCGATCCCGATTCTGAACGGCGGCATCGTGGCGACCCAGATGATGACGACCGCCGCCATGGAACAGGGCTTCCAGATCGCCGCCGCCTTGGGCGCGATTCTCTACGCCGTGCAGAAGTTCGTGGGCACCCCGATCGCCTCCTACTTCGGTCTTCGCGAAGCGAACGCCCTGATCGAAGAATACCGCCGCACGGGCGTGCGTCCGCACTTCCCCGGCCAGGCCGTGCAGGATGGCGAAAAGAAGCCCACCTTCTTTGAACGCCACAAGAAGTACTACGGCGCCTTCACGTCGCTTGCCCTCACGGCCACCTTTGCGTGGATCGCCTACCTGATTCAGCTCGGCACGGGCCTTTCCGCCACGATCTGGGCCCTCATCCTCGGCGCCGTCGTCTCCTACCTCGGCATCGTTCCGCCGAACATCCTGAAGCACGCCAACTCCTCGGGGATCTTCAACATCGCCGTCTTCGCGTCGATCATCCCGTCGCTCGCGCTGATCAAGGTCGACGACCTCATCACGCTCTCCTACGCCACGGTCGTCGTCTTCATCCTCTCCGTCGCCGTGCTCTTCATCTTCTTCTACGTCCTTCCCTTCTGGAAGCTCATCGGCTCGCGCAACCTCGCCATGGGCGTTGCGAGCTGCCAGCTCCTCGGCTTCCCGGCGACCTATCTGATCGCCAACGAAGTCGCGCAGGCCGCCGCCGAAAACGACGAAGAAAAGCAGATCATTCTCGACCGTCTGATGCCGAAGTACCTCGTGGGCGGCTTCTCCACCGTCACGACCTTCTCGGTCATCATCGCGGGCTTCTTCGTTCCGCTTCTCTGACGCACGTCATACTCATCAGGCAACGATTTTGTAAGGAATACGCATCATGCAATTTGACGCTCAAGACTATCCGTACGCTTCCAAGCGCCACGTCGTTTACGCCCGCAACGGTATGGTTTGCGCCGGCAACCCCACGGCCACGGCCGCGGGTCTCAAGACCCTTCTGAAGGGCGGCAACGCCGTCGACGCGGCCGTCACGGTCGCCTCGACCCTTCCGGTCGTCGAGCCGACCGGCAACGGCCTCGGCGCCGACTGCTTCGCCATCATCTGGTACAAGGGCAAGATGTACGGCATCAACGCCTCGGGTCCCGCCCCGAAGGCCAACTCCATCGCCGCCCTCAAGGCCCGCGGCTACGACAAGATCCCGAGCTACGGCGTCGAACCCATCAACGTTCCGGGCGCCGTCGCGGGCTGGATGGCCATGCACGAACGCTTCGGCTCGCTCGACCTCGAAGAGGTGATGAAGCCCGCGATCGACTACGCGGAAAACGGCTTCCCCGTTTCGCCCAACATCTCGCGCCTCTGGGAAGAAGCCTGGGGCATCTACTCGAAGTACCGCGACCGTCCGGAATTCGCCGGCTGGTTCGAAACCTTCGCGCCGAAGAACACCTGGCTTCGTCCGGGCGAAATGTTCCGCAACCCCGACATCGCGAAGTCGCTTCGCCTCATCGCGAAGACGAAGGGCGAAGCCTTCTACCGGGGCGAGCTCGCCGAAAAGATGGACGCCTTCTTCAAGAAGCACAACGGCTTCCTCACGGCCGAAGACCTCGCCGCCTACAAGCCCGAGTGGGTCGATCCGATCTCCGTCAACTATCACGGCTACGACGTCTGGGAACTCCCGCCCAACGGCCACGGCATCACCGTCCTCATGGCGCTGCAGATCCTCAAGGGCTTTGAATTGGGCGAGCGCGACTGCGCCGACACGATGCACAAGCAGATCGAAGCCATGAAGCTCGCCATGATGGACACGGCCGCCCACGTGGCCGACCCGCGCACGATGCGCGTCACGGTGGACGAGCTCCTCTCCGAACGCTACGCCGCCGACCGCCGCGCGCTCATCGGCGAAGAGGCGATCATGCCCACGGCGGGCGATCCGCGCTACCACTCGACCGTCTACTTCTGCTGCGCCGACGGCGAAGGGAACATGGTCTCGCTCATTCAGAGCAACTTCCGCGGCTTCGGTTCCGGCATCGTTATTCCGGGCACCTCGATCTCGCTCAACGACCGCGCCGAGAACTTCAAGTTCGACGAAAACCACCCGAACGCCCTTGAAGGCGGCAAGCGTCCCTACCACACCATCATCCCGGGCTTCCTCACGAAGGACGGCGAAGCCGTGGGTCCGTTCGGGATCATGGGCGGCTTCATGCAGCCGCAGGCCCACGTGCAGGTCGTCATGAACATGATCGACTGGCACCTCAACCCGCAGCAGGCCCTCGACGCCACGCGCTGGCAGTGGGTGGGCGGCAAGAACGTGGAGGTTGAGCAGGACACGCCCAACCACATCATCCGCCTCCTGCAGCGCCGCGGTCACAACATCATCGTGCAGCCCGACCCGTATCACATGGGCCGCGGCCAGATGATTCTGCGCGACAAGGACGGCGTTCTCTGCGGCGCCACCGAAAAGCGCACCGACGGTCAGATTGCCTCGTTCTGACGAACGGCCCTTTCCGTTGAAACCGACCCCGCACGGATTCCCCCGTGCGGGGTTTTCGCTTTTCGGGATCCCGAAAACGGACGGGGCGCCCGTTTTCGGACGCCCCGTCGGCTGAATTTCCCCGTCAGCGAGGGATCAGTACTGCGGCTCGTGCTTTTCGAGCGATTCGAGTTCCTTGAGAATCTTCTCGGCGGTGAGCGACTGCGCGTACTTGAGGTCGTCCGCATTCATGTGCGAGCGGATCACCTTCGCGCTTTCCTCGGCGGTGTAGACGCTGTCGAACTTGTCGGAAGGCTTCGAAGCAGCCTCGAAAAGAACGTAGGCGGCAAAGACGTCGCGCTCGACGCCGTCGCCCATGTTGAGCTGACGGGCAAGCGCGTCAAGCGCAGCGGGATTCCCCTGAAGGGCCGAGCGGCGGAACCACTTCGCGGCCTCCGTCAGGTCCTTCGGCACCGACGTGCCGTAGAGCCAATAGGTGCCGACGTTGTACTGCGCAAGGGGATTCCCCTGACGAGCGGCCGTGAGGTCCCAGACGTAGGCCTGACGCGGCTCGGCCTTGACGCCGAGTCCTTTGTTGAAGACTTCGGAGAGCGCGAGCATCGCGCGTTCGTTGCCGAGATAGGCGGCCTTTTCCCACCAGTGGATGCCCGTGAGACGTTGCGGATTCATGCCGAGGCCGCGGTGGAAGATTTCGCCGATGTAGTACATGGCTTCGGAATTGTCCTTGGCCGCTTCCGCCTCAAATTCCTTCATGGCGGCCTTGTAGTCCTGCTTGTTGAGGAGGGCGACGCCTTCGGGAACGCCCGCCGAGGCGGGAAGCGCCACGGCCGCGGCGAGGGCCGCGAGAAGCGCGGTCTGACGAATACGCTTGAACATTCGTTTTCTCCAAATGGTGTGGGGTCTCTTCGGGGCGACGCTTCAAAAGAAAACGCGCGCCCGATTTTGCGAAGAGTCTATCCGTGCATTCTTAAGGGAAGCTAAATCGGAAGGCTCTTTCCCAAGCAAGACGTCGTCACGACTCCACCAACCCACCCGTCTTCAGTCCGAGCCGATCTGGGCGGCGTGCAGATCCGTGCCGATGTCGTTGCAGTCTTCGCGGCATCGTGCATCACGCACGATCTGCCGGGCTGCGACGGCATCGGCAGCGTTACAAACGCTTGAAGGCAGGGCGCGAAGGGATTCCTTTTCGTCGGAAAGAACGGAACCGACGGTCATCTCCGTGCGGTCAATCGACCTGAATTTCCGACTTCGGGTCGAAGGCGTCGCGCAGGGCGTCCCCCAAAAGATTGAACGCCAAGACCGTCAGGAAGATCGCGAGCACGGCGAAGACCGCGGTGTGCGGCGCCGTCATCAGATCCGCTCTCGCTTCGTTGAGCATCGCGCCCCACTCGGGCGTGGGCGGCTGTGCCCCGAGACCGAGGAAGGAGAGCGACGCCGCCGTGATGATGGCCGTGCCGATGCGCATCGAAAGGTAGACGAGAATCACAGAAACCGTCCCCGGGAAGATGTGCCGAAAAAGAATCGTGAAGTCCGACGCGCCGATGCTTCGGGCCGCCTCCACGTAGGTTTCGTGCTTGAGATAAAGCACGTTCGCGCGCACGAGTCGCGCAAAGGCGGGCACCGAAAAGATCGCCACGGCCGCCACGACGTTGAGCATCCCGCCCCCGAGGACGGCGACGATCCCGATCGCAAGGAGAATCCCCGGAAAGGCGAAGAGCACGTCGGAAACGCGCGAGACGATGCGGTCGATCCACCCCTCGTAATAGCCCGCGAGAAGTCCGAGCACCGCGCCGATCAGCGCGCCCGCGAGCACCGAGAAGAACCCGCAGAAAAGCGAAATCCGCGTCCCCGCAAGAATGCGGCTGAATACGTCGCGCCCGAGCGCGTCGACCCCGAACCAGTAGAGGGCGGAGGGACCTTCGTTCAGGTGATCGTAGTCAAAGTAGTTTTCCGGATCGAAGGGCGCGAGATAGGGCCCGAAGATCGCGAGCAAAAAGAGCGCCGCCACCAGGACCGCGGACGCCACGCCTACGGGATTGCGGCGAAACCGCCCGCAGGCGTCCGACCAGGGCGTGCGGATGCGGGTAGAAACCGGCATCGTCTCGGCGGCGTCCGGGAGACGTTCGGTCGGTTCGGAAGTTTCGGTCGTTTTCACTTCGACCTTGTCGTTTACCGTCATGATCTCTCCCTCACTTGTTTCCGTAACGGATGCTCGGGTTCAACCATCCGTAGAGCAGGTCCACGGCCAGGTTGATGAGCAGGAATTCCATTGAGAAAAGCAGAACGCAGGTCTGCATCACGGGATAGTCGCGCATTTCCACGGCGTCGACGAGAAGCCGCCCCATCCCCGGCCAGTTGAAGACCTTCTCCACGACGATCGATCCGCCGAGAAGGAAGCCGAACTGCAACCCCATCATCGTGACGACCGGAATCAGAGCGTTGCGAAGCGCGTGGCGCGAGAGCACCTGGCGGGCGGGCAGTCCCTTGGCGCGCGCCGTGCGGACGTAGTCTTCCGAGAGAACCTCGATCAGGGCCGAGCGCGTAAAGCGCGCCATCACGGCGGCGACGCCCGCGCCGAGCGTGATCGACGGGAGAACGTAGTGACGCCAGCTCTCCGCCCCCACCGTCGGGAACCATCCGAGCCAGACGGAAAAGACTTCCATCAGGAGGATCCCCAACGCAAAGGGCGGCATGGAAATGCCGGAGACGGCGAAGGCCATGCCGAGCCGGTCGGGCCAGCGGCCGCGCTTCACGGCCGACACGATCCCGATCAGGAGTCCGAACACCACGGCCCACGCCATCGCGGCGACGGTGAGCAGAAGCGTCGGGCCGAAGCGGTCCGCCACCTCGTCGATCACCGGCCGCTGCGAGCGGATCGAAATCCCGAAGTCGCCCGTCACGGTCTTCTTCACGAAGAGCACGAACTGCTCGGGCAAGGGCCGGTCGAGCCCCAGGCGCTCGCGCACCATCTGCACCGTTTCCTCGTCGGCTTCCGGCCCCGCCGCCAACTGCGCGGGGTCGCCCGGCAACAGGTGCACGAAGAAGAAGACGCACACCGTCACAAGGAGCATGGTCGGCACGAGCCCCAGGAGCCTCAACACGAAATAGCGAAACATCGTTCTTGTCCTTATTTCTTTGCGTCGGAAGGCCCGCAGGCCCTCCGACGCCGCGGCGTCACTTCACGATTTCGGCTTCGTAAAAGTCATAACTGCTGTCTGGGCGCAGACGGAAGTTCTTCAGGGTCTTCACGCTCGCGCCCGTCACGTCTTCGGTCACGAGGAAAGCCCAGGGCGCGTCGTTCCAGATCGTCGACTGCACCTCTTCGTAGAGCTTCGCGCGCTTAGCCTTGTCGGGCTCGGCGATCGCTTCGTCGAGAAGGCGGTCGACCTTTTCGTTCTTGTAGAAGCCTTCGTTCGCCAACGCGGGCGCCCAGCTTTCCGAGTGAAAGAGCGGCCGCATCGCCAGGTCGATTTCTCCCGTCGAATTCGACCAACCGATGTAATAGAGCCGCATCCCGGCCTTCATCGGATCCTGCACGCTTTCAACGAGCGCGACGCGCTGACCGGCTTCCAGACTGCGAAGCGTCGTTCGGATGCCGACTTGACGGAGTTGCTGCTGGATGAACTGAATCACCTTCTGGCCGGTCGTATTGTTGTACCCGGACCAGAGCACCGTCTCGAAGCCCTGCGGATAGCCCGCTTCCTTGAGGAGTTCGCGCGCCTTCTTCGGGTCGTAAGGCCAGGGACCGGGCTTCGTCGCGAATTCGAAGACCTCCGGCACCACGCCCGTCACCGGGCGGGCGTAGCCCGAGAAGGCCACCTTGGCGAGCGCCTCCTTGTTGATGGCGTAGTTGATCGCCTGACGGACGCGCACGTCGGTGAAGGGCTTCTGCAGGTTGTTGATGAAGAGATACCGCACGATGACGGAAGGCTGCACGAGGATGTCGATCTTCGGGTCGTTCTGCAGAACCTTGATCTGTTCCGCAGGCATCGGGTGCGCAAACTGCGCTTCGCCCGTGCGGACCATGGCCGCGCGCGTGCTGTTTTCCACGACCGGACGCCAGAGGATGCCGTCCAACTTCGGAAGCCCCGCCACGCGGTAGTTCGGATTCTTCACGACGTGGAGCCGCTCGCTCGGGTTGTAGTCCTTGAGAACGTAAGGCCCCGTGCCGCAGGCGTTAAAGGCGACGTTCTTGCCGCTCTTCAGAAGGCTCGGACACACCATCTGCACCGTACCGTTCGCCAGACGCGAGAGGAAGGTGCCGAGCGGGTGCTTGAGCGTGATGCGCACCGTCAGGGGATCGGCCACCTCCACCTTCTCGATCGGCGTGAAGTAGGTGCGGCGCGAGAGGTGATTGGCGGGGTCGAGCAGACGATCGATGTTGAGCTTTACGGCCTCGGCGTCGAGCGTCGTGCCGTCGTGGAACTTCACGTTGGGGCGAAGCTTGATCGTGTAGATGAGGCCGTCGGGGCTCGTTTCATAACTATCCGCCAGCTGGGGCACGGGCTTCATGTTCTGATCGAAAGTGAAGAGACCTTCATAGAAGGACTTCACGACGGTGCGCGAAAGCATGTCGGTCGCGTCGTACGGATCGAGTGTCGTAAAGCCCGAGCCTACGGCCACCGTGATTTCTTCGGCCGAGGCGGGTTGGAAGGCAAGACCGGCTGCGGCAAGGCAAAGCGCCAAAAACGTTGCACGCGGTTTCATGAGGGTTTCCTTTTTTGCAAAGTGGAGAGTGAGTGGGGAACTCTCGGCGGACCATGGGCCGCAATGCGGTCCGAGATCCGCGCGGGAGGCGTTGGGGATTGCGTTTGCGAAACGGTCGTCAGACGGGCGAAACCCAATGGCCGGGCTCGACTTCGACCATGGGCGGCACGTTCGAAGGCGTGCCGACCGGGCGCAGAGGCGTCACCACCTCGTGCGCGCCCGCGTCACGCTTGTCGCTGCGGCGCGAGGGATCGGCCACGGGCACCGCGGCGAGGAGCCGCTTTGTGTACTCGTGACGGGGACGCTCGAAGACGTCTCGACGCGACCCGGTCTCGACGATGCGGCCCGCCCGCATCACCGCCACGCGGTGGCTGATGCGCTCGACGACGCCCATGTCGTGGGAAATGAAGAGGAAGGAAAGGCCGAGCTCGCTCTGCAGACGCATGAGAAGGTTCGCGATCTGCGCGCGAATCGATACGTCGAGCGCCGCCACCGATTCGTCGGCGACGATGAGGCGGGGCTTCAGAGCAAGCGCCCGGGCGATTGAAATGCGCTGACGCTGACCGCCCGAAAATTCGAAGGGATAACGGTTGGCCATGTCGGCCTTGAGGCCCACGCGCTCGAGGAGTTCCGCGACCTCGCGGTCGATTTCGCGCGAGGAGAGCTTCGTGAAGAGACGCAGGGGTTCGCCCACGGCGCGCCCCACCGTCATGCGGGGGTCGAGCGACGCGTAGGGATCCTGAAAGATCATCTGCATCGAGCGGCGCATTTCGCGCAGGGCCTCTCCTTCGAGCGACCGAACGGAACGCCCGTCAAAGAGGATTTCGCCCGCGTCCGCTTCGATGAGACGAAGGAGAAGACGGCCGGTCGTCGACTTGCCGCAGCCCGATTCGCCCACCAGGGCGAGCGTTTCACCCTTGCGGATCGTGAAGCTCACGTCGTCGCAGGCGCAGACTTCGTGCGTGACGCGTCCCCAGAAGCGGCGGCGGGCGGGAAAGGCCTTCTTCAAGCCGCGCACTTCGACGAGCGCGTCGCCCGGCGTCGAGATTTCCGCCGCGGGCGGCGTCACGGTCCGGCCGGTTTCGGCGGATAGCAATCGGAAGTACCGGGGCTTTTCTTCCCCGCGCAGATCGCCGAGCACCGGCACGGCCGAAAGGAGCGCTCTCGTGTAGGCGTTTTGCGGCGCGCGGAAGATTTCGTTCACCTCTCCCGTTTCGAGCACTTCGCCCGAGCGCATCACGACCACGCGGTCGGCGATTTCGGCGACGACGCCCATGTCGTGCGTGATGAAGAGCACGCCCATGCCGGTTTCTTCCTGGAGCGACCGGATGAGCGCGAGGATTTCGGCCTGCACCGTGACGTCGAGCGCCGTGGTCGGTTCGTCGGCGATGAGAAGCGAGGGGCGGGCCGCGAGCGCCATCGCGATCATCACGCGCTGGCGCATGCCGCCCGAGAGCATGTGGGGATAACGCTTGGCGCAGAGCGCCGCGTCGGGGATGCGCACCCGCTCGAGGAGCGCGACGGTTTCGGCGCGGACGCGCTCGGCGTCCTTCAAACCGTCCTTGCGGAGCGCCTCGGCGATTTGTTCGCCCACCGTCATGACGGGATTGAGCGAACGCATGGGTTCCTGGAAGATCATCGCCGCGTCGCGCCCGCGAACGGACCGGCGCGTCTTCTCCGACGCGCAACGCATGTCGACGACGGCGCCCTCTTTGGTTCGGAGAAGAATTTCCCCCGCTTCGATTTTTCCGCCGTCGGCTTCGAGAAGCCCCATGACGGCGAGAGAAGTGACGGATTTGCCCGAGCCCGATTCACCCACGAGGGCGACGGTCTCTCCGGGAAGGACGGTCAGGGAAACGTTTCGGACGGCGGGTGCCGCGCCCGAGAAAGCGACCTGAAGGTTCTTGAGATCCAGTAGGAAGGCTGGGGATTGCGGATCGAATCGCGAACCGGTTTCGTTCGAAGTCGCCATGATGCACCTCAATCAGAAGAAGGATCCCGACACGGATTCCGGGCTCCAAAATCATCCACGACCCCCACCCCGTTCGGCGCTTTTCCGTTTTAGGGACGCAAACCGAATCGGTTGACGATGGACATCGTTCACGAATCAGGCTATCACGATGAGGCGCCGCAAGGCTATGGAAAAATGCCTACTCTCCTTGTTCCGAAACACGACACGCGAAAAGAATTTGAAAACGGGCCCGTTTCCGGACCCGTTGCGATTTGGGAAAAACGCTTTTCTGCGTCTTCTTGTTTCTTCGGCGAAAAGCCCGAAATCAGGCCTTCCTCACCGAATAGCGAAGCCACACGACCCCGCCCGGAAAGGTTTCGGTCGCAATGTGCTCGAGGCGCTGTCCTTGGGCGGGACGTTCGCCGAGAGCGCCCCGATAACCGATCACGGAAGAGACGCCGGCGAGCCCGTCGATCGCGGGATAGACGAGAAAGCTCAGTTCGTTGATGAGGCCCGCCTTCAGGAAGGCGCCGTTGATGATGCCGCCACCTTCGAGAAGGAGCGTGTGGGCGTCGAAGCGCTGTTCGATCTCAGTCAGAGCCGCCGGGAAGGCGTCGTCACCCTTCCCTTCAAAGACGTAGGAGACGCCACAGTCGCGCAGTTCCGCGAGGTATTCGTCGCCCACGTCGGGCGAGAGGACGGCGACAAGGTGTTCGCCCGTGGGAAGGGTCGAGTCGGGATAGTGGAGCTTGCCCTTCGGGTCGAAGACCACCGCGATGGGACGGCCTTCGCGCTTCCCCGTATGAGGTTCGGGGACGCTTCCGTCCGTACGTTTGACGGCGGGTTCCTTTTCGACGATGCCGTCGGCGTATTCCGCCATGGTCGTGCGGCCCACCATCCAGCCCGCGGCGTTGAACTGCGAAGCGGCGGTTTCGTAGACCGTCGTGATGTCTGCGCCTTCGGGGCCCGGCGTCCAACGGCTCGGGTAAAGCCGTCCGTCGACCGAGGCGATCATGTGGCAGATGATCTTTGGCATATTCTCTCCTTGAGGAATCGAAGCGTTCCAATGCTATCGCGGCCGAAACAAAACGGGCCGCACAATCCCGTGCGAAGTTTGCCTGATTCTGCCGTTTGCTCAGCGGGTGAAGCGGTCGAGCCACCGCGCGGGAATCGGCGTTTCGAGTTCCCACACGATCGACATCGGGCACTCGCCCGAATCCGACACGTACGCCAAGCGCCCCAAGTAGACAAAAGCCTGCGTCACGCCTTTTTCGATCTTCTTTTCGCGCACGAACAAATGCGCCTGCGGCACGTCCCCATTGCGAAAGTCGACGGCCCGGTAGCGCCGGCCCTTGTCGCTCTCGGAGCGCGTGGTCGATTGCGTCTGCCAATGAAAGTGGTTCGCGTTCATGGCGTAGTCGTCGTACCGACGGGAGAGAGCGAAGTGGCGCTCCTCCTTGTCGATCGTGACGAAAAAGAGGTCTGCGCGCCGGTCCTTGAGATAGAGGACGCCCTCGCGAAAATTGGCGGCCTGTTCGTAGCCGAAGGCGGCCAAAGCTTCGCGTGCGGAATAGGAGGCGTGAAGTTCGAGCGGCACGTCGTCGGGGACCGATGCGGGCGGACTCAGGAAGTCGACGTCCGCAAGGAGCGCCTCGAGAAGTCCCGTCACGGCGCGGCGCCATCCGGCATTTTCCAGAAGAGCATCGTAGAACGCCTTCGCGGCCGGGAGATTGCCGCCGAACTTGCGCACCTCCGCCTCGATCCAGGCGAAGGTGAAGAGCACCCAGTTGGCCCTCTGCCGCGCATTGAAGGTTTCAAAGGGCGCTACTTCCCGCAGGTCCCGCAGAAGGTCGGCAAGCGACGCGTAGCCGTTCTTGCGGCACACGCGCAAGAAGGCGGTCTTCGTGAGGCGGAAGGTCTGCGGAACCGACACGGCCCTTTCACGATCACCGCCCGCGCGGGCGAGGACGTCTTCAAAATAAAGGTCGTCCCTCCCCTTTTCGATGCCCGACACCCAGAACGGCCAGTCTTTGACGCGCAGATTCTGCGAGCGCAGGAAGTCCGTGAACTTGGGCTCTCCCGTCTGCCGCGCCAACCATTCGCCCGCCGCCTCGAGCTCGCGCCCCTTGAGCCTGCGGTGCGCCTTGATGTTGTCGAGGACGTCCTCCATGGCCTGCTTTTCGAGAGTCAGCGTACAGCCGAGCGGCAAAAGGGTCGAATCGGTTCCCCGCACGAGGTCCACGACGTTCGCCGTCGCCGAACGCGTAAGGGCGCGAAGGCGAGCCTCAAACGAGAATTCCTTTCTGGCCGTGCCCACGAAGTCGAGCACCGTGAGACGCACTTTGTCCGCGCACTTTCTCAAGCCGCGCCCCAACTGCTGCAGGAAGACCGTCACCGACTCGGTCGGGCGCAGAAAGAGAACCGTGTTCACTTCGGGGATGTCGACGCCCTCGTTGTAGACGTCGACCGTACAGAGAAAACGAAGTTCGCCGCTCACGAGCCTTCTCGGCGCATTCCGGCGTTCTTCGGCGGGGGTTTCCCCGTCGATCGCGGCCGAGGGAATGCCGGCTTCGCACAGCACCTTCGCGACGTGCGCCGCATGGCGGCGCCCCGCGCAGAAGACGATCCCCCGCACGTCGGAGAGATCGGGGAGATACCGCCGAAGAGCTCCGAGCACCGCACGGTCGCGATCCCTCGCCGAACCGCCTTCGGTGTAGAGGTCTTCGAGTTCGGACGCGGCGTAGCTTCCGCGCGTCCACTTGAGGCCGGCGAGCGACACCGGGTCCGTCACCATCAGATAGTCAAACGGCACGAGAAGCTGCCGATCGATCGCGTCGCCGAGACCCAGTTCCGCCGTGATGCGGCCGCCGAAGCGCTCGAGCACGTCCCGTCCGTCTCCGCGCCAGGGCGTAGCGGTGAGACCGAGGAGGACCTTCGGGTCAAGCGTGTCGAGAAGCGCGCGGTAGCTCTGTGCCGCCGCATGGTGGAATTCGTCGACAACCACGTATTCAAAATGGTCGGGCGGATAGAAATGCGCGAGGTCTCGGCTTGCGGCCGTCTGCACCGAGAGGAAGACGTGGCGGTGCTCCTTCGGGGTTTCACGCCCCGTAAAGAGTTCGCCGAAATTCATGTCGTTCAAGACGTACCGGAAGGCGTTTCTCGCCTGAAGGAGGATTTCCTCGCGGTGCGCGACGAAAAGGAGATTCTCGCGGCGCCCGAGTTTTCTGGCGCGCTCCCGGTAGTCGAAGGCCGCGATCATGGTCTTCCCCGTCCCCGTCGCCGCGACGACAAGCGATCGAGTTTCTCCGTGCAGGGTTCTCGCGGCGTCGAGCCGCTCGAGAATAGCCTTCTGGAAGGGATAGGGTTCGAGCTCGATCCCGAAGGTCGACAAGGGCGTGGCGGACGAAAGGGACGCACCCGATTCGCCGCGTCTCGCCTCTTGGATGGCTTCGCGCAGTTGCGCTTCGTCCCGCACGGGATCGAACCGCTTGAAGCGCTCCGCGTCCGTCACGTAGGCGTCGAAAATCGTCTTCATGCGCTCGAGAAGCGCCGCGTCGGACGCTTCCGTCACCTTGACGGTCCACTCGAGGCCGTAGCTGAGCGCCGCCTTCGAAAGGTTGGCGCTTCCCGCGTAGGCGGTCGAGAGACCGTGGGAGCGATGGAAGAGATAGGACTTTGCGTGGTGGCGCGTCGCGCCCGTGTCGTAGGCCACGAAGATTTCGGCGTTGGGAAGGCTTGAAAGCCAGAGCACCGCTTCCGGATCGGTCGCGCCGACGTAGGTGGTCGTGACGACGCGCAGCCGTCCGCCCCGCTCGGCGAAGCGCTCGAGCACCGGCATCATGGGACGAAGCCCCGACATCTTTACGAAGGAAACCAGCCAGTCGACACTTTCGGCCGTTTCGGTTTCGCGCCGCAGTTCATCGAGGAGCGCGGGCTCCCCGCGGGCGCCCGTGAGAAGCGTCGTTTGCGAGAAAGAGGTCTCGGGCCGTATTGCATCAGCCCAACGAGGTTCGCCCGGAGAGGGATTCATGCGGTCGGCGGCGAGGAGCACGGAAAGAGGATCCGCAAAGAGCGAATCTCCGGACGGATTGCGGTCGATTTCTCCGAGCACCCGCTCGACGATGGCCCGGGCCTTTCCGACGCTTTCCTTGTCCTCTTCCTTTTCGAGAGCGTCGCCGATCGCGCGGCGAAGCGCCGTCGCCGCATGGCGGTAGAGGAGCGCAAAAAGTAGATCCCGATCCTCGTCCGCGGCCTGCGTCGTAAGCAGTCGGCCCGCGAGCGCGGACTGCATTCCGCGTGTCAAAAGGCACTCAAAAAGTCCGGTGCCGTCCTTTTCCCACTCCCGCATGCTCTTCCTCTTTTCTTGAGACATCTTTGCAGCGTAGCCGGAGTGCCGGCGCACCGTCAACGCGGAAGACCGCACGAAGAGATCCGGAAAAACCAGGAGGGACGGACGTCGCAGCCGGGCGAAACGGTCACAACCGTTCACCTTTTTCGCGGGATCAGCCTTTCGGACGAGCCCGAAATGTGCAACAATGCGGAACCCGCTTCGGACGCGGACGCTTCGCCGTCCCCGTCCGCCATCCGTTTTCGCTGGCCTCGGGCCGGTTTCTGGAGAAACACATGATTCGCTTCACCACCAACATGGGCGTCATCGACATCGAGCTCGACCATGAACGCGCCCCGCTCACGTCCGCCAACTTTGAAACCTACGTCAAGGAAGGCTTCTACGACGGCGTGATCTTCCACCGCGTCATCCCGGGCTTCATGATCCAGGGCGGCGGCTTCCTCCCCGGCATGCACCAGAAGGAAACGCACGCGCCGATCCAGAACGAGGCCGCCAACGGACTCAAGAACGACCGCTACACGATCGCCATGGCCCGCACGATGGATCCGCACTCCGCCACGGCGCAGTTCTTCATCAACGTGGTGGACAACGACTTCCTCAACCACACCTCCCCGACGCCGCAGGGCTGGGGCTACGCCGTCTTCGGCAAGGTCGTGGCCGGCACCGACGTGGTCGACGCCATCGCCAAGGTGAAGACCGGCACGCGCGGCTTCCACGGCGACGTTCCCCGTGAAGACGTCGTCATCGAAAAGGCCGAGATCGTCGACTGATCCTGATCGGCATGCCCTCTCCGAACCCCGCGCCGCATCGAGCCCGCGGGGTTTTTCATACCTTGCGGCCGCCGGAATCCGCCCGCCCCCTTCCACTGCACGATCGTTCCGATAGACGCCGCTCACTCGAAGCATAGACTGCGCACATTGGCGAAATCCCGAGCGATCCAGTAAGATGATTCCTCGTCTCTCTTTGACACCCCACCCAAGGCGGTTCGCAAAGAAGAAAACACAATATCTTGCGGATCACCGTCTTTTCTCCTTCGACCGGTCCTCTGCGCCCGCCAAGGCGGGAAGACCTCCGTCGACCACAATCAGGATCCCCACCCATGACCGTGAAAATCGATCTCTCCCGCGACGCGCTCTTTGACGAGCTCGGCCTCATCCGGCTTCGCGAAAGCTACATGCGTCCCGACGAAAAGAGCCCGCAGGAACGCCTCGCCTTCGTCGCCGAGCAATTCGCCTCGAACGACGCCCACGCGCAGCGCATCTACGACTACGCCTCGCGCCACTGGCTCTCCTTTTCGACGCCGATTCTTTCCTTCGGGCGCTCGAAAAACGGCCTCCCCGTCTCGTGCTACCTCACCTACATGGCCGACAGCGCCGACGGTCTCGTCGAGACGCTGAGCGAAGTGAACCGCCTTTCCATGGCCGGAGGCGGCGTGGGCATTCACGTGGGCATCCGCAACGCCGACGAAAAGAGCGTGGGCGTGATGCCGCACCTCAAGGTCTACGACGCGGCCTGCCTCGCCTACCGTCAGGGCTCGACCCGACGCGGCTCCTACGCTGCGTTTCTCGACGCGGACCACCCCGACATCATTCCCTTCGTCGAAATGCGCAAACCCACGGGCGACCAGAACCTGAAGGCTCTGAACCTGCACCACGGGGTCAACCTCACGGACGCCTTCATGGAGAAAATCGAGGCTTCGATGCGCGACGAAAACGCGGACGACTCGTGGGACCTCAAGAACCCCGCCACGGGCGAAGTCGTCGAGACGATCTCGGCGCGCGACCTCTGGCAGCGCATTCTGGAAATGCGCATGCATACGGGCGAACCGTATCTCGTCTTCCTCGACACGGCGAACCGCGCGCTGCCCTCCTGGCTTAAGGAAAGGGGCCTTCGCATCCAGGGTTCCAACCTCTGCACGGAAATCTTCCTCCCGACGTCGGAGACCCGCACGGCAGTCTGCTGCCTATCGTCGCTCAATCTCGAATACTTCGACGACTGGAAGGACCACCCCGACTTCATCGCCGACACGATGGAATTTTTGGACAACGTCCTGCAGTACTTCATCGATCACGCGCCCAAGCATCTCGCGAAGGCCCGCCACTCTGCCGAGCGCGAACGATCCGTCGGGCTCGGAGCCCTCGGCTTTCACGCCTACCTGCAAAAAAAGGGCATTCCGCTCGAATCGGCGCTTGCGAAGTCCGTCAACATGAGGATCTTCCGCCACATCCGCGACGCCGCGCTCGCTGCGGACGCGAAGCTCTGCGAAGAACGCGGCCCCTGCCCCGACGCGGCGGACGCGGGCGTGGCGCGTCGCTTCTCGCATCACACGGCGGTCGCGCCCAATGCGTCGTCCTCCCTCATCATGGGCGGCACGAGCCCCTCGATCGAACCGTACCGCGCGAACATCTACCGGCAGGACACGATCTCGGGCGCCTACATCGTGAAGAACCGATTCCTCAAGGCGGAACTCGCCAAGCGCGGTCTCGACACGGACGAAGTGTGGGCGGACCTCATCGCGCACGACGGTTCGGTCGCACACCGCGAAGATCTGCCCGAATCCGTACGGATGGTCTTCAAGACCGCCTTCGAAATCGATCAGCGCTGGCTCGTGGACCTCGCCGCGGACCGCCAGGCCTACATCGATCAGGGACAGAGCCTCAACCTCTTCTTCCCGCCCGACGTGTCGGTGTCGTATTTGCACGCCTGCCACTTCCTTGCGTGGAAGAAGGGCTTGAAGTCGCTCTACTACAACCGCTCCGACAAACTGCGCAAGGCCGACCGCGTCGGCGTGCGCATGGAGCGAAAGCGCATCGAAGACGAAATCGACATGCGCGCCGTGGCCGACGACACGACCTGCCTTGCCTGCGAAGGCTGATGGGAGACCGAAAATGACTGAAAAGAAGCAAACCGCACCCGCCTCGGGACTCCTTGCCGAGCGCACCGCCTTCAAGCCCTTCGCCTATCCGTGGGCGTACGAGGCCTTCATGCAGTCCGAACAGATGCACTGGCTCTGGACGGAAGTTCCGATGATGGAGGACGTCAAGGACTACCGAAGCAAACTCACCGACGACGAGCGCGAGTTTCTGACGAAGATCCTTCGCTTTTTCACCCAGGGCGACATCGACGTCTCGGGCGCCTACGTGAACGTCTACCTTCCGCGCTTTCGGCAGCCCGAAATCCGGATGATGCTCTCCTCGTTCGCCGCGCGCGAAGCCGTGCACATCGCCGCCTATTCGCATCTCATCGAGACGCTCGGCCTCCCCGAGTCGATCTACAACGAGTTCATGGAATACGAGGCGATGGCCGCCAAGCACGACTTCTTCCGGGAAGTCGAAAAAGACGACCGCGACCTCCCGGCGCAGATCGCGGCCTTCTCGGCCTTCACCGAAGGCATGCAGCTCTTTTCGAGCTTCGTGATGCTTCTGAACTTCACGCGAAACGGCACGATGAAGGGCATGGGCCAGATCATTGCCTGGTCGATCGCCGACGAAACGCTCCATACGGAATCGATGACGAAGATCTTCCGCGAATACGTGAAGGAAAATCCGGAAGTCTGGACGGACGACTTGAAGCGCAAGATCTACGAAATCGCCGAAACCATGGTGACGCTCGAAGACCGCTTCATCGAGCTCGCCTTCGGCGTAACCGACATGAAGCGCCTCACGAAGGACGAAGTGCGCGCCTACATCCGCTACATCGCCGACCGCCGCCTCGCGGGGCTCGGCCTCAAGGCGATCTTCGGCTCGGGCGACAATCCCCTTCCCTGGGTCGACGCCATGCTCGGGGTCTCGCACACGAACTTCTTTGAAAACCGCGTCGTTGACTACGCCAAGGGAGCGCTCACGGGCGACTGGGCCGACGTCTGGGGTCAAGCCAAATGAGCGTCGGCGCCGTTCTCTTTGAATTCGCCCTGCCGACCCGAATCGTCTTCGGGACGGGCGCGCTCGAGCGTCTTGCAAAGCTCCCGATTCCGGGGAAGAAGACGCTCCTTGTCACTACGTCGGGCGGTTCGCTCGTGCGCTCGGGCCTTCTTGACCGCGTGAAGGCGCTTTTCGCGGCCCGCGGCGTCGAAATCGTCTTGTTCGACCGCGTCTTTCCGAACCCGACCGACACGCTCGTCATGGAGGCCTCGGCCCTCGCACGCAGCGAAGGCGTCGACTTCGTGACGGGACTCGGCGGAGGCTCGGCTCTCGACGTCGCGAAGGCGATCGCCATGACGGCGGTGAACGAAGGCGACGTCTGGGACTACGTGCGGGACGGCACGGGCGGCGGCAAGAGCCCGGCGCACCCGTCGCTTCCCACGCTCCTCATCCCCACCACCGCGGGGACCGGGTCGGAGGCCGATCCCTGGATCGTGCTCGGAAAACTTGAAACGGGCGAAAAGATCGCCTTCGGAAACCGAGGAACCTATCCGACGATGTCGGTGGTCGATCCCGCGCTCACGCTCTCGGTGCCGCCCTTTCTCACGGCCTGTCAAGGCTTTGACGCCCTCTGTCACGCGGCGGAAGGCTATCTCAACCGCCGCGCCTCGCCCGTATCCGACCTTTTTGCGCTCGAAGCCGTGCGGCTTCTCGGGAGGTCGCTCGTCACGGCCGTGAGGAAGGGAGACGATCTTCACGCGCGAAGCGACGTGTCGCTTGCCGCGACGCTCGCGGGCGTCAACGAGTCGCTTGCGGGCTGCATTTCACTTCATGCCTTGGAGCATGCGCTGAGCGCAAAGAATCCGAACCTCACTCACGGTCAGGGTCTTGCCATGCTGGCTTTCGCCTACTTCCGCCACCTTATCAACAAGGGCGCCGCACACGAGCGCTTCGTCGATCTTGCCCGTGCGCTCGGCTTCCCGAGAGCGGCGGCACCCGCCGATTTCCTTGCGGTGCTGCACCACCTTCTCATTGCCTGCGGTCTTGCGAACCTCTCATGGCGGGAGGCGGGCTTTTCGAAGATAGACTTCCCGAACCTCATCGACAATGCCCGAAGCGCCATGGGCGCACTCTTCCGGTGCGACCCGGAGGAGCTCTCGGACGAAGATCTCTTCGAAATCCTCGAGTGCGCCTGGTGGGACTGAGCGTTCCGCCGTTCCCCCAAAAATGACGCAACCCCGGCCGTTTCGGACCGGGGTTGTTTTGTTCTGAGGACTGCGTTATCCGCATCAGAAGGCGGGAACCACGGCGCCCTTGTACTGTTCTTCAAGGAACTTCTTCAATTCGGGCGACGAGAGCGCAGCCTTGAGCTTCTGGAATTCGGCGCGGTTTTCCTCACCCGTACGGACCGCCACGATGTTGGCGTAGGGCGAATCCTTGGCTTCAATCGCGATGGCGTCCTTGAGGGGGTTCAGGTTGGCGCCGAGCGCGTAGTTGGAGTTGATGACGGCGAGGTCGACGTCGTCCAAAGCGCGCGGGAGCTGGGCGGATTCGATTTCGATGAACTTCACCTTCTTCGGATTTTCCGCGACGTCGCCCACCGTGGCGAGAATGCCGGCTTCGGGCTTCAACTTGATGAGACCGGCGGTTTCAAGCACCTTCAGCGCACGACCGCCGTTGGTCGGATCGTTCGGGATCGCGACCTGGGCGCCTTCCGCGACGTCCGCAATGCCCTTCACCTTGCGGGAATAGACGCCCATCGGTTCGATGTGCACGGCCGTGAGGCTCGAGAGCTTGAGACCGCGGTCGGCGCAGAATTCGTCGAGATAGGGCTTGTGCTGGAAGAAGTTGGCGTCGATTTCCTTGTCGGCGAGCGAAAGGTTCGGCTTGATGTAGTCCGTGAACTCCATCACCTTGAGGGTAACGCCTTCCTTGGCGAGCTGCGGCGTGATGAACTTCAGAATGTCGGCGTGCGGCACGGGACTCGCACCGACGGTGATCGTGACGGAAGCGTCCTTGCCTGCGGCCGCAGGCTGGGCAGGTTCGCTCTTTTCGCCGCAGCCGGCAAGGGTGAGCGTGAGCCCGCAGGCGACGAGGACGGAAGCAAGCGCGTTGATTCTCATGATGTTTTCTTTCCTGATTTGCAGCCTTCGGCTCGGGCGGTTCGAGATCCTGCAGTGCTTTTGAGGAGGGTCCCGATCCGAAAGCGTTTGTTTTGTCGAAGAATCGGGATTCCGACGAAGATCGGCCGAGAATTTGGGGAGAGCGGAGAGGATCCGTCCGGCCGCCGCGTCTTTTCTGGCGGGAATCCACGCTTGGGGCCCCGCGGGCCCTGGCGATTGGGTAAGTGTAGCAAGCAAAGCGCCCCGCGGAGGGCGGGGCGCAGGGGATTTTTGCCTTGTTTGCGGTATTACCCAGCGGAATCAGTCCTTCGACGCTCCTTCGGGGTCGACTTCGGCCGTAAGGGCCGCGGCCTTGGCGGCCGTCTCCACCGAGGCGGGAACGCCCTGGTACTTTGCGTCGCGCGAAGGCGAAGAACGGCGGCGTCCTGCCTTGCGGCGCACGGACTTGGCGGTCTCCCGCGAAGGTGCGGATTGGCGTGATTCGAGCTTGCGGCAGCGCTCTTCGAGCGCCCCGATTTTCTCTTCCTGCGAGCGGATCAGAAGGAGCGCCTCGGAGAGCGCCCCCTCCACCTTCTTGAGACGTTCTTCGTCGCTTTCGGCGCCCGGCGCCGCAAGGAGCGCCGGCCCCTCGGGAAAGACTTCGGCGCCGTCGGGCACGACCGCATCGGGGCCGAGCCAGACGCCCGGCGCCAGATACACGTTCTCGCCCACGCGGGCGTCGGCGTGAATGCGAACGCCCGTCATCTGAGCGGAGAGCGCCGCGATGCCGTCGGCGAGCCCCCGCCAGCCCTGCAGCGCGCAGAAGTGCGCGGCGCGGTGCGCGAGGACCGCGTGAAAGCCCGGTGCGCGAAAGAGCGTGTCGGCCGCGGTGAGGCCCCGCGGGTCGCGCGCGCGGTAGACGGCAAGAAGCGTACGGGTCTTCTCAAACATCGGTTCCTCCGGAAAGTTTCTTCGATCCGGCCCGGTCTCGTTTCGGGCGAATGACGGCGGCGCAGATGCCGCGCAGAAGATCGATTTCGGTTTGCGTGAGATTCGCGCGCGAGAAGAGCCGACGCGTAATCGACATGAGGTTCTTGGGCTTTGCGGGATCGTGCACGCCGCAGGCCGTCATGGCCTCTTCCCAGTGGCGGTAGAACCCTTCGACGGCTTCGTTCGTGGCGGGCGCCTCCCCTTCGAAGCGGCGTTGCCAGTCGTAAAGGGCCCCGTCGTGTCCTTCGCGCGAGAGACCGGCCATGTGCATTTCGTAGGCGGTGAGCTGCACGGCCTGCGCGAGGTTGAGGGACGGACTTTCCGGGTCCGCCGCGATCGCGGCCTGACCCTGACAGAGAAGGACCTCATCGTTTGTGAGGCCGCTTCGTTCACAGCCGAAAACGAAGGCGACGTCCCCTTCGGGGAAGCTCTCGAGCCAGTCGTAGGTCTTGCCGCAGGCTTCGCGCAGGGGCGACATCGGGGGCCCGAACTCGCGTTCGTAGCCCGTGAGCGCCCAGGCGAAAGTCACGCCTTCAAGCGCTTCGGCCAAGGTCGCGTGCGCGCGGCAGGCTTCAAGCACGTCGACGGAACTCGTCGCAAACGCGATCGCCTCCTCGTGCGTGCGGAAGTCGGCTTCGCGAGGCGCCACGACGCGCAGGTCGCGAAATCCCATGGTCTTGATGGCGCGCGCCGCCGATCCGATGTTCCCCGGATGGCTCGGCTCACACAAAATGAAGCGCACGCGCCGCGATTGTCGTGGTGTCTGCATGGAAATCTGGCTCAGTGAATCTAAAGAGTCGAATTGTAGCAAACGGCGCCCGTTTTCCCCAGGACGGCGGAAAATCTTCCGGCCGGACCTCAGGATTTCGACGCGGGCTTCTTCTTTTTGCGCGTCTCGAGCGTCGCCGTGACGCCCGCGATGATGATGACGCCGATCCCCGTCGCCGTCAGAAGCGAGATGGGTTCGTCAAAGGAAATCCACCCGATGAGGGAGGCGAAGATGATGGCGGAGAATTGGAAGCAACTCGTTACGAGGACATTCCCGCCGTTCCAGGCGCGCGTCATCGCAAGCTGCGCGATGACGCCGGAAATCGCCATGCCGGCCAGCGCCCAGATGTTTTCCGTCGTGATCGGGGTCATGCCGCCCTCCCAGAGGAAGTGGCCGATCAGCCCCGCCACGGCGCCCGTAAGCGTGAAGTAGAAGACGATGCGCCACTCGGGCTCGCGCATTTTGGCGAGCTGCCGCACCTGAAACTGCGCGAGCGCCGCGAAGAACCCCGAGGTCGCGCCGATGAGACTCGGCATCAGGTCGCTCGCCCCCACGTCGGGACGCAGGATGAGCGTGATCCCGAAAAAGCCGAAGAGAACGCAGCCGATGAGCTTCTTCTCCAGGGGCTCGCCCGCGCGCACCGCCAGATACGATACGATCGCCGCCATGAAGAGCGGATTCGTGTAGTTGAGTGTCATGGCCGTGCCGAGCGGGAGCCGCCCGATCGCGTAGACCCAGATGAGAAGCGCAAGCGTCCCGAGAAGACTGCGCTTCAAATGTGAGGGAACGAGGTGCGTCACGACCGTGCGGTGCGTCGCGACCACCCAAATGAAGATGAGGCTGCAGCCGACGATCTGACGGTAAAAGACCAGTTCGAAGGTACCGAAATCCGTGGCGCCGAGCTTCGTGAATGCCGCCATCAGGGAAAAGAAAAAGGATGAGATGAGCATCCAGACGCTCTGCATACGGCACTCCGAGGGGAAGAGAAAAGAAGGATTGTACACCTTCGGGTGACGATGCTTACAAGACTTTTACAAGATGGGACGACAATTTTCCATTACTTCTCCTATCCACATCGTTTCCGTTAAAATTAAAAGTTAAAATGTAATCAAGATTTCTTTTAAATCGTAACATAAATGAACCAAGACACCACAGCCACCACAAATAAACTAAAGACAACAAAAGAAACTCAACCACAAAAAGACAAAACGAAATCGGTATTTGCATAATATCCTACAGATCGCTTAAAAGAAAATCGTTCACAAGAAACAGGATCGAACATAATTTATTGAGTTATATCGACTCCGCCTCCTCGCTAGAAACGCAAATCTTTATAAGCTTACCAATCAGTAGCATAATTGTTGTTTGCGAAAGAAGTAGACCTTTAATTCTCGGTTACCTGACCGGAAACGCCGTCCATTCATCAAAAGTTAGCGACGAAATAACAAGACCCTTTAGAAAACTTCAAGAAGTGGCTACCCCCGACTCAACACACCATAAGAAAAGCCTCTTACTTCCACAACAAACTCGACTGAAGAAAATCTCCCCAGACCAACTAAATCAATTTACAGATGAAATCCTTATACCCCACTTCAATCACAACTGGACAGACTTAGTGAATTTTATCATCCAAGATTTTCGAGACCGCACATTAAAAAGAAGAGAGCAGATATCCAAACGCAAAATCGCCATCAACTGGACAACAGACATTGATCGCGACAAAAAATTTGAACCCTCTTGGAGAGAAGCAAAACAAAGAGATGATGCAATCACTCCTTGGCGACGAGCCTCAGGATCGGGATTTTCAAAAAAATAACATTCAAAACCAAAAGAAATCTGAATTTAGAATCTAAACAAATGCACCATGTTCATCGATCTAACACTTGAAATCACCAAGGAGATGTGGACCGCCGCCACGACGAACCTCTCCCGCAGCTTCAACGGCCACATCGGCACCCACTTCGACGTGGAAAACCAGACCTTCCCCTTGGAATATTGCCGCCGCAAGGGCTGGATCTTCGACGTGCGTAGCGTGCCCATGGACCGCGAGATCGGCGTCGACGACATCGACCTCTCGAAAGTCGAGTCCGGCATGTTCGTCGGATTCTTCTCGGGCTACATCGAAACGGAACCCTACGGAAGCAAGAAGTACTTCGCGGAACACCCCGCGCTTTCCGTCGACCTCATTGAAAAACTCATCGAAAAAGAGGTCTCGCTCGTCGGCCTCGACTTTTCCGGGATGCGGCTCGGCGCCGAACACAATCCCATGGACCGTCACTGCGCGGAGCACGGCATGTTCGCGGTCGAAAACATGGCGAACCTCGGCGCCGCGGCGGAGCGCCCGCTCACGGTCTACGTCTTTCCGATGCGCTTTGCCGGCATGACGGGCCTTCCCTGCCGCGTGCTCGCAGAAAGTCTGACGACTTCTTTCGAATAACGGTCCCGCCTGATCGGGACTGTCACCGGGACGGGCGCTTTCGAGCGCCCGTTTGCGTATTGTTTTTTTTCTTTTCTCTTCTCCCCTCCCGGTTCTTTTTCCTGCGATACACTTTCGTGCCGCACACGATGTTGCGGCACCGCTACCCACCCAACGACACATTTTTTTTTTCGCACGATGAAGAAAATTCTTTTGATTGCTCCCCTTTTCGCCCTGCTCGCGGGCTGCGGCTCGATTCCGAAGGGGGCAGACCGCCTCAATATGATCACGGCCGAAGAAGCCGAAGCGAACGGCTGCAAGCTCCTCGACAAGGCGGGCTCCGTCTCCGTAATTCTCGTTAACGGCTCCAAGCGCAACACGCAGGTTGCGGTGCGCAAGGCCCTCCGAGTCCCGGGCGCCACGCACGTGGGCTACACGAAGGGGAAGCCCGGCACTACGAACGTTCGCATGTTCATCTGGGCCTGCCCGAATCCCGATCTCAAGACGAAGGATCCCAAGGTCGCGGCCTGGCAGAAGGAATACCTCGGTCACGACTAAACAATCCGCTGCCGACCGCCGTTGCCCGAAGCGACGGCGCGTCGGTTTCGGAAAACCCTCCGCGTTGAGCGGAGATGCTTTTTTCCAAAATCGGTCGTAGAGTGGTAGGCAAGCCTGACCATCGGGAGCCCGCCATGCAACGCCGAACCTTCCTCACCTCTTCCGCCGCCCTCGCCCTTTCCACGGGCCTTCCCGCTTTCGCGGCCTCCACCGCCGATCCGGCACTCGAAGCCTTCCTCAAAAAATCCTCCTTTGATCTGCGCGCCTTCACGGCCGAAGTGGCCGAATTGGTCGCCATCGACTCCAAGACCGGGCACGAAGAAGGGAACACCCGCATCGTCGAAATCTTCGCCGAGCGCTTCCGCTCGATCGGCTGGTCGGTGGAGACGCCCTACTGCGAAGGACGAGGCAAGGCTCTGCTCGCCACGAACCGCCCCGACGCCAAGCGCTTCGACATCGTGCTTTGCGCGCACACCGACACGGTGCAGCCCGTGGGGAGCGCGGCCAAATATCCCTTCCGTCTCGTCGACGGCATCGCCTACGGTGCGGGCGTCGCGGACGACAAGAGCTCGCTCAACGCCGTATGGTGGGTCGCCAAAGATCTGCCCGCCCGCGTCACCGACCGCCTTGCGGTCGCGGTCGTCCTCAATCCAGGCGAAGAATCGGGTTCGAAGGCGACCTCGGCCTTCCTTCGCGGCGTCGCGAAAAAGTCCGACTATGTGATGGTCTTCGAACCCGGACGCGGAGAAGTCCCCGGAGGCGGTTTCGTCAAGGTCCGCAAGGGGGCGATCTTCCTCAAGGTCCGCTTTCACGGCAAGGCCGCCCACGCCGGCAACAACCCGCAGGACGGACGCAACGCCATCACGGCGATGGCGCTCGCGATCCCCGAGATTCAGAACGTCGCCAAGAAGTACCCGGGCGTCACCATCAACGGCGACCTCGTCTCGGGCGGCACGGCCGTCAACACGATCGCGGCCGAGGCCGAAGTGACCTTCGACCTTCGCTTCGCCGACAACGCTTCGCGCGACGCCGTGCTTACCGACATCGAGGCGCTCTGCCGTCGGGGATTCATGGAAGGCGTTCGCGCCGAAATGGTACCGCCCGGCGCTTCGGGCGCCATGGCCGAAACCGACGCCTCGCGCACCCTCATGGCCCTGGTGGACGGCGCGGCTGCGGATCTGGGACAACCGGCTCCGAAATGGCTCACGGTAGGCGGCGCGTCGGACGGCAATCTCTTTGCCGAGTATGGCGCGGGCGTCGTCTGCGCCATGGGGGTCGCGGGAAGCAAACTGCACGATCCGGAAAAGGAATGGTCGGATCTTCGCACGGCCCGCGACCGCGTCCGTCTCGCGCAGGCGACCCTCCTTCGCATGGCGGCGCAACGCCGCCGCTGACGCCCGAATCCGGCTTTGCGGCAGATCCCGGCACGGGACCTGCCGAAAGTCAGTCGGCGTCAAGGAAGCGCGTCACCTCGTCGAGAAACGCCTGCGGACACTCCTCGTGCGGCGAATGGCCGCAGTCGAGCGCCCGGCCGGAAGGCCGGAGCGCCTTGTCGCGCCAGGTGTCCACCACGTCGTAGAGCTTTCCAACCGTGCCGCGTCCGCCCCAGAGCAAAAGGAGCGGCGCCTCGATGCGCTTATCGGCGTCCGCCGCGTCGTCCTCGAGGTCGATCGTTGCGGCCGCGCGGTAGTCTTCGCAGATCGCGTGGATCGTGGCGGGATTTCGGTAGCAGCGCAGATACTCTTGGAACACCTCTTCCTCAAGGGATCCCGGAATCTTGAGTTGTCCACCGATGTGATGACGAAGGAAATATCCCGGATCGAAGTTGATCAACTTTTCGGGGAAGGGTTCGGGCTGGATGAGGAAGAACCACCAGAAGTAGCGCGTCGCAAATTCCTTCTCGGTTCTTTCGTACATGGTCTTGGTGGGCGCAATGTCGACGAAGACCGACTTTCGCACGAGCTCGGGCCAATCGAGCGCGAAGCGGTGGCCGACGCGCCCGCCCCGGTCGTGTCCGACAAAGTCGCAACGCTCCACCCCGAGAACCTTGAGGAGCTGAGCCAAGTCCTCGGCCATCACGCGCTTGCTGTAAGGCCGGTGGTCGAGCGTGCTTTCGGGCTTGCTCGAATCGCCGTAGCCGCGCAGGTCGACGAGAATCACTCTGCGGTCGCGCGCGAGCGTCGGCGCAACCTTACGCCAGATCACGTGGTTGTGCGGATGCCCGTGCACCATGAGAAGCGGCGTCTTTCCTTCCTTTCCGCCCGATGCCACCCGCAGGGTAAGCCCGTTCGGGATCTTTACGTCGAAGAGTTCGAACCCGGGCACGAAGGGAGAGGGTCCTCGGGAAACGATCGTCGCGTCGGTCATGATTGGTCTCCTTTTCATTCGGACGGAAAGCCGCGTACGTTCGCCGAAGAAGCCCTCCCAAACGGTCCGGGGGCGGGCCGAGTACGCCGCGGCGGGAGTTTCGCATGGTTTGAGTGTAGTGCCGGCGGTTCGTCCTGAAAACGACCTTTTTCTCACAACACCGTTGAGTCATCGGCAAAGAAGGCGTTTCTCCCACCCTCCTCCCTCGCCCCGTCGTCCGCCCTTCGATTTCCTTTGACGGCCTTTCCCCGCACACCCCGCATTCTTCCCCGCGTTTTTCCTTACGCCCGATCCTCGATCTGTTACAATACGCCCACTTTTGAGAGGAGCGCGCCCTACAGTCAGGCGCGCTTCTTGCTTTCTTCTTTAAAAATTTCATCCATTCGCACCGCCATGGCTTCGCCTTACATTGCCACCGCCGTCAAGGCCGCGCGCCGCGCCGCTCAAGAAATCACCGCCGCCGCTCAGCAACTCGACCGTCTCGCGATCGACAACAAGTCGGAAAACGACTTTGTGACCGCCGCGGACCGAGCCGCCGAAGAGGCCATCCTCAACGTTCTGCAGAGCGCCTATCCGCGCCACGCGATCCTCACGGAAGAACGCGGTCTCGTGGGCAACACCAAGAGCGAATGGATGTGGATCGTCGATCCGATCGACGGCACCACCAACTTCATTCACGGCGTTCCGCAGTACGCCGTCTCGATCGCGCTTTGCCGCCGCGGCGAACCCGTGGTCGCGGTCGTCTACGACGTCGCCAAGAACGAACTCTTCACCGCCGTCAAGGGTGAAGGCGCCTTCCTCGACAACCGCCGCATCCGCGTCTCGGAAAACGCCGAAATGCGCCGCGCCCTCATCGGCACGGGCTTCCCCTTCCGCAAGGGCGACAACTTCAAGGACTACATGCAGAGCTTCATGCGCGTGACGCAGGCCACCGCCGGCGTTCGCCGTCCGGGCGCCGCCTCGCTCGACCTCGCCTGGGTCGCCGCGGGCCGCTACGACGGTTTCTGGGAGTCCGGCCTCTCGAAGTGGGACATCGCCGCGGGCGGTCTCCTCGTCTTTGAAGCGGGCGGTCTTCTCACCGACCTCGAAGGCGGCGAAGAATGGCTCGAAAAGGGCTCGGTCTGCTGCGGCAATCCGAAGATCTTCGGTCAGCTCCTCCCGCTCGTGGGCAAGCTCCCCGCTCCGGAAGCGAAACCCGCCGAAGCGAAGGAAGAGCCCGCGGCCGAAGGCGACGCGAAGTAATTTCGCCTTTCCCTTTCGCAAAGCCCGCCCATGCGCGGGCTTTTCTTTGGGGGTTCTGACGACCCCCGCCCGTCTCCCAACCGCGACACTGTGGAGCCCGCGCCCGTGACCACTTACGATTCGGATCAACTCGCCCGCTTTACGCCGGCCATGCGGCAGTTTCTCGAGATCAAGGCCCGCTACCCGAACACGCTCGTCCTCTTCCGCATGGGGGACTTCTACGAAACGTTCTTCGAGGACGCCGTGCTCGCCAACCGCCTGATCGGCATCACGCTCACGAAGCGCGGGAAGGCCCCCGACGGCACCCCCATTCCGATGGCGGGCGTCCCCTTCATGACGCTCGACCAGTACATCGCGCGTCTCGTGCGTCTCGGCGAATCGGTCGTGGTGGTCGAACAGCAGGGCACGCCCGGCAAAGGCATGCTCGAGCGCAAGATCTCGCGCATCGTCACGCCCGGAACGCTTACCGACACGGCTTTGCTCCCGCAAAAGAGCGACTCGATTCTCCTTTCGGTCGCCCCGCCCGTGCGCCGCGGCCAACCCTGGGGCTTTGCGTGGATTACGTTGAGCAGCGGCGAATTCCGGGGCGCGAGCCTCAAGGACGCCGACCTCGAGACGGCGCTCTCGCGCATCGCTCCCTCGGAAGTCCTCATTCCCGAAGGGGAAAAGGCGACGCTTCGCGAGCGCTTCGCCTGCGCCGTCACGCCCGTCCCCGACTGGCACTACGACGCTGAGCGCGGTACGGAAACGCTCAAGGCGAAGTTCGAGCTCGACAACCTCGACGCCTGGGGGGTCTCGGAGCGTCCGGAAATCCTGCGCGCCGTCAACGCGCTTCTTGACTACACCTCGGAAACCCAGGTCGATTCGCTTCCCTTCATCCTGCCCCTGCAGATCGAAGAGGAGTCCGACACGATCGTGATCGACGCCGCCTCGCGGCGCAATCTCGAGATCACCGATCCGATCCGCGCCGACTCGGCCGGCCCCACGCTCTTTTCGGTTCTCGACGGCTGCCGCACGTCGATGGGAAGCCGCACGCTCAAAAAGTGGCTCAACAATCCCCTTCGCTCGCGCGAGAAGGCGCTTTCGCGTCAGGCCGCGATTTCGGCCTTCTTTGAGGACGAAGCCCTGCGCGAAGCCGTGCTCGACCTTCTCAAGACGTTGCCCGACCTCGAGCGCATCACGACGCGCACGGCCATGAAGAGCGTCCGACCGAAAGAGCTCGCCTCTCTTCGAGACGCCCTCCCCGTCCTCGACAAGCTCGCCGCGCGCCTCTCGGGCCTCGAAGCTTTCGCAGCGCTTACACCGAAACTCAAGCTCGACACGGCGCTCTTTCAGAAGCTCGACGCCGCGATTCTCGAGGAACCCGCGACGCTTCTTCGCGACGGCGACGTGATCAAGAGCGAATACCATCCCGAACTCATGGATCTGCGCCGTCTGCGCGACCACACGGGGAACTTCCTGATCGATCTTGAGGAGCGCGAAAGACAGGCAACGGGCATTCCCACGCTTCGCGTCGAATACAACCGCGTACAGGGCTTCTACATCGAAGTCTCAAAGGCGCAGTCGGCGAACGTTCCCGCACGTTACACGCGCAGACAGACCCTCAAGAACACCGAACGCTACATCACGGAAGAGCTCAAGGCCTTCGAGGACAAGGCGATCTCAGCGCGCGAACGAAGCGCCGCGCTCGAAAAGGCCCTCTACGACCACCTCGTCGCGGAATTGGCCGCCTACGTCGACGGCCTCATGAAGGCCGCCCATGCGGTCGCGGCGCTCGACGTCTTTTCGGCGCTCGCCGACCATGCCCGGCGCTTTCACTGGGCCGCGCCCGTGCTCTCGGAGCGCCCGATCGTGAGAATCGGCAAGGGCCGCCACCCGGTCGTCGAGACGGTGATCGAAACCTACGTCCCGGCCGACTGCGTGATGGGAGACGGGCGCCGCTGCCTCATCATTACGGGCCCGAACATGGGCGGGAAGTCGACCTACATGCGAAGCGTCGCGCTCATCACGCTCCTAGCCTGGATGGGGAGCTTCGTGCCGGCCGAGAGCGCAGAAATCGGTCCGATCGACCGCATTCACACCCGCATCGGCGCTTCGGACGATCTCGCCCGCGGACGCTCGACCTTCATGGTCGAAATGACGGAGGCGGCCGCCATTCTTCATCAGGCGACCGACCGAAGCCTCGTTTTGATGGACGAAATCGGACGCGGCACGTCGACCTTCGATGGGTTGTCGCTGGCAAGCGCCATCTGCCACGAACTCGTGCAGCCGATCCGCGCCTTCACGCTCTTTGCGACGCACTACTTTGAAGTCACACAGTTGGCGGGCCTTCTCAAAGAAGCCGTCAACGTGCACGTGAGCGCCGCGCAGGACCGCGACAAAATCGTGTTCCTCCACGAAATCAACGAGGGGCCCGCGAATCAAAGCTACGGGATCGCCGTCGCGAAGCTCGCGGGCGTGCCCGCGCGCGTCGTGCAGCGCGCCAAAAACTACATGAAGGAGTTGGAGCGCCGCGACTCGATGAGTTCGGGCGACATGCCCGACCTCTTCACGTCGGTTCGCATGGCCGAAGAGGCCCGCAAGCCCGCGGAGCTCACGGACCGGCAAAAGGCCTTGATCGCCGCCGCAGAGTCGATCCTCGCGGTCGACGTCGACAGTCTGACGCCGCGCGAAGCGCTCGAGCGCCTCTACGACCTCCATCAGCGCGCGCTCGAAGCTTCGACGCTCCAATAAGGAGTCTTCGGTCGTGACGCGCCCCTCCGACTTCGCCTTTTTTCAGCTCCTCGCCCGTTCGGCGTCGCTCACCGACGCCGCGCGCTCGCTCTCGATGACGCCCTCGGCCGTGAGCCGTCGGCTCGGCGCGATCGAAACGAGGCTCGGCGTGCAGCTCGTGCTTCGCAACACCCGCAGCATGCGGCTCACCCCCGAAGGCGAACGTTATCTCGAAGCGGCGGAGGCGATCCTCGCCGAAACCGAAAGGCTCGAAGCCGACATCGCCTCGCGTCCCCTCGGGCGCCTTCGCATCTGCGCGTCGTTTGGGTTCGGGCGCACGCACATCGCGCCCGTCGTCGCCGACTTCGCCAAGGCGAATCCCGACGTGCGGGTCGACCTCACGCTCACCGACCGTCCGGTCTCGATCATTGAAGAAGGTTTCGACGTCGGCATTCACCTGGGCGTTCCCCACGACTCTCGTCTTCGCGCCCGAAAGCTTCTGGAGAACGACCGCATCCTCTGCGCATCACCCGCCTATCTCGAGACGCACGGACGCCCCCTTTTGCCCGCGGACCTCGCGCGCCATCGGCTCATCGAAATCGCCGAGGACGAAAACACGGTCGGCCGTTGGACCCTCACCCACCGAAAGACGAAGAAGGTGGTGAACCTCGCCGCCGTCCCGGTTCTTCGGAGCAACTCGGGATCGGCCGCGCTCGACTGGTGTCTCGCGGGGCTCGGTATTGTGCTCAGAAGCCGCTGGCACGCGGCGGCACCTCTCGCCGACGGACGTCTCGAAGAGGTGCTTCCCGACTGGCACATGCCCGCGGACGTCTACGCCTACTTTGCGGCAAAGAAGCCTTCCGCGCAGCTTCGCGCCTTTCTCGACGCGATGGCGTTGCGTTTCGAGGCCTGAGAAGCGTCTCCCTGAGCATCCCATCTTTGCGTTTTTCTCACGGATGTTGTGAGAACTCCGCTCTTTCCCGCCTTCGGTTTCGGCACTACACTTTTCCCTTGACAGCCGCGCCCAACCCCCGCCGCGCGGCGGCCCCGACAGGAGACACCCTCGTGACCCAAGCCCGAACGCTCTATCGAAAGATCGTCGACGCACACACCGTGAAGACGATCGACTCGGACACCGTCCTTCTTTACTGCGACGCGCACTTCGCGAACGAATACACGTCGCCCCAGGCCTTTGCGGGCGTCGCCGCCCGGGGCCTTCCCGTCCTCTCTCCCGACTCGCACCTCTGCGTCGTGAGCCACATCATTCCCTCGCGCGACGAAAGTCCCCGCCGCATCTACGACGCGGCGTCGCTCAAACAGGCCGAAACGCTCGAAGCCAACTGCCGCCGCTTCGGCATCAAGGCCTTCTTCGGCGCGAACGACCCCGATCAGGGGCTCGAGCACGTCGTCATGGCCGAGCGCGGCCTCGTGCGTCCGGGCATGGTCGTGATCTGCGGCGACAGCCACACGACCTCCCACGGCGCCCTGGGCGCTCTGGGTTTCGGCGTCGGCACGTCCGAAATCGAACACATTCTCGCGACCGAAACGCTCGTCTACCGCCTCGCCTCCCCGATGAAAATCACGATCCGCGGCAAGCTCGCGCACGGCGCGACGGCGAAGGACCTTGCGCTCTACGTTCTTCGCAAGATTTCCGCGGGCGGCGCGCTCGGATGCGTCGTCGAGTACGAGGGCGAAGCGATCGGAGAGCTTTCGGTCGAAGGCCGCATCACGCTTTGCAACCTCACGGTCGAAGCGGGCGCCCGCGGGGCGCTCGTCGCCCCCGACCAAAAGACGGTCGACTGGGTGCTCGCGCACGCACCGGAACTCAAGGGCGAAGAAAAGGAAATGGCGCTCGCCTACTGGAAGACGCTCAAGGCCGATCCCGACGCCGAATATGCGCGCACGGTCGAAATCGACGCCGCCGAAGTCCGCCCGACCGTCACCTGGGGAACGAGTCCCGACCAGAACGTCTTCCTCGACGAAGCCGTCCCCTCTCCCGAATCCTTCCCGGATCCGGTCGAACGCGAAGCGGCCGAACGCGGCCTTCGCTATCAGGGGATTGCCGCTGCTCAGAAGATGTCGGACGTTTCCGTCGACTACGTCTTCATCGGCTCCTGCACCAACGCGCGCCTTCCCGACCTCGTTGCGGCCGCCGAAGTGTTGAAGGACCGCCGTCTGGCGCCGGGCGTCCGGGGCATGGTCGTTCCCGGATCCATGAGAACGCGCCGCGAAGCGGAAGCGCTCGGGCTTGACCGCATCTTCCGGGACGCGGGGTTCGAATGGCGTAAGCCCGGCTGCTCGCTCTGCCTTGCGATGAACGAGGACGTCCTCGAGAGCGGCGTGCGCTGCGCGGCGACCACGAACCGCAACTTCGAAGGCCGCATGGGGCGCGGATCGCGCACCCACCTCGTGAGTCCCGAAACGGCTGCGGCAAGCGGCGTCCTCGGGCGCTTCGGCACGGCCGAAGAACTCGACCGTCTCATGCCCCGCACGAACGACTGAGAGGAGAAAACCATGGAAAAACTCATCACGCTCGAAGCCGTTGCGGCGGCCCTTCCCTTCGACAATCTCGACACCGACCAATTGATGCCGAAGCAGTTCCTGCGCGGGATCGACAAGTCGGGACTTGCCAAGGGCATGCTCTACAACATGCGCCACCTTGCGGACGGCTCCGTCAATCCCGAGTTCGTTCTGAACCGTCCGGGCTGGGAAGATACGAAGATCCTCGTCGCGGGTCCCAACTTCGGCTGCGGCTCGAGCCGCGAACACGCCGTCTGGGGCCTGATGCAGTACGGCATCCACGCCGTGATCGCGCCGAGCTTCGGCGAGATCTTCTATTCGAACTGCTTCAACAACGGGCTTCTCGCCGCGCGCGTCACGCCTGAGGCGGACGAACGTCTGCTTGCGCTCTTGTCGGCGCCGACGCCGCAGACGCTCACGATCTCGGTCGAAGACCGCACGATCACGACGGCCGCGGGCGAAGTCTTCCCCTTCACGATCGGCGAACGCCACCGCACGATGCTCCTTGAAGGGCTCGACGCCGTGGAGACCACGATGAAGGACATGGACGAAATCCGCCGTTGGAAGGAAGCGCACGAAAAGGCCTTCCCCTGGATGGCGGGCCTGCCGGGACGCAGCGCCTCAGGAAGATAAGCGCAAGGCGTCGCCCTCAGCCGGGCGACGTTGAGTGAAAAGACAGGAAGGCCGCCCGATTTTTCGGACGGCCTCTGTCATTTTGCGGGGCGCCGAGGCGCCCGCTTCGTCAATCGCGGACGAAGACCGTGCGGCCGTTCACGATCGTGCGGTCCACGCGGATCTCCCGCATCTTGAGGGGATCGCGGGTGAAGATGTCGTCGGAAAGGAGCGCCAGGTCCGCGGCGTAGCCCGGGAGAAGCCGCCCCTTCGTGTTTTCTTCGAAGCTCGCATGGGCGCTGCCCGCCGTATAGCAGTCGACCGCCTCTTCGACCGTCAGCTTTTCCGAGGCGTAGAAGCCGTCGGGCTGCCCTTCGGCGTCGCCCTTCAGGTCCCGACGATTCACCGCGCAGTAGAGGTTGTCGATCGCGTTGATGTCTTCGACGGGGCTGTCGGTGCCGAGGCTCGTCGGGATGCCCAGGTTCAGCATGGTCTTGAAGGCGTAGCTCGTCGACGCTAGAGTCTCGCCCACGCGGTCGGTGACGACGTGCATGTCGTAGTGGAGGAAGATCGGCTGAATGTGGGCGAGAACGCCCATCGAGGCCATGCGCTCGAGAAGCGGACGGTCCGTAATCTGCACGTGCACGATCCCGAGGCGCATCGGGTTTTCGCCGTGATTGCAGAAGGGTTCGTAGGCGTTAAGCACCCGCTCGATCGCGCCGTCCCCGATCGCGTGGATCGTCGCCTGCATGCCGCCCTTCACGGCCGTGCCGACGAGATCCGCGAGCGCATCGGGTTCGATCGTGCCGATCCCCGAGGTCGAGGGATCGTCCGCGTAGGGCGCGCGAAGAAGCGCGGTGCGCGCGCCGAGACTTCCGTCCACAAAGAGCTTCAGGGGCCCGACTTTGTTCATCGGGTGGCCCGCCACCGTGCCCGTACGGTTGCCCGCACGGAGGAAGTCTTCGAGCCCCGCCTTTTCCATGAAGCAGCACTGATGATTGACCCGCACGCAAGGGTTTTCTTCGAGCACTTCCGCATAGAGCGAGAGCACGTCCCGCCAGTTGTCGCCTCTCACGTCCATCGTATGTACCGACGTCACGCCGCACTCGGCCGCGTGCGCGAAGGCTGCCAACAGCGCCTCGCGGTCGGCATTGCGGTCGGCCGCAGGGAGAATGTGCGTCACCTGCGCCGCGGCGTTCTCGCGGAAAATCCCGGTCGCGCGGCCGTTTTCGTCTCGGTCGATCGCGCCGCCCGGAAGGGCCTCGGTTTCATCGGTGATGCCCGCCATCTCCATCGCCGCCGTGCTCGCCACAAGAATGTGACCGCAGGCGCGCTCGAGAATGAGCGGGACGCCCGGCGCCGCTTCGTCGAGGTCGGCGGCGCAGGGAAGACGGTGTTCGTCCTCGAAGTAGTCCTGATTCCAGCCCATGCCGTGAATCACGGTCCCCGCCGCGGGTTGACGCTCGGCCAAGTAGGCGCGGATGCGGTTCTTTAGGTCCGCGATCCCCGTCGTGCCGTGAAGCTGAATGTCGCGAAGCGTGTGGCCAAGCATCAAGAGGTGGCAGTGACTGTCGTTGAAGCCCGGCACCGCGGTGCGGCCTTCGGCGTCGATCACTTCGCAGTCGGCGGGCGCCGCCGCGGCCACCGCGGCGTTCGTTCCGACCGCGCGGATGACGCCGTCGACGGCGAGAAGAGATTCGGCGAAGCGTCCGGCGCCGAGGTAGACGTGCGCGTTTTGGAGGAGAAGATTGTGTGTCATGATGAAAACTCCCTGCATTTCTGAAAAATTCGTCTTGTCCGTTGGCGTTTAAAGTCGGATCAGCCGGCCGCGCCTTCGGCCGCCAGGGCCGCGCGGCGTTCCGCCTCGAGCGCTTCCACGTTGCGGCGGAAGAAGACTTCGTAGACGACGAGGCTCACCGCGGGAACGATCACGTTGAGAAGCGCCGTCACCGGGTCGGCGATGATCGTGCTTGCCAGAAGCGCCGCCATCACGAGGATCACGGCCCAGATGAGGTAGGGATAGGCCCAGACCTTGTAGGGACGGTCGACCGTTGGCATGCGGCGGCGAAGGATGATCACCGCGTAGAAGGTGAGCGCGTTGAAGATGATTCCGGAGACCGCCACGAGGCTCGTGAGGCTCGAAAGATCGCGAAGCAGCACGAGACCGATGGAAATCGCACCCGAAGCGATGATGGCGTTCACGGGCGTGCGCAGTTCCGGATGGAGAACGCCGAGCGAGCGGACCATCGCGCCGTCGCGGGCCATCGCGTAGTAAACGCGGGGGAAGACCATCACGCAGCCGTTCAAGGAGTTGAAGATCGCAAGGATCATCGCCGCCGAGACCAGGACGCCGCCGTAGGTGCCGAAGAGCGTCTCGGCCGCGGCCGTGCCGAGGTAGAAGTTCCCTTCCGAGACCATCGCGGCGATGACTTCGGGCGAGAGCACGCGGAAGATCGAGTAGTTGAAGAGGACGTAGAGAAGTGCGACGCCGACGATCGAAAGGAGGATCGCGAGCGGAATGTTGCGCTGCGGATTCTTGATTTCTTCGGCGATGCTGTTGAGGTTGTGCCAGCCTTCATACGCCCAGAGCGTGGCGACGACCGCGAAGGCGACGACCGGGAGGAACGCGGTGAGCGACGGCGTTTCCGAGGGCATGGCGAGGAGGTCGGGCGACTCGGTCCCAAAGAAGAGCCCCGCGATCATGATGAGGCCGATCGGGAGGAGCTTCAGCACCATGAAGACGTTCTGCACGAAGGCGCCCGTGCGGATGCCGCGGATCTGAACAAGGGACAATGCCACGATGGTGCCGACCGCCACGACCTTCTGCGCGACGGGACCGAGCGGCAAAACCGTGGCGAGCGCCCCGGCGAATGCGACGGCGAGCGCCGCGATCGACGCGCTCGAAGAGAGAATGAAGTTCGAGAAGCCGCTCACGAACGCAGTGCGTTCGCCGTAGGCTTCGCGAAGGTAGACGTAGCTTCCGCCGGCCTTGGGCATCATGGCGCCGAGCTCGGCGTAGCAGACGCCGCTCATGAGCGTGATGAGACCGCCCACAAGCCAAACGAGAAGAGAGAGACCGAGGCTCATCTCGCAGCGCGCGAGGACGATGCCGCCGATGTAGAAGATCCCCGAGCCGATCATGATGCCGGCGAGGACTGAGATGCCGCCGAAAAGGCCGATTTCGCGACGCATGGCCGTCATTTTGATTCTCCGAAAGAAGGTTTTGGATGGCGCCGTCGGTTGCATCCATATCGACGCAACCGACGCGCCGCTTCTTTCGATCGGGACCTCCGCGTCTTTGCGAAAGGCGTCCCGAGACGGTTTGTTGAGCGAAACGCGCCGACTGGATCGATAGCTCCTCCGAAGGTTTGGGACGGGCGCTTCTGCGCTCCAACCCTTGCCGACGGGAGTCGCAGACGTCTTTCGCCTGCGCCCAACTCGTCGAATCCGCCGATTCGACCGTTTCGGCGGTTTTGCCTTTCGCGAATCCTCTCGGGCTGCCGCCTCCGATTCGCTACTCATCGCAACCGCGCCTCTATCAACCTAAGGCCCCTTCACTATCACGCAAAAATTGCGGGAAGACGCGGCCTTCGCGCGGCTTTTTTCAGAAACATGCGCTTTTCTTGACGGAAATGCGGTGAACTATGCCGAAGTACCTACAGACAATCTTCTATCCGGGCCTTCTTCTCGGGGATCGGCGGCGCCTTCAGACCGGGTCGTCCGAACCGTTCTGCAGCATTTCCTTGGCGCGCATCCAGAACATTTCCGCGGCTTCGGGCAACCGGCGGTTGCGCCGGCGAACGAGCTTGTGCGCGATCCTTCGTTCGGGCATGAAGGGTACGAAGACGACGTCTTCACTCGGACGAAGCCGAAAGGCGCCCTCCACGCACACCATGGCCGCGAGCCCTCGGCGCACGAAGAGAAGGCCGTTCGTGAGCAGATTCTGCGTTAGAAAGACCGGAAGCTTTTCCCGTTCCGTTCCGACCCAGGAGGCGATTTCGTCGAGCACGATTCCACGGCGAGGAAGAATGAGCGGCCGGTTCGCGAGTCCGAGCGTGGAAATGCCTTCGAGCTTCGCTTCGGGGGCGTCCTTGGCGACGATCAGGCCCCAGCGGTCGGTGAAAGGAAGCTCGACCGACTCGTACTTGGCCGACTCCACCGGTTCGAGCAGAATGCCGAGATCGAGCCGGTCCTGATCGAGTCCCGCCCGGATGTCGTCGCCGTCGGCCGAGTAGAGCTCGAACGTCACTTTTGGGTGCTCGGCGTGCATGCGAGAGACGACGTCGTACGCGAAGTCCGCGACGAAGGATTCGACGCAGCCGAAGCGCACCCTCCCCGTCAGCGCTTCGGGCGCCTCCGCCATGTCGCGCTTCATACGGTCGTAGGCGTCAAGCATTTCCCGCGCGTGCGCCTCAAAGCGCATGCCGCGGTCGGTGAGCGTGAGACGCCGCCCCGTGCGGTCAAAGAGCGGCGCGCCGACCTCGTCCTCGAGTTCGGCGATCCGGCGGCTCAAAGCCGGCTGCGAGAGGTGGAGCTGCTCCGCCGCCCGCGTGATGTTTCCGGAGCGGCTCACCGCAAGAAATGCCTGCAAAACGCGAAAATTCATTTTTCCTCAGCGCCAAATCCCGACGGAGGCGAAGAAAAACGCCTCCCCAACGACATTCTCAAACATTTTGCGGTTCGTCGGCGGCTTCGGAGGCGCTCCAAAATTCCCGCAGGCGGTCCGAAAGCCCGCCTTCGCGCAGGGTCGGCGTCGTCGCCGCCTTGAGAAAAACCTCCTTTCGCCCGAAAATCACGGCCCCGCGCTTCGCGCGCGTGACCCCGGTGTAGAGGAGTTCGCGCGTCGCAAGGCCCGAATCCGCGTCTTCGGGGAGAATGATGGCGACCTCGTCGAATTCCGACCCCTGCGACTGGTGAATCGTCATGGCGTAGGCCGCGTCAAAGCGCGGGAGAAGCCCCGGCGCAAAGGCGCAGTCCTTCACCGTGGGCCCCTTGTCGCCGAACCATACGATCGTCTGCGCGGGATTCTCCGGATCGGGGAGGCACACGCCCACGTCCCCGTTGAAGAGCCCGATCGTGTCGTCGTTCGTGCGCACGATGAGGACGAACCCCGGGAACCAGTCGCCCTCGCGCCCGAGTTCGGACGAAACCACCTCGGCCGCCCATTCGTTGAGCGACGTCACGCCCGCGCGGCCCGCGCGCTGCGCGGAAAGAAGTCGGAAGCGCGCGAGCGCGCGCCAGACCGCGTCGGCGTGCGAGCGATAGTCGTCTTCTCCGTCAAAAGAGCCTTTCTCGACCATCCTTTGCACCGAACGAACAAAAGGCTTGAGCTGACGGCGCATCCATCCGCGAAGCGCCGAGCTGATTTCGCCCCCTCGCCCGATGGCGGGCGCGCAACGCACGTACTCCGCACTGCTCTCCTTCGTTGCCGTTCCTTCCTCCCAGGACGCTTCAAGCGCCTCCGCGGGCGCGTCGGGGTCGTTCACGAGCCGCCCGAGCCGTCCCACGGGCGAAGCCGCGCCGTAGCGGCGGGAGACCGTCAGAAACGCCCGGCAAAAGCGAAGCGCCCCCTTTTCGTCGGCAAGGTCCGCATAGACCGCCCCCGGCCCCACGGCGGCGAGCTGATAGGGGTCGCCCAGCACAATCACGCGGGTGCGTTCGGGGTCGACCGCGGCAAAGAGCTGCGAAGCGAGTCCCACGTCGATCATCGAGGCTTCGTCGACGACGAGGACGTCCGTTTCCATCGGAGCCGACGCGCTCGGTCGCGAAGCGCCCGAGACGGGCATCGTGAGCCACTTGTGAATCGTGTGCTCGCGAATGCGGGTTTTGAGGTCCGAAGAACGGATCGCGGCCCCCGCCTCGCCCGCCCTTTCGTCAAAAAGCCGTGCGTAGCGGGCGATCCCGTCCGAAACCGACTGCATCATGCGGCTCGTCGCCTTCCCCGTGGGGGCGGCGAGCGATACGCGAAGCATCGGATTTTCGAGAAACAGCAGGAGAAGCATCTTCACGACGCTCGTCGTCTTCCCCGTTCCCGGCCCCCCGCAGACGACCGTGAAGCGCCGCGTCACGGCGGAAAGCACCGCCGCGCGCTGATCGGCTTCGCTTTGTTTGGCTTCCGAGAGGCGCAGGGCGCGAAGCTCTGGCGCGAGTTCCGGCGCGAGCGTCGACTCGACCCAGGCGCGGTCGGCCGCGGCCATGGCGTCGAGCAACGCCGTCTGCGACCCAGTGGCGGCGACGGCGGGCATCGAGGCGAGCCGGCAGAAGCGTTGCGCGAGCGTCAATTCTTCGAGGAAGAAGCGCTGCGGATAGAGTCGCCCGCCTTCGTCGTAGACGAAGGGAACCGAGGCGTTTTCGTCGAGAATGAGCGTGCGGCGAACGTCCTCCGTCAACGATTCCCGAGAAAAGACGTCGCCCGACACGGCGAGGCGAAGTTTTTCAAACTGCGTACAGGTCTCACGCGGCACGGCGATGCAGAGGCTTCCCGCCTCGATCGCGCCCGCAAGAAGGCGCATCGTCTCGGCGACGAGCGTCCGGTAGTCATCGTTTACGGCAACGCCCGAGCGCTCCACCGCGCGCAAAAGGAGTTCCCCCATCACGACGTAGGGCGTCTCGTCCGCGGTCGTTTCGTCGGAGAGCGCAGCCTTTTCCAAGTTTTCGTTCTTCTCTTCGCTCATCTCAGTCCCCCAGCATTTCTTCAAGGATCTTCACGCGCTCGGCCACGTCTTCATAGGGGAGCACCGCAACGCCGCGCCCGGCCGAAGCGCCGCGCACGAAGAAGTAAAGGGCACCGCCCAAGCGTTCCTCGGCCCCTTCGCCCAGACGGGCGCGCAAAAGGCGCTTCGCCGCGGCGAGGTAGCAGAGGTACTGAATGTCGTAGTGGGCCTCCTTCATGTGAAGCGCCACGGCGTCCTCCGCGTAGAAGTCCCGCCAGTCCTTCGCCTCCGGGAAGGCTTCGCGCAGCGCCGCGTTCGCGGCGAGGTTATCGGTCTTCCAGTCGAGAATCCAAATTTTGCCGTTCGCTTCGAAAAGAAGGTCGATCGACCCGGTGAGGTAGCCCGAGAGCTGTTCCTCCGTGAGTCCCTTCCAACCGAGTTCCGCGGCCTTCTTCGCAAAGGCGGTCTTCGAGAGATTCGGCTTCGTGTGGAGAAGAAAACCGTATTCCGAGCGGCGGCATTCGGCCTTCAGATCCTTGAGTCGGAAGTCCGGAAGAATCGGAAGCGAGAGAACCGAGTCAAAGAGCGTGCGCAGTTCCTCGAGGCGCTTTGCGCCTTCGGGCGAGAGCCGGTCTTCGCCCGGCGTCTCGGCCGGGAGGCCTTCACCGCGGCGCACCAGATCGGGCGTGGCGCCGAGGATCGAGAGAAGGTAATTCCTCTGCCGCAAACGGTTTCGACGGATTTCGTCAGAGAGTCCTGGATCGGCGAGTTCCTCGTCGGTTGCGAGCACGCGGCGGCATTCGAACCCGTGGAAGTCGACCACTTCGAAGAGTCGGTGGATCGTGACGCCCAATGCGGCGCCCGAGCGCCAACGCGCCATGGGCGATCCGTCCTCGATTCGTCGGCGCAGTTCCAGGGATTCGTCGTCCTCGGTTTCGTCCTCCCCGGAGAGCGTTGCGCGATCGTCCCGGTGCGCATCGGCATGCGCGCCGAAGAGGCCCTTCTTCAGGGCCGTGTAGCTCGTCTGCACCCAAGAGGGATCGACCCTGCGCACGGACTCGGGCTCGGGAAGAGCCTGCGCTTCCGGAGATTCGAGCATCACCGGCACACCGTCCTCCCGGGGCGCCCAGGGCGTGATCGACCAGTAGGGGCCCGTCTCGTCCGTCTGAGGCTTGAGCGTTTCGGGGTCGACCGTCATGCCGGGATGTTCGCCCGCAAAGCGTGCGGCCGTTTTCGACCAGACGTCCGCAAAGTCCGCGGCGCGCCCGAGCATTCCCTTTTGGAATTCGTCCCAGACGGCGAGATACTCGTCCCGACACCAGCCCGCAAGGTTTTCCCGCGCGGCGAGGGCATGGAAGAAGGCCGAACAGGAATGGGCGTAGAGCTCCTTCCCGCCTCCGTTCCACTTCGGAAGGCCGTAGAGCGTCAGGCGTGCGGAGGCGCGGGTGAAGGCGACGTAGAGAAGTCGCACCGACTCCTCGATCTGGGCGCGCTTGAAGTCGGGGAGATCCTTGGGCTTCACTTCGCCCGGAAAGAGGACGAGCCGTCGTTCGCCCGCCTCGTCGCGTTCGTGGACCAGGGGAACCGCCGTGTTTTTGACGGGAGATCCCCACCAACAGCCCGGCAGATAGACGATCGGGTACTCAAGCCCCTTGCTCGAATGAATCGTTTGAATCACGACGCGGTCGTCATTCGAATCGGGTCGGACTTCATAGCCATCGGGCACGGTCGGCTCCTTCCCTTTGGCGATCAGCTTTTCAAAGCGCCGCACGAGCCCCGAGAGGGTCTTGGCGGACTGTTGCATCCCGAAGAGGAGTTCGATCAACTGCCGATAGTTGGCGAGCGCGCGCTCGCCGCCCGCTGCGGGCAGAAGACGGCGTTCCGTTTCGCAGACGCGGAAAAGTTCCCCGAAGGCCGCGGTGAGGCCCGAACGCCTTGCGCGCTCGGCCGCCGCCTCCATCACGCCGCGCAGGAAAACCAGACGTTCGGTGCGCTTTTTCTCGTCGGTGTAGGTCGAGAGTCCGTCTCCCACGATGCGGGTTGCGCGGGCGGCCTCGAGAAAACTGCGCTCGGAAGGCATCGCCATCGCTTCGAGGACCGTGCAGAGTTCCTTGGCCTCGTCGGTACCGAAGACGTTTTCGTCGGAGGGGAAACGCACCTTTACGCCCCGCGCCAGAAGGGCGTCGTAAAGGGGCATCCCGTCGGCGCGGGTCCGCACGAGAATCGCGATGTCGCCCGGGCGCAGGGCACGCCCCTTGACGAAGTGGCGGTCGCGTTCCGAGAGCATCGAGGCGATTTCGTTGGCGATGTCGTCCGCCTCCCACTGAAAGAGTTTGTCCTTGACGGGTTTTTCAAAGTCCCCGAGGCGCACGACGAGCGCAGGTTCGGGACGAAAGACCCCGTTTTCGTCGACGCGGATGAGAGGCGGCCGGTCTTCGTTCGCCGCCACGGCGTCGTAACGAATGCCCGAACCGAGGAAGGTGCCCGGGCGCTCGAAAAAGAGATTGAAGAAGTGCATGAGCACTGGCGTCGTCCGGAAGTTCTTCGCGAGCTTTCGGTGCCGCCCGATTTCGTCCGACGCCTTCCGATAGGTCTCGAAGTCCGCGTTTCGGAAGCTGTAGATCGCCTGCTTCGGGTCGCCCACGAAAAAGACCGTCTTCCCGAAGGCGGGGGCCCCGAAAAGCGTGGAGAAGATCCCGTACTGCAGGGGATCCGTATCCTGGAATTCGTCGATCAGGACGACGTCGTAATGACTGCGCACGACGGCCGCAAACGCCGGATCGGCCTTGAGCCCGGCTTCGGCGCGAACGAGCATGTCGTCAAACGTCTGATACGTGGCCTCGCGCTTCAGGGCCTCGTAGCGCGCGGGCGCCCAGGTGAGGAAGCGCGAAAGCATTTCCTCGTAAGCCGCGGCGTTTTCCGCATCCAGATTCTTGGGAAAACCTTCCTCCGAAAAAATCGCGCGCTTTCGGGCCGATTCGGGTTCGGCGGCGAGTTTCGAGAGGGCCTTGTCGAGCTTCAGGTTTTGCAGCGCCCGGAAGGCTTCGGTGCACCCGTTTTCGTTTGCGCGTCTCGCTTCGAGCCGCTGGAATTCCTCCACGGTGCGGTCGAGAAGATCGTTTTCCTCTCCGGAGTCGACGCCGTAGCTTCCGCCCGACGTGAAAACGAAGTCCGAGAGCGTCTTCTGACAAAACGAATGGATCGTGAGGATCACCGCGTCGTCGAATTCGCGCACCGCACGGTCAAGCCGCTCGCGAATGAGATCGGGATCAAGTTCGTCCCAACGCTCGAACTGCTCGAGAAGATTCTTGTCGGTGGGCGGGACGCCCTCGGTCACGAGCTTGCGCACGGCGATGAGCTTGCCGCGGATGCGGCTCTTGAGTTCCGCCGTCGCCGCCTTCGTGAAGGTGACGACGAGCATGCGCCCGATCGCGATCCCGCGCTCGACGACGAGACGAAGCACGATGTGCTCGAGCGAATAGGTCTTCCCCGTCCCGGCACTCGCCTCAATCAGGGTCCGGCCGCGAAGCGGGTCGTCGAGGAGCTTGAAGTCCCCGTTCGGATCCTCGTCCGTCTGCGGCTCCGCCGCGCCGGACTGCGCGGGCCCTGCAGCCGCCGGGGCAAGCTCCTCCGCGACGGGCGCAAAACCGTCCGTAGCCGACGCCTCGAAAAAGGCTTCGGGCTCGAATTCGCCCCCGACGGGCAGCGCCCAGTCGTCGGGAAGATCCGAAGGCATGTCTTCGGGCGGCACTTCGATCCAATCTTCGTTCCCGCCGATCTCCGAAGAGGGAAAATCCGCGGGCACTTCATCCTGCCAAAGCTTCAAATCCTTTTCCTTCACGGGATTCTCCTCAATAGTTGCGCGCAACGAGCGCCTCCACGCTTTCGGCGAGGGAGGTCAGTGCCTTCTCCCGCTTTTCCTCGGGTGTGCACTCGGGTTCCTTCTTTTTCGCGGTCTTCTTCTTTCCGCCCTTCCCCTTCTTGGGGTTGGCCGGAGCCTCGGCCTCGTCCGACGATTCGGACGCCTCGTCGGAAGACGCCGCGGTCACCTCCGCCAAAGGCGCCAGGAGCGCCTTGATTTCATCCTCCACCCGCTTGCGAAGATCGCGGGCCTTCTTGATGTCGAGTCCCCGCCAGAAGACGCCGCCCTCAAAGGAATCGGGCCAGATGACGGGCCGGTCGAAACTTTCGTCGAGCAGTCGGACGCACTGCCGCAGTATTGCCTCGGCCTCGTCGGCCTCCATCGGTCGGTAGCGCACGAACACCACCCTCTTGTCCTCCTTCTTCAGAACGCCGAGCGCCGTTTCGGCCCCCGCCGCCGAGAGGAAGACGTGCGTGAGCAGGGCTTCCTTTTCCGCACGGTTCGAATCGGCGAGAACGAGCTGCGCGGAGGTTCCGTCCGCTTCCGGATAGACCCGGACCTCGCCCGTCAGGCGGCGCACATGCCGCCCCGCAAGGTTTACGGCAAGGGAGAGTTTGGAAGGCGTTCGGCCTTCGGTGATTTCCTTCCACCGTCGGGTGAGTTCGTCGGCCTCGGCGATCTCTTCGGCAAACCACCAGCCGCGAACGCCCGGATCGCCGTTGACGGGGTTTTCCGCGAGAAGCCGCGTCGCGCGCTCGACGTCGGCGCCCTCTTCAAAGAGCCCCCGCAAGAGACGCTTTCGCATCACCTCCTCGAGGCGCGATTTGGCGGGCGTCACGCCCGTTTCTTCGGAGGTTTCGAAATCCTTTTCCCGGACGCCCGTCCGACCGGAGAGCCACTTGCCCGGAGACGTCCAAAAGCGCAGGAATTCCTGCCAGCGCACCGTTCCGTCTTCGGGCGGCGCAAGCACCGCATCGTCGGCAAAGGGCGAGGGATCGCCGCGCCGATCCGTGAGGCGCGCGACCTCGACGGCCGCAAAGAGTTCGGGATCGCGGTTCGTCCAGAAGCGAAGTCCCTCGGGGCGGAAGTTTTCTTCGGCGACGCTCGTGAGCGGAAGCCGCACGCGAAGGGCGTCCGAAGGCGTGCTTTCGGGAAGGAGCGTGAGCAAAAAGCGCTCGAGCTCCTCCACGACGACCGAAGGAAGCGCGGGCTGCGCCGGATCCGTTCCGATCGACCAGGAGACGTAGAAGTTCGAGCGGGCCGAGCGGAAGAGGTCCGCAAAGACGTTGCGGTTGTCCGCGCGGCTGTCGCGGTCCCCCGGACGCCGAAGCGACCGGATTTCGCCCTTTTGCCCGGGCGCGGTGAGCGCCATGAGGTCGAACTCCTCGAAGTTCGAGAGCCCCGGAAAACTCGAGTTTTCCGAGAGCCCGAGGCAGGCGACGACGCGGTACGGAAGTCCCCGAAAGGCCGACATGTCCGCGACCGTCACGGCGTCCCTCGGCATCGCGCCCGACACGGGGTCGCCGAAGGAGGCGCCGAGCGCCGCGCGGAAGGTCTGATAGTCGACCGTCGTTTCCGAACCGATCCCCTCCTCCATGTCGATGCGAAGGTGCGCGATGACGCCGAGAAGTTCGTCGCGCGCCGCCTTCACGTCGGCGCCCGCGAAGAAGTCGTTCACGACGGTTTCGGTGAAGGCCGCCCAGTCCCGAGCGCCGGGAGCGGCGTCGTTCACGGCGTTCCAGGCGACGCGGGCGTGTTCGAGGCGTTTGTAGAGCGTAAGAAGGGTTTCGAGCAGATCGGGTCGGTCCGACACGCGTTCGTAGTGCGCGCGCGAGCGGCGCACCGGAAGCGTTCCCGCCCAGTCGACCGCGGGACTCTCGTCAAAGAGGAACCCCGCCGACAGTCGCTCCAAGGCCCGCGAAAGCGTGCCGTCCACGGCGCCGCGGCGCTCGGCTTCGCCGTAGGTGCCGCCGAACGAGGCGCCGAGCTTTTCGCTCTGCGCCGCAAGCTGGGCTTCGGAGAGGCCCTCGCGAAAGCCCGCGTCGTTCACCCACTCGCGAAGGATCGACAGGTCGCCGAAGGTGAGGCCCAGGCTCTCGCCCACGACGGGAAGTTCCAGCCAGGATTCGAAGGCGGAGAGCGTCGTGAGCCCCGAAAGAAGGTCCAGGAGCTGCAAAAGGGCCGGGGCCGCGCTGTTTTCCATCGAGAGCGGCTTTCCCACCATGCGGAAGGGCAGCCGCCGCTCGGGCGGCAAGGCCGTGAGCACCCCTTCTAAAACGGGCGCGAAGGTCGCCACGTCGGGTGTGGTGACGAGAACGTCGGAAGGCGTGAGCGTCGGATCTTCGGCAAAGAGTTCCGTCAGATAATCGACGAGGCTTTCAGCTTCGCGCACGGGCGTGGGCGCCTCCACGAAGCGCACCGAACGGTCCGAGGGATCGGGCATCGAACGTTCGAACAAATCCCCTTCGTCCGCGCAAAGAAGCGAATCCTGCGCGCGGGTGAGAAGCGTGGGGGCTTCGTCGCCGGCAAAGCGCAGATAGAAACTGTCCGTTTCGCCCTCTTCGTCGGCGCGAAGGTCCTGCAGACGGTTGCGAAGGAAGGAGAAGGGCTTTTCCGCTGGAACGTTCGCCACTTCGCCGCGCGCGTCGGGAAGCGCTTCCGCAGGCGGCGGCACGTCCGCCGTGAAGCGCCAGAGACGGTCGAGCGTCGCGCGCGAACTCGCCGCGTTGCGGCGCAGGTATTCAAGGGCGGGCGTTCCCGCTTCGGCCGCGGCGTCGAACCAAAAGCCGTTGGCGGGCTGCATGAGATAGAGCCGCACCGTGCCTCGTTTTCCGATTTCCTTCAGGAAGGGAAGCATCAGGGGCGGGACCGTGAAGGGAAGAAAGACGTGAAGGTTTTCTCCCGCGGGGGAGTCCGCGAGCACGCGTTCGATATGCTGAAACTGCAGGGCGCGGCGCCAACCGCCCGTCCCCGAGTCGGACGCGTCCGCGCGCTCCGCCTCCCTCACGATCTCCTGCCACAGGGCCTTCTGCCAGGGAAAGTCGGGGTGACGCGCAAGCGCCTCCTCCTCTTCGCGCATGGCGATCGAGAGACTCGCCTCGGGAAATACCGCGGGCGACACCGCACTCTCGTCCGTCCAGCGGAGAAGCCAGTCGAGACGGTAGGAGGCGTACTTCGTCAGAAGCTGCGAGACGCGAAGCGCGAGCTTGTAGCGCTCCGACCCGGTTTTCCCTTTGAGAAAACGTGCGAGCCGCGGAAAACGCCCGACGAATTCGTCGTTCGTGAGCCAGCGCCACACGACCCAGTCGAGAACGCGGCCCGAAAGACTGTTGGCCGCCGGATACCATTTGAGCGACTCAAAGAATTCGTTCGACGAAATGAACTTTACGCCCGCGCAGATGCCCTCCGACTCGGCAAGGAGCTGCGTGAGACGCGCGGCCACCGCTCTCGAGGGAATCAGAATGCGGTCCTCGGCGAAAAGCGGCTCGAGACCGCCCGCTTCGCGGCGCTCCTTGGCGTCCCACTCGAGATTCGTGCGCAGGATCTCCCAAAGGACTTCAAAGGCGTTCGAATAGTAGGTATGGATCATTTCTATTTCCGGCACGGCCCTGGAAAAAGGCCTCTTCATTTCTGCATTCTAAAGGAGTCGTGCGACAAATCCTTTCGCATGCGAACACAACGGTAGAACAGCCGACGCGATATTGTCCTCAGCAGTACAATCGATTCGAAAGAATGCCATACGGATGTCCGCAATGCCCACTCTTGCAGTAGAGCTCGAAAAATTCGACGAAGCAATGTTGGAGGACCTTGTCCGGAACACGGGACAAACCAAGACCGCTCTCGTAATTGACGGGCTACGCTTTCTGTACAAGGCAATACAAGAAGAAAATCGCGTTACTCGTCTTTCCACTCAGGAATTTGAGGCATTTTTGCATCAGCTCGAAGGAGGCGAAAAGGATCCTCAGGTGCTTTTGGCCCGCAAACGATTGATGAGCGTGAAACCAGTCTGGAAAGACTGATCCGGTGTCGTTTGCGAAATCCTTCGGAAGGTTCCTCTTGGCTACAATGTGCGTACGCCCGCTTTCATAACCATCCGTATGGAAAACATCCGTATGACGGTCCTCCTCCCCCACCTTCCGTTGGGACAGTCTGACTATTCCCACCTCAGGCGAAGCGGCTCCGTCTATGCCGACAAAACGGAGCTGGTATGCGAGCTCGCATCTTCGTTCGTGCCCGTGCTTCTCATACGTCCCCGAGGTTTCGGCAAATCTCTCCTCGTGTCCACTCTGGAGTCGCTCTTCAGGTACGGCCTTCGCGACTTCCGGGGGCTCGCCATCGAAAAGCTCTGGAAGGATCGAACCTACAACGTGGTGCGTCTCGACTTTTCCGATTGCACGCAATTTGCCGACGAAGAAGACTTTCGACGGATCTTTGACGGAACCTTGCTCGCCGCCTTTGCCGATGTAGGATTCGAACGCACGGACGACTCCTTGGATCTGGATCTGCAGATCTCGGCCTGGATGAGTGAGCTCGAAAGAGGATCGCTCGTCGTTCTGATTGACGAATACGACGCGCCGCTCACGGCGTGCTGGAACGACCTCGAACTCTTCAAGGCCGTTCGCGGACACATGAGCGATTTTTTCGCAACGCTCAAGTCGGAAGCCGGATGTCTGCGTTTCCTCTTTCTCACGGGAACCACAAAGTGCTACGACACTAATATTTTCTCAAACTTCGACCCTTGCATAAACCTATCGCTCGATCCGAAATTCGGGACGCTCCTAGGTTTCACCAAAGAGGAAATTCTCCGACATTTTCCGTTCCATCTCGAACGCGCCGCCGAAACGTTGAGGCAAACGACAGCTCAGCTTCTCGACAATCTTCTTGGACAATACGGCGGTTATTGCTTCGAGGACACGTCTCGGCATCGTGTTGCCTGTCCCTGGTCGGTGCTCCATTTTCTGGACTGTCCGGAACGCGGCTTTCAAAACGATTGGTTCGCCGGCGGCGGTCATTCGACCTTGCTTCTTCAACTTCTGAAGGGACACGAGCAGGAAGAACTCACGAGTTTTGCCGACCTTCGGATGCGTCATCTGTACGACCTGGAAACCCCGCGGCCGTTCGACGACTTTGATCTGACGGTTCTTCTCACGCAAGCTGGGGGCCTCACGATCAAGGAGATCCGATCCCGCAACGACGTGATATTGGGTTATCCCAATCGCGAAGTGACCGTGTCGATGGCGAAAATCTACGCAAACCAGTTGTTCGGCGGTAAGCTCCCTCTCAAGAAAGGACAACGATCGGTCGAAGACATCCTGGCGTTTGAAAGCATCGACAACGTCGTCATCTGCCTCAACGACATGCTCGACGCGCTGAACCATACGAGTTACCCGATTGCGGACGCCACACATTGCGGCCGCCACCTGCAGATCCTGATGATGGGCGCTGAGGCCTTCCCATTGGTTGAAGTACACAATGACCATGAGCGAAGCGATTTGGAAGTTCAGGCGGGAGACCGCCACTGGGTGTTCGAACTGAAATTCGCCAAAGAGACTTCGCAAGTTAAGAAACTCCTCGCCGAAGCGGTCGAACAAATCCGCGATCGCCGGTATGGCGAAACACCGCACGGGAATGAGCTCCGCCGTGTGGCGCTCGTCTACAGTGCTCAGGATCGACGCTTCACCGCGTGGCAGGATGTCGGGATCGTGGCAGAATAAGGTCGACGCCGCCCCTCATCGGACGGCTTTGCCTCCTACAGGACAGTTTTTCGCACCTCACCATGGATCTCAAGGTACTTCGTTCTTTCGTCGAAATCGCCCGGGAACAGAGCTTCACCGCCGCCGCGGAGAAGCTCTCCGTCACGCAGCCGACGCTCTCGCGTCAGATCGCGGACCTTGAAGAGGAACTCGGGCAAAAACTCTTCGAGCGCACCACGCGCAGCCTCGAACTCACCGAGAAAGGACATTTCCTTTTCCGACGCGCCCAGGACATCCTCGCCCTCGTCGACAGAACGAAGCTCGAAGCGATGACGACGGAGGGGCTTGCGGGCGACATCCGGATTTCCGCCGCCGAAACGCCCGCCGTCGGCATCGTGGCCGAAGCCGTTCAGCGCTTTCAGGAAAAATACCCGCGCGTGCGATGCCACTTCGTGAGCGCCGACGCGCTTACCGCGGCCGAACACCTTCGGTCGGGACTCTCGCAGTTCGGCGTCTTCAACATGCCCTGCCGACTCGACGGGTTCGAATACATTCGACTGCCGCGGGAAAACCGCTGGGGCGTGCTCACGCGCCGCGACGGGATTCTTGCGGGCAAGACCTTCGTCACGCCCGAGGACCTGAAGCGCCTGCCGCTCTACGTTTCGAAGCAGCGCGGCGTGGAAAACCGCATCGGCGGGTGGCTCAACTACTCCTTCTCGAAGCTTCGCGTCGTCGGCACCTACAACCTTCTCTACAACGCGTCGCTCGTCGTGCGCGCGGGCGGAAACGCCCTCTGTCTCGACGGCATCGTGCCGCCCGACGACGACATCGTCTTCCTTCCCTTCCAGCCGGCCTTTCTCACCGACGTCGTGCTTGCCTGGTCGTCCGCGAGTCAGAAGCAGACGATCACGGAGGAATTTCTCAAGACGTTGCGCAGTCTCTATCCGCCGCAGGAAGGAACGAAGGAAGACGGCGCCGAGGCCGAAGAAGAAACCGCTCCGTAACCATCATACGAAGCGGTTTCCCGAAGATTGAACGAAAGAGCGTCCTCACCAAGCGTAGGCCTCGGGGGCTTCGCCGCCCGGGCCCGGGAAGATGCGGTCGAGCTCTTCGAGCATTTCCTGCGGAAGCGTGAGATCCAGAGCCTTCATCGAGCCTTCGAGGTGCGCGAGCGTTCTCGGACCCACGATCGGCGCCGTGACGACGGGGTTCGCCAAAACCCAGGCGAGCGCCACGTCGGCCGGGTTCATGCCGTAGCGTTCGCAAAGCGCTTCGTAGGCCGCCACGCGTTCCGCAAATTTCGGATCGCGGATCGGAAGCGAGGGCTTCGCGCGGCGGCCTTTTCCGTCACCCGCCTGCGAGTGTCCCGCAAGGAGGCCTCCGTCCAAGGGGCTGTACGTGAGAAGTCCCATGCCGTGATGACGACAGGACGGAATGACCTCGAGTTCGAGCTGACGGCAGGCGAGGTTGTAGCGGCTCTGTTCGCTCACGAGCCCGAAAAGTCCGCGCAGACGCGCTTCGCCCTGCATCGCGGCGATCCCCCAGCCTGGGAAGTTGCAGCTTCCCACGTAGAGAATTTTGCCCTGTTGGATCAGCACGTCCATCGCCTGCCAGATCTCTTCGAAGGGCGTCTCGCGGTCGAAGTGGTGCATCTGATAGAGGTCGATGTGATCCGTCTTGAGTCGCCGAAGGCTCGCCTCGCAGGCTTCACGGATGTGATAGGCCGAAAGGCGCCGGCCGTTGGGACCGTTCACCATCGGTTGATAGAGCTTCGTCGCGAGGACGATTTCGTTTCGTTTTCCGCTCTTTTGGAGCCAGTCGCCCACGATTTCCTCGGAAATGCCGTAGCCGAGCGGAATGTCGGGGCGTTGCGGACCGCCGTAGACGTCCGCCGTGTCGATGAATTGGATGCCGAGGTCGTAGGCGCGGTCCATGATCTCGAAGCTCGCGGCCTTGTCGGTGAGGTGCCCGAAGTTCATGGTTCCCAAACACAAGCGGCTCACGATCAGGCCGGCTCTGCCCAAATGGCGATACTGCATGATTCCTCCCACGGATGAGTGACGAGGTCCGTCGGACCCCGCCTTCCCTGAATTGTCCCGCCTACGGTAGCGCGGGAAAGAGGACCTGTCCAATGCGCAAACTTCATGCCCTTTCATTCGGAAAAGGTATCGGCGCACGGTCGTTCCCGATCCGAGCACGGCGAAACTCTGCCCTTTCCCCCAGACAACCGTCTTAATCCCGGATTTCTTTTGCGACTGAATAGAATGCGTCGAGACCGCTCGTCACCTTACCGTCGGTAAGCTTACCGACGGCAAGGTTATTTCGAAACATCTCCGCATTTTTTTCTTCTGAGCCCCCGCTTCTCCGAAATTTGAGGCAAAATTGCGCTCCTCGGGTTTTCACCGTGATAACCCCGATCAAACCAACGAAAAATCAAAAGAAGAAGTCCCTCATGCCTCTGCACATCCTTGTTCTGGCACTCGGCACGCTTGCGCTCGGCATCGCCGAATTTTCGATGATGTCGATCCTGAACGCCGTCGCCGCCGACCTTCAGGTTTCCATTCCGGAAGCCGGCCACTTCATCGCCGCCTACGCCACGGGCGTCTGCGCGGGCGTGATGCTCATGGTCGTCTTCGCGAGAAACCTGCCGCTCAAACGCCTCCTTCTCATCATCGTGAGCCTCATCGTCGTCGGGAACGCTCTGACGGTCTTTGCCGACGGCTACGCCGTGATGGTGGCTTCCCGATTCCTCTCGGGCCTCCCTCACGGCGCCTACTTCGGCGTGGGCTCGATCATCGCGAGCGAACTCGCGCAACCGGGCAAAGCTTCGCGCGACGTCACGCTCATGGTGCTCGGGATGACGATCGCCAACCTCGTGGGCGTGCCGCTCGGAAGCTTTCTCTCCTGGGCCGTCTCCTGGCGGCTCGTCTTCGGGATCACGGCCGTGACGGGCGTGGTCGTCTTCCTTTCCGTCCTGCGTTTCGTACCGGCCATGCCGGCTCTTCCCAACGCGGGATTCCGCGCGCAGTTTCGCTTTCTCACGCATCTTCGCCCGTGGCTCGTCATGGCGGCGATCTTCTTCGGAAACGGCGGATTCTTTGCGTACTTGAGCTACGTGAACCCCACGATGGAGGAAGTGACGGGCGTTGCGCCTTCGTCCATGAGCCTCGTCATGGCGGTCGTGGGCGCGGGCATGGTCGCGGGGAATCTCCTCTGCGCGAAGCTCGCCGGACGCTTTACCGATCCGGCGCTCGCTTGCATGGGCCAGGGCGTTCTCTTCGTCGCGCTCGTCACCGTCTTCTTCGGCGCGGCGCACCCCTTCATCGCGATTCCCGCGACCGTCGTGGCGGCAGGGTGCTGTTTCTTCATCTCGGGTCCGGAACAGATCATGATGCTGCAGGGCGCCAAAGAGGGGCAGCTTTTGGGGGCGGCCCTTGCACAGACGTCGTTCAACGCGGGCAATGCCCTCGGCGCCTGGGTCGGCGGCCTTCCGATCGACGCGGAAAAATCCCCCGAGTGGAGCGCCCTGCCCGGCTTTTCGCTTGCCTTCACGGGCTTTCTGATCCTCTACCTTCTCTGGTGGATCCATCGGGAAAAGCACCGTCGAAACTGAGAGCGCGACACCGATCGAAAGCAATCAAATTTTCGGTCGCGCCTGATACGAAAAAGTCCGGCCACCCCGAGGGCGCCGGACTTTTTCGCCTCGCTTGACCGCTCCGCGGACGGAGCGGCCGAATCGATCACTTGGTTTCGAGCATCACGTTGATGATTTCGCGGTCGGTCCCGACCATGCCGCGGCTCGCGATGCGGCCGACGGCCGCCACCGTGGCGTCGACGTCGCTCTTGACGATCCCGTCGCCGCCCTTGAAGGCGCGGTCGTTCTTGACCATGTCGATTGCAAGGAGGGCCCCTTCGACGCTCATGGCGATCTTCGAAGCGCAGGACGACTTCGCGCCGTCACAGATGAGGCCCGACGTGATGGCGAGCGCGTTCGAGATGACGCGTTCGATGTCTTCGGTCGAGAAGCCCAGAAGATAGGCGATCCCGGCGCCGCTGCCCGCCCCGGCGCTCACGGCGCCGCAGTAGGCGGAAAGTTTGCCGATGCCTTGCTTCAGGCACACCGTCACGAGGTCGGAAAGAAGAAGCGCGCGAAGGAGTTCCTCTTCCGACTTCTTGAGGTGCTCGGCGTAGATCAGAACCGGCATGCTCGCCGTGATCCCCTGATTGCCCGAACCCGACACGATCACGACGGGGAGTTCGCACCCGTTCATGCGGGCGTCCGAGGCGGCCGCCGCAAAGGCGCGGGCGCGCACGGCGGGATCTTCGGGATCGCGGGCCATGAGAATGCGGCCGATCGTGGCGCCCCATTCGCCTGAAAGCCCCTGCTCGGCGATGGCGCGGTTGCAGGCGAGCTGACGCTCCAGGAGCGGACGCACATGGTCAAGCGGCATCACGCGGGCGGCCTCGATGAGTTCGGCGACGTGCCAGCTTTCGACGGGGTGTTCCTCTTCGGGACGGTCCCCTTCCTCCCAGACGACCTTACCGTCCTCTTCGATGCGGGTGACGTTCGTGTGCGACGTGCGGATCACGGTCGACACGCTGTGACCGTTCAAGTGCCCCGTCACGCGGATGAAGAAGACGTCGGGTTCGTTCGACTGACGCACTTCGACGGGCGTCGTCTGAACAAGTTCGCGGATGCGGTCGCGCTCTTCGGGCGTGATCGCGGCGAGCACTTCGAGGGCCGCTTCGGGCTTCGCGGCGACGAAGCCGGCGACGGCCGCGGCTTCCAGGCCCGTCAGGCCGCCCGTGTTCGGGACGACCACGCTCTTGACGTTCTTCACGATGTTGCGCGAGACGTCGAGCTCGATGCGTTCGGGATAGCCACCGAGGCGCTTGGCGCAGATCGCGGCCGCATAGGCGAGCGCGATGGGTTCGGTGCAGCCCATGGCAGGAAGAAGTTCGGCGGCGAGCGCCGCTTCGTAAACGGAGTACGGAATCATCGGTTGGCCCTCAGGAAGATTCTGTAGAAAGTGCCTGCATTGTACAGAGTCGACACAGAAAAAGCGGAAACCGAATGTATATCGGCATTTATCCGTACAATTGTTTTCCTGCAACGTCGTTTTCCCTTCCTGCACGGTCCTTTCCGCGCCCTGCACGGGATCGGTACGGACCCGCTCTGTTTTCTTTATTCCTTGGGCTTCCCGACTCGGAATAACCGTTCCCAATTTCCGGCCGTCGCCGATCAAACGCAGCGCATTTCTTTGCGCGAAAACGGGGGCGTTCGTTTTCTTCCTTTCGAATATCCGAAGAAAGCGGACCGAAACAGAAGCCGTACCGAAGGCTTCGCGGGTTTTCCTCGCCCTCCCGTGCGTTTTTCTGCGTCCCGCAAACCTGCTACAATTCCCGCATTTTCAGGCCTTCCCGGAGACATCCCATGGATGACGACACCCTCTTTCGCGAAATTCACCAGCACATCCTGACGCAAGCGAAGGAAGGGCGACGCATCGACACGGAAAACGAACTCGCCGAACGCTTCGGCGTTACGCGCTACAAGGTGCGAAAGGCCCTCTCGGTGCTGAGCCAGATGGGCGTCGTCGACCGCGCTCCGAAGCGCGGCATGACCGTCAACACGCTCGGGCCCAAGAATCTCTCCGCGCAGATCCAGGTGCAGATGGACATCGCGAACTTCGACATCCGCGAGTTCATCGAAGCGCGTCTCCTGATTGAAGTGCACATCATCCCGTTGGCGATCCGCCGCATGACGCCCGCGCTTCTCGGCAAGCTCGACGAAGCGATCTGCCACATCGAGTACTACGCCGGCAACGCCAAGGAAGCGGACCGCTGGGACCGCGAATTCCACCTGCTTCTTCTCGAAGCCTGCGGCAACCGCGTGCTGCAGGTCTTCTCGGCGGCGCTCGTCACCTACTTCGAAAAGACCTCTTCGGCTCTGCCGAAGAACAATCCCCAGTTCTTCCTCAACATCGCCCGTACGGAACGCGCGCTTTTGAACGCCATCCGACGAGGCGACGAAGAACTCGCCAAGCGTCTTCTTCGTGACCACCTGAGCGAACAGGTGGATCTGCTTACGCCCTGATTCCGGCGCGAAACTTCCCAAAAAAAATCCATAAAAAGGAGGAAACATGTCGTTTTCCGTCTCGCCCGACGACAACGTTGCGTCGGACCGCCCCGTGCTCGTGAGTCTTCTGCCCTCGCGCGCCATGCCGGGGATTCTGCGCGAAGGTCTCGAACAGTGCGGTCGCCTCTACTTCTGGCCCGAAATGCGCTACGAAGAACAGGAACGCATCGGCACGCTCGCGTCCGTCCTCATCGGGACGGCGAGTTCGCGCGTCACGGCGGAGGTCCTCCGACGCTTTCCCGCCTGCCGCATGATCGCGAGCTTCGGCGTGGGCTACGACGGTTACGACATGGCCGCGCTCAAGCGCCGCGGCATCGTCCTCACGAACACCCCGAACGTCCTCTCGGACGACGTCGCGGACCTCGCGTTCGCGATGATTCTGAGCCTCTCGCGCGGTCTTCCCCGCGCGGACGCGTGGCTGCGCGAAGGGCGCTGGCCCGACGGGGGCTTTCCGCTGCAGACGCGCGTCTCGGGAAAGCGCCTCGGGATCTTCGGGCTCGGCCGCATCGGAAGCGAAATCGCCCGCCGCGGCGAAGCCTTCCACATGCAGATCGGCTACACGGACCTCACGGGCAAGAACACCAAGTGGCAGCGCTTCCCGACCTTGAAGGAGCTCGCCGTCTGGAGCGACTATCTCGTCGTGATCGTTCCCGCCACCGAAGCGACGCACCACGTGGTCGACGCCGAAATCCTCATGGCGCTCGGCACGAAGGGCTACCTCATCAACGTCGCCCGCGGCTCGGTCGTGAACACCAAGGCGCTGATCGACGCCCTCAAAACGCGCACCATCGCGGGCGCGGGGCTCGACGTCTTTGAAAACGAACCCTACGTCGAGGCGGAATTGAAGGCCCTCCCCAACACGATCCTCACGCCCCACATCGGGACGGCGACGCTCGAGACGCGCCGCATGATGGCGGACCTGGTCGTGCGCAACGTCCACGCCTTCGTGAACGGCAACAAGCCGATCACGCCGGTCGCGAACTGACGCGAAAGGACCGGATCATGCCGATCATCCTCACCGAAACGCCCGGAAAGGGCGACGAAGTCGTCTTCACGCTTCGCGCGCCCAAGGAAGAGGCCGCGGCGCTTCGCCGCATCCTCACGGGGCTCGAATCGCTCTCCCACGTGGGAAAGCCCCTCCCGAAGCGCGAGGGCGAGCCCTTCGAGCGCCTGCGTCAGCACCGTCTTCTGCGCAATCTCACGCAGAAGGACCTCGCCGACGCCGTGGGGACCACGCAGTCCCATCTCTCGAAGTACGAGGCGGGCCTCCGAAAGATCCCGCCCGAAACGGCCGAACGTCTCGCGCACTTCTTTCAGTGCGACGTCACCGAATTTTTTGAATAAGCCTCAAAGTCCCGCCTTGCGGCGCTCGCGCAGAACCACGACCCAGCAAAGCACCGTGAGGACGCCCGAAAAGAGCATCACGCCCGCGTAGCGCGCGGCGTCTCCCAAAACGATCGGCACCCAGAGGGCCGCGGCGAGCGCAAAGCTCGACGTGTGGAAGAACTGCTGCACGGAAGCGGCCATTCCGCGGTTTTTCGGGAAGTAGTCGAGATTGAGCGTCGCCATGACGGGACGCGACCAGCTCATCGCCGTCTGATAAAGACACGGCGCCGCGATGACGAGGGGCCACACGGGCTCGGTTTCGAGCGCGATCCCGACGCCCAACACCCCCGCCGCGATCAGGACGGCAAGGCCCGAAGCGAGCGTTCTGCGCCACCCGATGCGTCCGACGAGACGGCCCGTCAGAAAGCTTCCCGCCATGGAAAAGGCGATGAAGGGAAGCGTCAGATACCCGAAGTCCTCGACCCCCAGCTTCATGATGTGCATGACAAAGTCGGCGCCGCCCGCCGTGTAGACGATTCCTCCCATGAAGCAAAAGCCGTGCCCCATCACGCCGAAGAGAAAGGCGCGGTGCCGCAAAAGCATTCCGTAAGTCCGGATCGACTCTCCGAGACCAAAGGGACGTCTGGCGGCCTTGGGAAGCGATTCCTTCAGAACCGTGAGGCCGAGCACGGCGATCGAGAGATTGAGGAGCGCGAGCGTCCAGAAGACCGCGCGCCATCCCCAGCGCACCGTCACGGCGCCCCCGACGATCGGCGCGAAGGCGGGGGCGAGCGCAAAGAGAAGCGTCATGAGGGCGAGCATCTTCGTGGCGGCGACCCCGGACCAGCGGTCGCGCACGATCGCCATCGAAACGACGGGCCCGACCGAGGCGCAGAAGCCCTGCACCACGCGCCAGAAAAGAAGCCATCCGAAGTGATCCGTCGCCGAAGCGGCAAGCGCCGCCAGGCAAAAACCGAGCGCCCCGCCCACCACGACCGGACGGCGCCCCAGGGCGTCCGAGAGCGTCCCCACAAAGAGCGATCCGACGGCAAAGGCGACGAGATAGACCGAAAGCGACTGCGAAATCACGTCGGACGACACCCCGAAGGCTTCGGTCATCGCGGGAAAGGCCGGGATGTAAGTGTTCGCGGCGAAGGGGCCCATCATCTGGATGAGCGATAAAAGGAGCGCGTCGGCGAGCGTCGGTTTTCGGTCTCTTTCTTCTCTTTCGGGCATTTTGAGGGTCGCTCGCACTACAATTCTTGGGATTCCTTTCATTCTAATTCCAAAATTACACCTGCCATGACGAGCCAGTATCGAGGACGATTCGCCCCCTCCCCCACCGGACGACTGCACCGGGGAAGTCTCGTGGCGGCGATGGGAAGCTGGCTCGACGCCCGCGCCCACGACGGCGTCTGGCTCGTGCGCATCGAAGACGTGGATCCGCCGCGCGACATTCCGGGCGCGGCCGAAGACATCCTGCGTGTTCTTGCGCGCCTTGAACTCACGTCCGACGAACCGGTGGTGTGGCAGAGCACCCGGGACGCCGCCTACGAAAAGGCGCTCGATACGCTTCGCGAGAAGGGGCTTCTCTACGGTTGCGCCTGCACGCGAAAGGAAATCCTCGCGCGCGACGCGGAGTTGGGTCTCCCCCCGGGCGTCTATCCGGGCACCTGCCGCAACGGCACGGGCGGACGCCCCGCGCGGGCGCTTCGCTTTCGCCTCCCCGACAGGACGCTCGGCTTCACGGACCGGCTCTGCGGACATTTCGAGCAGAATCTTCCGCTCGAGGCGGGCGACGTCGTCATGAAGCGCGCCGACGGGCTCTGGGCCTATCAGCTCGCCTGCATCGTCGACGACGTCGCCTCGGGCGTGACCGACGTCGTGCGCGGCGCGGACCTTCTCGACAACACCCCGCGGCAGATCGCGCTCATCGAGGCTCTCGACGCCCCCGTGCCGCGCTACCTGCACCTTCCGCTCGTTTTGAACGACCGGAAGGAAAAGCTCTCGAAGCAGCAGGGCGCCGTGCCGCTCGACGAGACGAACCTTCTGGGCGAGCTGGAATTCGCCTGGACGCATCTCGGCTTTGCGCCCCTGGGCGCCGATTCGATTTCCGCCTTCTGGCGCGCTGCGGTGCCGCTCTGGCGCGAACGCTTCGCAAAGGAGGCCGATCATGGTTAAGGCGTCCTTTTGGATGCTCGTCGGGATCTTTCTCTTCACCCTCACGGCGGCGCTCGCAAAGGTCATGGCCTCGGAGGGCTTCGGCATTTGGGAAATCGTCTTCTGGCGCTCGATCGTAGGGTGCCTTTTCTGCGCCGCGGTGATGCGAAAAAAAGGAATTTCTCCCGCCACGCGCTTTCCGGTGCGCTACGTCGTGCGCTGCACGGTGGGAACCGTGAGCATCGCTCTGAGCGTCTACACCCTCACCGTCATGCCGATCGCAACCGCGCAGACCCTCACCAACACGGGGCCGCTCTGGTTCTGCGTCTTTCTCGCGGTCGCCGCGCTCTTCACCTCCTACCGATTCGACAAGGTCGTTTTGCTCGCCGTGCTCGCGGGTTTCGGCGGCGTTCTTCTCATTCTGCGTCCCGACGTATCGCAGGGCGTCACGGCGACGGCCGCCGTCGCGGGCGTTCTTTCGGGCCTCACTTCGGGCGGCGCCGACTTCATGATCCGGCACCTTACGCACAAAGGGGAGCCGGGTGAACGAATCGTCTTTTACATCATGCTCGCGGGGAGCCTCACGGGCTTCGTCTTCGCCTTCGGCGACGGATGGCACGACGTTACGCCCTTCTCGATTCTGCTTCTTTTCGGCGTAGGATTCTCCGCCACGTTCGCGCAGATCGCCACGACCTACGCCTGGGCGAAGGGCCACGCGCTCGTCAACGCCGTCTTCAGCTTCTCGGGGATTCCCTTTGCGCTTCTTTTCGGCGTCGCGCTCTTCGGCGAAACGATCGATCTCGTCGCGCTCCTCGGCATGGCGGTGGTCGCGGGCGCGGGCATTTTCGCGACGGTCCGGCGCCTCAAGGCGGAACAGCGCGCCTCGGCGAAAGGAAGTGACCGATGAACGAAACGCTCTGGCACTATGAACGAAACGCCGCCCGCGAAGCGGGCCGCTACGAGTCCCTCACGGCGACAACGCTCGACGCCGTGCTCGAACGGTGGATTCCGCGCGGCGCCCGGGTGCTCGAACTCGGCTGCGGTTCGGGACGAGACGCGCGCCGCATGGCCGCGCGCGGCGTGCGCGTCACCGCAACCGACGGATCGGAAGAGATGCTACGCATCGCGCGGGATCTCGCCAAAGAGGTCGAGGGGATTCGCTTTCAATACCTGCCCCTTCCGCCCCGAAACGATTCGGGCGCGGCCCCGCGCACGAGAACGGGAGCGCTCGCGCTCCTCGGCGAAAAGGAATCCTTCGACGCGCTCGTCGCGATCGGCGTTTTGCAGCACCTGGACGACGCCGGGCTCTTTGACGCGGCACTCTTCATCGACGCCGTTCTCGGAGACGCCGGAACGATCGTCCTCTCCATTCCCGAAAATCATGCGACGGCGACCGCTGAAGATCCGCGGTTTTACGCAAACCGCCCGGCCGCCCACTATTCGTCGCTTCTTTCGCGCTTCGGGTTTGAAGAGGCCTACAGCGAGCGCCGCGAATCGACGGGCGCCCCGGGCAAGGAATGCACCTGGGTCACGCTCGTCTTCGTGCGCCGCGCCGAACGGCTTCGGGCCGTCTCGCGGCTTCGCGGCATTCTCGAGGATGAAGCCAAAACCGCCACCTACAAGTTCGCGCTCCTTCGCGCCGTGGCGGACGTAAACATCGAGGCGCCGGGGCGCGCCCGCTTTCTCGCGAGAAACGAGTGGCAGCCCGTGGCGGGCATTGACGCCGACTGGGTCGCGATCCCCTTTTCGCTCGTCGTCGAGCGCTGGCTCGACTACTTCTGGGAGCTCACCGCGGGAACGGGTCCCGCGCCGCGGCAGATTCAAGGTTCACGACCGCTCGGCTTCGGCGCATCGCTCTCCCGCCTGCAGGCACTCTACGCGGGCGATCGTCTTCACTTTCGGCGGGACTTCTACGAGGGACGGCTCGCCCTCCCCGACGCGGATCCTGCCAAGGTCAAGGCCTTTTTCGAAACCGTGATCGACATCGCCGAGGCCTTGAAGAAGGGCCCCGTGTACTTCACGGGGAGCAAATCTTCCGACGGGAAGCCCTTTTACACGTCGCACGTCCAAAAAGGCGCCTGGGCGCCCACGCCCGCGGGGCTGGCCCGTCACTTCGGAGAACTGCGCCTCCCCGTTCCTCTCTGGAACGAACTCAACCGATCGGCCCCGTGGTTCGTGAACACCGTCATGCTCGAGTGGGCGAGGTTGTCCGTGCGCTTTTCGCAGTTGGCGGGCGAGCCCGCGACCACGGCGGCGGTGCTCGCGAGACTCCTGCCGCCCGACGCCCCCGACCGCGACACGGTGCTCGCCAAAGCCGTCTACGAGGGAACGGGCGATCTTCACTGCGTCTGGACGGATCGGCCACTCACCCGCTCTACGCTCGCGGTCGACCACATGATCCCCTGGGCGAGAACGCACTGCAACGACCTCTGGAACCTTCTTCCGGCAGACCGCGGAGCCAACGGCAAAAAGAGCGACCGGCTCCCCACGCTTCGCCTTCTCGACGAAGCGCGTCCGAGGCTTTTCCGCGCCTGGCGCACGCTCGAAGACGCCCATTCGGCGCTCTTTCGCGCGCAGGCGGAAAACACGCTTCTTCGCACGTCGCTCCCCAAGGTCGGATGGGAGAAGCCGCTCTTTGACGCGGTGCTGCGCACGGCCGACGACACCGCACGGCAGTTCGGCGCGCCGCGCTGGGACGGACTCAGCGCGGGTCGTTGAGCGTTTGGACGTCAAAAACGGTCGCGCCTGCGTTATCCTCTTTTCGAACGCATTCCGAGGAAAATGAGGATGGAACAGAACATCAACGCCGACCACAACAACGACATTCTGCTGATTTTCGCCGTACTGCGGGGCATTACGAGACGCTGGACGACGACGAGCGAAATTCAGAACCGTCTGGCTTCGCAGGGGCTCGACATTCACCGCAGAACCCTGCAGCGCGTTCTGAAGCGCATCGTGAACCACCCCGAACTCGGCGTCGAGCTCGACGACCGCACGCGCGTCTACGCCTATCGGCAGACGGTTCCTTCAGGAAGCTTTTCGGCGATGCAGATGAATCCGCAAGAGTGTCTTCTTCTGCGCCTCTTCGAAGAAAACATGCGCTACCTCCTTCCGGGGTCCCTCATGAACGCGATGGAGCCGCTTTTTGAGACGGCCCGCGCGACGCTTCGCGAGCGCGCCCCCGAAACGCCGGAGCGCACCTGGCTCTCGAAGGTGGCATCGGTGCCGAGCGGGGTCAAGTTCATTCCGCCCGAAATCAAGCCCCGCATCTTCGACGCCGTCTCCGAAGCGCTCTACCGCGAAGTGAAACTCGAAGTGCGATACCGCAATCTCGAAGGCGTCGAAAAGGAGGCGATCGTCTCGCCCCTCGGGCTCGTGCTGCAGGACCGCAAGGTCTACGTCGTCGTGCGCTTTGACGGCTACGACAACTGCCGGCACCTGGCGTTGCACCGCATGCTCGACGCAAAGCTCCTCGAATTCGCGGCGGACGTCCCCGAAGATTTTTCGCTAGACGAGTACATGCAAAGCCGCCACTTCAACTACAGCAACGGCAAGAAGGTGCGGCTCGTCCTCGAATTCGAGGACGGCCACACGGCGACGCTCCTTGACGAATCGCCCTTCTCGCGCGACCAGAAGCTCGAAAAACTCGAGGACGGCTTCTGGCGCCTCGAAGCGACGACCGACGACACGAGTCTGCTCAAGGGCTGGATCGGCGGCTGGCCCGACGGGCACTTCCGGCTCGTCGAAAAAATCCCCATGGACTGAGAGATTTGTCGGCGGGCAATGGGTCCGCCATTCCCCTGCGCTAGAATGGATGCAAAGGGTCCTTCGCAAAAGGAAAAAGAAAAATGACCGAGAAAAAAACGATTAAGAACTTCGTCGAGACGCTCGAGAGGCGCGTCAACGACATTCGCGAAGACTTCAACGAACTCAAGACCGAGATGACGCGTCGTTTCGGGCCGCGAAACGACGACGAAATCTTCCGTCCGCTCCCCAAGGCGCAGGCGCTCGACGTGCCGCTCCAAACGGTTCTCATGAACCGCCGTTCGGAGCGCAGTTTCAGCGACGAACCGATCACGGACTACGACCTCTCGACCCTTCTCAACGCGGTCGACGGGATCAACCGCCCCAACGGCAAGCGCACGACGCCCTCCTGCCTCAACTGGCGGGAAATCGAAGTCTACGTTCTGAAATCCAACGGCATCTGGCGCTGGGTCCCCGAACGCAACGGCCTTCTCTTTCTCTCGATTCGCGACGTGCGCGAAGAAACAGGCTTCGGTCAGCCCGCCATTCTCGCCGCACCGGTCGAGCTCGTCTACGTGGCGAACTTCCAAAAGACGCGCGGGCGCATGACGATGCTCGGCGAAAAGATCATTGAACTCTTCAACGACGACTGGGACGACGACGCGGCGGAGGACATCCGCCGGCGCGCCGCGGACCTCAACGCGGGCGCCAAGGTGCAGATGGCCTATCTCGCCGCGGCGGCCCTGCACCTGTCGACCGTGGTGCGCCTCGGGTTCGATCCCGAACGCCTCGGACGGGCGCTTCACCTCGGCCCCGACGAAAAGGTCATCGCCGTGCAGAGCCTCGGCTATCGTCCGTCCTCCATCTTCGACCACATCCGCTGACGCTGAGGTCTTCGTATGAACAAAGCCAAACCGATTGCGGGCCTCGTGATCCTTGCACTTCTTGGTTCGGGAGCCTGGTATCTCCTTCACGACCGCACGACGGAAACGCGCGAACCGACCGCCTGGGGGCACGTCGACACGCGAAGCGTCGCGCTCGCCTTTGAAATCGGCGGACGCATCGCCGAACTCGGTCCCGAAGAAGGCATGCGCGTGAAGGCGGGCGACGTTCTCGGACGCCTCGACACGCGCGCTCTAGAACTCGAACGCGCCCGACTCGTCGCGAGCGCCCAGGCGCTCAAGGCCCAGTATTCGCTCGCCGAAGAAGGCGCGCGGCAGGAAGACATCGCGGTCGCCCGCGCGGAACTCGCGGCGCTTCGCCAGTCGTTGCGCCTTGCGCGCATCACGGCCGACCGTCAGGAAGAACTTTTCCGGGCGAAGACGACGACCGAACAACTGCGCGACGAAGCGCGCTTCACGCTCGCGCAGCGCACCGCCCAGGAAAAAAGCCTTGCCGAACAGCTCCGAAAACTCGAAAACGGATCGCGTCCGCAGGAAATCGCCGCGGCCCGCGCGCAGTGGGAGGCGGCCGAGGCCGCGGTCGCACAGCTTGATCATCAGATCAACGTGCAGAGCGTCCTTCGTTCGCCCGCCGACGGTTTCGTACGCGTGCGCGCCGCCGAACCCGGCGACATGGCGGTCGCCGCGCGCACCGTCTTCGAGTTGTCGCTCGACAACCCGAAGTGGGTGCGGGCCTACCTCACCGAAGCGCGCTTGGACGAAGTGCGCGAGGGCGACGTCGTGACGGTCGTAACCGACACAACCGAGCCCATTTCGGGGCGCATCGCCTTCATCAGCGACACGGCCGAATTCACGCCCAAGACCGTGCAGACCGAAGATCTGCGCACGGCGCTCGTCTATGAATTCCGTGTGGACGTGCCCGACCCCGAGCACCGTCTGCGCATGGGTCAGCCCGTCACCGTAAAACTCAAACCCGAATGAGCGTCCTCAGCGTCGAAAAACTCGTAAAACGCTTTGTCGGCCCCGACGGACGGCCTCTCGCGGCGGTGGACGAACTCTCGTTCGAACTTCCCGAGGAGGCCCGTCTCATTACGATCGCGGGTCCCGACGGCGCCGGAAAGTCGACCCTTCTGCGGCTTCTCGTCGGGCTTCTCACGCCCGACGCGGGCGACATCCGCGTGCTCGGACTCTCGCCCGACAAGGCTTCGCTTTCGGGCCGCACGGGCTTTATGCCGCAGAAGTTCGGGCTCTACGAAGAGCTCACGGTCCTCGAAAACCTCGAAACCTTCGCGGCCCTGCGGGGCGTCCCCAAGGCGGAGGCTCCGGCGCGTTTCTCCGAACTCCTTTCGCTCACAGGACTCGCCGGCTTTGAAGAGCGCCGCGCGGGCGCGCTCTCGGGCGGCATGAAGCAAAAGCTGGGCTTGACCGCCAGTCTTCTCGCCACGCCCGAACTCCTCTTTCTCGACGAACCGACGGTCGGCGTCGATCCTCTCTCGCGTCGGGAACTCAAAAACATTCTGCGAACGCGCACCGAGACAACCGGCATGCGCGCGATCATGACGACGTCGAACCTTGCCGAGGCCGAAGAGGCGGACCTCGTTCTCCTCATGGACAAGGGAAGATTGCTCGACGTGACGACGCCCGAGGCGGCGAGACGCCGCCTTTCAAGACGAACCTTCCTTTTGCGCGCCGCCGATCCCGCCGACGCCAAGACGCTCACGCGCGGCGCGCTCGATCTCGTGAACGCCGAAATGGGCGAAGCCGCCCCCTTCCTCGACGCCTCGCCCAAGGCGGACGGCGTCGCGGTGTTCCTTGCCGACGAAGCGAAGGAAGCGGACCTCGCCGCCAAGGCTACCGCGGCGGGCCTGCCCGCCCTCAGCGTCTCGGCGAGAGCGCCCCTCATGGAGGACGTCTACGTCGACGCCGCCTTCGCGCGCAAGGCTTCGGCGCACTTCTCCGCCCCGAAGGTCGAAGCGGGAAGCGAAGACCTCGTGATCGAGGCCGAAGGGATCTGCCGGCGCTTCGGGAGTTTCACGGCCGTGGCCGACACGAGCTTCACCGTGAAGAAGGGCGAAGTCTTCGGACTTCTCGGCCCCAACGGGGCGGGCAAGACCACGACCTTTCGCATGCTCTGCGGCCTTCTTGCGCCGAGCGGCGGGAACATCCGCGTCTGCGGCGTATCGCTCGAAGAGGCGAAGTCTGAAGTCCGTTCGCGAATCGGCTACGTCGCGCAGAAGTTTTCGCTCTACGAAAAACTCACCGTGCGGCAGAACCTCGACTACTTCGGGCGAAGCTACGGGCTTTGGGGCCGGCGTCTTCGCGAGCGCGTGACGGAGGCGATCGAACTCTTTCGCCTCACGCCCTACGCAAACGAGCGCACCGACCGGCTGCCGCTCGGCGCCAAGCGCGAGCTCGCCTTCGCGGCGGCGCTTCTGCACCACCCCGACATTCTCTTCTTAGACGAAGCGACGTCGGGCGCCGACGTCGAGGCGCGCCGCACCTTCTGGCGGCGCATCGTCGCGCTCTCGCGCCTCGGCGTCACGACGATCGTGACGACCCACTACATGGAGGAGGCCCACTACTGCGACCGCTTCCTCATTCAGGACCGCGGCCGCGTCCTCATCCTCGGCACCCCCGACGAAGTGCGCCGGGCGGGCGCCACGCCGGACAACCCCGAACCCACGATGGAGGAGGCCTTCATCGAAATCGTCGAACGCTCGCGTGAGGAGGCCGCATCATGAAAAGTCTTCGCCGACTCCTCGCCGTGATCCTCAAGGAATGCACCCAGATCGAACGGGATCCCTCGATTCTCTTGATCGGGCTCTTTCTGCCGATCTTTCTTCTCATGCTCTTCGGCTACGGCCTTTCGATGGACGTCAAGGGCGTTCCCGTCGCGATCGTGACGGAGGACGTCTCGCCCATGACCGACCGATTCACGGACCGCTTCCTGGCATCCGACTACTTCGCCGCGCGCAAAGTCACGAGCCGCATCAAGGCGGAAAAACTCCTGCAGAACCGCGAAGTGGACGCCGTGGTGCACATCCCGAGCGACTTCACGCGCAGGGTGCTAGCGGGCGAAGCCGACCTCGGCCTCACGATCCACGGGGTCGACGCCAATCAGGCGACGATGATCCGCACCTACGTGAACGCGACGATCGCAACGCAGTTGGCTGCGAACGCAGAACTCGACGCCGGAATGACGCTGAACACGACCGAGAAGCCCTCGGTGGTGCTTTCTACGCGCGCCTGGTTCAACGAAGCCAACACAAGCTCCTGGTACCTCGTCCCGGGACTTCTCGTCGTCACGATGACCTTGGTCGGGAGTTTTCTGACGAGCCTCGTCGTCGCGCGCGAATGGGAGCGCGGCACGATCGAGTCCCTCTACACGACGCCGATCCGTCCCTGGGAGACGGCCGTGGCGAAGATCGTCCCGAACTACGTCGTGGCGCTTGCGGGAGCGCTTCTGGCGCTCTGCGTCGGACTCGTCGCCTTCGACATTCCGGTGAACGGTTCGGTCGGGTGGCTTCTCGCCACGCTCTTTCTCTACCAACTCCTCGCCGTGCTCTTCGGACTTTTTCTCTCCGCCGCGACGAAGCGGCAGTTTCTTGCGCTCCAATACGCCGTGATCGGAAGCTTCCTCCCGGCGATGATGCTCTCGGGCTTTCTCTTCGACCTTCGAAGCGTCCCCGACTGGATTTCGGTGGTGGGACATCTGCTGCCGCCCACCTACGCGATCGAATCGGTGAAGATCTGCTTCCTCTCGGGCGGATGCGAGGACATCCTCGCCCAAAACCTCGCAATCATCGCGCTCTGGTGCGTTTTCTTCTACGTTTTGAGCCTGCGGTTCCTTAGAAAATCCCTCGAAGGAGGCCTCCATGCATGACGTTCTCGCTTCCCTCGTGCGGATTGCCGCGCTCGTCTGGAAGGAACTCGTCACGATGTTCCGCGACCCGGGCTCGCGCAAGATCCTGATCGTCCCCGTCCTCGCTCAAGCGGTGCTTTTCGGCTACGGCGCCACCTTCAACCTCGAGCACGTCCCCTGGACCTACTGCGACGAAAGCCGAAGCGACCTCTCGCACGAAGTGATCCGAAAGGTGGGCGAAAACGGCGTCTTTGAGCTTGTGCGCCCGAGCCTCAACCTCGACGCCTTGGGTGAGGCCGTTGAACGGGGCGAGGCGCTCACGGCGCTTTACTTTCCCGACGACTTCGCCGAAACGGGCCGTCTTCTCGTCATCACGGACGCGCGCAACACTACGACCGCAAACGTAGCGACGGGCTACATTGCCGTCATCGTCGAAGGCATGAACGCGCAAAACGGCAACACCGCGCCCGTGCGGCTCGTCGAACGATTCCGCTTCAACGAAAACAACATTACGCGCTGGAACATCATGCCGGGCCTCATTCTCGCGCTCTCCCTCATTCAGGTGATGCTCCTTTCGGGCCTCACCGTCTCGCGCGAGCGCGAAGAGGGAAGCTTCGACATGATGCTCATGACGCCCGCCTCGAGTTGGGAGATCTATCTCGGCAAGGGGCTGCCCGCCATTTTCGTAGGAATCATGCAGGCGCTCATCATCTTTTCCGTCTCCTGCTTCTGGTTCGAGATCCCCTTTGCAGGGTCGTTTGCGACGCTCCTTCTCGTAATCACGCTTTTCTCCGCCGCGGTCGTGGGGCTCGGACTCGCGATCAGCGCGGTCTGCCGCACGATTCAGCAGTCTATGGTGGCGGCCTTTCTCTGCATTCTTCCCGCCATCATCCTCTCGGGCCTCATGACGCCCGTGCGCGCGATGCCCGAATGGATGCAGACGGTGACGATCATGAACCCCCTGCGCTACTCGATCGACGCCGTGCGGCGCATTTACTTCGAAGGGGCGACTTTCACCGACGTGCTCCCGCTGCTCTGGCCCGTAGCCCTCATCTGGCTCGTCGTGACGCCCGTCGCCCTCAAACTCTTCCGGGCGAAGATCGCGTGAGGTGCGACACGACATCCGTTATGGCTCTTCATGCCGCATCGGCGTAATGGAAATCTTATCCGGAGAAACGGCAGCGACTTCTTCGGAATCGAGATGTTCGGCGGGATCGAAATCTTTACGGGAACGAGTACTGCCCATCAAGCGCATTCTCCCGTGCCGCGAATTCCATCAGGAAAGAACACGGTCGAGTACACCCGCAAAAAGGAATGAAGAACGCACGGAGCAGCGGCCATTGCGCGCAATCCGACGGAAGGACAAAGGAAAGCCCCGCAGAGGACGCTCCCGGGCGCAGTCTCTGACGGGGCGGAATCTCCGGCCCGGCATTCTCCGCCGAGCCGATCAATCGGTTGGGCAGGCGATCACTTCGCTTCGCCGAACCACTTCTTCCAGATCTTGTCGTATTCGCCGTTTTCCTTCAGAGTCTTGAGGGCGGCGTTCAGCTCTCCCTGCAGCTTGGCGTTCTGCTTCGTCACGACCATCGCGAAGTCGTCGGCGGAGAGCATCTGGTCCGTCAGGTGCACGGTCTTCTGCGCGAGCGCGGGCTGCTGCACGAGGATGTAGTCCGTCACGGGACGGTCGTTGATGACGGCAACGGAATTGCCCGTCGAGAGATCCATGATGGCTTCGGAGGCGTTGTTGAAGGTCGTCACCTTGGCGCCTTCGATTTCCTTGGCCTTCGCGGCGGCGGTCGTGCCGATCTGCACGCCCACGGTCTTGCCCTTCAGGTCCTCGAACGTCTTGATGTCCTTGGCGGCTTCCTTCGTCACGAGGATCGTCAGACCCGACTTGTAGAAGGGATCCGTGAAGAGCACGCGCTTCTTGCGCTCTTCGGTGATCGAGAAGCCCGAGGCGCCCACGTCGGCCGTGCCCGCCATGAGGGCCGGAATGATGCCGTCAAAGCCGATGTTGAGGATTTCGACGTCGTAGCCCATTTCCTTGGCCATGGCGCGGATGAGATCCATTTCAAACCCCGTCACTTCCTTCGTTTCGCTGTTGACGAATTCAAAGGGCGGGAAGGTCGGGTTCGTCGCGACGCGCAGCGTGGCGGCGTTGGCGACGCCCGAAATGAGGCCGGCGGCGATGAGGAGTGTGGCGGTGAGGGACTTGAGCATGATCGTTTTCCTTTTGGCGCGTTGAGTGGTTGTGCGGTCCGGGACTCTCGAGGGGGCGTCGAAAGTGCCCTTCGTTTCGAGTCACTATAGCGGCGGCGAAAGCGGCAAAGTGCTTCTCCCAAGCGCTTTTCTTCGAAAATCTGCACATCTTTTTCCCGTCGCCAACCCCGCTAGGACAAAGGTCCGAGTGGCCGACGTTTGGTCGACAAAACCCATTTTTCGGGCGACCCGGACGCCATGCCCCCAGGCCGCCTTCTACTAGAAAATGCGGAATCCGACGCCCCCTTCGTTGCGCTATGATTCTAGGATTCGTCAACCGATTGGAGACCATCCATGCATCCGATCCTCATCAAGAACGCCGACGTCTACGCGCCGGAACACCTCGGAACCCGCGACATTTTCCTTGCGGGCGGCAAAATCGTCGCGATGGCTGCAAAGCTCGACGTGACCCTCCCCGACCTCGAAGTGATCGACGCTGCGGGCTACATCGTGGCTCCGGGTCTTGTCGACCAGCACATCCACATTACGGGCGGCGGCGGCGAAGGCGGCTGGCACAGCCGCTGTCCCGAACTTGTCTTCTCCGAACTCGTGAAGGCGGGCGTGACGACCTTCCTCGGCGTCTCGGGCACCGACAGCATGACGCGCTCCGTCGAAAACCTCCTCGCCAAGGTCCGCGGCCTCAAGAACGAAGGCGCCTCGGGCTGGATGTGGACGAGCAACTACGCCTATCCGGTCACCACGATCACGAAGGACGTGCGCACCGACATGCTCGCGATTCCGGAAGTGCTCGGCGTGAAGATCGCCCTGGGCGACCACCGCTCCTCCTTCCCCAATCAGCACGAAATCATGCAGATCCTCGCTGACGTCCGCGTCTCGGGGATGCTTACGGGCAAGACCGGGTTCCTTCACGTTCACCTCGGCGACTTCCCGTATTCGTTTGACATCTTCGACGAATGCGTCGCGCAGGGCATGCCCATCAAGCACATCCGTCCGACGCACGTCGCGCGCCATCCCGAAGTCTTCCGCCGCGCCTGCGAATTCGCCAAGAAGGGCGGTTTCATCGACATCACGACGGGCGGCGGCAACTACATGGGTTCGGCCGCCGACGCCGTGCGCGCCGCGCTCGCCGACGGCGTTCCGTTCGACCGCATTACGCTCAGCTCCGACGGCCACGGCTCGATGCCGCGCTTCAACGAAGCGGGCGAAATGGTGGGCCTCGGCATCGGCTCGATCATGTGCGACATCGAAACGCTCCGCGAACTCAAGGACGACCTCGGCGTTGAAAAGGCCCTCACCCCGATGACGAAGACGGTCGCGGGCGCCCTCGGTCTCGAAACGAAGGGCGGCATCGCCGTCGGCAAGGACGCCGACATCCTCTTCCTCACGAAGGACCTCGACATCGACTGGGTCTTCATGATGGGCAAGGTCGCCATGCGCAAGGGCGAAGTCGTCATGAAGGGCGCCTTCGAAGAATAATTCGAAGCGTCAGACGCCTTGCATCGAAGCCGTCCGTTCGGTACGCCCGAACGGGCGGCTTTTTCGTCTCGAACCCTCGAAAGAACAGGTAAATCAAAAAGATAGAAAAAAGATATCAGATCGCTATTTCACAACGGAATAACGCTTTCCGCCTGTTGGTATTCCTGAAAATAGGCTTCGCACAAACCGTTGCGGAAGTACCTTTCCGTTAAGAAATCGACGGCGCTTCGAATTTCCTCGCTTTCGCACGAGACATCCCTCTCTCGGACTATGGGCGTATGTCTTTGCGCTATGCAAAATGAAAAGATGACTTCCTTCGGGGAGTCCGACCATCCCGCCCCCCTTTCGGAGACCCCACACGTGAACTATTCCGCCGTGCTCGTTTTGTGCGAACCCGGTCGGCTGGCCGACGTGCGCCGACTCGCCGAAGCGCTTCCCTGGTTTGAAGCGCATCAGGAAGACGCCGAACACCATCGCTTCATCGGCGTGATCGAATCTTCCGACACCGACCAACAAGTCGAGTATTTCCGCATTCTGCAGACCATGGACGGCGTTCGAGACGTCTCGCTCGTCGTTCACCGGTTCGAGTCGTCCCCCGAGGACGCCGAATCCTGACCACCTTTACCCTCGTTTTCCATATTTTCGGAGACCCACAACATGGAAAAACGCATTGAAATCGTTGACGTGCGCCGCCGCGCGCTCCTCAAGTCCGGTCTTGCGGCCTCCGCCGCGATGACGATCGGCCTGCCCGTTTCGGCCGAAGAAAAGGCGGCCGCCACCGCCAGTGAAGACGGCATTGCCTGGCACAAGGGCGTCTGCCGCTTCTGCGGCACGGGCTGCGGCCTTCTCGTCGGCGTGCGAAACGGCCGCGTCGTCGCGACGAAGGGCGACCCCGACGCGCCCGTGAACCGCGGCCTCAACTGCGTCAAGGGCTATTTCAACGCCAAGATTCCCTACGGCCGCGACCGTCTCACGCAGCCTCTGATGCGCCGCACGAACGGCAAGTTCGACAAGAACGGCAAGTTCGAGCCCGTCAGTTGGGATGAGGCCTTCGACGAAATGGCGAAACAATTCAAGCGCGTCTATGAGAAGAAGGGGCCCTCGGGCGTCTCGATCATCGGCTCGGGCCAGTACACGATTCCCGAAGCCTACACCGCGTCGAAACTCATGAAGGGGGGCTTTCGCTCGAACAACATCGACCCGAATGCTCGTCTTTGCATGGCCTCGGCCGTCGTTGGGTTCTATCAGACCTTCGGCGTCGACGAACCCGCTAACCACTACGGCGACATTGAACTGGCCGACACCATGCTCCTTTGGGGCAACAACATGGCCGAAGCCCACCCGGTTCTTTGGTCGCGCGTCGCGAACCGCAAGCTGACGGCCAAGTCGACGAAACTCGTCAACATCACGACGTTCCGCAACCTCTCCTCGGGCCTCGCCGACGAAACGATCGTCTTCAAGCCGGGCACCGACCTGGCGATCCTCAACTATCTCATCCGAGAAATCTATGTGCGCGGTAAGGTCAACCGCGAATTCGTCGAAAAGCACTGCGTCTTCGCGGCGGGCGTGACCGACATCGGCTTCGGCCTTCGCAACACCGACAAGTTCGCCTATCCGGCCGAAAAGGACGTCATGCAGCGTCAGCTCGTCATAAAGCTCGACGCCGACGAGGCGATTGCGCAGGGCCGCAAGGTCGGCGAAGAAGTCCCGCAGAAGAATTCGGGCGGCACCGCTGGCAAGCACTGGCGCATCAGCGAAGAGGAATTCAAGAAGGGGATCGAACCCTACACGCTCGACTTCGTCGCCAAGCTCGCCAAGGGCGACGCAGACGAGTCGATCGAAACCTTCAAGAAGAAACTCGTCGACCTCGCCGACCTCGTCTGCGACACGAAGCGCAACCTCATGAGCTTCTGGTGCATGGGCGTGAATCAGCATACGCGAGGCGTGTGGGTGAACGAACAGATCTACGACCTGCATCTGCTCCTCGGCAAGCACGGCCTGCCCGGCAACGGCGCCTTCTCGCTCACGGGCCAGCCCTCGGCCTGCGGCTCCGCCCGCGAAGTGGGAGCCTTCTGCCACCGACTGCCTTCCGACATGCTCGTCGCGAACCCGAAGCACCGCGCGAAGACCGAGTCGATCTGGAAGCTCCCCGAAGGCACGCTCAACCCGAAGGTCGGGGCGTCCCTCATGGAAATCCTGCGCGGCCTCGAAGACAAGTCGATCAACTTCGTCTGGACGCAGGTCGTCAACATCTTCCAGTCCTCCCCGAACAACACGCACTGGGTGCGCGCCGCGCGCGATCCGGAAAACTTCGTGGTCGTCGCGGACGTCTATCCGACCTACAGCGCCCGCTGCGCCGACCTGATCCTGCCAGCCGCGATGCACTTTGAAAAATGGGGCCTCTACGGCAACGGCGAACGCCGCACGCAGGGCTGGCATCAGGTGACGGAACCCGCGGGCGAGAGCCGCTCCGACATCTGGATGATGATGGAGTTCGCCAAGCGCTTCAAAGTTTCCGAAACCTGGGGCGCCGTGCCGCTCAAGGGCGTTCCGGGCGACAAGCTCCCCGACGTCCTCGAAAAGGCCAAGGCCATGGGCATCGATCCGAACGCGACGCTCTACGACGTGCTCTTCGCGCCCTCCGAGTCGCGCAACGCCGTCTGGCCCGATCCGAAGTATCCGAACGAATTGAACGGCACCGGCAAGGCGCTCGGTCTTCCCTACTTCCCGGAAAAGGCGCTCTTCAACGAATACCGCCGGTTCACGCTCGGTGACGGGCACGATCTCGCCGACTTCGACACCTACATGGATCCGAAGGTCCGCGGTCTCCTCTGGCCGGTCGTCGACGGCAAGGAAACGCCCTACCGCTTCAACACGGAATTCGACCCGTTTGCGAAGGAAGACGCGCTCTTCTACGGCAAGCTCATGAAGGACATGGCGACGGGCGACCTCTACGGCGTCACCGACCCGAAGGCGACCGTCTATGCGGGCAAGGCCAAGATCTTCTTCCGACCCTATGCCGCGCCGGTCGAGCAGCCCGACGCCCACTACGACCTGTGGCTCTCGACGGGCCGTATCCTCGAGCACTGGCATACGGGTTCGATGACGCGCCGCGTGCCGGAACTCCACCGCGCCGCCGCCCAGGCCTACCTCTACATGAATCCGCACGACGCCGAAGCGCGCGGCCTCAAGCGCGGCGACCGCGCCAAGGTCACGAGCCGTCACGGCGAGTGCACGGCCGTCGTCGAGACGCAGATCCGCAACATCATGCCGCGCGGCATGACGTGGCTCGCCTTCTTCGACGAAGCCGTCATGACGAACGCCGTCTGCATCGACGCGACCGACCCGATCTCGCTTGAGCCCGACTACAAGAAGACCGCGGTCCGCGTGACGAAGGCCTGACATGGCTGACGACCCGAAAGTCAATCGCCGGCGCTTTCTCGCCGGGGCCGCCGAAGCGGGTGCCGCCTGCGTCGTGCTCGGCCTCGGCTGGGGCGCGGTGTCGATGCGCGACGCGAACGCCCGCTGGGTGCCGCGTCCGCCGGGCGCGCTCCTCGGGAAGGACTTCCTTGCCGCCTGCGCGCACTGCGGACAGTGCGTCGCGGCGTGCCCCTACGAGACGTTGAGAATCGCCGGGATCGGCGATCCCGCGCCCGTGGGGACGCCCTACTTCGAGCCCGAAAAGATCCCCTGCTACATGTGCGAGGATCTCGCCTGCGTGAAGGCCTGTCCGACGGGAGCGCTTTCGCCCGAACTCGAGTCGATACGCGACGCCCGCATGGGCGTCGCGATGATCGACCCGAACGCCTGCCTTTCCTGGCAGGGGCTTCGCTGCGAAGTGTGCTTCCGCGACTGTCCCCTGAGCGGCGAAGCGATCGTGCTGAGTCCGCATCCTCGGGAATTGAGCAAGCACGCCGTCTTCGTACCGGAAATCCGGCCGGAGAAGTGCACCGGGTGCGGTCTCTGCATCAAGAGCTGCCCCACCGACAAGCCCGCCGTGCGCATCCACGATCCGGAGCGCACCTTGGGCGAAATCGGACGGCACTACCGCCTCGGCTGGCTCGAAGCGGACGACCCGAAGAACCAAAGGAGCGCGCCGGAACCCGACGCCAAACCCGCCGAAGAGCCGGTGCCCTTTGCGTCGGGCCTTGACTACCTCAATCAGGAGGTGCTGCCGTGAAGCCCGAAGTTCATCATCTGCCGCCCGCCAAGACCTGGCGCGAACGGTTGCACCGAAACCGCTTCGGTCTCGCGCGCCATCTCGTGCAGGTTCTGGTGCTCCTGGCCTTCGTCGGGACGGCCCGCTGGGGCTGGACGATTGCGGGCGAAAAGCTCCTCTCCGGGGACCTTTCGAGTTCGCTCGTTCTCGGAACGATTCCGCTCTCGGACCCGCTCGCGCTCCTCGAGCGTCTCTTTGCGGGTCACCTCCCGCAGGGCGCGGCGCTTCTCGGAGCCGTGATCGTCTTCGTCCTCTACGCGGTGCTCGGTTCGCGCACCTTCTGCGGCTGGGTCTGTCCGATGAATCTCGTCACCGACCTCGCCGACGCGCTGCGCCGGGCTCTGAAGCTTGACGCCGACCTCGTGCGCCTCTCGAAAGGCGTTCGCTACGCGTCGCTCGTCACCGCCCTTTTGGCGAGCGCCGCGACGGGCGTCGCCGCCTTCGAGGCGGTGAGTCCGCAGGCCTTCCTCTGGCGCGACGTCGTCTGGGGGACGGGACTCGGAGCCCTTTCGGCCGCGCTCGGGATCTTCGCGCTCGACCTCGCGCTTTTGCGCCACGGTTGGTGCGGACATCTCTGCCCCTTGGGCGCCTTCTGGACCGTCGTCGGAAAAGTCGTCGGCCGCGTCTTCGGACGCAGCCTCGTCGGGATCGCGTTTGAAAAGAACCGCTGCACGCACTGCGGCGACTGTCTGCGCGTCTGTCCCGAACCGCAAATCATTCGTTTTAAGGAACTCGAAGCGAAGGGCCGCATTCCCACGGGCGAGTGCCTCAACTGCGGGAAGTGCCTCGAAGTCTGTCCCGAGGACGCGCTTCGCTTCACCGTTCGATCCAATTCACAGGGAGACTCTCATGATTCGTAAACTCTCCGTTTCTCTGCTTGCCGCGGCCTTCGGCGCGGCTCTCTCCACCGCCGCGTTTGCCGTGGACACGCCGATCATCGGCGCCCCGAAACCCGTTCCGCACTCCGTGACCGAATACCTCCCGATCACGCAGGACAAGAACGCGTGCATCCTCTGCCACAAGCGGGCCGGTGCGCAGCCGAAGAAGGGCGAAATCCCCGCCACCCACTATGAGAAGGACGGAAAGCTCTCCGCCCTGCGCTGGGAATGCTCGCTCTGCCACGCGCCCAACGTCGATCAGTCGACGTATTCCTTCCAGCTGCAGTGATGCCGGGATAGAGGCCTTCGGGCCTCTCTCCTCATCGTTTGCGACAACGCCGCCCCGAAACCGAGGCGGCGTTTTTCTTGGTGCGTTTCGAAGCGCCTTATCCGCGCTCGTCCATGCGCTTCACCTTCGCGCCCGTGAGCGTCACCGTCAAGCACGTTCCCTCGGGAGAACTCTCGATCGCGACACGCCAGCCGCAGCGGTCCGCGATGCGCTTTACGACCGACAAGCCGACGCCCGAGCCCTCATGCCCCGCGGACGAGACGCCGCGGAAGAACTTCTCGTAGATCCGCTTCTGCTCCTCTTCGGTGATGCCCGGTCCCGTGTCCCGCACGGAAAAGCCTTCGTTCGTCTCCGTGATCACGACTTCGCCCTTTTCCGTGTAGAGAATGGCGTTCTTCACAAGATTCGTCACAACGACGCCGAGCAACACGGGCGAATAGGTCCCCGGCACCCGACCTTCCGAGCGAAGGGTGAGTGCAAGTCCCTTTTCCCGCGCAGCGAGCGTCCACACTTCCGCGGCGCGTTCGAGAACGGGCGTCACTTCGTCCGTCATGCCGTCCGAAGTCTGCGACTGTCGAGCAAGCGCAAGGAAAATTTCGAGGAGCTCCTGCATTTCGTCGATCACGCGGAAGATTCGCTCGAGGTGCGCGCGCTGCCGATCGTTGAGGTCGCCCAACTCCAGGCATTCCGCACTCGTCCGAAGGACCGTGAGCGGCGTGCGCAGTTCGTGGCTCACGTCCGACGTAAAGGCGCGTTCGCGCTCGATCGCCTTGAAAAGCCGTTCCATCGTGCGGTCGCAGGCTTGGGCCAGGCGCCCCACTTCGTCGTCGGCGAAGTCGATCGACATCGGTTGGTAGGTCTTGGCATTCATCAGCGTCGATACCCTCTTCGAGAGCCTTCGGATCGGATTCACCACCAAACGCCCGAGCCAGACGCCCGCAAGCGTTGCAATGAGCAAAACGACGCAGAAGGAAACGGTCACCATGCGGTGAAATTCCAGCTCCGTTTGTTCAAATGCAGCCTGATCGAAAACGAGAAGAAGCGTGTGGCCGTCGTCGGTCACGCGCTTGAAGAGAAAGGAAGCCGGTTCTCCCACGTATTCCGAATACCCCGTCGGCGCATCCGCGTATTGGGGAGGAATCGGACGCAATTTCGGCGAATCTCCGTAAAGACTGATTTCTCCCGTCTGAAAAGGCGTTCTCCCCCAACTCAATTCCGCCTCCATGAGGGTGATCTTCTCGCGCATGATGTCGCCCACGAGCGTCGACTCCACGTATTCGATCGTATAAACGAGCGCGACCGAATAGAGGAGCGACACAAGGCCGATCAGGATCGCAAAGCCCAGGATCACGCGCTGGACGAGCGTGAGCCGCGACGTGACGGGAAAGAGGCGTCGAGGCATGACTTACTCCGCAATCGACCAGCCGAGCCCGGGGTGCGTATGGATGAGCGCCTTGTCAAAGGGCTTGTCCACCTCCTGGCGCAGACGGTAGAGATTCGAGCGCAGGCTGTCGGAGTCGGGCGCCGAACCGTTCCAGAGAAGCGTCTCGAGCCGCGCGCGCCCCACGATCGCGGGACTTTGCGACATGAGGATCTTGAGAAGCCGAAGTCCCAGGGGATGCAGACGAATCTCCACGCCCGCGCGCGTGACGCGCATCGTTTCGAGATTCATTTCGAGGTCGGCGACGCGCAGGACCTTTTCCGAGACGCCGTAGCTTCTGCGAAGGAGCGCTTCGACGCGTGCCGCAAGTTCCCTTAGCGAAAAGGGCTTGACGAGATAATCGTCGGTCCCCGCCTCGAAGCCTCGGACGCGGTCGTCGATCGCGTCGCGTCCGGTCAACATGAGGATGGGCAGTTTCGAGTGCGCGGCGCGCAGTTCCCGGCAGATGGTGAGACCGTCGAGCCCCGGAAGACCCAGGTCGAGAATCAAGAGGTCGAAGGGATCGGCCTGCAGACGGCGAAGCGCATCGGGCCCCGTCGTGCACCATTCGATCGTCCAGCCTTTGAGAGAAAGGTATTCGCGAACGTTGTTGATGATGTCCACGTTGTCGTCGACCACGAGAATGCGGATGCTCACGATGAGACTCCCTGAAAAAGAAAAGAGGTTCTCCCTTTCCGTATTTTCGTTCCGGGACACGGCCTCGGGAGCAAAAAACAAAGAAATTTGAGGGTTTCTCTTCGCCGCTCAACGCTTGTCACGGCCCCGTCACGCGCTTTTGACGCCCGCCGTACCCGTCCCGCCCCGATCGACGGTCCGCAAAAGAAGAACCGCCCCTCGCCCGCCTCCCCTTTGAAAGACCGTTTCGTCGCGTCCGAACGGCAATTTTCATCTTTTTCCCTGCACCGCAAACCTCGTCACGGCACCGTCACGCGCCCTTGACGCCCGATTCACACGGCTCCCCCGAAACTGACCGCGTCATTTGAACCGATCCGTTTTTTTTCTTTCCCCTTATGTCGACTGCCGTGCCGTTTCGCTATCGCCGCTGGTTCCTGCTCCCGCTCTGGGCGCTTGTCTTTCTGGTTCTCTTTCCGCCGCATGCCCTCGACATCGCGGTGAGCCATCTCTTCTTCTCGGGCGACTGCTGGCCCTGGCACCGCGTCGAGTGGTTCTCGCTTCTCTTTCACAAGGCCGCCAAGGGGATTCCGATCGCGGTCGCCCTCGTGACGCTGGGCGCCCTCGTTCGCGACGCGCTGCACCGCAAAAAGGGCCTTTCCGTTGATCCGGCGCTTCGCGCGCGCCTTCTCTATCTCTTCGCCGCCATGCTCGCGGCGGTGCTTCTCGTATGGCGTTTGAAGGGCGTCACGGGCGTTGCTTGTCCTTGGGACGTAAACATCTTTGGTGGCGACACGCCCGTGCGCGACCCTTCCTTCTCACTCTTTCGGCAGCCGGGGAACTGCTGGCCCGCGGGACACGCGGGTTCGGGCTTCTGCCTCTTCGCCCTCTACTTCTTCTGGCGTGACGGCTCTCCCCGCCGCGCGGCCGCGGCCTTCTGGTTCGCCCTCGCCTTCGGCTTCTTCTGCGGGTGGATCCGCCTCATGCAGGGCGCCCACTTCCAGAGCCACATCGTTGCGACGGGACTCATCGACTGGCTCGTCTGCGCGGCGTTCTACGTCCTCTTCTTCGCCCGCGACACGGTCGCGAAGGCGCTCGGGCGCGTCTTCCAACCCGTCTCGCACTCCAACCACGCGGTCGTGTGGATGACGGCGGTCTGGTGGACACTCGTCTTCGACATCGGCTACTACCGTCAGATCCTCACGGGCGCGACCGCGGAAAACGCCGCGTCGATCCTCACGACGACGGGCATGTCGGCGCTCCTCTTCTTCTTCGTGTCGGCGTCGCTCCTTTACGCGCTCTCTCTGTTCCCGAAGGCGGTCTTCCGCACAGTGACGCTCGTCTTCAACCTGCTCGGCGGCTTGTCGCTCACCGCGGCGCTTCTTTACGGCGTCATCATGACGCCCGACATGATCCGCAACTTCCTTGCGACCGACACGCACGAGGCGCTCGGCTACTTCTCACTTCGCACCGTCCTTCTTTATCTCTTCGTGACGATTCCGCCGATCCTCCTTCTTCTGAAGACCGAACGCAGAGACCGCCTTTGGGTTCCGGCCCTCTGCTGCGTCGCGGCCCTCCTCGCGGGCGCGGGCACCGTTTTCCTCGGCATGCAGGGCTTCTCGAGCGCCATGCGAAACGACAAGTCGCTTCGCTATCAGATCGCCCCGGTGAACATCGTCTATTCGACGGCGACCACGCTTTTGACCGACAAGAATCCCGACGCCGAAGTGAAGCGCGTCGTCGTGGACGAACGTCCGAGCCTCGGCGTCGTGCCCGACGGCAAGTCGCTCCTCGTCGTCGTGATCGGCGAAACGACGCGCACGGCCAACTGGCAGCCCGCGGGCTACGCAAAGGAAACCGCTCCGCGGCTCACGGCCGACAAGGAAGTGCTTCAATTTCCCCGCGTCCTCGCCTGCGGAACGAGCACCGACGTGTCGCTCCCCTGCATGCTGAGCCGCGTGGGACGCCGCGACTACGACCGCGACCGCATCGTCTCCGAAGAATCGCTTCCGGCGCTCCTTCAGCGCGCGGGTCTCTCGGTTTCCTGGATTGAAAACCAGTCGGGCTGCAAGGGCACCTGCGCGGGCGTTCCGACGAGAAAGCCCGCGGTCGACGAGGCGCTCTGCCCAGGGGGCGTGTGCTTTGACACGGTGTTCGCCGACGAAATTCACCGGGAAATCGAAAACCTCGCGCCCGGTCGTCCCGCGGTGGTGTTCCTTCACATGATGGGTTCGCACGGTCCCGCCTACTGGTCGCGCTCTCCCGAGTCCGACAAGGCCTTCCGACCCGAATGCCAAGAGGCCGACCTCGGCAGCTGCACGAAGGAGGAAATCGCGGCCGCCTACGACAACAGCGTGCGCCACACCGACCGGGCCCTCGCCGACGTGATCGAGGAACTCCGCAAGGCCGCCCAAGCGGGCGTCGCGACGGGCCTCGTCTACGTCTCGGACCACGGCGAGAGCCTCGGCGAAAACGGACTCTTCCTCCACGGTGCGCCCTACTGGATGGCGCCCGCCGAGCAGATCGAAGTCCCGGGCATTCTGTGGCTCTCCGACAACTACCGCCGGGCCTTCGGGATCGACTACGAAAAGATCGTGGAGAAAGCCCGCGGCGACGTGCGCCACGACCATCTCTACCACACTGTGCTGGGGCTCCTCAAGGTTCGGAGCACCGCCTACGACAAGACCTGGGACCTTGCGAGCTGAGGTTTCTCGCCCAAAACTTACCTCCGGCCTTCGGGCCGCATCGCTCCGACGGATTGGTTGGGAAAGGGGGCGGTGCGGCCCGAATTTTCGTCTTCCGATAAAATGTCCCCTTTTCCACCGTTTTTCTCCCGAACCATGTCCGAGTCGACTTCGAAACGATCGTTGCCCGAGCTCATCGCACCGCTCTTCGTGCTCGCCGCAACCCTGTGCGTCCTTTTGACGCACCCCGTCGGCCGCTGGTTCGAGACGGACCTTCTGAGTCTCTTTGCGACCGACTCGACGGGGCTTTCGGCGGAAGTCATGAAGACGCTTCGTCAAACCGTGACGGAGGAAAACCGCCGCGCGACCGTTCTCGTCGCGGGCGCCAAAGAAGTCGACGCCGATCCGGCGCTCGTACGCGAAGCGCTTGGCGCCGCGGAAAAAACGCTGGAAGAAAGCGGACTCTTCACAAAGGCTCCCGCTCCCGTCGTGCGCGCGACCGAGGCGCTTCGGGACAAGGCCGCTTCGCTTCTCACGCAGACACGTTGCGACGAGATCGCCACCCTTCCCCGCAACCCCTCCGGCGCCCTTACGGCGGAAGGTCAAGAAAAGCTTCTTGCGATGCTGGAATCTGGCCTCATGAACCCCGTCGCGCCCCACTGGCTCGGACGAGACCGCGATCCCTACGGCTTTGCCGACGAAACCCTCTTTTCTCTTCTTCAGACCTTTCCCGTGCGCGAAGAGTCGGGTTTTCTGAGGCTTGAAGGCGATGCGCCCTTGTATCTCCTTCGTTTCGACGCGGACGCGCTTTCGGCCGAATCGGGCGAAGGCCGCATCACGGCGCTTCTTGAAGAAACGCGGACGGCCTTTTCCGAGAAACTCCGCGCCGCGGGTCTCACCCCGGTCTTTCACGCGACGGGCGTGCCGCTCTTCACCGACGCGATCGCGCAGAACGCGCAGACCGAAATGAACCGCATCGCGGTTCTCTCGAGCGCGCTCGTCTTCGGGATGGCCTGGCTTCTCTTCGGGCGCCTCAGAACGGTCGTCGGAACGGTCCTCACCGTCTCGCTCGGTTTTGCCGTGGGCTTTGCCGCGTCGCTCGGCGTCTTCGGGACGCTTCACCTTCTCACCTTCGTCTTCGGCCTGACGCTGATCGGCGTGGCGGTCGACTATTCGCTCCACTGGTTCTGCGCGGGGCATGCCGCCCCGGTGTCGGAACTTCTCAAACGCCGCAACCGTCTTTTTCCGAGCCTCGTCATGGCGGCGCTCTCTTCGTCGGCGGGCTACGCCATTCTCGCGGCGACGCCGATGACGGGTCTTCGCGAAATCGCCGTCCTCGCGGGCGTGGGTCTGCCCGCGACGCTTCTCTTCGTCCTCACAGTGCTTCCTCGCGCACCCTTCCTGCTGCCCGAAAAGGACGGCCCCGCCATGCGGGCGCTCCTCAACGGCCTTGCCCGTCTTCCGCGTCTCACCGACGCGCCGCGCTTCGCGACGGTCCTGATCGCGGCCGCAGTCCTGATTTTTCTCGTTGCGGGGCTCTCGAACCTTCGAACGGCGGGCGGCGCCGCCGACCTGCAGAACGCCCCGCGCGTCCTCGTGGACGATCAGCAGGCGATTCAGCAATACCTTGCTCTTCCCTCGCCCGCGCAGTTCTACACGGTGACAGGAAAGACCCTCGACGAAGCGCTTCGGACGGAAAAGGAACTCCTCGCCCGACTCTCTTCGGTCCCGGGCATTCGGGCGACGGCGCTCTCCCAGATCGTCCCCGATCGGGCGACGCAGGAAGAACGCGCCTGGCGCTTCAACGAAGCGCTCAAGGCGGCGGCCCCCGTCCTCACCGAACTTCTCGGCGCCGCGCCCGCCGCGCGGCCCTTTGTCGCCGTGACGCCCGACGACTGGATTGAAGCGGGCCTCGGCGCGCGCGTGACGCCCTTCCTTCCCGCATCGGACGGAGACGGCGTCGTCACGGTCGTGCGGCTCTCGGGCGTAACGCCGAAACACTTGCCCGCGCTCACGGCCGTCGCGCTCCCGAACGTGCACTTCGTGAATCTCACGGCCCTCATGACGGACGAGATGAACCGCTACCGCACGCTCATCTTCGAGGGGCTTGCGGCGGGTCTTGCGATTCTGACGCTCGCACTGTCGCTTCGCATGGGGCGGCACACCTGGCGGGCCGTTTTGCCGCCCGTCCTCGGGATCGCCGCGGCGCTCGCGACGCTAGGCATCGCGGGACAACCGGTTACGCTTTTTACCGCTCTGGCGCTTGTTTTGCTTCTGGGTCTCGGCGTCGATTACGGCATTTTCCTATATCATCAGCCCGATCAGCCGAGGGCGTTTGCGGCCGTGCTTCTTTCGGGCCTCACGTCGCTCGCCTCGTTCGGCCTTCTGGCCCTCTCCACGACCCCCGCCCTCTTTTCCTTCGGCGCCACGGTCGGGACGGGCCTTCTCGTCATTCTCGTGACGGCGCCCCTCATTCGTCGCCGATCTGACACCGTACAACCGGGCACGCCCCGCACGCTGCCCGCTCAAGGAGGAACTACATGTTGACCGCTCGCACCGGCATCCGCATCTGGACGGCCCTTTCGCTCGTGACGCTCGCCACGGGCTGCACCACCATTTCGGACGTCTGGGAAGGAGGACTTTTCTCGTCGGACGAGCCGCCGGAAAAATCCAAGCCCGCGGCCCTCTACGAAACGGAAAAGCCTTTCGAGCGCGCAGCGCCCGTGAAGGAAGCGAAGCCCGCCCCAGTCGTGCGAAAGAAGACTCCGGGAAAGAAGGAAGTCCGCCTGCCCTCCTTCATGCCGCCCTGGGGCGCACTTACGCCCGTCGGCACCTACGCGGCCGAACTCACGGTCTCCTTCAGCGAGGAAGCCCGCCGCGCGGGCGCACCCGAATCGATCCCGACGCTCCTTCTCTACTCGAACGTTTCGGACGGATCCGTAAAGATGTCCGCCAATGCGCTCGGCATGAACGTCTGGAGCATGCGCGTCGACGGGAACATGATCTTTGAGGAGCGCGGCGAAAAATTGCCTGAATTCGTTGACGGCACGCGCGTGCTTCGCGACTGGACGCTCGCCAGCTGGCCGGCCGCGTCCCTGCAGAGCCGCCTCACCTCGGGTTGGCGCATGAAGGAAACGCACGGCGCCGAGGCCGTCGCGGCGCTCGACGCCGAAGTGGATTCGGGTCTTCAGACGCTTCGTTCCGCCAAGGACCTTCGCCACGTCGATCTCACGCACGACGGAGAGTCTCTCTACCGTCTCTGGACGGGAAGCGTCGAAGCGGGCCACAGCATCACCTACATCGTGAACGACCGCGAGGCCTACCGCCTCACGATCGAAAGCAAGCGCCAGTAAGCGCATTGCAGCGATTCGCGGAAACGTAAGAAACACGAGGGCCGTTCGGACGACACCGAGCGGCCTTTTCTCGTCTTCCGGTGTTTATCCGACCCGCCAGCAGCGGGCCGGGGCCCGCGGTTTTGTCCGAGCCCGGCGAGAAACTTCTTCGCAAACGGCCGCAAGATGTACGGCGACGCGACGCAAGGGCCCGGCGTCACTCGTCAAGCGAAAAGAGCACGCCCTGCAGCGACGAATTCTTGGGCCGGCTCCTGCGGCGCCATTCGCGGGTCGTGGGATGCGCTTCGGGCGGTTCGGGAAAGAGAAGGAGTTCGTCTCCGAAGAGATCGGGCGTTTTCGCGGCGGGAGTCCGGGAATCTACGGTTTCGGCCGCGGGCTTTTCGGCGGGAGCCGCCGGCTCTTCCTTCGATGCGTTCGCAACGGCTCGCGGTTCCTCCTTTTCCTTGGGAGCGAGCACCTCAAAGACCGAGGCTAGAGCCGAGAGGGCGAGTGCCGAGGTTTCCTCGTCGAGTTCGGGCTGCGCGGCGAGTCGAATGGCATCCAAAAGAGAAGAAGCTTCGGCGGATCCTTCGCGCTCGATGCGGCGAAGGATGTCAAAAAGCGATTCGCTCAGGAGGAGCGTAAGGAAGCCCAGGAAGAGGCGTCCGCGCAACATCGCGTCCGTCTGCGTGCCGATCCAAGGACGGGAGGGATCTTCAGGCTCGCCCGAGCGCGCAAAAGCGGCGTTCCAGAAGGCTTCGGTCTTGCGGCGCATTTTGTCGAGCGCCAACGCGTCGCCCGTGCTTCGCACGCAGTTCGTCACGACGCGTCCTTCGGGGACGCGGTGCGAGAGGAACTTTCGCTCTCTTCCGCCTGAGCGGACCGTCACTTCGCGTACGGCGCGCTCCTCGGGGTCCGGACTCGGGAAGTTTGCGACGAATTCGTTCGGGAGCGTGAAGCTGAAGCGAAAGCGCGCACAGGGTTCGAGCGTCGAAGGCGCAAGCCCCGCGGGCGGCGTGATCCAGATCATCGGTGCGCTGCGGGGGAGACCGAGTTCGCGCCAACGGTGATCCCAATAGAAAAACTGATCGAGCGGATGGGTCTGAGGCGTCGTCGGACGATCGGGAGCGTCGCCCTCGTTTTCAATGACGAAAAGTCCGACGGGAATGCGCCGCCCCGTCTGCCAGAGAACGCTCGTCTCCCAGTTGTCCTTCGTGACGCGCACGCTTCCGTTTCCTGTGTCCCGCGTCACACGGGCGTCCGAGGCACGATGCGTCATCACCATCGGAATCACGCCGCGGGTTTCGAGCCGCGCAAGCCGACGCAACGTGAGCGCCACGGGGAGTTCGTCGTAGAGCCCCAAGGCGTGCAAAAAGGCGGATTCCGAAGCCGTTCCGTTCTCTTCGGGCTTCATCGCGCGGCGCCAGGCTTCGGCGAGCACCGCATCGGAGCGATCGTCTCCGAAAAGCGCCGTCAGATCCTGCGAGAGATTCTCTCTTTGCGACAGAACGACGCCAAGGCGCAGGAGTTCCCGCTGCCAGGGTTTGGGCGCGGGACGGACCCTGGCGAGGCCGGATACGGCGCCCGCAAGAGTAGCGTCGCGGGCGGAGTCGGGGCGCAGCGCGAGGCTTCGCGCCTCGCGGCCGCCCGGGAGAAGCGCGGTGGTCAAACGGTAAGCATGACGTCCGTGAACGATTTCCGCCTCATTGACCTTCTTTTCCACGCTCTTCTCCTTTCTCCGGCGAACGACGTTTTCGAGACGTTCAGCTTCGCAGTGTGATGTCCACGAGATCGTCGCGGTTCTGCCAGTCTTCCGCAAAGAAGGCGGGTACGGCGTCAAGCCCCGCAAAAGAGACGAGGAAGGTGGTCGAGCCGCGCAGCAGGGGCTTCGCATGGTAGCCCACGCCGAGACCGGCGAGCTTCGTCATGTCGAGGTCGTTGGCGCCGTCGCCGATACTGATCGCCTTGCGGGGCGCCACGTCGAGGCGCGAGCAACATTCGAGAAGAGCGCGGCCCTTCCCTTCGCCGTTGAAGACGGGCTGTTCGCTCACGTTCGAAATCTTCCCGGAGAAGAAGCCTTCGGGCGTGATTTCGACGGAATTGGCGCGCGCCCCCGCAAAGCCGAAGCGTTCGGCGATCGGAGCGGCGAGTTCGATGAGACCGCCCGAGAAGAGCCAGACGTCAAGGCCGTAGGACTTCACGAAGTCGATCAAATATTCGGCGCCCGGCGAAAGCTTCACGGCGGCGAGCGCTTCTTCGAGAATTGAAGCGGGCGAATCCTTGAGGAGTTCCACGCGCTGGCGCAGGCTGTCCTCAAAGCGCAGCTTCCCGGTCATCGCCTTCTGCGTGATCGTGCGCATCTGATCGCCGCGGCCCACGAGGTCGCCGAGGATGTCGAGACATTCGGTTTCGATGAGCGTGCTGTCGAGGTCGATGCAGAGGAGTCGGTATTCGTTGATCGAGAGACCGTCGGGAACGACGTTGATGTCCCATTCCTTTTCTTCATAGGCGACGCGAAGGGACGGCATGACGGTCGCCACCCAGATCGGGTCGACGCCTTCGAAGCGGGCCATCGGCGTGGAGCCGCGGCCCTGAGGACGCCACAGAGCCTTGACGGGGGAAATCAGTTCGACGAGTTTTTGTGCTTCTTCTTGCGTGAAAGTCGCACCGGCAACGATGACGGTAGGCATTAAAGGGGATTCCCAACGGTTGGATGGATGAACGGGCGCAAGGCGCCTCACTTGTGAGGAGACATTGTAGGAGGGGGCCGCGGGATTGCGCAAACCGTACCTGATAATACCGTTTTACAGAAAATTAAGTTATTCCTTGCGGCAGAATAAAATTCAAAGAATTATCCAAAAACGGAAAGTTTCTGTTCGTCGAAAATCTTGACAAATCCGGCGTTTTCGTGTAGTGCCGACAAACAACCTGCCCTGACGACGGCGAGCAACGCAAAAGAGAGGGATTTCCCTTGCGGGAAAACGGGAAGCATCGATCGCCTTCGTCCTTCTGTATAATTCGACCCGCACAAGCCTCGGCACTAGGCGGTGCTTGTCAACATAAGGCGCAAAGGACCGCCGTAGCGGTACCTGCACCCACGCGGTGTTGGCGCCCTTGAGCGGCATCGACTGCCGTTCTCTCCTATAAAGGAACCCCACGGTCTTCGCAACCGTGGGGTTCTGTCTTTTACGGGACGTGCGCGCAAGGAAGCGACTCTACCTCCCGGCCGCAGGAAAAACGATCAATCATCGTCATCGTCGTCATCCCGGTACCGACGCGGACGGCGGCGGCGCCGACGGTCGTCGTCATCGTCGTCACGAACACGGCGAAAACCGTCGTTTCGCTCCCAACGGTAGCGCTCTTCGAGATAGCGGCACCATTCGTCGCGGGTGTAGCGGTGGTCGTCGTAGTTGTAGTACCGGCCGTCCCAGCGGGCGTCTCCGAAGTGTTGGCCAACGTAATCGCGCAGCGCGCGGTCGGCGATGCCGCCCAAAATGTCGCCGAGGAAGCCGTCTTCCGCGGCGAAAACGGTTGCGGGTGCACAGAGCAAGGCGGAAAGGAAGAGTCGTCGGTTCAACATAAAGCGTTCTCCTTGTCGTCCGGGGTGCACGGGCTAGCCGTACTTTCGTAAATCCTCCCGTATTCGGGACTTTTTCGCAACTCTGGGTATTCCCGCCCTTTCCGGAACATAAAAAACGCCCCGACCTTGCGGCGGAGCGTCTTTCCCCGTTTCGAGACCGTCCGGAAAGAGTCGGACGGTCTCATTTCGAAACAGTTTTTTAAGCGGCCTTGACAGTCTTTTCTTCGCGGCCGAAGAGCTTCGGCACGGCGTGCCAGACCACGAGGAGCGCGAGGATCATGAGCGCGATCGCGAGGATCAGCTGCAGACCCTGGACCATGAAGGTGAAGGTGCCGTCGGCGATCGTGCCGAAGATGCCCCAAACGGACATGCCGAGCGCCGTCATCGTCACGACGAACATGATCGTCATCGGGACGTAGAGCATGGCGCCGTTGCGGCCCGTGCTCTTCAGGAACACGGCGAGCGAAGTGAGCACCAGAGCCGAGAGGAGCTGGTTGGCGGAGCCGAAGAGCGGCCAGATCGACATGTAGCCCGCGAGGCAGAGGAGATAGGCGAGAACGAGCGTCAGGACCGTCGCGAAGTAGGGATTCGTGAAGAGAACCTGGACGGCGTTCTTTTCCTTGCCTTCGGAGGGCGTGAAGAGTTCCTGCAGGCTCATGCGGCCGATGCGGGCCACGGCGTCCACGCTCGTGAGAGCCAGAGCCGAAACGCACATCGTGAGGATGCAGGCGGCGATGTCCTGCGGAACTCCGAAGATCGTCGTAAGGAAGCTCGCGACCGAGGTCGAGAAGAGCTGGAAGGGCGTGCCGCTCGGGAGCACACCGCCCGTGGAGGCGGCGGCCACCACGACGAGACTCAGAACGCCGAGCACGCATTCGACGAGCATCGAGCCGTAGCCGACGGGACGCATGTCGGCTTCGTTCGAGATCATCTTCGAGCTCGTGCCGCTCGAAACGAGGCTGTGGAAGCCCGAGACGGCGCCGCAGGCGATCGTGACGAAGAGGATCGGGAAGAGCGGCTGGTTCTTGACTTCAAAGCCCACGAAGGCCGGGAGTTCGATCGACGGATTGATGACGATGACGCCGATCACGCCCGCGGCGATCATGCCGATCAGAAGGAACATCGACAGATAGTCGCGCGGATTCTTGAGAAGCCACATCGGCATTACGGCTGCGGCGAAGAGGTAGGCGAAGATCACGTAGCGCCAGGTCACGCCGTCGAGATAGATCGGGTTGGCGATGCCGAGCCAAACCATGACGACCATGAGGACGATGCCCACGGCGAGCTGCACGCCCGCGGACGGACGCATGTACTTGAGATAGAGTCCGAAGAGAATGGCGCCCGCCATGTAGATGAGCGAAATGGAGCCTGCGGCGGCGTTCGGGAGGATCTCGGCGCCGTCCTTCGTGAAGCCGTTGAAGGTGTTCGCGACCATGTCGCAGAAGGCGGCGATCACAAGGAGGGTAAAGAGCCAGCAGAAAAGGAGGAAGAGACGACGGCCGAGGGCGCCGATGTAGTCTTCAATCAGCATGCCGATCGAGCGGCCGTTGTTCTTGACCGAGGCGTAGAGAGCCGTGAAGTCCTGCACGGCTCCGAAGAAGATGCCGCCCACGATCATCCAGAGAAGGGCCGGAAGCCATCCGAACATCGCGGCGATGATCGGGCCCGTCACCGGGCCCGCGCCGGTAATCGAAGTGAACTGGTGCGCAAAAACCGACCAGCGGTTTTGCGGGGAGAAGTCGTTGCCGTCGTTGAAGCGTTGTGCCGGTGTGAGCGCTGCGGGGTCGATGCCCCAGGTCTTTTCCAGCCAGCGACCGTAGAAGCGGTAGCCGAGGAAGAAGATCACCATGGCTCCCACCATGATTGTGAGTCCGTTCATTTTTGAGTCCTGCTTGTTTCGAGTGAGGGTGGTCCCGCCCTGGAGGGCGGATTTCTCAAAAAATATCTTATGGAGAATTTTTCGAAACCGTGCAGGCCTCTCTGTCAATCACCCTAGGCGCTTTTATGTAGTTCCCCTCTGTACCGTCAAGAAAACCGCAAATAAAGGTGTCGCAAGAGGCCGAAAGCCCCTTCACGCCGCTTTGGACAGGAAATTCATGGCAACAAGGATTCGGGCGCGAAGGCGCTTCGCTCAGGCGAAAAACGGAGTCTCCACGCATGGAATTCGGAGAGTTTTCCCGGTGAAAAATGAGCGGCAACAAAAATGCAGAAAAACCTCGGAAGCAAATTCTGCGCAATCTGCGGAACGTAAAGTTTCGGACCGGCGGATTGCGCTCCCGGACGGGCCTCGCCAAAAGTCGCTTTTCTCGTCGCCAGAGGACCCGCACCCGGCCCGTAGGACGCGGAGTTCGCTTTCCTCTCAGTAATTTTTCAATTTCTCCGAAGCAACCACTACGGGTTAAACCCCGTGTGCAGAAAGGATTTGATGGTCTTAAGACTGCAAAATTTATTGAGCGGCACGTCCGCCCTCCTCTCCTCCGCATCAGGCTAGGCGCGCTTGCGCGCGCCCTCAACGTTCGCCGTCGCAGGATGCGATTTTCCTCCTCTCTCAAGGAAATCATCATGCGAAACCTCACTCTCCTTCTCCTCTGCGGTCTCTTTTCCGTTTCCGTCTCCGCCGCCGACGCCGTCTCGGGCGCCACGGCCAAGGCTCCCGCCTCGTCCGCCATGCCGGAAAACGTCGACGCCGTGACCTCCGCTTCGGTCGTCCCCGCCGCGCACCGCCAAACCGTGAAGCCCAACGGCTTTACGAAGTCCGACAAGAAGAAGGTTCTCTTCGTCGTGGGTGACCCGCGTCACGAATCCGTCGAATGGGACCTTGTGAACACGGCCATGGCCCACTTCATGGCCAAGGGCCTCGAAGTGGAGCTGCGCGACCTCTACGAAATCGGCTTCTCGCCGGTTCTCCCGCGCGAATCCTTCTTCCACGCCAAGGACGGCTTCGGCCAGGCTCCGGAAGACGTCGCGCGCGAACAGCCCTTTGTCGCCGCCGCCGACTACATCGTCTTTGCCTATCCGAACTGGCACGATTCGCCCAACGCCATCGTGAAAGGCTACATGGAACGCGTCTTCTCGAAGCAGTTCGCCTATCGCGACACCGAGAAGGGCCTTGAAGGCCTACTCAAGGACAAGGCCATCTACACGATCTTCAACGCCGACTGGATCGGCCAGGGCCGCGGCGACGTGGGCGACGGCATCGGCAAGTCGGACGCCGTCTGGGATCGTTATCTGAACGCCTACAAGGTCGTGGACGACGACACGGCCGGCTTCTGGGGCGCGAAGAACCTCGGACGCTTCGCCAACGAACAGACGCCCGCCAATCTCTCGAAGAACTACGGCAAGGAAATCGAAGCCCTGCGCGCCGACCTTCGCAAGAAGCTCGACAAAGTCTTCGGTCTCTGATTTTTTTGAATCCTGCTTGTCCGGGCCGCGCTCCCTTCTCGGGGCCGCGGCCCTTTTTGCGTCAGGCGCCCTTCAGAGCCTTGGCGCGAATCGCGGCGCTTTGTCCCGCCTTGCGCCCGAAGACGAAGGCGTCGGTGAGGCCGTTGCCGCCCAAGCGGAAGTTTCCGTGGACGCCCCCCGTGACTTCACCCGCGGCGTAGAGCCCGGCGATCGGAAGGTCCTCCGCGTTCTTCACCTCGGCCTTCGCGTTGATCGCGACGCCCCCGCAGGTGTAGTGAATGTCGAAGCGCTCGCGCCCGAAATAGAAGGGCGGCGTCTCGATTCGCTGCGTAAAGCGCGTGCGCCCGAACTCTTCGTCTCGCCCGAGATCGGCCGCGCGGTTGTATTTCTCCATTTCCGCCCGCAGCGCATTGGCGGGGATTCCCATGCGGATCGCGAGTTCCGAGAGGTCCTGCGCGGTTCCAACCGTTCCCTGCTGCACCTTCGTCGCGAAGGTCGCGCCCTTGCGGCTTCTGCCGTCCGTGATCACCCAGAATTCCTTTTCGCCCTGGCGTGAAAGGTCGTCGAGGACCGATTGCCAGATGCCCGTCTCGTCGGTGAAGCGCCGTCCTGCGAGCGTGAGAAAGATTTCCGCGCCCGGATAGTCGAGGACGCGTCCGCCCCAGAAGGGAATCGCCATGACGGCGTCCATGTCGCGCAGAGCCGCCCCGACGGCCTCCGCCATGCGGATCCCGTCCCCCGTGGCGGGGTCGAGGTGCGACGATCCTGCGGCATAGGTGGTGTAGTAGCTTTCGTCGAAAATCGGGGCCCAGCGCATGCGAAGCGGAGCGGACGCCCCGAACCCGCCCGTCGCGAGCACGACGGCGCGCGCACGGAAGGTCTTGCGGCCCTCGGGCGTTTGACATTCCACGCCCGCGACGGCGCCCTCTTCCAAGAGAAGCCGCTGCGCGCGGTGGCGATAGAAAATCGGAATCCCGCGGCGCTTTGCGACGCGGGAGAGCGTTTCGACGTAGACGTAGCCGTGGCGGCGCATCACGGTTCGGTGCGCGCGCGGAAAGACGCCGTTGTAGGCTTCGAAAAGGACCGGATCGAAGGGAACGCCGTGTCCCTTGAGCCAGGCGAGCATCGGTTCGCTCTCGTGCACAAGCACGCTGATGAGATCGGGATCGCCCCGACGGCCGCCTCCTTCGTAGGTATCGCGAAAGAAGGCCTCGGTCGAGTCGGTTCGTCCCATCCGTTTCTGTCCTTCCGGATCATAGGCGTTCACCGACCCCGAAGCGACGAGCGTGTGTCCGCCCGCGATCGCCATCTTTTCCAGAATTGCGACGCGGCCCGCCCCCGCCTCGTCGGCGGCGAGCGCCGCGGAGAGTCCCGCCGCGCCCGAACCCACGACGAGGACGTCCCAGGGTTCTTCATCGGACGTTTCCGCGGCCCGAAGGGGCGGCATCCCGACGAAGCCGAGTCCCGCGCCGAGTCCGAGGGCCGTGACGAGTCTGCGGCGGTCGGTCATCGCGCCTCTCCGCCCTTCAGAAGGTTCGCGCGCTCAAGCGCCCTGGCGATCGCAACGGCCGAGCGTACGCCCAACTTTTTCGTGACGTTGCCGCGGTGCATCTTGACGGTCGGAAGCGAAATCCCGAGTCGGTCCGCGATCTGCTTGTTGAGAAGCCCCTGGGCGACGAGCTGCGCCACCTCGAGTTCGCGCTCGGTCAGGCGTTCGGTCGCGGCCTGCACCTGTGCGCTCTCGTCGGCGGTGCGCACTTCGTCGAGGCTCTTTTGCACGGCCTTCCTGACGGCTTCGACGAGGACTTCCGGATCGACGGGCTTCACGAGAAAGTCGAGCGCCCCGCGGTGCACGGCCTGCATCGCCATCGGAATGTCGCCGTGGGCCGAAAGAAAGATGACGGGAATCGTCTCGCCGCGCTCGACGAGCGTCTCCTGCAGTTCCATCCCGGTCATTCCGGGCATGCGGTGATCGAGCAGAAGACAGCCCGGGCGGGTCGGATCGTCCATGGAAAGAAAGGAAATCGCCGACGAATAGGTGAGCACGTCGAACCCCGCCATGCGGATCAAAAAGGCGGTGCTCCGCAGGAGTTCCTCATCGTCGTCGACGATGCGTACGAGCGGTTTCGTCATTTTTCTTCTCCTTAATAGGCTTCGATCACGACTTCGGCGCAGATCCCCGCGACGGGGAGCTGATAGAACCGCAAAGTGCCGCCGTGACGGTCCACAATGCCGCGGCAGATGGAGAGCCCGATGCCGAGCCCCTCCTGTTTGACGGATTCGCCGTAGCCCGTGAGACGCGCGAATTGTTCGGGATTGAGTTTCGGTCCGTTGTCGGTGACACGCAGCCAGTAGCGGCCCTTGTCGAGCGTGAGCGACACGCTCACGAATCCGCCCTTCACGTCAAAGGCGGCGTGCCCGGCATTTCGCATGAGGTTGAGCGTCAAGAGTTCCAGTTCGAGAGCGTCGCCCAACACCATCGCCGGTCGATCTTCGCTCGGATCGGCCTTCAGAAAGTCTCCCGCCACGATGCGGATCGGAACGCGCTTCGTGTCGTGGCGCTCGACGATCTCAGCGGCGCGGCGTACGGCCGCGAGCCAGTCGACGGGCTTCAGGGGCTCGTTGCTGCGTTTGGCATAGCCGCGCACGCGGTTGACGATCGCCGTCACGCGGGCGGCTTCGTCCGCCATGGCGGCGAGCGCCGACTCGGCCATCGCGCGGTCGTCGTCCGTCGTCTGACGCGCCTTGTTCCAGAGCTTGAGTCCGCCGATGTAGTTCGTAATCGAGGCGAGCGGCTGCTTCAATTCGTGCGCGAACATGCTGCTCATCTGCGAGAGCATCCCGACGCGCTCGACGGCGGAGAGGCGTTCGCGGGACGTTCGCGCCTCCTCTTCCATGCGGTCGCGTTCCTTCAACGCCGCTTCGAGTTCGGTCGTGCGCACGCGAACAAGATGCTTCGCGCGCACCGTGTGGAAAGCGAGGAAGGCAAGGAGCGCAACAAAGCCGATGAGCCAGTCGAGGTGACGCTTGAAAAATCCGAGGAAGGTCTGCTCGTCAAGATAGGCGTAGGGCCCGTAGTGAAGGGTCTCCATGAGGGAGCGCACGCCGCTCAGATCAACCCGAATCCCCCAGCGGTAGTTCTGCTGCGAAGGCATGCCGAAAAGCACCGCCGCGAGACGCCGTACCGTGTCGTCCTGCGCGTTCGCGGTGTAGGCGATCGACCAGTCTGGGTAGCGCGACGTCGAGGCGAGGCAGGCGCCGGGTTCCGCCGGACGCGTGAAGACGGGAAGGAAGGCTTCCGTATCGATCATCCCCTGCTCGCGGAGCCGCTCGTAGGTGCAGGCGGAAAGAAGTCCCGCGTCGGCGTCGCCCGAAGCGACGGCGTTCAGCACTTCGGGGGCGTCGTGCGCGCGCCAGAGAAGTCCACAGAAAAAGTCGTCCGCTTCGTACCCTTCTTCCACAAGACGGCCGCCCAACCACTGCCAGGGCCCGAACGACACGCTGCTCTCCAAGGCGAGGCGCTTTCCGCGCAGATCCTCCCAATTCTTTGGGGCGGGTTTCTCCGTCGAAACGAGAAGAAGCGCTCCGGCCGATCCCGCCGCGCCCTCGCCGATTCGCTCGCGCGTCGCCAAGGGCACCGCCCCCGTGTCGAGCATGAGGGAGACGGTCGTGCCCGCCGTCGCCACGGCGAAGGGAATCTTGCGCTCCCGCACTTCCTCCACGAAGACGCGCGAAGGAATCCCCTCGACGATTACGCGTCGGTCGGGAAAGGTGTGCTTCAGGGCGTTGAGAACGGGAAGAACGCTCTGATAGAAGACGGCGGACGCCCCCGTATCCTCCACGGCGATCCAAAAGTCACCCGGAGCGGGTCCCTCTGCGGGCACGGGATCGATCGGAAGAACAGAGGGAACCTCTCCTTCGCGAAATTCGAGCGAACGAAGGGCCGAAAGGTCGAAGCTTGCCGCCGAGACGGCGTCGGACGGGGAAGATTCTTCGGCGGCGAACGCCGCAGGAGAGGAAATAAAGAGAGCGAGGGAGAGAAGCGCCGCAACCGCCCCGACGCACCCCGCCGCGACGGCTTTGCGGCGTCGCGCAAGGATTTCGCAAAGGGAGAAATGGCGGAGACGGTTCATGACGGTGAAGAAAGGGAAAGTCTTGGAATCATGACAGGAAACGGCCCGCGACGCAAGGCTTTGACGGGCCATCCCCGACCTATCCCAAGGTATGTATACCGACCCATACCAAGGTATGTCGCCGAAAATTCGACGCGGCGCGAGAATGTTGCCAACCGAAAGGTTTCTCTCCTTTTGCACACTCTCAACACATCACCGAAGAGGATTCAAATGAGTGACATCAATCTTGCTCGTCGCAGCTTCCTGAAGTCCGGCGCCGCCGTCGCCGCCACGCTCATGGCCAGCGCCGCCGCCAATGCCGGCATCCCCGCCGCCAAGGTTCAGAAGTGGGACGAAGAATACGACGTCGTGATCATCGGCTCGGGCTTTGCCGGCATGGCTTGCGCCCTCAAGGCCGGTCGCGCCGGTCTCAAGGTTCTCATCCTTGAAAAGATGCCCGTCGTCGGCGGCAACTCCGCCATCTGCGGCGGCAACGTCGCCTGCCCGGTCAACCCCGTTCAGGCCGCCCAGGGCATCAAGGACAGCAAGGAACTCTTCATCGCCGACTGCCTGAAGGACGGCCTCGGCATCAACCACACCGAACTCCTCGCCACGATCGCCGACCGCTGCAACGACACGATCAAGATGGTCGTCGACTGCGGTTGCGAATTCGTGCCTAACAAGATGCTCTTCGAAGCCGGCCACTCGGTTCCGCGCTCCTATGAAATCAAGGCCGGTACGGGCTCGGGCTACATCCGTCCGATGGAAGCCGAATTGAAGAAGATCCCGACCGTCACGATCCGTACGCGCTGCAAGATGGACGACTTCGTCGTCGACGAAACGGGCGCCGTGGTCGGCATCACGGCCCGCACGGGTTACCGCTTCAACGCCAAGCTCGTCAACGACGACCGCGAAAACAAGACCGGCAAGGCCGTCACGATCCGCGCCAAGAAGGGCGTGATGCTCGCCGCCGGCGGCTTCTCCCGCGACATCGAATTCCGTCAGGCTCAGGACCCGCGCGTCGTTCCCTCGACCGACTCGACGAACCAGCCCGGCGCCACGGCCGGCGTCCTGATCAAGGCCATGGGCATCGGCGCTCTCCCGATCCAGCTTTGCTGGCTGCAGTTCCTCCCGTACTGTAACCCGCGTGAAAAGGGCTTCGGCGTTTCCGTGAACTTCACGAACCACGCCTGCATGGACTACGGCGTCGTCGTCGACCGCAAGACCGGCAAGCGCTTCATGGACGAACACGCCGGCCGCAAGATTAAGTCCGACGCCCTCTTCCAGGTCATCGGCACGGACGAAAACTACCCGATCGCCGTGTGCGACCAGGCCATCGTCGACGCGATCAACCCGTCCTTCGTGAAGCTGCCGCTCGAAATGGGCACCGTCAAGAAGTTCAACACCCTTGAAGAACTTGCCGACCACTTCAAGATCAACAAGGCTCCGTTCCTTGAAGAAGTCAAGAAGTTCAACGGCTACGTCGCCGCGGGCGAAGACAAGGACTTCCACCGCATCCTGAAGTTCAACAACGGTCTGAACGTTTCGAAGGCCCCGTTCTACGGCATCGAAGTTTCGCCGAAGATCCACCACACGATGGGCGGCGTGCTCATCAACACGAAGGCTCAGGTGATCTCCGCCACGACCGGCCAGCCCATCAAGGGTCTCTATGCCGGCGGCGAAATCACGGGCGGTGTGCACGGTGCTTCCCGTCTCGGTACGGTCGCCGTGATCGACGCCCTCACCTTCGGCATGATCGCCGGTGAAGAATTCGCCAAGATGGCCTAATTCTTAATCGACTCTCTCCTTCGCGA
>UQTE01000003.1 GCA_900543805.1 uncultured Sutterella sp.
GAAGTAGCGGTGCCCCGAAGGTAGTCGTTTGGCCACCAACTTTCCCTCTTTCTCCCATCGTCGGATGGTTTGGGGAGTGCGTCCAACTAATTTGGCGAACTCTTGAATGCGCAGTATCTTGCTCATAGTTATATGTTATAAATAATTTTGATTAAGAATTTAGATGCAGTTAAATGCTCCAAAATCGCGCAGTTCAGCCTAAGTGCCTTTGAAGGCCAGATCTGTTACGGTCGACTGACGGCGGAAGACCGATACGCCGTATACCTTGCGTTGAAGGATTTGGGTTTTTTGGCTCCCGAACCAGAGCCGTAAACGTAATGCGTCAGGTGCCTGAGACCGACATCGCGTAGCGCGTCGGCCTCTTGTCCCCACGGATTCGCAACGAATGGAAGTCTTTGACGCGCAACACGTCTCTGAGCGATCCTGCGGGCTCCAATGCGAAGAGAATCTCTTCGATTCTCTCCGTACGGCCGGGGAGGATTCCCGTAACTTGAGCGTCTCCTCGATAAATTTCGCGGTGTTCTCCAGGGCGTGTTCGCCTGCTTGCCGTGACTTCATGTACAGTTTGTAGTCCTCCGCGTACCGACAGAAGCCGATTCCCCTCTTTTCCAGGTGTCAAAAACGAAACCCGCCGAAGAGGCGGGCTGTCGGACGCTGCGGTCGGCGTCCGGCCGTATGCGGGGCCGGACGCCTGCGCGGTCAATGAAGGAACACCGTGCCCGAATCGTCGCCGACGGGACGGGCGTTTTTCGGCGCGTGGACGGCGAGAGCGGGCTTCGTCTGCGTGACGGGAGGAAGCGGCGCCACGGCCGTTGATCCGTACTTCTTGCGAAGAGCGTCGATCGGTCCGAATTCGATCGCCCGCTGCGTGCAGGATTCGACGCAGATGGGCTGTAGCCCCTTTTCGAGGCGGTCGAGACAGCCGTCGCACTTCAGCATCTTCTTCGCATTGACGTCCAACTGCGGCGCGCCGTAGGGACAGGCCGCCGCGCAGGCGCCGCAGCCGATGCACTTTTCACGGTCGATCACGACGAGGCCGTCTTCCTTGCGCTTGAAGTGCGCCTTCGTGGGACAGACCTTCACGCAGGCGGGATCCTCGCAGTGGTTGCACGCAATCGAGAGGTAGTACGCAAAGACGTCTTGGTGCCAGGCCCCCGTCATGCGGTCCTGACGCCAGCCGCCGCCCGCATATTCGATCACTTTGCGCAGATTCATCCCGACGGGAAGATCGTGCGCGTCCTTGCAGGCGACGACGCAGGTCTTGCATCCCGTGCACTTTGCGGCGTCGATGTAAAAACCGAGTTGCTTCATGATCTTCCCTCCTTACGCTTTTTCGATCTGAACGAGCACGGTGTGCTGGGCGTTCCCCTTGGCAAGGGGGCTCGGGCGGTGGTGCGTGAGCGTATTGATGTTGCCGCCCACGTCGACGCGCTTGCCGTCCTTCATGACGGGCGTGTACCAGGCGCCCTGCGGGATGGAGGTGACGCCCGGCATGATGCGCGGGGTCACCTTCGCGCGGATTTCCACCGTACCGCGGTCGTTGAAGACCCGAACGAGGTCGTCCGTTTCAATGCCGCGGGCCTTGGCGTCGATCGGATTGATGAGGACGTGGTCCGGGAACTGTTCGCGAAGCCACGGAAGGTTGTGGAAGGTCGAGTGAATGCGTCCGTGTCCGTGGTAGCCGTAGCACTGGAGCGGATACTTTTCCTGAAGCTTGTCGCCCGGCATTTCCCACGTGGAGAAGAAGCGCGGAATCGGGCTGATGAGTTCTCCTTCGGGAAGCTTCCATTCGGACGCGATCTTGGCGAGGCGTTCCGAATAGATTTCGATCTTGCCCGACGGAGTCTTGAGCGGAGCCTTTTCGGGATCCTTGCGGAAGTCGGCGAGCGCCACGGGCGAGCGCGGGAATTCGAGCGCCTGCTTCGGGCCCGTCTTCCAGAATTCGGCGAAGGGCGGAAGTTCCGGCGCCTTCTTGCGCGTTTCCTCGTAGCACCATTCGACCCACTCGAGCTGGGTGCGGCCTTCGGTGAAGGCCTCTTCCTTGCCGAGGAACTTCGCGATGCCGCGGCAGATTTCCCAGGAGGGACGCTGTTCCCACTCGGGTTCGACCGACTTGTGCATCGGAAGGATCGAGGCGGTGTCGCCGTTCGAGCCGCCGGAACTCGCGATGTCGTCCGTTTCGGGGCCGAGCGTGTCGGGAAGCAGAATGTCGGCGTAGCGGGCCGAAGGCGTCATCATGTTGTCGCAGACGACGATGAATTCGCACTTCGATTCATCGCGCAGGATGGCGTCGGTCCAGTTGCTGTCGCCGTGCTGGTTGATGAGGGTGTTGCCGCCCGAATTCACGATCATCTTGATGTCGTGGCCGAGCTTCTTGACGCCCTTCAGACCGTCGTGGATGTCGTCCATTTCCTTGCCGCGCACGATCGCGTCCGTCCAGAGGAAGCACGGAATCGTGGCCTTGACGGGGTTCTTGCCCACGGGAAGATAGACGGCCGGGAAGGAGACGTTCCCTTCGTGCTGACCGGTGTTCGTGCCGGGCAGACCGACGTTCCCCGTGAGGATCGGGAGCATCGCGATGGCGCGGGCGGTTTCTTCGCCGTTCGCCTGACGCTGCGGACCCCAGCCCTGCGCGATGAAGCAGGGCTTCGTCGTGCCGATTTCACGCGCGAGACGCACGATGGTCTCGACGGGAATGCCGGTGATCTTCGAAGCCCATTCCGGGGTCTTCGGCGTCTTGTCGTCGCCTTCGCCCAGGATGAAGCTCTTGTAGTCGCTCTTCTTCGGAGCGGACGCGGGCAGCGTCTTTTCGTCGTAGCCCACGCAGTACTTGTCAAGGAAGGCCTGATCCACCCAGTTGTTGCGGATGAGCTCATAGGCGATCGCCTGCACGAGGGCTGCGTCGGTGCCCGGACGGATCGGGATCCATTCGTCGGCCTTGCCGACCGCCGTGTCGGTGTAGATCGGGTCGATGATGATCATCTTCGGGCGGTTTCGGCCCGAGAGCGCGCAGGTGAGCTGATAGGACTTGCCGGCGCCCGAGCCGCGCGTCACCGACGGATTGTTGCCGAAACCCACGTAGAGCTTGGCGTTGGCGACTTCGCTTTCGTAGGAAGCGGGGCTTCCGCCGTAGGTCATCGGGAAGGAAGCGGAAATCTGGGCGGTCGAATAGGAGCCGTAGTACTTGAGGTAGCCGCCCATGAGGTTGAGAAGACGCCACCAGGCGCGGCGCGAATTGACGAGCGACTGCTGCGCGGAGCAGTACTGCCAATAAAGCGACTCGTTGCCGTAGGTCTTCACCGTGTATTCGAGCTTTTCCGCGACGGTCTTGAGCGCTTCGTCCCAGGAAATGCGCTCGAATTTCCCTTCGCCGCGCGCGCCGACGCGCTTCATCGGGTACTTGAGACGGTCGGGCGAATAAATGCGCTGGCGCATGCTGCGGCCCTTGAGGCAGGCGCGCAGCTGGCGCGGCGTGCAACCGTCCTGAATGGTGTTGTCGGTTTCGATGCGGATGACGCGGCCGTTCTTCGAGAAGCAGCGAAGCGGGCAGCGGTGTCCGCAGTTGATGACGCAGGCGGTCCAGGACATCGTTTCGAGATCGTCCACGGCCGCCGCTACGGCACGGCCGACCGGCGTGAGCGCGAAACCGGCGAGAAAGCCGATGGCCGACGCATGGAGGAAACTGCGCCGCGCAACGGGCGTTTCCAGAAGGGTCTTTTTGGACATGGATGGAGCCTTTTGTGGTTGTGGGGTTGTCGGGGCGCCCAAATTGTGCGGAAAAACTTTCCGGAGAGGTATCGGGGCAACCGTTTAGCCTTTGCGGGAACAGCGGTCCGCCTGAGTCATGAAAATGGCTTTCCGCAGAACGTGTCTGCGGTGTACGAGAAGGTGGGGCCGAAATTCTTCCCAGGCTCGTGCGGGGTGTTGCATTTCGTTCGGAAGATACGTCGTGCAGGGCTTCGAACCTTCTCCCCAGAGCGGAAAAGGTCGAATGAAGGCGGGCGGTCGCCGAACGGCTAGAATGTCGGACAAAGGAGGATTATTCATGCGACCCATTCAGGCGATTTCGGGGGCGCTCTCCGCGCTCGCCCTGTTGACGGTGTCGGCCGCCGCGGGCGCCGCGCCCCTCAACTATTCGGAAGAAGAGCGCCTCGTCGTGGATCTGCTCGTGCAAAACGACGTGCGCGACTTCGTGGCGGGTCAACCCACGTTTCATTTCGAACAGGCGGTGAAGGACCGCTTCGGCGAAACGAAGCTCACCGACTTGGACGAACTCGTGCGCGACACGCTCGACAATCCCTTCCGGGCCGATCGGATCTATGAAGGAAAGACGATGATCTTCCCGAACGTACGGATTCGGGAGATTCAAAAGCACGAAACGGGTGCGCCCGTCGTTCGGGCGGACCGCAATTTCCCGGTCGAACTTCATTTCGACGTCGCAACCGAAGTGATCGACGAAGTGGCGGCCTTTCATCGGGGCGGCACGGCGACCTTCGTCTGCAAGGGACTGCCTTCGTCGTCGGAAGCGGTGAAGCTCGGCTCCTGCCGGGATTTCGGCGCCTACGTGAAGACGGAGTCGGACGTCATGCGCGGTCGCTTTCTCGAACCCAAAACGGACGCCGACTGGCTTCTCGCCTATACCGTGCTGAAGTTCCGCGCGAACCTGCGCGACGGGGAGATGGAACTCTGCCGCGAGAGCGTGGCAAGGGGCGCGGCCTTCACGCAGGAGGACGTCGATCTGATCCTTTCCCGCAACGGCGGTCTCTTTGACGCGGCGAACGTGGAGGAGCGCTTTGCCCCGGTGGGTTTCGACGTCTCGCGCATCGAAGCGCTCGTCAAGAGAAGCCGCGCGCTCGCGGATCCCGACAAGGAGGAGACCCGCATCTGACGCATCGCCGCGAAACCCGCGCAAAACGGGAGGCCCGCAAAGGACCTCCCGTTCGTTTTGTCGGTTCAACGAAGCTTCGTCAGCAGCGCACGGGCAGAATCGGCTTCGTAGCTTCACCGCCGTCTTGCGCGGCGAGGCCCGCGAGCGAGACGGCCGTGAGCATCAGAAGCTGCGGACCGAGGTGAATGTCGAAGCATTCGTAATACTCTTCCACGGTATGCGTGCGCATCTGCCTGCCGCCCGAAGAGAGGCAGGTCGCGGGGATGCCGAGACTCACGGGCGCGTTCGCGTCGGTCGAAGAGGACATGTAGTCCGTGAGCTCCAGGCCGAGTTCGGCCTGCGCCGCGCGCGAGGTTTGCAGGACCGGACAGTCGTCGGGACGGGTGCCGGCCGGACGGTTTCCGATCATTTCCGCTTCGAGGCGGACCATCTTCTTCGGATCCGTCACGCCCCAGATTTCGTTTTCTTCTCGGACGGCCTCTTCAAAGGCGGCGCGGATCTTGGCTTCGGCGTCGAGGAGCTCCCGGTCGCCAAGGCTTCGGATGTCGACGTCGCAGGAGGCGGTGGCGGCGATCGTGTTCACGCTCGTGCCGCCCTTGATCGTGCCGATCGTGAAGGTCGTGCGGGGCGTTTCAGGTACTTTGAGGTGCGCGACCTTGGCGCCTGCAAGGCAGATCGCGTGAATGGCGCTCGGCGTTTCGCCGAAGGCGCCGTAGCTGTGGCCGCCCGGCCCCTTCACCGTGAAGCGCCAACGGTGCGAACCGATTGCGCCGAACAAAATGCGGCCGATGTTGGAATTGTCGACGGCCAAGAAGCCGTCGATTTTGTTGACGGCGTTCTTTTCACGGAAGAGATGTTTGCTTCCGCGGATGTCGCCGAGACCCTCTTCGCCCACCGTGGTGCAGAACCAGATGTCGCCTTCCGTTTCGACGCCCGCTTCGTTCAGAGCCCGCACGGCTTCGAGCACCGTGCGCACGCCCGAGGCGTTGTCGCCGATCCCGGGGCCGTAGTAGGTGTTGCCTTCGCGGCGGACCTTGACGTCGGTGCCCGCGGGGAAGACCGTGTCCATGTGCGCGCCGATCGCAAGAAGCGGTCCCTCGGGATTGCGCCCGGGACGGTGGCCGATCACGTTGCCGATTTCGTCAATCGTGACGTCTTCAAGGCCGGCTTCCTTCATGAGGCGAACGATCTCTTCGGCGCGGGTGCGTTCTTCAAAGGTGGGCGCGGGAATTTCGGAAATGTGCACCTGAAGCGCCATCGCTTCTTCGGCGCGGTCGTGGGCGATCGCGAGCGCCTTTTGCATGCGTGCATCCTTGGCGACGGTGCGCACCGTCGCCAGTACGGCCTCGTCAATCGGGCCGGGAATCTTTTCCATCGACATCAATTTCTCCTTTCGTACGGGGCCGTCGGATGAGACGCAAAGGTCTTCCGCCGACCTCGGGTCGGTCCATTCGGTCGTTGCCGAAAGAGTATCGGCAACGCTTACGAAAGTATCGCGCCAAAAATGAAAAAAAGGGACGGTCGAACGCGCCGACTGTCCCCGTAAAAACTCTCTGCCGGAGCTTGGAATCCTTGCGTCCGAGCCGCTCCGGAGCGACTCGGACGGGCAAAAGAGTTAGAAGTTCCAGTTGATGCCGGTCATGACTTCCGTCGCGGCCTGACGGGCGTCTTCGTCGTCAAACTTCGCGTTGGAAATCTTGCCGCCGTCGATCGAGTGGGTTGCGGCGACGTAGAACCAGACGGTCTTGGCGAGCTTGTATTCCCAAGCCGTACCGAAGACGAGGAAGTTGTAGTCGTATTCGCTCGCGTTGGCGAGTTCGCCGTCGAAGTACTGGACCGAAGCGAGGAGCTTGTTCTGGCCGAATTCGTAGGTGCCGCCCAAGAGGAGCGAGTAGCCGTCGTAGCCGCCCGCAAGCGCTTCCTTAGGCGTATCCGCCACTTCCTTGGTCGGATCGTCCTTACTGGGCTTGTAGTTCCAGAGCGCCTTGTTCTGCATGTCCTTGAGACCCAGACCAGCGGCCGAATCCCAGTGCTTCTGATACTGAGCGCCGAAGTAGACTTTCGACTGCGGCATGAAGCGCCACCAACCGCCGAAACCGAAGAGGTTGCCGTCGTCGGTCATTTCGCCGTTTTCAACGTTGCCGTAGGCGACATGGGCGTAGGTGAGCGAAAGGTAGAGATTTTCGTTCTGATAGTCCGTTGCGAGCGCGAGCGTGTGGTCGTGGTCGGCGTAGGCTTCGTATTCATCGCCGATCTCGTCGGACGAGTCGCCCATGGAATAGGTCGCACCGAGGCGCCAGCCGGCCATGGAGGGGGATTGCCAGGTGATGGCATTGTTCACGCGGCTCGTGTTGGCGAAGGTCGAACCGATCGAGGCTTGGCTGTAGGACGTGGCAAACGGGTCCCACTTGATCAGGCCCATGGAATAGGGCGCAACCGTCGACTGCACGGTGCCCATGCGGCCCATGCCGACTTCACCGAAGCCGCCCTTGAGAGCGAGGATGGAACGGCGGTTGAAGAGCTGACCGCTCGTGTCCATGTCGCCGTCGTCGATCGTGAAGCCGTTTTCGAGGTAAACCTTGGCCTTCAAACCGTTGCCGAGGTCTTCCTGAATGTTCATGCCGATTCGGTTGTGGGCGCGGTTGCCGGCCTGCAGGGCGAAGGAATCGTCTTTAGAACTGTCGTGGTAGTTCGTGTAGCGAAGGCCCGCGTCGACGCGCCCGTACATCTGAATGTCGGCAGCCTGCGCCGAAAGGGCGGCGAGCGACAGGGCGACCGCGGCCGCCAGAGTATTGATCTTGATCATGGTAAGAGTCTCCATGTGGATGAGCCGGTCTCAATGAGCCGGGCGAGGGTAAAGATTGCGGAATTCGCGCACGAAGCCGAGCGGGGCGGTGATGCAGCGCTCCCAGAAGTCCTTCTTCGCGGCGTCGAATCCGTAGTGTTTGGCGACGATTTCGTCGAGCGTCATCCGACCCGTGTCGCGCAGCATCGCCTTGTAGAAGGGGAAGAAGGCGTCGCCGCGATCCTTCCACTCCGCCATGAGGCCCTGCGAGAGGAGGTAGCCCACGGTGTAGGGGTAGTTGTAGATGAGCTGATCGGTCTTGTAGTAGTGGAGCTTGTAGGCCCACAGCCACTTGTCCGTTTCCACCGTCGTGTCGCCGTACCAGAGGCGCCAGGCTTCACTCATGAGTTCGCAGGCGCGCTGCGCGGAAACGATTCCGCGGCGGCGTTCCTCGAGATAGGCGAGCTCGAAGTCCATGCGGACCATCGTGTTCATGAGGAAGTTGGCGGCGCTGCGCAGTTCCTGCCAGAGCATGCCGAAGTGCGCTTCGCGGTCGTTTTTCGCGAGGGCTTCGGCCTGCAGGTGATGGCGCAGGACGGCTTCGTTGAAGGTGCTCGCCGTTTCGGTGAGCGTCATCGGAAATTCCGTCTGCACGACCGGAAGGTCGCGCATCATCCAGTAGTGGAAGGCGTGACCCAATTCGTGGGCCTGTTGCAGAACCGTCGTGATCGTTCCCGTGTAGGAAGCGAAGACGCGCGGAATGCGGAATTCGTTGAAGCGCGAATAGAAGGCACCGCCGATCTTCTTCTCCGAGGGCTTCGCGTCGACCCAGCGGTTTTCGAGCATCGTGTCGATGAAGCCCGAGAGTTCGGGGGAAACCGTGCCGAGGGCCTTCTTGACGATCGCGATCCCTTCCGGATAGGGAATGGTGGAAGCCGCCTTCGCCGCGACCGGGGCCGGAGCCATCAGGTCGTAGACGTGGAGCTTCTCTTCTCCGAAATAGGGGGCGCGAAGCGTCACGGCTTCCCGCACTTCGTCGATGTGCGAGAGGATCGTCTCGCGCATGGCGTGAAGCGCCTTTTCGCTCATGCGGTTTTGGGCGAGCGACACCGTGAGCGGCGCCACGCCCGCGCGGTCGAAGGCGCAAAGGCGCATGCCGTGAAGCTGATTGAGGAGCGCGGCGTGAAGCGCTCCCTGCTTCGAATAGGTCTTGTCGATCCCTTCGAAGACGGAACGGCGAAGCGTACGGTCGGGCGCGCCCTTGATCACCGAAATGAGCTTGGCGGCGCGGATGCGTTCCTTCTCGCCCGAAGCGTTTTCCGCTTCGAAGTCGACGCCCTGCTGCAGGGTCTTGAAGAGGTCCCCTAGCGGCGTAAAGCACCGCGTCTTCCACGAGGCGAGCCAGTCGCGCTCGGTTTCGGTGAGGGCCTTGTGCCAGTCGTGACGGCGTTCCGACACGACGAAGGCCCAATCGCTGAGGGGTGACGTCTTCCAAAGGGAATCCTCGGCGGGAAGCGTTTCGAGGAAAGCGAAGAGCGTGTTCGCCGCCCGATCGCGGCGCGCCGCGATTTCGGCGAGCCGGGCGTTTTCGGCGGGGACGCGCTCGTCCGTGCCGTCCTTGGCGCCCGTGCACTTCACGAAGGAAGCAAGCGACGAGAGGAGCGTGACGGCGCGGTCGTAGAGAGCAAGGCGCTCTGCAACGTTTTCGCGCGTAACGATGCTGTCGGTTTCCAGGTTTTTCACCGCTTCGAGGGCGTCGGCGACGCTCGCTTCATAGCGGGGCGAGCGAATGTTGCCGTATGCGTCCTCCATCTGCCACTCGGGCGCCATGAGATCAATCTTTGCGTTCGTCATGATTTACCTCAGACCGAAAGCCAGAAGACGAAGATGTGGTGCGAAATGAGGCCGAGGATCGAGGGCACGGAAGCGCGCTTCACGAGTTCCAGCGGGCTCATCTTGCACATGGCGGAGATCGCCACGACGACGCCGGCCACAGGCGAAAGAGGACGGGCGATGGTCGAAGCCTGGTGCATCGGCAGAACGAGCATCACGGGGTTGACGCCCATGCTCTTGGCGATGTGCGGAACCATTTCGACGAGCGGATAGAAGGAGGCGCCGTTCGAACCGGCGATGATCGTGACGAGCGTCGTGATGACGACAAAGAGGATCGACATGCCGAGACCGCCCGCACCCACGCTCGTGGCGAGGCCCACGATGGCGTCGATCATGCCGAGGGCTTTGAAGCCCGTCGCAAAGACGCCCGCGGCGATAACGAGCGCCACGACGCCCGAGCAGGACTTGCCCATCGCCATGAGGAAGGCCTTGAGGCCGGCGCCGAGCTTGTCGATGTTGCCGCGCCAACGGATCGCTTCGCAGATCATGGCGATCGTCACGCAGAAGAGCATGAGGGTCGTGATGTTGAGCTTGATCGATTCGATGCAGTACTGCGAGAAGACCACGACGAAGACCATCGGCAGGAAGGGAAGGACCGCGTAGATCTTCGGAGCGGCGGTCGAGGGACGCTTCACGTCGTCGCCTTCGAAGACGAGCTTTTCTCCCAGGTGTTCGGACGGAATCCAGCCTTCCTTGCGGTCGAGATAGCGCTGCCAGAAGACGTGCGCGATACCCATGACGAGAACGGTCGGGAGAGCGGCCGGAATTTTGTAGATGAAGACGTAGTCAAGGATCGAGAGTTCGCAGGCCTTGGCGGAAGCGGCGGTGGAGCCGCCCAAGAGCACCATCGAAGCCGCGCCCGACGTGACGAAGACGGCGGCGATGGTCTTCTTGTTCATGCCGAGCGCCGCGAGGGCCGGCCCCATCAGGGCGAGACACAGGACGCCCAGACCCACGGCCGAGGTAATGACCATCGAGACGGCCTTGCCCAGCAGGAAGGCGAGAAAGACGAGGGCGTAGGGGCTCTTGATGAGGGAAAGCGGCTTGATCGCGATGTTCACGAACGCGTCGTTCGCTCCGATGTGCGTCATGTAGGACGCGAAGCCCACCATCGTCATGATGAGGAGGCCCAGGTTCGAGAGGTTGTTCGAGAACGAGTAGCGCAGAAACTCGATGATGTTGAGGTAGTCGCTTCCAGTCGGCAGGGCCTTCTTCGGCATGAAGGAACCGGTGTCGAACACGACGGAAAAGAGCAGCATCGCGACGCCGCTCGCAAAGAGGATGAAGGGAGCGTATTTTCCCTTCAGGATGGCCCATCCCACGAGGATGAGCATGATGCATCCGAAAATGATGCCGGCCATGAAAGTCTCCTTGTGTTTTCAAGCACGGGATGCGTGTTTGTTCTGTCGCCATTCTGAAGAGCAATCCCTTCGGTACGTAAGGGCGGCAAGGGATCGTGATCCGGAGGGTTATGGTAAACCCTTAGACTTTTGCTTTTTCGCGGCAGGAGATAAGCTTGGAATCGCCGGGTTGTATCGAAGAGAAGAGAGGGAGCCTAGGGTTAACGCGTACGGATGTAGGTGTTAACCCTGTTGTCTGCTGAGGAGCCCGACGGATTCGAAGCAGAATCGAAGCATTGAAACGGATGAATGAGAATGGAACGCTTAAACTTGCCGAAATGGGCGTCCGACGGGACTTCCGACGTACAGAGCCCGCTTTTTTCCGACCTTGCCAAAACGCTCGACATGACGATTTCGGCCCTTGCCGCGGCGAATCGTCTCGCACCCGACGTGCCGGGGCCGTCGGCGACCGATGAGATGCTGCGGCTCTACGGAAGAGGGCGAGATCTCATCCGAACGCTCCTTACGATTTGCCGTGCGCATCTCGGGCTCAATCCCACGGACGGCGCGAGCGTTGCGGCGCGTTCGCGTCTTCTCGCGAGAAGAGAGGAGCTCGACCGCGCGGCGGTCCGGGCGCTTGCCGCGGTGCGCGCGATGCCCGAACCCGGGAGCGACGCCGAGGCGGATCGACACTATGACACTTATCCGGAAATCCGACGTTGGAAGCTCTACGTGTCGACTCTGCCGACCTCTTCCTGGAAGGAATTTTCGGGCGCCTCGCTCATGCGGGAGGCCATGACCCCGCTCTATGCGCTCCACACGCACATGACGAGCACGATGTCGCTCGCCGCGGAGGACTCGGGACGCCACGTTCGCCGGCAAAGTTTCGGGATGAGTCTTTCCATTCTTCGCAACGGGGACGATCCCGTTCTGCGCCGCACGACGTTCGAAGCGATGAACGCGTGGTTCGCTTCCCATGCGAATGCCTTTGCCGATTTGCTCAACGCCATTTCGGGACTGCGCGTCGCGATCTGGCGCGCTTCGGGAGCGCACTTTCCCGAAGTGCATCTGCAGAAGGAAAGAACGTCGGTCGAAGCCTATCGGGCGATGCTGAACGCTTTGGACGAAGCCCTGCCGGAAGTCCGCCGTTCCGTCACGATCCGCGCCCGCATGGCGATGAAGACGAAGAATGGCGAGCCGGACCCGAAGACGCTGCCCTGTCATTTGACGGCGCCTTTGCCCGGCGCCTTTTGGACGCGAGGGTCGACCTATGCCGACCATCTGCGCGACCTGATTACGGCTTCGGCCAACGTGGATCCGAGTTTCGGCGTCTTTTTGCGCGAAGCGCACGAAAAGCATTGGGTGGACGGTCGAAACTTCGCTTCGAAGACGGGTAGTTCCTGGTGCGACGATCTCCCCTCGCTCGGAGCCGTGCGGATTCTCACGCACTTTTACCCGAACCTGGAGAGTGAAGTGCGGGTGGCGCATCTGTTCGGCGTGGCACACCACTTGAGACTTCTGCACGGGGCGTCGCCCGCGGCGAGGCTTTTTCCGCTCTCTGTCACGGAAATCGCGGGAAAATTCTACGAGGCGCTGCTTCTGCGGAAACTGCGAAAAGAAGCCGAGGGCACGGGAAACGAATCGTTGCGGCTCGCAGTGTACTGGCTCGATCTCTCACGCATCACGAATTTTCTCCTTACGATTCCGGCGAGGCATCGGCTTCTTGGCGACATATACCGCGAGCGCCTCTTCGGAGCCCTGTCGGTGCGCACGCTCAACGAACTCTCCGACGCTGCGTGGCAACACTATTTCGGCGATACGACGATCGGGGCGGACCGCTACGTATGGGCTTACAAACCGCATTTCTATCGGCAGGAAACGATCGCGTACGATTGGCAGTACGTGTTCGGGTACCTCTTGGGCGACATGCTCGCCGACCGGTTTGAAAAGGAGCCGCTCGTTTCGGGCGGCGTACGCAAGCTTTGGGCGGAAAGCGGCCTTCTCTCGACCGACGAACTCATCCGCAAGTGGCTGGGTGACGATCCCCGGTCAAGCGCCTTCTGGCGAAAGTGCATCGAGAAGGCTCTCAAACCCATGAAGGATCGGAAAGCGATCTGAAGTTTTACGAACGCCTTGGGCGGATTGCGACGCCGAGCATGGCGAGAGGGGGCGTCGGATTCTTTGCGAAAATGGAGTCGGCGCAAATCGTTCGGTTGGCCAAGCCGGGGAACGAAGGGCGGGCGACGCCCTCAGCGCCCTCTGCGCATCGCTTCGACCGCGATCGCCATCTTTCGCACCGCCGTCTCGATTTCCGATTCTGTGAAGCCCGCAAACCCGAGAAGCAGTCCGTTTTGGGCGGGCGCCTTCTGGTAGCAGAGCGACAGGGCGCGGGTTTCGATGCGCTCTTCCTTGCGGAGCCGTTCGCTCACCTCTACGTCGGAGAGCTTCGGATCATGAAAGAGAAAGGTGAGGTGCGTCCCTTGGTTGCTCGGAATGAGGCGCCCGAAGCCCGAGCAAAAGCGCCCGATCGCCCGCACGGCCGCGGCGCGCCGCTTCTCGTAGAGTCGCTTGAGACGTCGAATGTGCGCATCGTAATGGCCTCCTCCGATGAATTCGGTGAGAATCGCCTGATGCACTTCCGAGGTGTGGCGGTCCAAAAGGAGCTTGGCTCCCTCAAAAGCGAGGGCGACCTCCACCGAGGGCGCGACGAGGTAGCCGATATTGAAGCCCGGGTAGATCATCTTCGTAAAGCTTCCGAGATAGACGACGCGGCCCGGCACGCCGTCGGCGCGGTCGATCGCGGCGAGCGCGGGATAGGGAGCGCCGCCGTACCGTAGCTCGCTGTCATAATCGTCTTCGATGATCCAGGCCCCCGTCTTTCGGGCCCAGGCGAGAAGCGCCCGGCGTCGTTCGGGCGGCATGAGCGTGCCCATGGGATATTGGTGGCTCGGCGTCACGAGCGCGGCTCTGAGGCCGTCGGTCTCCTGAAGCGCCGTGACGCTCAAACCGTTCTCGTCCAAAGGCGTCGGGACGGTTTCCAGACCCAGAAAGCGCAGGGCGTTTCGGTGCGGTTCAAACCCGGGATCTTCGACGGCGACGTGGTCTCCTTCGTTGAAGAGCACCTTGCCGCAGAGGGCGAGCCCCTGCTGAATGCCCGTCGTGATGATCACTTCTTCGGGTTCGCAGAGAATGCCGCGGGTCTGACGGACATAGTCCGCGATCGTCTTTCGAAAGGCGGGAAAGCCTCCGGGAAGACAGTAGCCGTTGTGCTGCCACGGGCTCTTTGAGACGCGCGCGACGATCTGCGTCCACTTGCGCCCGGGGAGACTGTCGAAATCGGGGTTGATGACCGCCATGGGTTCGAGCGCCTGCACATGAAATCTTGCGGCCTCCACGGCCGCGGCGGCGCTTCGCCCGAGCGCGGGCGACCGGACGGCAGATTTCGGTGCCTCGGCATCTTCGCCGGCCTGAGGTTCCGACCAGTCTTCGGCCCGGTTGATGCTCATTCGTTCGGCAACGACCGTGCCGACGCCGGGTTTGGCCTCGAGGAAACCTTCCGCCTGCAGACGCCCGTAAGCGGTCGTGACCGTCACGCGTCCGACGCCGAGGAGCCTCGCCAAGTCGCGGCTTGCGGGAAGCTTGTCGCCCGCAAAGAGGCGTTTCCCGATTCGCTCCCGCACGGCGCGGTAGAGCTGTTCGTTGAGGGGAACGGAAGAGGCGGGGTCGAGCGTGATGTCGATGGCGTCAATGGGTTTCGTCGGCATGGGGCGCAAATCGAATCGAGTGGAAAGGATCGGGATCGGCGGACCGTCGAGGTCGCGCCTCGGCAAAAACGAGGCTTGACGACTTGAGATTCCTTCGCAATGATAGTGCCGTTTCGAAGGGACGGAAGGACTCGGGCGACTCCCGGGACGGCCGGTTCCCTTGGTTTGGGGTGAATGGAGTATGAGAGGGAATATCGGAGCGGGTGTTGCGCTCGCGGCCGTGATCGCGGCCGCGGCGGCGCATTTTCTCGTGCCTCGGGAGGCGCCGTGGTCGGCGCTTTTCTTTGAGTGCGCGACGCTCTTGGGCGACCTCTTTGCGTCGCTTCTCAAGGCGTCGGCTCCCTTTGTCGTCTTTTTGTCGCTCCTCTGCGCGTTTCTCCCCGAACAAATGCCCGGACTTCGGGCGGTCCGGGACGAGTCTTCGGCGAATTCGCCCGACTCGGATGCGGACTTCTCCGTGCGCCGCGTATGGAGCTACGCCTTTTGGCTCTATGCCCTCAGCATGACGGGCGCCGCGGTGATCGCCCTGGCTCTGTCGCTCCTTTGGTGGCAAGGAGAGGGTGGGGCGCCGGCGTTTGTGCCGGAGACGTCGTCGGTCGCGAACGAGACGGTTTCTCTTTCGACGTTGCCTTTCGCTCACGAGTTCCTCTCTGTGCTCGATCGCTTTTCCGAACTCTTTACGGGCTACGCGCTTTTCGGGGTGCTTCTCTGCGGCGCCGCGGCCGGCTTGTGGCTCGGGAGAGTGGTCCGACAAAGTCCGTGGGGGACGCCGTCCGATTTCCTCTCTCTTACGGATCGATGCCGGGTGCGGGCGCTTTCCTTCTTTCTCGCAGCCAACGCCTTTTTCCGCACGTTTTTGCGGGGCCTGCTGCGGTTTCTTCCTTTGGGCCTTTTCGGGCTTCTTACTGGACTTCTCGAGGAGTACGGCACGGAAGGTTTGGCGCGCTACGGCGAACTTGCGCTCTTCATGGCGGGCGTGACGCTGGTTGTGGGACTCCTTTTCCTGCCGCTTCTTTACGCCGCCGCTCTTCTCTTCGGACGCAGGAAGATCAAGTTCAGCGCGGCTCTTCGCGAAGCCTATGCGGTGCTCGGCAAGGTGCTTCGCGAGAGCGCCTTGCCCGCCTTTGCGACCCGTTCGTCGCTCTCCAACATCCCCGTCAATCTTGCGCTCGCTTCGTCACTCGGACTTCGCAAGAAGACGGCGGACCTGCTCGTGCCGCTCGCCGCTGTCCTTCACATGCCGGGCGCCGCCGTGACGATCGCTTCGGTCACGGTATTCTCCGCCGTTGCGCTCGGCGTTGAAATCGACGGAGTCTCGATCATCGTTCTTCTCCCCGCCACGGTGCTCGCCGCGACGGCGGCTTCGGGCATCCCCAACGGATCCGTTCTGATGCTTCCAGCCATCCTGGGCCTTGCGGGCGTATCGCCCGCGGATCAGGCGCTTTGTATTTCCGTCTACTTTGCTGCCGACATTCTGCAGGACGCCGTCGGCACGGCCCTCAATTCCTCGGGGGACATTTACCTTGCTGCGGCGGCGGAACGGTCCGTGCTCGGCCACGGCGCCGAGACGAACGGTCCGCAACGATCCTGACGGTCGTCGTCGGCTCCATTCGAAGAGAAAGAGATGGGGCCAACGAAGAAAAAATAATGGAGCCAATAGGGCTTGGCTCCATAAATGAGAGAAGACTTGGATCCATGCCATCCACGCGTTTCGTGTGAGAATCCTCATCAAAGTCAACCTTAAGTTATCCGTAAGGAGAACCTCATGCAAAAGAAGAATACGAAACGCGCGCGCATGACCCAACGCGCAGCTGTTGCGGCGTTGCTGACGTTTGCGGCCACTTCCGCCTTCGCGCTCGGAACCGGACGCGCCGCGGGCACGCCCCTTGTCGAACCCGCCCAGAAACTCGACGCGCAGACCTGTCTTTCCTGCCACACCACGGTCAAGAAGCTTCACGACCGCGGTGCGCACAAGGACCTCAACTGCGGCTCCTGCCACACGGCCAAGGCCGAACACATGACGAAGCCCTCCGCGGCGAACCGCCCGACGACGCGCTTCGATCATGAATCCTGCTCGCAGTGCCACCAGGCGCCGATGAAGGATCTGATGGATCCGAAGTATCACTACGAATGGGCCAAGCGCGGCGGCAATCCCCCGTACAGCTTCATTCGCGACAACGACTACGGCGACGGATGGCCCCGCTACGTGCAGTACCGCATTCCGCGCTTCCACATCGGCATCATGGCCGACTTCGTGGCGAACCGTTCGAACGGCCGCTTCGAATACGACGACAAGCGCGGGCAGGCCGAACCGGTGTACCGTCATTGGGACGTCATTACGGACAACTATCCTCAGAACGAACTCAAGATGATGGGCGGCACGGTCGGCATCGGTTGGCGCGCCCACAAGGGCCGCGAAGGTCAGCAGGACTCGCGCTGCCTCCTCTGCAAGACGTCCGAAACGATGTTCGAGTACAAGTACGATCTGACGGAAGACAACCCCAAGGGCTATGACTTCTCGAGCCCGGTCGTCCCGATGTTGAAGAAGATCAACACCGGCTTCAACTGCAACTTCTGCCACGATCCGCACTCGGCCGAACCCCGCATCATCTTCTCTCCGCTCATTGAATCGATGGCGGGCGAAAACGGCAAGGACAACTTCTATCAGAAGAACCTCGGCAAGAACAAGGCCATGACGCCGATCGAAGTCGTCGACATGGGCATGCGCGGCTTCACCCGCAAGATCGGCATCCTGAAGGACTACAACGCGAACTTCCAGTGCGGTCAGTGCCACAACGCCGCGAACCGTTACCTCACCTACAACTGGACGAAGGACGGCAAGCCCGTGACGAAGGAAGACCTCAAGAAGGCGGGCATCTCGCCCTATTCGACGGAATTCTTCCGCAACCCGATCGAATCGTGGGAATTCTTCAAGAAGCTCGGCTGGAACCAGGGCACGAACGGCGCCACGGGCGTCAAGATGGTGAACGGCTCCGACCATCCGCACGTTGAAATTCTGCTCGGCAGCAAGCACGGTCAGGCGGGCGTCACTTGCACGGACTGCCACTTCGCAAAGCAGGCCGACGGTACGATGGAACATCAGCCGAGCCTTGCGAAGATGAAGGTCCAGAACACGTGTCTGCGCAGCGACTGCCACGGCAAGGGCACGAAGGACAACTGGTCCGAAGGTCAGGCGCTCTACACGATCGAAGCGATTCAGCAGGAATATCGCATCCGCACGCAGAAGATGGAAATGGACGCCTACGTCTCGCGCGGTCTCCTGGCTGACGTCAAGGCGGGCAAGATCGTGATTCCCGAAAAGGAAATGCAGCAGCTCAACGACGCCTATGAACGTTACCTCGCCACGCGCGACTGGTACTTCACGGACCTTTCGACGGGCTTCCACGACCCGGACGGCTTCAACGCTTCCGCGACGAAGGTGATTTGGGATCTCCGCACGGCCAACGCCGCCGCGAAGAAAGTGATGAAGCCTGCGGCTCAGAAGACCGCTTCGACGAAGTAATCTTCAGTCAGTATAGGAACCTTCGGGGTGTTTCCAAAAAGACTGAGATGACCTTTGCAGGAACATCCCGATTCCCGGAGAACCGGCGGTACGGACGGATTTCGATTCGTCGGCCGCCGGTGTTCCTTTTCTTGGCAAAAAGCACGGGAGGGAGAGTTTGTGGACTCTTCCTCCCGTGTTTCTATCGTCAAGCCGTTCTTCGGCGCTTGGGCGTCACTTCGCCGTTTCAAGCGGAATGCTCATCGGGAGTTCCAACGGCGCGGGACCCGTGTGCGGGTGCTCGTAGCCGTCGAGCTTCTTCTCGGCGAACCACTTTGTCATGAGACCGAGGATCTCGAGGTTGTTCTTGTCCGCGAAGGCCGCGTGGGTGTTGCCGTGAATCCCGAGTTTTGGCAGTTCAATGAGGGTCGCATCGCCCCCGTGGGCGTTGATCTGCGCCACGAATTGGCGGGCGCGTTCGAGGGCGATGCGCCAGACGTCGACGTTGAAGACTTCGCTCGGTTCGTCGCTGATGTGGTCGCCGAAGACGATCAAAATCGGGATCTTCGTCAAGGCCTGCCAACGGGCCATCGGCACCATGCGCGGGTACATGCGGGCGGCGACCGCCTCGGTCTTTGCGGGCACGTCGGCGGGCGGCTCTTCGTTCGGGAAGGCGCAGGCGCCTGGTTCGTAGGCGACGATCGCACGGACCTTGTTCGTCGCCATCGCGATTTCCCAACCGTACTGACCGCTGTTGGAGTGCGTGATCAGAATCCCGTCGCCGATACGGTCAAATAGCGCGGCGCCCGTTTTTCCCATGAAAAGACGGTATTCCGCCGTGGACGGTTCTTCTCCCGTGTCCGGCGTCTGCTGGCGGAAAAACTGGTCGACGGCCGCTCCCGAGACGGGGAACTGCGTGTCGGCATAGATCGTGGGTTTGCCGGGCGCCACCCAGAGGCCGTTTCGGAAGGCGTTCCAGACGCCCGCTTCGCTCGCCGTCGTAGGAATTTCGGGACCGGATTTTTTCGCGTTCGTATAGCCCGCGCGGCCGCGGCGCGGTTGGTCGACGATGTAGACGGACCAGTCGCGGCGGGGAAGAAGCGCCTGATAGCCTTCGCGCCCGTCGGGCGTCGATTCGTAGGTCTTCCCCGACTGACCGATACCGTGCCACATCACGATCGGAAGGGTGCGCGAGTGTGCGGCCACGTAATACTGGGCATAGCCGTGGTCGCCGTGGAAGGTCGTGCCGTCGGGAAGACGGTCTACGGTGCCGCCGAAGGCGAAACTCCCCATCGTGCGAAGCGAGATGACGTTTTCTTCCGACGCGGCCGCGGCACGGGCGCTCGAAGCGGTGGCGGTAGCGAGTGCGCCGGCGAGGCCCGCACCCAAAAACTTGCGTCGCTGCAGATTCATGATGTTCTCCTAAAGGGACAAAGCATAAGAGTCGCTTTGGTTTCGCGGTCATGGTATCCGCAGTACTTAGAGAAAGATAATCTCAATTCTTGATGAAATCATAAATCTCGCTTATGCTTTATCGACAACTTTTGCAAAGAAGCCGATCATGGAAACGCGTCAACTGCAGCACTTCCTCGTCGTCGCTCGGGCGAGAACCCTCACGGAAGCGGCCGAGACGCTTCACATCACCCAACCGGCCCTCTCCATGTCGATCCGAAGGCTCGAAGAGATCCTGGACGTCACGCTTTTTCGTCGGGAGCGCCGGCAGATGAATCTGACGGAGGCGGGAAAGGTGCTCCTTTCGCGGGCCGAAGCGGTGCTGAACGCCGAGGAGGCCCTACGGTTCGCCGCAAGGGAGCTCGCACGCAACGAAGTTCGCTTTCGGATCGCCTTTTGCGACCCGGGTCCCTATTGGTACTTCGTGCCGAGACTCGCGGCGACGCTTGCGGGCGTAACGTTGGAACCCGTTTTGGTGCCCGACGACTGCACGCCCGAAGCGCTGCGTTCGGGGCGTTTCGACTGCGTCGTCTCGGCGGAAGACTGGAGAGAGACCGACATCGTCTCGCAACTTTGGGCGGTCGACCGAACCTATCTGAGTCTCTCGACCGACCGTTTGGACGCTTTGACGATCGAGGGCGTCTGCGTCGAAGAACTTGCCGACCCGGACTTTCGCGGGACCGCCCGGATGGCGGATCTGCGGGCGGGCGAGATCCGTTTTCTCGATCTGGACGGCGCCTTCTCGCGCCAAAAGCGAGGTCTTCACGCGTTGCTTCATCCGTCGGTCAAGATGACCGTCTATCGGGACTTTTTTCTCTTTCGTCACGACCTCATGACGTCCCGAGCGCCCACGTTCACAACCGAGATGGTGCGCACCTACCGCGACGACGGCGCGCGGCGCCTCGTTCTCATAACGGACGAGCTTGGCGACATCGGCTACCGTCTCTGTTGGCGACGCGCAGACGAAGAGTGCGGCGTGCTGCGCCGTTTTCTCGAGTTGGCGTTTGAGCACGCGAAAAACTACGAGGCTGCGGCCCGGGAATATGCTTAGGAAAAACGGAATAAAAGATTCGGCAGCCGTTCTTTTTGCTTTGCGTTCTACGAACCCTCCGACGGGCAGGTGACGAAAGCCTCCAATCCCGGGGCGTCGGCGCGGAAGGCGGAAAGCATGTTCTCCCGGAGTACCGTGCGCACGAGCGAACACACGCATTCAACCTCCTCCGGCACGACGCCGCCTGCGTCGAGCTCGGTCTCATGACGAAGGAAGAGGCTGATGAACTCGTGGATCCGCTCCTGATGGCCGAACCCGAAAAGATGGCTCCGATCGTGGCCGCCTTCAAGGAAAAGCTCGGTATTCTGATCTGACGGTTTGACGGTCTGGGAACGTCGGGGCGCCGACATTCCGACCCCCGAAAAATAGGGAACCCGCACGCCGCGTTCTCCCGGAGTGCGGGTTCTTTATCGCCCGGGTGCCGCTGTACGCCGGGAAAGGGCGCGGCGATCGGTCGGAAGGGCGCCTGTTCTCCCCCGAGGCCCGAACGTTGCGCAATCGAGCCCGACGGGGCTCGGCCGTCGGAGTCTGCCGCCTTTTTCACTTCGGCGACGATCGCCGTCGGATGCGAGCGCCCGACAAAAAGTCGTTGTATTCTGAGGCAATCGCGGGGCGACCGTTTTTCCGAAACCCGCGGCGAATGGACTGAAGGAATACTCAGATGAAAAACATTCTCATCGTAAGCGGCCATACAAATCTCGACGCGTCGGTCGCCAACAAAAAGATTTTGGAAGTGCTCGCCGAACGCCTCCCCGAGGCCGAAATCGTGAGGCTCGACCGTCTCTATCCGGACTTTCGGATCGACGTCGCGGCCGAACAGGCGAGGCTTTTGAAGGCCGACGTCGTCGTCCTGCAATTCCCGATTTTCTGGTACTCGGCGCCTTCGCTTCTCGAGCGCTGGATGGAGGAGACCTTCGTGCACGGTTTCTCGCACGGAAGCAAGGGCGACAAGCTCGCAGGCAAGAAGCTTGTTTTGTCGTTCACGACGGGCGCACCCGAGGCGGTCTTCGCCAAGGACGGTCCCGTAGGCTTTGCGCTCGACGACTTTCTTGCCTGCTTCAAGGCGACCTGTCGCCTCTGCCGCATGGAGTATGCGGGGGAAATCCACACCTGCGGCGTGAGCTACGCTTCTCGCACGTCCGAGGAACAAATTGAGTCGCAAAACAAGGCTTCGACCGTGCATGCCGAACGCCTCGTCGAACTGCTGAAGTCTCTCTAAGCGTACCTTGGACGATCCTTCCCGCAGGGAAGATCCTCTCGAGTACGGTCCGGCCAGGCGAAAAAAGGCCGCCCGCTTTGCCGGGCGGCCAACTGTCCAAGAAGAAGTCAAGAAAAAAGGAATCGGGAATCAGCGCTTTTCGGCGATCCAGATGAAGCCGTCGACGACGCGAAGCTTTTCGTTCGTCGCGGGATCCGTCACGACGGTGACGGTCGTTTCCACGAGACGGAAACGGGCGCCGAGCTTTTCGACGGTCTTCTGATCCCATTCGGGACGATGCACCGACGAGAGCGGGAGGGTCTTTGCGATTTCGAGCATCGGCGTCGTATCGACGTCGCCCACGTACTTGGGAGCGTGTCCTTCGGGCGGCGTCTTCAAGGCTTCGACGCGGCGGTAGGTCTCGTCAAAGAGGTGGAGATAGTGGTTGCCGTCCGAAACGAGGAGCTTGCCGCCGGGTTTGAGAAGGCGAAGCCACGCGGCGAGCGCTTCTTCGGGATGCGGAAGGTTCCAGAGAAGATAACGGTTGACGACGGCGTCGAAGCTTTCGGGCGCAAAGTCGGGGGCTTCGGCGTTTCCGATCTGGAAGATTGCGGGACGTCCGGCTTCCTGTGCGTTGGCGCGGGCTTCGTCGAGCATGCGCTGCGAGAGATCGATCCCCGTTACGCTCCAGCCGAGTTTCGCGGCGGCGATGGAAAAGAGTCCGGGACCGCAGCCCACGTCAAGGAGTCGGCCGCCTCCTTCCGGGAGAGGAAGGGTTTCCGCAAAAAGCGCGGCAAGGCGCCGGCCGGCGTCGCCTTCGAGTTCGTCCCGCGTATGGAGCGAATATCCCTCGGCACGCAGGTTCCAATAGTCCGAAATGGCGGAAAGCGCGGCATTAGTGGTCGCCATGATGACCTCCGTGTTCGTGCGCGATCGGGTGGGGGCGCAACGGCACCACCTGCAGAAAGCCCGATCGGCTTTGTTCCACACTTACATCCACATGATAGACGGGTTCGAGCTTCTCCGCCCTCAGCACTTCTTCGGGGGAGGCGAGCGCGCTGATCCGTCCTTCTTCGAGAAGGAGAAGCGAGCGCGAAAAGCGCGAAGCCGTCAGCAAATCGTGCACGACGGCGAGACACACGGCCCCCGTTTCGGCGGCGTAGCGGCGCGCGGCCTCCATCACGACCAACTGGTGGCGCAGGTCGAGCGCGCTCGTGGGTTCGTCGAGAAGCAGCACCTTCGGCTTGGCCACGAAGGCCTGCGCCATGAAGACGAGCTGCTTTTGCCCGCCCGAGAGACGGCAGACGGGTTCCTGCGCGAGGTGCGCGATTTCCATGCGGTGCAGCGTCCGGTCCACCTCTTCAAAACGCTCGGGCGTGACGCGCCAGGAGAGGTCGTTCACGAGTCCCAAAAGCACCATTTCGAAGACCGTGAGTCGGCTCGTCACGGTGGAGAGCTGCGGAACGTAGCTCACGCACTTTCTCGAGCGTTCGCGCCCGTCCTCCGTGATGAGGACGGCCCCCTCGTGTCGGACGAGGCCCGCGACGGCCTTCAAAAGCGTGGTCTTGCCGCCGCCGTTCTGTCCGATCACGCTCGTGATGGCGCCGCCCGGGATCACGGCGTCGAGATCCGTGAGAATGCGGTTCGGACCGAAGGAGACGGAGAGGTTTTTGAGTTCGAGGCTGATCATCGCGCGCCTCCCGTTTCCCGCAGAAGGAGCAAAAAGAGGAAGGGAACGCCCACGAGCGACGTGACGATCCCGACGGGGAGCACCGCGCCCGTCGAGAGGAGCTTCGCCGCGACGGAGCTCGCCGTCATGAGAAGCCCGCCGGCCAGAATCGTGCCGGGGATCAAAAAGCGCTGATCGTCGCCCAGCGTGAGTTTTGCGAAGTGGGGCGCCACGAGCCCTACGAATCCGATCGTCCCGATGAAGCTCACGGCCCCGGCGATGAGGAGGGCCGAGAGAAGGAAGGCTTCGACGCGAAGGCGCGCGACGGCAACGCCGAGACTGCGGGCGCGTTCCTCCCCGATCGTGAGCGCCGTCATGGCCCAGGCGCGAGGCAGAAGCCAGAGGGCCGCGACGAGCGTGAAGCCCGCGGCGGCCGCGGCCGAAAGGCCGCTCGAGCGTTCGAGGTTCCCGAAGGTCCAGCCGTTGATGAGCTGCGCCGTTTCGGGGCTCGCGCCGTAGAGAAGCAGTTGCTGCAGAGCCAAAAAGAAAAAGTTCATCACGATCCCCGCGAGGATCACGGTCTGCGGCGTCATGCCGCGCCGCTCGGAGAGCGCATAGATGAGGCCCGAGACGAGAAGGGCGAACAGGAAGGCCGCGGCCGTCGTGCCGATCCAGAGCTGACCGAAGACGGTGACGCCCGCCGTAATGGCGAGGGACGCTCCGAAACTTGCGGCCGAGGTGACACCGAGGGTCGAGGGGCTCGCGAGCGCATTACCGGTGATGTTCTGAATTTCCAAGCCGGCCAGCGCGAGCGACGTTCCGACAAAGAGCGCCGTGAGCGTCATCGGAAGGCGAAGCTCCCAGAGAATCACGGCGTCGACGCCCTCGGCCGAGGGACCGGCGAGCAAGGCCTTTGCGACGCGTCCCACCGTCAGGTCGGAAGTGCCCGTCGCGAGGTCGAGCAGCACGAAGAGGACGAGAAGTCCCGCCCCTGCGGCGAGCAGGGCGGCCCGCCGAAGGGTTTGGTTTCGGTAGTGCAGGTGGCAGCTCATCCCGGCCTCAGCGTTTCGCACCCGTCGCCGCTGCGCGCAGACAATAGACGCCGTCGGGATTCACTTCGGGGAGGTAGTTGCGGTAGAAGGTCCGGATTTCCTCGTCCGGGTTGAGGTCCGCGAAGACGTCGGGGTAGAGGATCTTCGCAATGAACTGCGGGAAGACGTAGTCGGCGATCGTGCGCAGACTGCCGTGGTCCACCGCCCAGACGTCGCCCGTGCGCACGGCGTCCGTCTTCTCGAAGAGAGGCCGCGCGGCAAAGCCCGCGAGACGCTTTTGCGCTTCGTCTTCGGTGACGGTGAGACCCATGCGCATGGAGTCGGCTTCCGCCGCGTTGCGCCAGATGCTTCCCGCAATGAGGATCGTCTGCGGGTTCGAGGCGATCACGAATTCGCGCGCGAGAGGCGCGTAGGGAGCCGTCATGTCGGCCGCGATGTTGGCGGCCGAGAGCTCTTCGAGAATCGCGCCCCAAAGAATGGTGCGGTTGTACGAGTTCCCGAGGCGGCCGACGCCTTCGTTGCCGCATTCGACGTAGACGCGCCGGTGCTTTTTCTCCTCGGGCAGCGCGGCGATTCGGGTCTGCAGGTCCTTCAGGGCCTCTTCGTAGCGGCGGCACTGCGCTTCGGCCGCGTCTTCGCGTCCGAGCAATTTTCCGAGAATCCGGGTGCTCGCCGCATGGTTTTCGGGCTTCATCGCGTGATAGTCGAGCACCACGGTCTTCACGCCCACGCGCTCGAGAACGGCGAGTCGCTGGGCGTTCTCGCGGTATTGCGCAATGTTGACGAGAACGACGTCGGGCTTGAGCGAAAGAATGCGCTCGGTGTTGAGGATGTTGTCGTGGTAGCCCCCGATCGAGGGGAGTTGAAGAATCGCGGGGAAGGCTTCGGTGAGAAGCTTGTATTCGCCCGTGCGCGTCGCCTCCCAGCCGTCCTGCGGGAGCGCCACGACTTTCTTGAGGGCGTCGCCGCCTCCCGTCATGAGGAAGTTGAGGATGTAGTTCGCGACGACGATGCGCTCGGGCGCCTTTTCAAAGCGCACTTCCCGGCCGAGCAGGTCGGTGACGGCAACGGAGGTCCCGACGGTTTCCGCAGCTCCTGCTACGGCGGGAAACGACGGGATCAGGGCGGCTCCGAAGAGTCCCGGAATCGCGGCGATGAGTTGACGTCTTTGCATGGCTTCCTCCTTGTTTTCTAGAAGTGTAGTGGGGTTTCCCGTCCGACAAGAGCGGATTCTTGGCGTTTCATTGCCTGATTGTCCAAAAAGCCCCTTCAATCGACGGAATTTCTGCAAAAGTTTCGGTTCGCGGCGTCCGGGACCCGGCGGATCGGAAATGCGGCGGTCGGCGGGGACGCGTCACGGTTCGCGCCCCATCCGGAATCTGCGCCTCCCGACGTCGTCAGCAGATGCGCGGGAGCTGCTCGCCGTGGAGCCAGTCGACAAGGCGCTTTCCGCCCGGAAGCGTCGTCATTTCGACGACTCCGGCGTGCTCTTCCGTGATGCGCCCGATCACGGCCGCGTCTGCGCCGTGCGGGTCGGAGCGAAGCGCAACGAGCGCCTTTTCGGCGTGTTCCTCGGGAAGGATGACGAGAAGCTTTCCTTCGTTTGCGACGTAGAGGGGATCGAGCCCCAGAAATTCGCAGGCGGCCGCAACGGCCGGGCGTACGGGAAGCGAGCGTTCGTCCAATTCCACGCCTACGCCGCTCTGATGCGCGATCTCGTTCAACGTCGCGGCGACGCCTCCGCGCGTCGGGTCGCGCAGCACGTGCACGACGGGGACTGCGGCAAGGAGCGTTTCGATCATGCGGTTGAGGGGCGCCGCATCGCTCACCACTTCCGTTTCAAAACCGAGGCTCTCGCGCTCGGAAAGAATGGCCGTCCCGTGGTCGCCGATCGTGCCCGTGACGAGGACCGCGTCGCCCGGACGCGCTTTGCGTCCGTCGATCACGTAGTCGACAATCTTCTCGCCGATGCCGCTCGTCGCGACGTAGAGTCCGTCGCCGTGGCCCTTTTCAACGACTTTGGTGTCGCCCGTCACGATGGCGACGCCCGCCTCTCGGGCGGTTTCGGCCATCGAGCGCACGATTTTGTCGAGCGTGGAGAGCGGGAGCCCCTCTTCGAGAATGAAGGAGGCGGAGAGATACAAAGGCTTCGCACCGCAGACGGCGACGTCGTTCACGGTCCCCGCGACGGCGAGTCGTCCGATGTCGCCTCCGGGAAAGAAAAGGGGCTTGACGACGTGGCCGTCCGACGAGAAGACGGGATTCCCTTTGAGTGCGGGGAGAAGCGCTCCGTCGTGGCCCTGTTCGAGCCAGTCGTTTCGGAAGTGCTTCGCGAAGACTTCGCGGATAAGCTGTTCGGTCGCAAGTCCGCCCGCGCCGTGGGTCATGTCGACGGCGCCGCGCTCAAGATCGAGCGAACGGGCGTAAGAGGGGGAAATACTCATTTGCTGTTCTCCTTTCGACGGGGCGCATAGCGCAGTTCCGCGGCGCACGCGCCTTCGCTCGAAACCATGCAGGCGCCGATCGGATGGGCGGGCGTGCAGACGGTGCCGAAGAGGGGGCATTCGCCCGGACTCTTTTCTCCGCGCAGAATCGCTCCGCAGGCACAGTCCTTGTGGTCGGCAATCCGCCGCTCTCGAAGCGAAAAGCGCTTCTCGGCGTCGAAGTCCGCCCATTCGTCGCGAAGTTTCAGCGCCGAATGCGGTACGACTCCGAGTCCCCGCCATTCGAACGCTTCGCGAAGCGTGAAGACCTTGTCCGTCAAAACCTGCGCCGTGCGGTTGCCTTCTTCCGTGACGGCTCGGGTGAATTCGTTTTCGACTTCGGCGCGGCCGTCGTTCACCTGCGAGACCAGCATGCGGATCGCGAGCATCATGTCGGCGGGCTCGAAACCCGCCACGACGACGGGCATGCGGAATTCTTCAGCGAAGGGCCGGTAGACGCCCCAGCCCGTCACGACGGAGACGTGCGCGGGTCCGACGAGGCCGTCGAGCTTCGGCGCGTCGGGGCGCTCGGGGGCCGTCGTGAGGATGTGCCGCATGGCGGGCGGCGTGAGGACGTGCGAAGAGAGCACCGTGAAGTTTTTGAGGCCTTCTTCCTTGGCGCGCAGAAGCGCCACGGCGGTCGGCGGCGTCGTCGTCTCAAAGCCGATCGCAAAGAAGACGACTTCGCGCTCGGGGTTGTCGCGCGCGATCTTGAGTGCGTCGACGGGAGAGTAGACGGGCCGCACGTCGCCGCCCTCGGCCTTGACGGCGAGAAGCGAGCGCCCCTTTTTGGCGGGAACGCGCAGCGTGTCCGCGTAGGTGCAGACGACCGCCTTTTTCTCAAGCGCCAATTCCGCCGCCATTTCGATGCGCCCGACGGGGAGCACGCACACCGGGCACCCCGGTCCGTGAATCATCCGCACGTTTTCCGGAAGAAGCCCCGTCAGGCCCCAACGCGAAAGAACGTGCGTGTGGCCGCCGCAAAACTCCATGAATCGATACTGACGCGCAGGGTCCGCTTCGGCGCGGACCGCGTCGGCAAGAGCGCGCACCTCTTCGGGTACGCGAAAGTCGTCGACCCACTTCATGACGCAGCCTCCGCTTCGGGGTCTTCGGAAAGGTTCGCGGCCCGGGCGAGAAGGGCAAGCGTCTCGCGCGCCTTTTCCTCGTCGATTTTCTCGAGCGCGAACCCGACGTGCACGATCACCCAATCCCCGACCTTCGGGGCTTCGATGAGCGTCACGTCCACCGTCTTCTTGACGCCGCCGAAGTCGCAGAGCGCTTCGACGGGCGAATCCATACGCACGATCCGTGCGGGCACGGCCAAGCACATGTTCCGTTTCCTTCTCTGGTTTATGCGGGCGCCGCCGTCCATTGTGCGGGACGCCCGGTCGTTTTCATTCAATGGTTCACCGGTCCCGGGACGACTCCGGCTTCCTGCGCCAGGGCCGCGAGCCACGCTTCGCCCGCGGCGACGCCGCCGTCGCCCGGCGGCGCCTTCAGGGGGAGAACGCCCTCGACTCCGACGGCCGCGAGGTCCGCAAGAAGCGCCTCGGTAAAGGGGCGGTCGATCACGCATCCGCCCGTCACGGCTACCCGTCCCGTCACGCCCGAAGCGCGCACGAGACCGGCAAAGCCGCGCGCGAGCGTGCGGATGAACCCGGCCGCGGCGCGGGCCCGGTCGGGTTCGGCGAGGAGCCTTTCAAAAATCGGCAGCGGATCGAGGACGCCGTCCTCGACGCGCACGGCATCGTCCCAAAGGGGCGCTTCGTCCGCTTTTTCGGCTTCCGCTTCGAGAAGCATCGCGGCGCGCGCTTCGTCGTGCTGCACGGCGACAAGCCCGAGAAGGGCCGAGGCCGCATCGAAGAGCCGGCCCGTTGACGAAGCCTCGGGGCAGAGTTCGGAGTGTACGAGCCGTCCGAAAAGCGCGGCGCCCGGCAGGTCCGGCCATCGTGCGGGAATTTCGGCTTCGCGTCCGAGAAGCGTCAGAACGACGGCCGCCACGCGGCGGGGTTCGCGCGCCGCGGCGTCGCCTCCCGGCAAGGGGAGGGGCTTCAGGTGCCCGAGCCGCGTCCAGCCCCGGGGCGTCACGCGCAGAAGTTCGCCGCCCCAGATCGTTTGGTCGTCGCCCAGGCCCGTGCCGTCGAGTGCGAGCCCGACGCCCTCCGACGCGCCCGATTCCGCCATCACGGCCGCGACGTGCGCGGCGTGGTGCTGAACGAGAAAGTGCGCAACCCCGTCGCGCTTCGCGCGCGTTTCGGCGAGCATCGTCGACGGAAAGTCCGGATGCGTGTCGGACGCGTAGAGCAGGGGCGTGATTTCGTAGAGACCCGCGAGGTGGTCGATCGAATCCTCGAGCGCCCGGCGCGTGCCCGTCCCTTCGAGGTCGCCGTTGTGCTGCGTGAGATAGAGCTCCTTCTCGCGGATGAGGGCCGCCGTGTTCTTGAGGTAGGGGCCCGTCGCCGCAGCCGAGGGCATCGCGCGCGGGAGCGCGATCGGATCGGGAACGTAGCCGCGGGCGCGGCGCACGAAGAGCGTCTTTCCCGCGACGCGCCGCACGACCGAGTCGTCGCAGCGGATCAGAATGTCTCGGTTGTGAAGCAAAAAGAGGTCCGCGAGGTCCCCGAGCCGATCGTAGGCTTCGTCGTTGTCGATCACGAGCGGTTCGCCGCTCGGATTCGCGCTCGTCATGACGAGAAGCGCGTCGGAGGCTTCCGAACACCAGGCCGTTCCGGAGGGTTCTCCCGCGAGCGTGTGAAAGAGGAGCCAGTGAAGCGGCGTGTAGGGGAGCATTACGCCCACGTCCGCGAGGCCCGGGGCGATGCCAGCCAATTCCACGCCCGGACGCTTTCGGAGAAGCACGATCGGACGCGCGACGCTCTCAAGGAGCTCCTTCTCTTCGGGCGTCACGAGCGCAATGCGGCGGGCCGATGCGACCGACTGCGCCATGAGGGCGAAGGCCTTTTCGTCTCGGCGCTTTCGCGCGCGGAGTCTTGCGACCGCTTCGGGGTTTCGCGCGTCGCAGGCGAGATGAAAGCCGCCGAGGCCCTTCACCGCCAGAATCTTCCCGTCCCGAATCGCCCGCACGGCTTCGCGCACGGGATCGCCCGGGAGAGGCGTGCGGTCGGGCAGGGTGAGTTCGAGCTTCGGTCCGCAGACGGGGCAGGCGTTGGGCTGCGCGTGAAAGCGCCGGTCAAGCGGATCTTCGTACTCCGTCAGACAGTCGGGACACATCGCAAAGGGCGCCATCGTCGTCTGCGGACGGTCGTAGGGGAGGCGCTTCGTAATCGTGAAGCGCGGGCCGCAGTGGGTGCAGTTCGTGAAGGCGTAGCGGTACCGGCGGTTCGCCGGGTCGAAGAGGTCTTCAAGACACGCCGCGCAGGTCGCCGCGTCCGCGGTGATTCCCGTGCGCACGCGGCCGCCCTTCGTCTTCGTGATCGTGAATTCGGTGCGGCCCGTCGCCGGGACCTCCGTCATGACGACGTCGTCGATGCGCGCGAGAGGCGGCTTTTGCGCGCGAAGGACCTCGGGAAAGCTCAGAACCGCTTCTTCGGGGCCTTCGAGAATCACGCCCACGCCTTCGGCGTCGTTGAAGACTTCGCCAGCGAGCGCGAGTTCGCGGGCGATGCGGTGCACCGTCGGACGAAAACCCACGCCCTGCACGAGCCCCGTCACGCGAAAGAGCCTTGCCGTCGTCATGATGATTCCTCCTTGGTCTTGAGGGCGGCGACCTCAGTCGAGGGCCGCCATTTCCGCAAGCCCGACGAGCCAGGCGTCAAGCCCCTCGCCCGTGAGCGCCGAGACGCGCAGAATCCGGATGTCCGGATTCACGCGCCGCGCGTATTCCTCACACTTCTCCGCGTTGAAGGGAACGTAGGGGAGGAGGTCGATCTTGTTGAGGATCATGATGTCGGACGCGCGGAACATGTCGGGGTACTTGAGGGGCTTGTCCTCTCCTTCCGTCACCGAGAGGATCACGACCTTGTGCGCCTCGCCGAGGTCGAAGGCCGCGGGACAGACGAGATTCCCGACGTTTTCGATGAAGAGAAGCGACCCGTCTTCGGGTCGGAGTTCGCCAAGCGCCCGCTCGATCATCGAGGCGTCGAGGTGGCAGCCTTCGCCCGTCTGGATCTGGAGCGCCTTCGCGCCCGTCGCGCGGATGCGTTCGGCGTCGTTTTCCGTCTGTTGGTCGCCTTCGATCACGGCGAGCTTGGCGCGTCCGCCGAGTTTGCGGATCGTCGCCGCAAGGAATTCGGTCTTCCCCGACCCGGGGCTCGAAACGAAGTTGAGCGCAAAGATCCCGTGCGCCTTGAAGTACGCGCGGTTGCGGCGGGCGACTTCGTCGTTTCGCGCCAGAATGTCTTCTTCCACCGCGATGGCGCGGTCCGCGCCGAAGTCGGCGTCGTGCGCGCGGCGGGGCTTCACGTCGTCGTGCGGGTGGTCGTGAGGATGATCGTGCCCGTGTTGGTGATCGTGATCATGGTGATGATCGTGCGTGTGGCCGCAGCCGCAGGTCGTGCACATGGTGTTGTTTCCTTCTCAAAAGTCAGTTCGTTTCGGGCTCGCTTCTTTCGGCTTCGTCTTCGGCCGGTACAAAGTCGAGCACCTTGAGTTCGGTTCCGCCGTTGGGGATCAGCCGAAAACCTCCGCATTTGGGACAGGCGTCGCCGAATCTCCCGAGCGGCACGGTTTCGCCGCAGTCCGTGCAGTAGGCCGTGCCTTCGGGTCGCTCGATGACGAGCTTCGCTCCCGTGAGCGGGCCCGTCATCGTGACGGAGCGCCAGGCGAATTCGAGACTCGGAATGTCGACGCCCGCGAGTCGTCCCACGGCGACGCGCACGGAGGCGACCCGATCGACGCCGTGGCGCTCGGCCGTACGCTCGACGGCGGAGACGATTCCTTCGCACAGCGAGAGTTCATGCATGACGGTCCTCCCAGACGAGGTCGGTACAGGGGTCAAACGCCGCAAAGAGCGTTTCGACCCGCTCTCTGAGACGCGGATCTTCTCCGCGGTCCGCGAGAAAGTGCTTCGCCCAGACAAGCGCCAGTCCGTCGGCGCGCATCGACCATTCGGTGGGCGCCAGAAAGCCCGCCCGAACGATGCGGTTTTCGTCCGTTTCGACGGCGGCAAAGAGCACGCCGCGCGCGGTTTCGAGTCCCGCGACGGCGGCTCCGTGTCCGGGCGCAGCATCGGGAAGCGCCAGGGTGCGAAGCATCCCGAGACGCGTCTCCTTCCCGTCGAGCCAACGCCGAACTTCAGTGAGACGCGCGGCAAAGAGGTCCTTCGGCCGGAAGACGGGGGCGAGTCCCTCCCGCGCGCATTCCCGCGCGAAGGCGCCGGGCACGCCCGCCCGGGGCGCTTCGAGTTTTCCTTCGAGCAACGCCCGCCCGAGTCGGACGAGTTCGTCGTGCGCAAGTGTCTCGACCGTGAGCAGCGCCTTCGGGTCCGCCGCGGGAAGCCGCGCGAAGTCGTCAAAGAGCGCCGTCACGTCCGAGAGACATGCCTCGTCGAGCGCGGCTCGGACCGCTTCCCGAAAAGCCGCTTCCGAAGCGTCGGAGAGGTGGTCGGCGAGCGCCCGCGCATGGGTCGCCCGAAGTTTGCGCGCCGCCTCGAGCGCGGGACGAAGCGCCCTGTGACGCCGCGGGATGTCGTAGACGGCCGTGCGCACGGTTTCGCTCACGGCTTCGACGAGCGCCCGCCGGACGATTTCCCCGGGGTCGGGCGCGTCCTTCAGACCCGCGGCGCGGACCGCGGCGGTAAGCGCCGCTGCGTGCGCTTCGGGGCAGAGCGTCAAAAGCATCCGCAAAATGTCGAGCGAAAGCGAAAGCGTCTTTCCGTGCAAGAGGAGCGCCGCCGAGAGGGGCTTTTGCACGCGTTCGTTCGTGAGCGTCAGGGCGTCGTCCGCAAGGGCGAGCCGAATGACGGGGAGGCCGGGGGTAGCGGTAGTCATCGGAAGTAACGGGTCAAAAAGGCGCGGCGCGACTGCGGTTGGGCAGCCTTGGCCGCCGCTTCGCGTGCGTCCTCGATGGGGATCACGCGTTTGAGGGGCGTACCGGTTTCTTCGGAGATCTCGGGCAGGCCTTCGCGCAGAAGTCTCAGCGCTTCGAGCGCGATGCCCTGCGCCGCGTCCTGGCGCGGGATCTCGAAGACGGGGCTCACGAGCGAGAGCGTGAGATAGCGTCCGATTTCGGGCTCGTCGGCGCCGAGAAAGGAGAAGTCTCCCGCGGGGAGCGTCACCGTGACGGTTTCGCCCGGACGAGCGCACAGATCCTCGAGCGCCTCTTCGTCGGCCGCAGCGAGGACGGCGAAGATCGACCAGGGGGTCACGAGAGCGCCGAGCCAAAGCGGACCCGTGCGCTCAAAGCCCAGTGCGCGCACTGAAAGGTTGGGGTTCAAAAGCGGAAGTCCCGCCATGCGGGTTCGGGCGATGCGCTCGAATCCGCGCTGAAATGCGGTTTCGGGATTCTGCGGAAAAACGGTTCCTTCGGTCATCCTTCTTTCTCGTTGTGTCGTATGAAAGAAGCCTAGCGCGATTTTCCGGACTTTGCCCATCCGTCCGTGGAGGGGATTCTTCGCGGATAAAAACTCCTTTCTATTTCCAAAGGAGAGGGGGGCATTGGCCGAAAGAAGGTCTGGTTCCTCGTCCGCTTGCGCGTCGGCTTCGAAAGCCGGGTAACCCGCACTCCCGCGGCGGAAAAATTGCGGGTTGCGGCGCAGATCGACGTCAAAGTGTGTCGTGAAGCGTCGAGGAATCGTCTCTCTTCTTACTCTCCGAGATGGTTTCCTGTAGGAAATTCTCCGAAGGGACTAACAGGACATAGTCGTGGTTACGCTTGAAAAGCCCTGTTCTTCGCACCGTTCTAAGTCCATCGGAGACTTTCCTATTTTCCGCTCGGCTCCTAGACTTGACAATGAAAGTCGTCGTCCCCGCCTTTTGCGGTGAAGACGGCGAAAAACCCCGAGAGGAGAACCTCCATGTTTGAAACGCAATATCAGGCACTGCGGCGTCAAGGCGTCAGCCGACGCAGCTTCCTGCAGTTTTGTTCGCTCACGGCCGCGAGTCTCGGACTCGGCAGCGCCGGTGCCGAAGAAATTGCCGAAGCCATGCAGACGAAACCCCGTACGCCCGTGATTTGGCTCCACGGTCTCGAATGCACGTGCTGCACCGAGTCCTTCATCCGCTCCTACCATCCGGTGGCGAAGGACCTCGTTCTCTCCATGATCTCGCTCGACTACGACGACACGATCATGGCCGCGGCCGGTCATCAGGCCGAAGCCGCTCTCGAAGACACCATCCGGAAGTTCAACGGCAACTACATCCTCGCCGTCGAAGGGAACGTGCCCCTGAACGAAGACGGCATCAACTGCATTCCTGGCGGGGAAACCTTCCTGCAGAAGATTCAGCACGTCGCCAAGGGCGCCAAGGCCGTCATCGGCTGGGGCTCCTGCGCCGCCTGGGGCTGCGTGCAGGCCGCCAAGCCCAATCCCACGAAGTCCGTCCCGATCACGGAAATCATCAAGGACAAGCCCATCGTGCTCGTTCCGGGCTGCCCGCCGATTCCGGAGGTGATGACGGGCGTCATCACCTACATCCTCACCTACGACCGCATCCCGCCGCTCGACCGTCTCGGCCGTCCGAAGATGTTCTACGGCCAGCGCATTCACGACAAGTGCTATCGCCGCGCCCACTTCGACGCCGGCCAGTTCGTCGAGACCTTCGACGACATCGGCGCGAAGCTCGGCTACTGCCTCTACAAGGTCGGCTGCAAGGGCCCGACGACCTACAACGCCTGCTCGACCATCCGCTGGAACGAGGGTCTCTCCTGGCCCGTGCAGTCCGGTCACGGCTGCATCGGTTGCTCGGAGCCGAACTTCTTCGACAAGGGTTCGTTCTACGAACACGAAACGACGATTCTGCCTCCGGGCTGGGGCGGCATCGAAGCGACGGCCGACAAGGTCGGTCTCGCCACGGCGGGCGTCGTCGGCGCCGCCGTCATCGCGCACGCGGCGCTCTCCGCCGTCGCGCAGGCCCGCGTCGGCAAGAGCAATAAGGAAATCGGGAGGAAAGAATGAGTGAAAACCGCCGTATCGTCGTGGACCCCGTCACCCGCATCGAAGGCCACCTTCGCGTGCAGGCCGTGCTCGGGGAAGACAACGTGATTCGCGACGCGCAGAGCACGGGCACCATGTGGCGCGGTCTCGAAGTGATTCTGAAGGGGCGCGATCCGCGCGACGCCTGGGCGTTCGTCGAACGCATCTGCGGCGTCTGCACGGGCATTCACGCCCTCGCCGCCGTGCGAAGCGTCGAAGACGCGATCGGGATCAAGATCCCGAAGAACGCGAACATCATCCGCAACCTGATGAACGCGACGCTCTACACGCACGACCACATCGTGCACTTCTATCAGCTTTCGGCCCTCGACTGGGTGGATGTCGTGAGCGCCCTCTCGGCCGATCCGCGCGCCGTCTCCGAGCTGCAGCAGAAGATCAGCCCGCATCATCCGCTCTCTTCGCCGGGATACTTCCGCGACGTGCAAAATCGTCTGAAGAAGTTCGTCGCTTCGGGTCAGCTCGGCATTTTCGCCAACGGCTACTGGGGCCACCCCGCGATGAAGCTTCCCGCGGAAGTGAACCTCCTTGCCGTGACGCATTATCTGGAAGCCCTGGACTTCCAGCGCGAGATCATCAAGATCCACACGATCCTGGGCGGCAAGAACCCGCACCCGAACTACCTCGTGGGCGGGGTCGCCTGCCCGATCAACATGCACGACACGGGCGCCGCGGGCACGATGGTGAACGAAGTCACGCTCAACTACATGCGCGACATCGCCCGCGACTCGGTCGCCTTCGTCGAAAACGTGTACCTCCCGGACATCAAGGCCATCGCCTCCTTCTATCCGGAATGGTTCAAGTACGGCGGCGGCATCGTCTCGAAGAACGTCCTCTGCTACGGCGACTTCCCGGAAATCGCCAACGACTGGTCGGAAAAGTCCCTGCAGATGCCCTCGGGCGCCATCATCGACGGCAAGCTCGACGAAGTGCACCCCGTCAATCTGCGCGATCCCGAAGAAATTCAGGAATTCGTCGACCACTCCTGGTACAAGTATCCCGAAGGCAAGAAGGGGCTTCATCCCTGGGACGGCGTCACCGAACAGGCCTATTCGCTCCCGCCGGGCTCCGACGGCACGAAGACGAAGTTCGCGTGGCTCGGCGACGCCGGCAAATATTCCTGGATCAAGTCTCCGCGCTGGAAGGGACACATGATGGAAGTGGGTCCGCTCGCCCGCCTCGTCCTCTCGGTCGCGAAGGACGTCAAGCACTTCAAGGAACCGGCTCTGGCGCTCCTCAAGGAACTCAACCTTCCGCTCGAAGCCGTCTTCTCGACGCTCGGCCGCCATGCGGCGCGCGCGCTCGAATGTCAGTGGACGGCGCACAAGATGGTGCAGTACGTCGACGACCTCACCGCCAACATCAAGGCGGGCGACGAAGCCGCGGCGAACATGGAGTTCTGGGACCCGAAGACCTGGCCCAAGGAATGCAAGGGCGTGGGCTTCTGCGAAGCGCCGCGCGGCGCCCTCGGTCACTGGTGCGTCATCAAGGACACGCGTCTTGCGAACTGGCAGGCCATCGTCCCGACGACGTGGAACGCGAGTCCGCGCGCCGAAGACGGTCAGCAGGGCGCTTTCGAAACGTCGCTCATGGGCACGCCGGTCGCGGATCCGGAACGTCCGCTCGAAATCCTGCGCACGATCCACAGCTTCGACCCGTGCCTTGCCTGCGCCACGCATCTCTACAATCCTGACGGCGAAGAACTCTGCAGCGTTCGCGTCCGTTAAAGGAGGGTGATTTATGAAAATCGATCCCGTCACCTTCGAGGTCGACCCCTCGGGCGGTACCGAGCCCCTCTACGTGTGGGAGGCGCCGGTGCGCGTCTGGCACTGGGTGATGGCCTTTCTCATGGCCGTCATGATCGTCACGGGCTTCCTCATCGGCGAACCGCCGACGTCGAACCTCGGCGACACCTGGATCACGTACGACTTCGGCTACGTGCGCCTCGCGCACTTCGCCGCGGGTCTCGCGTTCACGGCGCTCTTCATCTACCGCCTCTACTGGGCGGTGGTCGGGAACCGCTATGCTCGCATGATCTTCCTGCCGCCTCTGTGGTCCTTCAAGTGGTGGAAGGGCGTCTTCACGCAGGCCGCCTACTACCTCTTCATGAAGCGCTCGAGCCCCGAGTACGCCGGGCACAATCCCCTGGCGCAGCTCGCGATGTTCGGGTTCTTCTTCCTCGGCAGCATCGTCATCATCATCACGGGTCTCGCGCTCTACGCGCAGGCCTGGGGATGGGATACGGGCTGGATGGCCTGGTTCGGCTGGGTCTTCACGCTCTTTGGCGACGCGCAGGCCGTGCGTACGACGCATCACGTGACGATGTACTTCTTCATCATCTTCACGTTCGCGCACCTCTACATGTCCTTCCGCGAGGACGTGATGGGCGGCGCCACGACGATCTCGTCGATGACCACGGGTTTGCGCATGTTCAAGGAAACCCACCACTGTGAATGATTCTTTGAACCTTTCTCCTTGAAAAGGCCCGTCGGACCGTTCGGTTCGGCGGGCCTTTGCCGTTGGTCCGGTACGGACCGATCGTCGGCGGCTGCGTTCTCCCGTTTTTCGTCAGGGAGACGCCAGAGCGTACTTCGTGGCTCTTGCGCGGCCGAGTTGAATCAAATAACCTTCCTGCACCAGGCGTCTGAAGTGGCTGCGCAACGTGTACTTGTTCACCCTTAGAGCCTCTTCGGCACCGGCAATGCTGACCGGCCCGCTCCTGTTGATCAATTCGATCACGCGCATCGAGATTTCCGGCATGGTCCGCAGGAGATGTTCGTGTTCCACTTTTCGCCTCAGATTGCGGACTTGTCGGACCAACGATCGAGAAAAATACGAGAGCCAGACGTTCCGGTTCGGAGCTTCGCTTTGCAAGGTGTTTTGCGTGGTGCGAAGGGCGAGGTAGTAGTTCTGTTTTGACGCTTCGATGATGCTTTCAAGAGAACTGTAGGGCGCGTAGCCGTAGCCGCGTATGGGACTGCACGCCCTCCGGAAGCCAGTGGCTGAACCCGGACAAGCCCGACGCGCCCAAGACTGAATAGCGAAAGGGCCCTGCGCGCACGCAGAGCCCTCCCTATTCACGTTTACGGTCATCGGGATCCCTCCCTGTACCGTGGGGGCAATGCTATCAAACTCAGCCACATTGCGCTCCCTATTCATGTTTTGAAAATATCTTGGGGCAGCGAAGCGTAGGGGCAAAGCCCCCGCACGAAGTTTTAATGGCTCAGAACAGTTGAATATTTTCGGAAAGACCGCTTGACAAATACCGCCCCCGCGACAGAACAACTGCCGCACAGGGAATGGATCGACCATACGAGGGCATTTGCGCTTGGGGGCAGAGGACGCCGTAAGGATTTGACTTCCGTATGCGCGTGTAGAGAACAAAAGCCCGGACGAGCCGGGCCTTTACTTTTGAAGCGGGTACTACTTTCACCAAAAGGGAGAAAAATCCCGAAGCGGCCGGGACTTCCATTGAAGGAATTGATTCCTCCCTTCGGCGTTCTCTTCAGCTCTCACCCCGCCGACGCGGGGACGGCAGGTGTTCAGGCCGCCTTACTTCAAAGGCAGAAGAACTATAGCGCGGGCACAATCGAGAGCGCTGTCGCCGACAAACGCACGGGAAAGATGCCCTGACAACAGAGGGAAAGAAACCGCATGTCCTTTCCAGTCCCTCTAAGAAATATCCAGGTTAATCAATCAGAGCCTGCGCCGCTTGGGCGTAATGTTCCAACGTTTCAACCGGTTCTCCATTTCTGGCATCAATGGCCATCCCGGATAAAAGAGCCGTCAAGCCGAGGGCGCATGCATTGGAGTCGGTCGCCGGATGGATGGCTCCGCAAGCAATGGCTTCAGTGATTCTTTTGTTAAAGAGTCCCTTTAACTTCCGTCGTTTGGTTTGTGCATAAGAGCGCGCTGCTTCAATGGAACTGCCGGCAGTCTGGGCAATCAGACAACCTCTGCATTTCGTTTTGTTGCCCATGACGCTTGCCGCCCACAAGAAGTAGTCCCGTATGGCTTTCTTAATGTCTGTCGTCTCCAAAAACCGAGACGACGCGCTTGACCAATACTTTCGTTCATAAGCGTTCAAAACAGCGCGGAAAAATTCATCCTTGCTCCCGAAAGCGGCATAGAAGCTTGGCGCCGTGATATGAAGTGCCTTGCAAATCATGCCGATACTCGTTCCCTCGTAGCCGAAAGTCCAAAAAAGGTCGATTCCTCGATCAACTGCCACGTCGATTGAAAACGTTCTGGGTCTGCCTCGAATTGTACGTTTGATCGTTTGAGTCTCAGAAGCAGACGTGTCCGTTACGGACAAGTCAACAACATTGTTTTCGTCCGGAATTTTTCCTGTTCTCATAAGTTCGCGATGCGCCGAATGTTTTGAATTTCGGAGAGAAAAAGTTGGGATGAGGGTGCAACCTCGGTCAGAGGTCGTTCCTGATTGTAGAAGATGCTCTGTACTTTTAATTTTATAACGATTATTATTATAATCGTTATAAAATTAAAGGAGAATTCCATGGCCAACAGAAGAGATGTGTTGAAGTGTTGTGCGGCGGCATCATTGGCAGGCATGGCACCGCTTTCAAATGCGGTTGAAGGCAAGACGCTCTCCACAATCATGTTTGAACCTTGCGTTGCCGGCGGTCTTTCTCTCAAAGGACGCGTCATCCGCAGTTCTGTGCTCGAATACGTCTATGAAGACTACGGATATGCCGACCGGCTGCTAACGCTTTACAAGCCCATGTGTGGTCTGGATGGTGAAGGCGTCTCGGCAATTATTTCCGGGATGGTCGGCGTCAATCCGGGAGCGCGTGCCGTGCCGAGAATGATTAAGGCTTACGACAACATATTTGAACGCGAGATATCGAAAGTCGCGCGTGAGCTTCACGTGAAAGGTACGCGTTACGTTGTTCAGCTCGCGCATTGCGGGCAGAGCGGTATGAGTGAGGACGGAGTCTGCGTCGCCGGTCCGAGCGAAGCCCGCAAGCCCAACGGTGAGAAGGTTGAAGCCATGAGTGCAAAGCAAATCGCCGGGACCATTCGAGCTTTCGGAGAAGCTGCCAAACGAGCTCAAAATGCCGGTGCCGACGCCGTCGAAATTCACTGCGCGCACGGGTTTCTTTTGAGCGAATTTATGAGTCCAGCCTTTAACCGCCGAACGGATGAGTATGGCGGTAGCTTTGAAAATCGCTCTCGACTACCTCTTGCGGTTTTTGATGAGGTTCGTGCGCAAGTCGGTCAAGATTTTCCCATTTGGGTCAAAATCAACTCGACCGACCGTTTGGAAAACGGCGTAAGCCCGAAGGATTTTCTAGACCTTTGTGAGGCATTCGATCGTCGGGGAGCTGCGGCGCTTCATATCAGCGGAGGTCTCCTTGGAGGACCTGCAGTTTCCTTCAGTCCTTCAATAGAAGAAAACCCGCAAAAAGGTTTCTTTGAGGAAGCCGCTCATACCGTCGCAAAGCGCATGACGCATGCTTCGATCATTTCAGTTGGCGGATATCGGACTCCGGCCATGATCGAACGGACGCTCGCCGAAGGCGATATCTCGCTCGTAAGCTTGGGACGACCGCTGACATCTGAACCTGAGTTGATCACGCGTTGGGCCCATGGAGACAAAAGCAAGGCGCGTTGCATATCTTGCAATCGTTGCTTTGGCAGCAAAAATATCATTACCTGCGTCACTTTTGCAGCGGCGTTTTGCTAGGACTAAGCTTTCGTCTGCCAGGGATCAGCCTGATCCCTGGCTCAGCATGGCGAAAATCTCAGAAACGATAGACGAGGCGAACTTGCCCAACGGCCCGTTTGTCAAAGCGGTACGCGCGGCATTTGTCGTCATGACCGCGGACGAAGCGTCACGGCGAAGAGGAAGAGAAACCTTGAAAACGCGTGAAGGAGAGGAGAGTTTCCGTCTTTAACTTCCGAAAAAAAAAAGTCGTGATTTGCAAGGAAGGATGTGTCAATATGGGTAAAAGATAGGAGGCAGTTCATGCGAAAAACGATCATTCTTCCGATGCTTCTCACCGTCGCCGCGGCCTTCCCCGCCGCCCATGCGGGGGACCTGCCCGCTTCGGCCGTGCCCGCCCCCGTGCGCGAGGCGTTTGCGGCGGCCTTCCCGCAGGCGACGTCTCTTGAGTGGGACTGGGACGAAGACGACCGCGCCTATGAGGTCGACGCCCGTGACGGACGGCGCGAAATCGAGGCGGCGTACACCGAAGCGGGTCGCCTCATCCGCTCCAAGGTCGACGTCGACGCGGCGGCGATTCCCGAGAAAGTCAAGGCGCGTGCGCTCGAGCGCCATCCGGGCGCGGAGATTCTCGGCGCCAACAAGAAGACGTCCGATCGCGGCGTCGTCTGGGACGTGGGTCTGCGCGTCAAGGGTCGGTACCGCAACGTGGACATCCCGGAATAAAGATCGGCCGCGATGATTTCCTTTGAAGCGGGCGTCGGGGCGCTTAAGGGGTTCATCGGTCGGTCGGGCGACGAAGCCTGTTGCGCAGACGAAACGGATGCCCTGCATGCGGCCTTCCGCGCGAAGGCGACGGTGCATGCGGGACCGATCGGGTTGCCGATGCCCTTCGGAGCCGCGCGCTCGAAACTTGAGGCGCTCTCGCACGAAACCCGCACGATGGAGGCCGTGGCCCACGTGCCTTTCTGTAGCGCTGAGGTTTTGCTTTTTTCGCCGTTCGGGCGGGAAGTCCTCTTTCGGCTTACTTCCTGCGGACGATCGGGAGAGGAACTAGTCCGTCGGACCACTTGTCGAAGCGGACAAAACTGCGCATGATTAAAAAACGCGCGACGGGCGCAAGCATGCGAAGAAGCCTTCTTCGAGCCTGCCGCAGGGAGGAAAAACGGTGAAGACGACGCTCGTTCTCGGAATCGGGAACATTCTCTGGGCCGACGAAGGCTTTGGCGTTCGTGCGGTCGAGGCCTTTCATGAGACCTATGCGGATCATCCGGACGTGTCCGTCCGGGACGGAGGAACCCTGGGAGCTTATCTCCTCAACGACATTGAAGAAGCCGAGCGGCTCCTCGTTTTCGACTGCTGCGACTTTCATGAAGAGCCGGGGACGCTTCACGTTCTGCGCGGCGACGAAGTGAAAATCTGGACCTCGACCAAGATTTCTCCCCATCAGACGGGAATGAACGATCTCCTCGCCGTGGCGCAGCTTCAGGGGAATCTCCCCGAAGAGATCGTCGTGATCGGCATTCAGCCCGACGAATTGAACGACTACGGCGGAAGCCTCACGAAGAAGATCCGCGTGCGCGTCCCCGAGGCCGTGGCGCTCGCCGCCGCGGAGCTCGCCTGTTGGGGGATTGCGCTCGAAAAGCGCCCGGCGGGCGAAAAGGTCGAGTCGCTCTCCACGGACTCGCTCGGGCTCAACCTCTACGAATCCGAACGTCCCTCCGAAGAGGAGGCCTGCCGCACGGGCGACGTGCGCTTCTTTCCGCAGGGAGGCCGATAATGTGCATTGCCGTGCCGGAAAAAATTGTTTCCATCCGCGAAACGGAAACGGGACTCTGGGGGAAGACCGAGCGCGCGGGCGTCGTGCATGAGACGGATCTCTCTTTGCTCGATGCGGTCCGCGCGGGCGACTGGGTGCTCGTTTTTCGGGGATCCGCTCTGCGGGTCGTTCCCGAAGAGGAGGCCCGGCGCGTCGAAGCGGCGCTTTGCGCCGTCTCGTGCGCCGCCTTCGGCGAAGAAAACGAGACGATGTTGACAAAGGGCTTTGAGGATCTCGGCAATCCCGACGATCGGCTCCCGCCGCACTTGAAGGCGATGCTTCAGAACCACGACAAGAAGGAATGACATGACCTCTTACACGACCGAGGACGCCAAGATCGATCCGAAGACGAATCCGCTTTTCCAAAGACTTTTCGGAAAAGAGGGATTTCTTTCCCTGAACGAGGCGAACCTCGATGAATTTCTCGCGGCGCCCGGCCTCAAGATGGCGGTCTTTGCCGAAGACCCCAACGCCAAGCGCGTGACGATGGACATCGTCGTGATCGCGCCCGAATTGAAGAAGGCCTTTTCCGGAGCGCTCGCGGACGCGCGCTTTGCGGACCTCGTCGAGTCGAGAGCGCTGGCTGCCCGCTGGGGCCTGCGGCGCTTTCCCGCCGTGGCGCTTTTTCGGGACAATGTCTTCTTGGGAGCGGTCGAAGCGCTGCAGCCCTGGGAGACCTATTGCCGGCAGTTGGGCGAAATCGCCCGCCGCACCGAGGCCCCTGCGCGCACCATCGCCATCGCGCCCGTCTCGACGCCCTCCTGCGGCGACTGACGGAGCGCTTGCAAACAACACGGATACAAAAGAAAAAGGAATGCCCCCATGGCTACGTTGACGACGAGTTCGGCCTGGGCCGACGTACGGCTCACCCCGGAAGAGGAACGGATTGCGGCGGAGGAAACCCTGCGGTTTCTCTCGGAAGTTTCCGACGAGGCGGCCCGCGCCCTGGCGGAGAAATCGGAGGAGGCGGCCCGAAGCCTTCACCGCGTCTGGGACTTTTCGTCCTTTTCTCCTGCGACGATTCCCTTTTTGATCGCGACGCTCGGAACGGGCGAAGTCCGCATCGTGCTCCACGGCGGGCTCGTGAAGATGGAGGAAACGGGCGTGCCCGCGCTCTGGCGCATGCAGTTGGGTGAAACGCAGTCCTTCGTCCTCGCGCTCATTCCTCCGTCCGTCGTGGCGATGGCCTCGCGAGGCGAGGCGGAACTCAAGATTCCCGAATCGGCACCGGAGGGCGTCTTTGCGGCGCCCGTGATTCTCGAGGAACTCCGCGAGGCGCTCTCGAAGGCCGACACGACGCGTTGGAGCACGAAACCCGGTCACATGGTCGAGATGACGCGCCAGCCCCTGGCACCGGGTGATCAGGCCTATCTTGCGGGCGTTCTGGGCTTGGGCGACATCGACATCCGCCTCTCGGGCTTTGCGGACTCCCGCATCATGAGCACGAAGGTGCGCGGGATCTGGCACACGCAGATTCTCAATCACGCGGGCAAAGGTCTGCTCGACGCCTACGTCGTCGGGCTCATTCCGGCGGAAGTGCCGGCCACCCCCGAAGAGCTCGAGGATACGGTCGCGCGCTGCCGCGAATTCTCGGACGTGGTCGAGGCCGACCGGACCCGGGGAGCGCTCGGATGACGAAGGCTTTCGACGACATTCCGCCCGGGCGCGTCGACCGGCTGCTCGACCGGCTCAACCAAGAGCGCATCGGTCCCGACACCAAGATGCAGTGCAAGGTCTGCTGGTGGGTCTACGATCCCGAAGAGGGGTGCGAAGAGTGGGACATTCCGCCGGGAACCCCCTTTACGGAACTCCCCGAGCACTTCACCTGTCCGGGCTGCGGCAACGACAAGTCGTCCTTCCTCGTGAAGGACGACGAATGACGCCGTTTCTCTGTTCCTTCGGACGGCGCGGGTGACGAGCCCGCGTCTCGCTTTTGGGCGCTACACTTTCCCGAAAGCTTCGAAGGAGAAATTCATGCTTCGGGACCACATCGAGGTGCGCGGCGCGCGCGTGCACAACCTCAAGAACGTCGACGTCGACGTGCCGCTTCACAAGGTCGTGGGCGTGGCGGGCGTCTCGGGTTCGGGAAAATCGTCGTTGGCGCTCGGCGTTCTCTACGCCGAAGGTTCGCGCCGCTACCTCGAGGCGCTTTCCACCTACACGCGCCGCCGGATGACGCAGGCGCCCCGCGCCGAAGTGGACGAAGTCCTCTACGTCCCCGCGGCTCTCGCTCTTCGGCAGCGGCCGGGCGTGCCCGGTCTTCGGAGCACCTTCGGGACCGGAACGGAACTTCTGAACGTTCTTCGCCTCATCTTCTCGCGCCTCGCTTCGCACCGCTGTCCCAACGGCCACCGCGTCCCGCCCACGACGGACGTCGCGGCGGGCAAGGAACTCGTCTGTCCCGAGTGCGGCGCGCATTTCTTCGCGCCCTCGGCCGAGGAACTGTCGTTTAACGGACGAGGCGCCTGCGAGCGCTGCGGCGGCACGGGCGTCGTGCGCACGGTCGACCGCTCGACTCTCGTGCCCGACGAAAGCCTCACGATCGACGAAGGGGCGGTCGCGCCCTGGAACACGCTCATGTGGTCCCTCATGACGGACGTCTGCCGCGCCATGGGCGTGCGGACCAACGTGTCTTTCCGGGACCTCACGCCCGAAGAAAAAAAGATCGTCTTCGAAGGTCCCGCCGTCAAGAAGCACATCCTCTACCGTCCCAAGAACGGGGAGGGCGCGACGCCCCTGGACTTCACCTTCTTCAACGCGGTCTACACGGTCGAAAACGCGCTCTCGAAGGTGAAGGACGAAAAGGGCATGAAGCGGGTTGAACGTTTCCTGCGCGCAATCCCGTGCCCCGACTGCGAAGGAACGCGACTCTCCGCCGCGGCCCGGGCTCCCGAAGTGGCGGGAATCACGCTCGACGCCGCCTGCCGCATGACCTTGAGGGACCTCGCCCTCTGGGTCGACGGATTGCCCGAGACCGTGCCCGAAAGCATGCGGACGATGGCCGAAAACCTCGCCGAGTCCTTTCGTTCGACCGCAAGGCGTCTGATGGACCTCGGGCTTTCCTATCTCACGCTCGACCGCTCAAGCGCGTCGCTCTCGACGGGCGAACGGCAGCGCATGCAGTTGGCGCGCGCCGTGCGAAACCGCACGACGGGCGTGCTCTATGTCCTCGACGAACCGTCGATCGGACTTCATCCCGCGAACCTTAAGGGCCTTACGGGCGTGATCCGCGACCTCGTCTCGGACGGCAATTCCGTGCTCTTGGTTGACCATGACGCGTCGCTTCTCTCGGAAGTCGATCACCTGATCGAACTCGGCCCCGGGGCGGGCGTCGAGGGCGGAAGGATTCTGACGCAGGGGCCGCTTGCCGTCGTGCGCAAGGATCCCGCCTCGAAGATCGCTCCCTATCTGACGGACCATCCTCTTTTCCGAACGGAGCGCGCCGCGCCCGAACACCTCTTCGACTTGGGGCGCATTCATCTCGAGACCGGGGCGATCCACACGGTGAAGCCCCTGTCGCTCGACATCCCCAAGGGGCGCCTCACGGTGGTGACGGGCGTCTCGGGGTCGGGGAAGACGACGCTCGTCTTGGAGAGCCTCGTGCCGGCCTTGGAAGCGCTCACGGAAGGAAAGCTCATGCCCGACCACGTCCGAAACATCGAAGCCGAGGGGATCCGCCGCGTGAAGCTGATCGACGCGACGCCCGTCGGCATCAACGTGCGCTCGACCGTCGCCACCTACGCGAACGTCCACGACGAGTGGCGAAAACTTTTCGCCAGAACGAAGGACGCCAAGGCCCGGGGCAAGAAAGCCGGGGACTTCTCCTACAACACGGGGTCGCTTCGCTGTCCCGTGTGCGACGGCACGGGCGTCGTGACGCTTGACGTGCAGTTCCTCCCCGACGTGGAAATCCCGTGTCCCGCCTGCCGGGGTAGCCGCTACGCGAAGGAAGCCGAGACGATCTTCTTTAAAAACAAGGAAGGCGAGCGCCGCACGCTCCCGCAGCTCATGGCCTCCGACGTGCACGAAGCCGTGCGCTTTTGCCGAGACGAAAAGACCGTGGCCGCGCGCCTCAAGATTTTGGACGACCTCGGGCTCGGCTATCTGACGCTCGGCGAAGCGACGCCCGCGCTTTCGGGCGGGGAGGCGCAGCGCCTCAAGCTCGCTTCCGAGATGGGGCGCGGGCAGTCGGACGCCGTGTTCGTCTTCGACGAGCCGACGATCGGGCTTCATCCCGAGGACGTGAAGACCTTGGTCGGCGTCTTTGAACGGCTTCTCGCCGCCGGCGCGACCGTCGTCGTGATCGAGCACGACCTCGACGTGATCCGCTCGGCCGACTACGTCGTGGACCTCGGGCCGGGCGGGGGAGAAGAGGGCGGACGGATCGTCGCCTGCGGCACGCCCGAAGCGGTCCGCAACACGACCGAGAGCCGCACGGGGCGCTTCCTCTGATCTGCGCCCTCCGAAGAAACCCGCGGCGACGATTTTCGCCGCATCCTTTACGGCGGTCGCGGGCGGCTCTTCTTAGAATGTCGGAAGAACGAATCGGATTTTTTGTCGCATGAACTTCGCCGCTCTTTCCCGAACGCTCAGGCGCCACTCTCTCTGGACCACGCTCAAAAACCTGACGGGGTTCTTTTTTGCGCGTCTCAAGGACACGCAGATTCAGGAAGTGGCGTCCTCGATGACGCTGACGACGCTTCTCTCCCTCATTCCGCTTCTGGCCGTGAGTCTCGCGGTCTTTGCGGCGTTTCCGAGCTTTGCCTCGTCGCGCGCGGCGCTCGAGGCGATGATTCTCGAGAGTTTCCTGCCCCCGCAGTACAGCGAGCAGATCGTTCACTACCTGAAGGTCTTCATGACGCAGGCTTCGGGCCTCGGGATCTTCGGTCTGGCGGGCTTGGCCGTGACGGCGCTCCTTTTGATCGACAAGTTCTTCGTCACGATCAACAGCATCTTCAAGGTGCGGCGTCTGCGCCCCTGGCCGCAGCGCGCGCTCATCTACTGGGGGATGCTGACGCTCGCGCCGGCGGCGATCTTTTTGTCGCTCACCATGTCGAAGAAGGCGATCGAAATCGCCATGAGCGGGGTCGAGGCGCCGGGCTTTTTCAACACCCTCTACTTCTGGGGACAGGTGCTCCTGCAGGGCCTCGGCTACGCCGTTCTCTACAAGTTCGTCCCGAATTGCCGCGTGCCCGCTCAGAATGCGCTCATCGGCGGGCTCTCGGTCGCGATCGTGGGGCAGGTCGTCAAGACCGGCTTTGAAACCTACGTGACGGCGGGAACGCTCTCAAACGTCTACGGCGCCTTCGTGGCGCTCCCCGTCTTCCTCTTGTGGCTCTACGTGACGTGGCTCCTCGTCTTCTCGGGCGCCGCCATCACCGCGACGATTCCGCTCCTTTTCTCGGGGCGCTACGCCGACAGCTACAAGCGCGGCAACGACTTCCTCACGGGCGTCGCGCTCCTTCGCGTGCTCCTCGACGCGCGCCGTGCCGGCAATTCGTCCGTCGACATCGAAACGCTCTGCAGCGAAGTCGACAGCTATCCGGAAGCGGCCGAACGGATTCTGCACGCGCTCGCTTCGGTCGGCTACTGCGCGGAAGTCAATCAGGACAAAAAGCGGGGCGGCCATTGGGTGCTTTTGTGCGATCCTTCGAAAAAGAGTCTGAAGGACGCCCTTCACGCGCTTCTCGTCGATCAGACGAACCGGCTCGTACTCCCGAAGCGCGAAGCGACCCGCCGAGACGAAGGAATGCTCTGCGACTGGTACCGCGCCGTGCGCTCGGGCGAGGCGATCAGCCGACCGCTCGACGAAATCTTCCCCGCGGACGAAGGAAAGGAGGCGCCGTCCGCACCGGCGGTTCCGTCAGCGGTCTGCGCTCCCTGAGAACCCGCTCCCGCTTTTTCGAACGCCCTCCTTCCTTCGGGAAGAGGGGCGTTTTTACGGTGTTTTCCCTTTGGTTTCGTACTGAAAAGTACTGATGTACTGATTGGTACTGAAAATATTTGGTACCGGTGAGCTGTGTCTTTTTCGCATCTTCGCAACAGATTTGTTTATTCATGTTTTACACAGAATAAAAACGAAGCGATCGATCATTATTTTTCGTCCGGAAGAAGGAAGGGTGATCTGAAAAGAACTGATGAGTACAAAAACGGTCTCCGATGCCGTAGGATGAAGTCTTTCCTCAACAAGACGCGGGCGCACGCCGCCCGCCCCAACTTTCAGAGAGACCCTCCATGCAACATTGGATCCGACTGTCCGCTGCGGCGGGCGCCTGTCTTTTCTCGGTCGCCGCCGTGAAGGCCGGCGACATTGAAGCCTACGGCGTTCTCGACACCTATTTGGAAGCTTATTCGAACGGCGACGGCACGACGACGCGCCTTTCTTCGGGCGGCGCATCGCCCTCGTGCTACGGCCTTCGCGGCGAAGAACAGCTCGCCGACGGCCTCAAGGCCTTCTTCGCGCTCGAAGGGGGCCTTCTCGTCGACCGGGGAACGTCGACCCCCGACGGTCCCGGCGCGGAAAACTACATCTTCCAGCGTCACGCCTACGTGGGCCTTGCGGGCGATTTCGGACGCGTGTCGTTCGGCTACCAGTACACGCCCACCTTCATTGCGCTCGCCTCGATGGACCCCTCGGGCTTTTCTCTCGGTTCCGCCATGGGCACCTTCTCTTCGCCCACGGCTCGCGGGGTGAACGGAGGCGCCGCCTCCGACCTTACGTCGCGTTCGGTGAACGCCGTTTCCTATCAATCGCCCAAGCTCGGAAACTTCGTCTTTACCCTTTTTGCCGGTCTCGGCGAAAAGGAAAAGACTTCGGGCGACGTCTCGTCGACGCGCGGCAACTACTACGGCGGTTCCGCCCGCTACGCGGACGGGGCCCTGACGAGCGTCCTCGCCTTCGGGATCCACAAGGCGCAGTTCAACCGCGACGCCGAGGGCCGCGACTATTCGGGGAACGACTATCAGGTCGACTTCGCCGTGAGCTACGACTTCGGGTTCGTCAAGCCCGCCCTCAACTTCGCCTGGAAGAAGGGGAACGACCGATCTTCGGGCGCCGTTCCGGCGGCCTTCCAGTCCGAAAACGTCTTCGTCTCGCAGGCGGGCTTCTCCGCTCCGGTCGCGGGCGGGCGCTGGATGGCGAGCGTCGCCTATGCGCGCAACAGCACGACGGAAGACGCCGACGCCCTGTCGGCGGGCACGCGCTACGAATACCCGCTCTCGAAGAAGACCTTCGTCTACACGGGCGCGATCGCGGTCTGGAATGAAGACCGTGCCGACTACAGTCTCTCCGGGGGCGGCGGCTCCACGGCCGGCATTCCGACGGTGATGGGAAAGAACGCCTCGACCTTCTTCGCCGGGATCAACACCCGTTTCTGAGGCTTGTGACTCGGCTTTCGGATCCTCGCTCCGACCGGATCGTCCCGAAAGAGAATGCCTTCCGTCGTCTTCCATACGCCGGAAGGCATTGTCGTTTTCGAAGCGCCGGATCCTGCCGTGACCGCCGTGCCGCAGGGCGCCTGGTACAAGCCCGTGAAGAAGAACGGCCGCCTCGTCAATTCGGTCCGATCGACGAACTTCGCAAGAAGTACGGCGACCGCGCGACGATAGCGCCGCTCCCCGACGCGGACCTCACGAAGCCTTCGCTCGTGATTCGTCCGCCCAAGGGGTTGGAGGCATAAGTCTTGCCGGGGCGCCGTCGGGCGCTTCGCGACCCTCCGAACGGCAAAGGCCGCGGTGCGTTGTGCGCCGCGGCCTTTTGTCCGGCACGAAATCCTCCGGGCGGCCGCCGCTGGTCATGTTGATGTGACGAGATCTGATCTGCGGGCAAATGCAATCCCGAGGTTGCCTGCAAGAGCGAGAACGGATTCTCTTGCAATGGGTCAAGCGTCGTCGAGCGGTGTTGTGGGCTGGCAGAACTCCCGTTAAGATGATAGTATGCTGATGTAACGCAATTTTCGGTACAAATTGACTATGGCAACGTTAAATCTTCGTATCAGTGATTTCGACAATTCTGTTTTGGAATCGCTGGCAGACTCGACGGGACGTTCGAAGACATCGCTGGTGATTGAGGCCATCCGCAACCTAAATATTGAGCTGAACGAGGAAAGTGGGGTCACCCGACTCTCTGCTGAGGCTTTTGATGGTTTTCTTGAAAAAGTTTTGAAGCCCGAAACGGACCCCCAAGTTCTTGAAGCGCGTAGAAAACTTGAAGAATTTGTCCCTGTTTGGGAGCGGTGATGTCTGACTTCACGTTTCTTCCGCCGCGGCCTGTTCGGCAGGCGGACGCGGTACTCTTCCAAACCTTTGACTGTGGGGTGCAGTCTCTGAATGGTTGGTTGGTACGAAAAGCCCTCTATAACGAAATCCATGGAGGAAGCCGAACGTATGTCCTTTCTACCTCAGACGGCGAGTTGGCCGCCTTTTTTTGCCTGGCGGCTCACAGCGTGGAGCATGAAGATTTTCGCTCCAAATTCAGACGAAACATGCCGAATCCCGTTCCCGTGATTTTGCTGGGTCGTCTGGCGGTGGACAAAAAATTTGCCGGATGCGGTGTGGGCACTTCTTTGTTAAAAGTCGCTGTAGCAATGACCCGCGAGTTAGCTCGAAGCATTGGGGTTGCGGCTTTGGTTGTGCATCCACTCAACGAACGGGCCACTCGTTTCTATCTTGAGCGTGGTTTTGTCCATGCCAAAGCAGGCAAAGACTTGCTGGTTTTTCCCGTGAGCGATCCCGCGGTGTAGTCGAAGCTGCCCTCCATTAAATGGAAGGCATTTGTCCGCGTCTGCGGGTGCAAGATCGGTTAAGAAAAACGGTTTGTCGGCTTCTATCGCGCGAAGACTTGGTTCGGATCGGGAATCTAGGCGTCGGACACGGAGCGTTTTCCTCGGATGCGAAAAGGGCCGCCTTCCGAAAGAAGACGGCCCGAAGATGGCTTATTTCAGGATTTCGGCCTTGAGAATTTTGACGGGTTTGACCGGAACGTCGCCCATGCCGCGGCGAACGGTGGTCTTGACGGCGGCGATCTTGTCGACGACGGCTTCGCCCTCGACGACGCGGCCGAAGACGGCGTAGCCGTTGCCGTCCTGCGCGCGGTCGGCGTTCAGGAAGTCGTTGTTCGCGACGTTGATGTAGAACTGGCTCGTCGCCGAGTGCGGATAGCTCGTGCGGGCCATCGCGATCGTATAGCGGTCGTTCGGAAGACCGCCGCGGGCTTCGAGCGGAATCGGGGCGCGCGTGGGCTTTTCCGTCATGTCTTCCGTAAAGCCGCCGCCCTGGATCATGAAGCCCGAGATCACGCGGTGAAAGATCGTGCCGGCATAGTGACCGTCCTTCACGTACTGAAGGAAGTTCTTCACGGTGATCGGCGCGCGGTCGGGGGCGAGTTCCACGACGATGCGTCCTTCGGAGGTTTCGAGCGCAACGCGCGGATCGCCCGCGGCGGCCTGAACGGAAAGGGCCGCGCAAAGGGGCAGGGCGGCGAGAAGCAAACGGGTGCGGATCTGCATCGAAAAATTCCTTATTCCAACGAAATCGGGGGCGAAGCGTCCCCAATTCAAAAAAAAGCGTTACTTGCCGAGAATGCGCTCGAGCGAGCGAAGGCGCTGCGCAAGGACACGGTTGTTCGGGAGCGCGGGCTGCGCGGCCTGGTAGTTTTCCACGGCGAGCGCGAGGTAGACGTCACCCAGGTTCTTGCGCGCAAGCGCGAATTCGGGATTGATGACGAGCGCCTTCTGAAGGAGCGCGACGCTCGCCTCAAGATTGCCGAGGCCCGCTTCGATCACGGCGAGGTTGTTGTAGGGCTCGGGAATTTCGGGATAGTCGGCGATGAGCGAGCGAAGGACCTTCGCGGCCTCTTCGGTGCGCTCCATCGTTTCGAGGGCGACCGCCTTCTGGAAGACGAGCTGCGCGTTGCGGGGATTGCGCTGGATGCCGATTTCGGCGAGTTCGAGCGCCTGCGGCGCACGGCCGTTGCGAAGGAGTCGTTCGACCTGCACGGAGAAGTCGGCGTTTTGCATCGTGGCGGCGAGCTCCTCCATTTCCGAGGCGGCGAAGCCGGCCGTGGAGAAGAGAAGCAAACCCGAAACGAGAAGGGGAGCGAAGCGTTTCATGAAGCAACGAAGAATAGGTAATCTCAACGGGTGACGCGGCCGCGAATCGCACAGGGGCCGCGCCCAAAAGGCAAAGCGGTGCGTCTATACTTTGGGACGTTCCGCAAACCGACATTGTAGCGAAAGCGTCTCGGGCCGCAAGGGTTCGCGGCGCCTTCAGGAAAGTTCGGTTACTTTTTCGAAGGCCTCCCCGCGACGGTAGGGCTTCGATTCGACCTGAATAATGCAATGCGTCCCCGAGGGGGACGCGCCGACTAGGGAATTCAGATGGCGCTATCCATTTACTCCACGCTGAGCCGCACGCAATCGCCCTTTACGCCCATCGAGCCAAACCACGTTCGGATGTACGTCTGCGGCGTGACGGTGTACGACTACTGCCACATCGGACACGGCCGCACCTTCGTCGCCTTCGACATCGTGCGCCGCTGGCTCGAAGCGTCGGGCTACAAGGTCACCTTCGTGCGCAACATCACGGACGTCGACGACAAGATCATCCGCCGCGCGGCCGAACGGGGCGTGACGACGGACGAGCTCACCGACGAATTCGCCCGCGCCATGCAGGAAGACATGCTCGCGCTCGGGTGCCTCGCGCCCACGCACGAACCCCGCGCGACGAAGTACATCCCGCAGATGCTGCGCTTGGTCGACCTTCTCGCCGAAAAGGGCCTCGCCTATCAGGCCGAGGACGGCGACGTCGACTACGCCGTGCGCCGCTTCCCGGGCTACGGGAAGCTTTCCGGGAAGCGCCTCGACGAACAGCAGTCGGGCGCCCGCGTCGAGGTGGATTCCTCGAAGCGCGATCCGCTCGACTTCGTTCTCTGGAAGTCCGCCAAGCCCGGCGAACCCTCCTGGGATTCGAAGTGGGGCCGCGGCCGTCCGGGCTGGCACATCGAATGCTCCGCGATGGCGCAGGACCTGCTCGGGAACACCTTCGACATCCACGGGGGCGGTCCGGACCTCATCTTCCCGCACCATGAAAACGAAATCGCCCAGAGCGAAGGCGCCAACGGCGTTCCCTTCGCGAAGGTCTGGATGCACTCGGGTCCGCTGCGCGTGCGCATGGCCGACGGTTCCGAAGTCAAGATGAGCAAGTCGCTCGGCAACTTCTGGACGATCCGCGACGCCCTCAAGGAAACGAACGCCGCCTACGGCGAAAAGAACGGCGCCGAAGTCCTGCGCTTCTTCCTGATGCGCAGCCACTACCGCAGCCCCGTCACCTTCGGTCCGAGCCTCATCGAAGACGCCCAGAAGGCGCTCGTTCGCCTCTACGGCGCTTTGAAGGGGCGCGAAGCCGCGCCCGGTCCCGTCGACTGGACGGAAGCCCACGCCGCCCGCTTCAAGGAGGCGATGGACGACGACTTCAACACGCCGCAGGCCGTGGGCGTTCTCTTCGACCTCGCGCTCGAAGTGAACCGCACGGGCTCGCCCGAACTCGTGCGTCAGTTGCGCGGTCTCGGCGCGGTCCTGAACGTCCTGCAGCTCGATCCGGAAGCCTTCCTCAAGGGCGGCGTGTCGGAAGGCGACGAAGCCCGCATCGAGGCGCTCATCGCCGAGCGCGCCGCGGCGAAGAAGGCCCGCAACTTTGCGCGCGCCGACGAAATTCGCGATCAACTGAAAAACGAAAGCATCGAACTCCTCGACGGTCCGCAGGGCACGACCTGGCGCCGCATCGGGTAAGAGAAAGAACAGAAGTATGACGAAGAGTGTGTTTTTGGACTTCGAGCGCGACATCGAGGCGTTCGAAACGAAGATTGAAGAACTCCGCGAGCTCGAGCTCGACGCCGAGCAGCACAAGGCCGTTTCGATCACGGGCGAAATCAATCAGCTCGAGGCAAAGGCGGGCGAAATGCTCAAAAAGGTGTACGCCGACCTCACGCCCTGGCAGATTTCGCAGGTGGCCCGCCACCCGAACCGCCCCTATACGCTCGACTACATCGAGTCGATCTTCACGGACTTTCACGAACTCCACGGCGACCGCGCCTACGCGGACGACGAGGCGATCGTGGGCGGTCTCGCCCGTTTGGCCGACATGAACGTCGTCGTGATCGGACATCAGAAGGGCCGCAGCCTTCGCGAGCGCACCCGCCGCAATTTTGGCATGGCCCGCCCCGAAGGCTACCGCAAGGCCCTTCGCCTCATGAAGCTCGCCGAAAAGTTCAACCTTCCCGTCGTCACTTTCGTCGACACCCCGGGGGCCTATCCCGGGATCGGCGCCGAAGAGCGCGGTCAGTCCGAAGCGATCGGCCGCAACCTCTATGAAATGGCGACGTTGGGCGTTCCCATCGTCACCACCGTGATCGGGGAAGGCGGCTCGGGCGGCGCGCTCGCGATCGCCGTCGCCGACGTCGTGATGATGCTGCAGTACTCGACCTATTCGGTGATCTCGCCCGAAGGCTGCGCCTCGATTCTCTGGAAGGACGCGGCCGAAGCCGCCCGCGCGGCCGATGCGCTCGGTCTCACGGCCGACCGTCTCTCCGCCCTGGGTCTCGTCGACCGCGTGCTCTCCGAACCGCTCGGGGGCGCCCACCGCGATCCGAAGTTGATGAGCATGACCTTGAAGAAGGCGCTCGTCGACGAACTGCGCGGCCTCCTGACGCTCACGAAGGAAGAGCTCCTCGCGCGTCGCGCCGAACGACTCGACCACTACGGCGTCTTCACGACGGAAACGCCCAAGAAGGAAGCCTGATCCACAGCGCTTTCTCCGACACGAAACGCTCGGTCTTCAACGATCGGGCGTTTTCCTTTTCGGTAGGACGCAGAAGCAAAACAGTCCGCTCATGAGGTCCTTTGCCGCTTGGATTTGACGCAGGGCAAGGAGATGCTTCGCGCGGACACCAAGGAATATATCGCGGGAGTAAGATTCTCTTTCGTCAGTCCCCATCGTCTAGTGGTCTAGGACGCCGGCCTCTCACGCCGACAACACGGGTTCGAACCCCGTTGGGGACGCCAGGATTCCTAAAGATTGCCCTTCCGTTGCAACGGATTCGGGCAATTTTTTTGTCCGTCGAAAAAGTCAAAGTCCTCGGATTTCCCGCGAGAAACAAGGCTTCCGTTTCAGCGGAAAGGACCTTGAGGAAGGTCCCGAAGATTCCGAAGACGTGACGCCTTCGGCGCACTGCTACAATGGTCGGCAACACTGAAGAAAAGGGGGCCTTCCCGTCCGCGAAGGTCCTCTCCTCCAAGAGCACTTGCCATGTCCATTCTTTCGCATCTGAATCTTCGTGCCGCCTCGCGCCTTCTTCTGACGGTCGGCGCCGCCGGTCTTCTCGCCGCCTGCTCGTCCGAACCCGAACAGCCCAAGGGCCCCACGCCCGAAGAAATCGCCAAGGAGGCGCAGGGCGCCTTCGTCGCGAGCGTTCCGGGCGTCTACGAGGGCGTTTTGCCCTGCGCTGACTGCTCGGGCATCCGCACGGAACTCTATGTCCGCGCCAAGGGGAGCTACACCCGCGTTTCGCACTACGAAGGAAAGGACGGCTCCTTTGAAGAGGCGGGTGTCTGGCGCGTGGAATTCGCCCCCGACGCGCAGACGATCGAGGGCGCCACGGTCATCTTCGAGCCGGTTCTCTCGGACGATCCGGGTTGGAAGGCCGTTCCGCAGGGACCCGCCCTGCGCCTTCTTGACCGCGAAGGCAAGCCCGTTGAAGGGGCGCTTGCCGAACACTACGTTCTTCGCAAGAACTGACGCAGTCCTCCGGCGACTGCCTACTTTTTCTCCCAAGGGAAGGGAGTCGTTAGGGTCTTGCGGAGTCTTTCCTGCACGTCGGGAGGTGTTGGGTTTTCGATGAAAGTCAACGCCTCCTCGAACTGTTTGTCCGACAAGAGAATCATTTTGCGGTCAAGTTCCTCTGCCAGAACCGATTCGACTCCCAGAACGATCAAATCGTTCTGGGACACGTTTTTCCTTTGGGACACTGCTTCAAGACGGCGTACCGTCGATTCCGGAAGCTCTACTGAAATGGCGGTAGTCATGGAAATCTCCTAAAGCACCGCCATTTTGCAAGTGTTCATATCAAATTGCAATGCCGTCGCCATGTATTCGGCGCACATATTTGTCTCCCAAGCTCCTCAAACCAGGACAAAGAAAGTTCCATGTTCACGCAAAGAAAAAAAGGCCGAAGCCTTTCCTGCTACGGCAGGATGACTTCGGCCGGGGGAGTCCGAAGAAAGACTCGTCAGAAGCGCTTCTGCGTCTTCGCAAAGTCCGTGTGGGACGACACGTACACGACCTTCGGGTGCGTGCCCGCGGCTTCGTTCATCGGACGGGCCTTGGCGAGGAGCGCCTTCGCTTCGGGCGACGGATTGTCGTAGTCGACGAAGGTGAGCGCGCCCGTCGAGCACGCGGCGACGCAGGCGGGGAGAAGTCCCTGCGAGGTGCGGTGCGTGCAGAGCGTGCAGTGCTCGGCCTTGCCCGGCGTACGGGCGTTTTCCGGACGCACCGGGATCACTTCGAGCGGGGTCTTCTCACCGAAGTACGAGGTCTTCTTCGGATCCGCGAACTGCGGAGCGCCGTAGGGGCAGGCCTTTTCGCACATGCGGCAGCCGATGCACTTGGCGTGGTCGACCAGGACTTCTCCCGCGGGCCCCTTGTGAATCGCCTTGGCGGGACAGACCTTCATGCAGGCGGGATCTTCGCAGTGCATGCAGGAGAGTCGGAAGTACTCGATCACCCGGGCCTTTTCGTGCTCGATTCGGTCGATGCGGTTCCACTTGACGCCCGGGAGAACCTGATTTTCTTCCTTGCAGGCGGTGAAGCACGCGTGGCAGCCGACGCATTCGTTGGTGTTGACGATGATGCCGTATTTCATGGTTTTGCTCCTTACGCCTTCTTCTTGACGCTCACGGGCACTTCAAAGTAGCAGCAGTAGCCCGACATCGGGTCGCGGTGTTCGCGCGTCATGAGGGTCTGAGTGTTTTGCTTGCCGAGCCACCCGTACTGGGCGTCGATCATGCCTTCGGGAACGATGATCGAAACGCAGGCGCGCGCCTCGACGGGACCGCCGTAGGGACTGCGGATCTCGACCCAGTCGCCTTCGCGGATGCCGCGCTTTTGGGCTTCCTTCGGGTTGATGTTGATCGTGAGCGCGTCCTCGATTTCCATGAGGTAGGGCTGATCCGTACGGGTCTTCGAGTGCGTGATGTAGGGCTTGCGCGATCCGTTCAGGAGACGCAGGTCAAATTCCTTCGAGAGCGGCATCATCGGACGGAATTCCGGAATCGCGGGATAGCCGAACTTGCGGGCGCGTTCGCTCGCGAAATCAAGCTTGCCGCTCTGAGTGTTGAAGCCTGGCTTCCCGTCGGGACGGAGACGCCCGAGTTCGTACTTCTTCGAGGCGGGCTTCGGAGCGGGGAGCACCGATATCTTCGGGAGCGCGGCGGCGAAATCGTCCCAGTTGCATCCTTCGTACTGGCGCAGCACGAAGTCGCAGGCCTTGACGGGGTCGCCGTCGAAGAAGTGTTCGGGCTTGTCGACGATGCAGCCGATTTCGAACGCGATGCGCCAGTCTTCCTTCGCTTCGCCCAGGGGCTTCACCGGACGGCGCACGGCGACGCGCGGGCCGTAGAAGCCAAACGGAGCGTAGCGTTCGTAGTTCATGGCCGCGGGCAGAATGATGTCGAGGTCACGGTGGCTGTCGGGACGGTAGAAATAGTCCGCGCTGAAGGCGAAGTCGAGTTTCGCGATCGCCTTTGAGTAGACCTCGGGCTGCGGCCAGATGTTGACGTTGAAGCCCCATCCGCAGAACATGCGGACCTTGCCGGCATCGATCCATTCGGGAAGGTTGTTCGGGCTCGCCTGATCCTTCATGTCGTGCCAGAGGGGCACCTCGTTCTTGTCGAGGCGGCGGGCCTTCTGTTCGGGGGCGTTGAACCACGGGTGATCGGCAAGCGCCGGGTGCAGACCGTAGGCCGCCATCGTGAGGCCCTTGGCGCCCTGCGGGAACTGCACGCCGCCCGGGATGTCGATGTAGCCCATGACGATCGGAAGGAGCAGCACGGCGCGGGCGTTGTTGACGCCGTTCGAATTGTGCGAGAGCGACTGCGTCGTGAGCGTGAAGGTGCCCGGTCCCTGCGCCCAGAGGCGGGCGCCTTCGACGACGAGCTTCGCGGGAACGCCCGTGAGTTCCTCGGTCTTTTCCGGCGTGAAGCTTTCGCAATAGGCGGCGTATTCTTCAAAGCCGTGCGTCCACTTCTCGACGAATTCCTTGTTGTAGAGGTTTTCCTTGATGAGGACGCGGATCATGCCCGCCACGAGCGCGGCGTCGGTACCGATGCGCGGTTGCAGGTGGATGTCGGCGATTTCGGCGGCCTTCGTGCGGCGCGAGTCGATCGTGATGATCTTGCAGCCGCGCTTCTTCGCGGCCTGAATGGCCTGCCACCAGCCCATGGGCTGCGCCCAGACGTTCGTCGCGAGAATGAGATAGACCTTGGTGTCGGGCGTGGGCGAGCCCCCGTTGTTGGGCATGCCGAAGTTGAGTTCTTCGGCCATCATGCAGCCAGAGCGGCAGCCGACCGACGATTCCGTGCCCCAGGTGACGGAGCCGAAGTAGCGCGCGAGGCGATAGATGGCGGGACGCGGTTCCTTCGGGTCGCCCGCGTAGAACATCACGCTGTCGGCACCGTACTTCTCGCGCGTGGCGAGCATGTGGGAGGTGATCTCCTTGTAGGCTTCGTCCCAGGAGATGCGCACCCAGCCAGGATCGGCGGAGCCCTTGGGGTTCGTGCGCTTCATCGGGTAGAGGAGGCGGTTCGGATTGTAGAGGCGCTGTAGCGTCGCCCAGCCCTTGGAGCAGAGCCAGTGGTTGGGATTTTCCTTCCAGTTGTCGATGCGGTGGATGACGTTTCCTTTCGCTTCGAAGCGAATCCCGCAGGAGGGCACGTGGTTGCAGGAGTCGCAAATCGTAAAGCCCGTCCAGGATTCTTCGGGGGCGGCGCCGTCGGTCTTCGCAAAGATCGACGGGGCGGCGGGAAGCGCCGCGGCAAGCGCGCCGGCGCGCAAAAGCGAGCGTCGTGAGAATTTCGCGGTCATGGCAAAGAGTCTCCGTTCGTCGTTATGGGAGTGTTTTGGGATCCTCTCAACGATAGGCGGACCGCGCGGCGGCGCAAATTCTGACCGCACCCGACCGAACTCTCAAAAAATGAAGAACGTTTTTCGTCCGAATGACGTTATGGTCTGACGGAATAGCGCGCCGGCTCCTCGCCGTTGCGAAGAAGCGCCCGTTGCGCTCGACGGTGGGATCAAAAGGACGGCAGTCGGCGCCTCTTTGCGCGGCTGCCGGTCAAGCGCATTTTTTTCGGTACGTCACCAAGTCAGAAAATTCTCTGACTTCCATGTTAGAAAATTTTCTGACATGGAAAGATGAGAAGGCGTGGGGTCGTGTGTTTTTCAGGAAAGGCGTAACTCCGTTTTGTTTTCTCTCCAAAGAGATTTCTTCGAGCATGTTTGCTGGAATAAATGCGGAGAGGGTCGGCGCGATTCTTTTCAACCTTTCAGGTCAGGTCCCAAACTGGATCGTATAGGTCGAAGGGTTCGGAGAGTTTTTTCGCGACTTCGTCCGGGTTGAGACCGCGCAGCTTCTCCGCGATGACCGAGCGGAACCACTGCAGCGCCGGATCCCTTTCGGTTCGTTCGTGCCAGATCATGCGGGCCTTCCAGACGACGGCGTTGGCCATCGGGACGGCGGGAAGGATGGCGAGCGGCAGCTCCTTCACGAGGCACTTCGCCGTGAAGGTGGGAAGCATGACGTAGAAGTCGGTTTCAAGAAGGAAGAAGGCGCTAGCGAGATAGTAGCCGCAGTCCATGGCGACGCGGTCGTCCGCCCGGCGCACGGCGGCCTTTCCTTCGAGGGACCCGTAGGAGAGCTTGATTTCGCGGTAGGGAGCGAGGTCTTCGGGACGAAGCTCTCCGCCTTCGCGCAGACGCTCCTCCATGAGATAGACGAGGGGATGATCCTTGCGCACGACGAGGACGTGGTCGGTGGCGAAAAGTTCGAGCTCCCGATAGTCGGCGTCGAGCTGCAGGGGCGGCGCATAGAAGGCGACGTCGATGTTGCCCGAGGCGAGGAGTCTCGGAAAGTCGTCGGTGAGCGGCACGCAGGAGAGGTGCAGGCCCGGTGCGGCGCCGTAGAGTTCCCGCAGGCACGGCATCAGAAAACCGAAGATCGCGTTGTCGACGCCCGCCACGCGGATGGTGCTTCGCAGATCGGCGGGCGAGAACTGCACCGGACGGCGCACGATGTCGATGAGTTCGTCCTGAACGGCCCGCAGTTTCGGCAGAAGTTCGTTCATGCGGGTGGTCGGGACGAGGCCGTCGCGTCCGCGGATGAAAAGAGGATCGTGGAGCAGTCCCCGAAGCGTCGTCATCTGGCGCGAGGCCGTCGCGACGCTTACGTTCAGCTGTTGGGCGGTGAGCGTGATGGAACGCGTTTCCCAAACGGTAAGAAGAAACCAGATCTGCTCGGACGTGATGTGTTCGCGGTTCATGACGGGGCTCGCTCTTGAAAACGGCGCGCCCGAAAAGGACGGGGTCGGCGCGCTCCCGTCAGCCTATCAGCAGATCCTGCGGGTGGGAAGAGCCGATGCGGCGTCGTTTTCCCAAAAGGACGGACGAAATCGGCGCCCGCCGACCGCTCACACGAAGTCCCAGGACGGATCGTCGAGGTTGATCGACTCGGTGAGCTTCTGCGCCACCTCCTCCTGATTGAGCCCGCGCAGTTTCCCCGCAATCATCGAGCGGAACCACTGCAGAGCGGGATCCCGGTCGGTACGTTCGTGCCAGATCATGCGTGCCTTCCAGACCACGGCGTCGTTTTCGGAAACTTTGGGAAGGAGCGTGAGCGGGAGTTGCGAACTCAGATACTCGGCCGTAAAGGCGGGCAGACGAGCGTAGAAGTCCGTTTCCATCAGGAAGAAGACGCTCGCGAGGAAGTAGCCGCAGTCCATCGCGACGTGTCCGTCGTCGGCGGAAAGCGAGATCTGCGGGGCGTTGTTGCCTTCAAGCGACCCGTAGGAGAGTTTGATTTCCCGGTAGGGCGCAAAGTCTTCGGGAAGGAGCGTCTTTCCCTCGCGCCAGCGCTTTTCCGCCAACAGTGCGAGCGGATGGTCGTTTCGCACGACCGTGACGTGGTCGGATTCGAAGAGTTCGATCTCCCGAAAATCGGAGTCAAGCTGCAGGGGCGGCGCGTAAAACGCGATGTCGATGCGGCCCGAGGCGAGGTGCTTCGGGAAATTCTCGGTGAGCGGAACGCAGGAGACATGGAGGCCCGTCGCAACGCCGTAGAGGTCTTTGAGACAGGGCATCAAGAAGGCGAAGATCGCGTTGTCGACCCCGGCGACGCGGATCGTGGACTTGATTTCGGCGGGATCGAATTTGACCGGGCGGCGCACGACGTCGATAAGGCCTTCCTGCAGGACCTTGAGTTTGGGAACAAGTTCGCTCATGCGCGCGGTCGGAACGAGGCCGTCGTGTCCGCGAAGGAAAAGAGGATCGTGAAGGAGCGTGCGAAGCGTCGTCATCTGGCGCGTGGCCGTCGCGGTGCTCACTCCGAGCTACTGCGCGGCGAGCGAAACACCCTGAAGAAGCGAGCGTCGTGAGAGTTTGACTGTCATTAGTGGGTCTTCTTGCGTGGAGGTAGGAAATGTTCTGCAAAGAGAGTAGTTTCCAGGGACTAGTCCTTTAAGACAGAAAACACCTGAACGAAGCCTCAAAATTGATGGAGTTTGCGGGCAAATTTGCTGTTTTCCGTAAACGGAATAACGAAATAAGAAAGGCTCTCATTTAGCAGGTGTGTTCGCCAGGGAGAGAGGGAAAGACGGGAGGGCCGGATAAGAGGAAGACGCTCGGGACGACGGGCGGTTTTCTTTCACAATCTTCTAATCTTCTAAAAAGCGTAGAAGATTAGAAGAAAAATCGACGGACGTGACGCCTCAAAGCGGGTCGTTCGCGTTATTGGAGGGGCGCGTTTGCGGTTCCGCTTCGGCCCACTTCTTGAGGGACGCGGCCGGCGTGACGATGTGCACGGGACATTCCGGATAAGCTTCTTGAAAGACGGTGTCGACCTCGGCGCGCGCCTTTGGGGTGAGCCTGCACTCGAACGCCCGCAGGGCGTTTTCCTCCACCTCGACGAAGTCGAGCGACCTCGGCTTCTTTCCCGTGGTCCGCCAGAAGTGAATGCGGCAGTCGTCCCGCAGCAGCGAATGACGCTTGACGCGCTCCATATAGAAGAAGTTTTCCCACAGCGCGGCGCGGTCTTCGCGCGCGGAGAGCGGCTCGAATCGATTGAGCAGGGCGTTGCGCACGCCGTTGTCGAAAAAGTAGATCTTCTTTCCTTTCCTGCGTTCGTTGGGGAGCTTTCGGGCAAAGGACGGACAGACCTTCACGATGAAGCACTGTTCGAGAAGCGCCAGGTAGTCGGCGACCGTCATCTTGTTGAGTCCCGTTTCCCGGGCGAGCGCGTCGTAGCTCACTTCCGTACCGACGTGAAGGGCGAGGACGTAAAGCAGCTCTTCGAGTTTCATTCGAAGACGAATGCCGCCGAACATGCGCAGATCCATCAGAAGGCGGCCTTCGACGTAGTTTCTGAGGAAGTCTCTTGCTTTTTGCGGTGCGGCGACCGCGGCCGGCAGCATGCCGTAAACGATTCGAAGGTCGAGATCCCGCCGCACCCCGGTCCAACCGTATTCTGGCGCGTGCGCAAGTTCGGCAAGCGAAAGAGGCCAGAGCTCATGGTCGACGACGCGCCCGACGGTCGACTCTTTCACGCCGGGCGCCCAGTCTAAGGACGCGGAAGCCGTGACGAAGAGCCGAACGGGATCGGGCAGGGTTGCGTTGACGTCGACGATGCGCTTGAGCAAAAGCCCGATCTCGGGAATGCGCTGCGCCTCCTCGATGACGAGCGTGTCGGATTGGAATAGGAGCGTCCGAACGTCGCCGTCGGAGAGATGCGAGAGACGTTCGATGTCTGCGCCATGATCGCCCGTGTACCGGATGGCCTCGGTGCGGTCGACGATCCGGTCGAGCAGGGTGGTTTTCCCGACGCTTCGGGCTCCCGAAATCAGCACAGCCTTCGGGGAGGCGCGGTTCCAAAGCGAAGCTGAGAGGTCGCGTTCGATGTGGGCCATGCTGTTCTCTCCGGGATGACGAAAGTTGCAGAATCGTGATTACAACAGCGAAATTTTCCTATAAAAACTGCATTGTAACAGCGAATTTTTCCAAGAAATGAGAGAAAATTTTTGCAAAATTTTCCTCTGGGTCAGGTGAATTCGGACTTTTTTCTCGTCTCAGAACTTCGTCGAAGTGTACTGCAACTGTACCAAAGTACACTCGAAGTATACTTCGAACTGTATTTTTCTCAATTTTTTTTGTTGCGGCAGAAGGAAATAACTGTACCTCCGCCGCAACGTGGGGCGGATGACCGCCCTCCGTCATTCTTCGTCCGTAGGATTCACCGCTCCGTGGAAGGGGAAGGGGCCCGCAAAGTCGGTCCGGACGGGGATCTGGCCGAAGTAGGTGACCCAGCCTTCGGGCATGAGGTGGTGGAGCGCAAAGCCCGGCGTCTCAATGAGGAAGTCGTCTCCCCCTTCGGGCCCGATGTGAATTTCGATCGGAAGCGAAACCGAGGGCGCGGTCGTCACGATCGTCTCGCCGAAGCGCGTCACGAGGCCCCGGTGCATGTGGCCCGTCGCGAGACGAACGTCGGGACGGCGCGAGAGGATTTCCTTCAGACGATCGCGGTTGCCGAAGGGTTCGTCCATCTTCCCCATCCCCGAGTGCACGGGCGTGTGGTGCATGAGCGTGAGAACGGGGCGGCCGTCCGCGAGCGCGGTTTCCAGACGGGAAAGGGAGGCGTCCGAGAGGGCGCCCCAGTGGCAGCCCGGCTGAAGCGTGTCGAGCCCCACGATCAGGGCGTCTTCGCGTTCGATCGTGAATTCGACGGCTTCCTTTCCGGCGTCGGGTTCGACGAAGTCGGGGAAGAGGCGCACGAGGTTCGAGCGCCGGTCGTGGTTCCCCGGGAGCATGCGCACGGGAACGGAGAGGTCTGCGAAGGTTTCCGCGACGACTTCGTAAGCTTCAGGCTTGCCGTCGCAGGCGATGTCGCCCGTCACGACGACGAGGTCCACTCTGGGGGCGAAGCGCAGAAGCCAGGGACGAATGCTCTTTACGAGCGAGGCCGTGTCGGCCTTGCCGTAGGCGAGGGTGCCTGCGGGTTCCACGTGCAGGTCGGTGAGTTGCAAAACGGTGGTCATAATGGAGTTCCGTCGAAAAACGCAAAACGGGCGTGAAGGCGCCCGTTTCGCTCAGGTGAAGAGTCGGTTCCCCGGACTCAGACGGGGAAGGACATGAGGCGGTGCGGATCCACCGTGAGCTGAGCACGGTCGCCCGGGGCGAGGCCTTCGGGGAGTTCCGTCATGTTCACCTTGAAGAGTTCGCCGGAAGCGGGCTCGACGGTGATTCGGACGAAGTTCCCCATGAAGTGTACGTCCTTGATGGACACCTCGATGGAGTATTCCGTCGGTTCGACCGAAAGATAAGCGGCTTCGGGACGGAAGAAGACGTTCATGTCGCCGACCTTCCCGGTGATCGCCTTCTGAACGCCCGGACGAAGCGACGCGAGCGGCGTGCGGAAGTCGAGCCACGAGAGCGTTTCGCCGTCGAACTTCCCGTCGACGCGGTTGCTGCCGCCCACGAAGCCGGCGACGAAGCTCGTGGCCGGACGGCGCCAGACTTCTTCGGGGGAGGCGGCCTGATGAATGATGCCGCCCTCCATGACGACGATGCGGTCGCCGAGCACCATGGCTTCGTCCTGGTCGTGCGTCACGATGACGGCGGTGATGCCGAGTTCGCGCAGGATCACGGCGAGTTCTTCGCGGACCTTGTGGCGGATCTGGGCGTCCAGGGCCGAGAGCGGTTCGTCGAGAAGAAGGATCTTCGGGCGGATCGCAAGGGCGCGGGCGAGCGCGACGCGCTGGCGCTGACCGCCCGAGAGGGCGAGGACGTTGCGCGACTTGTACTTTTCGAGGTTCACGAGACGAAGCATTTCGTCGACGGTCTTTTCAATTTCCTCCTTGGGTTCGCCCCGCACCGTGAGACCGTAGGCGACGTTCTGCGCAACCGTCATGTGCGGGAAAAGGGCGTACTGCTGGAACATGAAGCCGATGCGGCGCTTTTCGGCGGGGAGATTCGTGATGTCTTCGCCGCCCACGAGGACCTTGGAGCCTTCGTCGGGCGTTTCAAGACCCGCGATGATGCGAAGAAGCGTCGTCTTCCCACAGCCCGAGGGCCCGAGAAGAACGGTGCGGCAGCCCGCGTCGAGCGTGAGCGTGAAGGGCTGCAGGACGCAGGTCTTGCCGTAGTGTTTCGAGACGTTCTGAAGAGTGATGGAAACGGAATCGGACATGGGACGTACTCAAAGAAAATCGGTCATTCGTTGGACTCGAGGTCGGCCGCGCGGCGGCGGGCTTCGGCGCGGCGGGCAAGCCACGTCGGGAGCGCCTGCATGAGCGACAGAATCGGCACGAGGATCACGAGGAAGAGGAAGGTGTAGGCGCTTCCCACTTCGAGGCGCATGGAGGCGTAGCTGTCGGCCATCCCGACCGGAAGGGTCTTCGTGTCGGGGGTCTGCAGCATCCAGGAAATGTTGAATTCCCCGAGCGACACGGTCATGACCATGAGCGCGCCCGCGAGGATGCCGGGCATGGCGACCGGGACGACCACCTTGAGGAAGGTCGTCCAGGGGGAGGCCCCGAGCGTGGCGGACGCCTCTTCATAGGCGTCGATCGGCTCGACGCGCAGGACCGCCATGACGCTTCGCACCATGAAGGGAAGACAGAACATGACGTGACCGCAGAGAATGAAGAGGTTGCTCTGGCGAAGGCTCGTGATGCCGCCCCAGATGAGGAGGATGCCCAGACCAATCGCGAGGCCCGGAACGGAGAGCGGCAAAATCAGCGCTTCCTCCATGAGGGCCGCCCAGCGCTTTCGCTGTTCGCGCACGAGAATCCACGCGGCCGGAACGCCGATCACGACGCAGAGAACGAGCGCGGCGACGGCGATGCCGAGGCTTCGCACGATCGTGTCGCCGTAGAGTTCGAGCACCTTTTCGATCCATTCGGTCGTAAAACCCGCCTTGAAGCCGCGGAAGGCATTCTTCATGAAGGCCGTGAAGCACATCTGCACGACCGGAATCATGAGAAAGAGAAGCGTGAGGCCGGTGAGAACCGCCTGGGCGATCTGCACGCCCGTCCAAGATTTCTTCTGTGCCATGGTTCGCTCCTTAACGTTCGTTCGGGACGCTCACGAGACGGGCCGCCAAGAGGATGCCCCAGGTGATGAGGCCGAGGACGACCGCGAGCATGGAGGCCGCGGCGATGTTGGCCGAGAGCGTGAATTCGGTGTAGATCGTGATCGGCAGCACGTTGATGTCGGTCGCAAGCGTGAAGGCCGTGCCGAAGGCGCCCATGGAGGTCGCAAAGCAGAGCGCCCCCGTCGAGAAGAGCGCGGGAGTGAGGGCCGGAATCGTGACGTCCTTGAGAATCCGCCAGGAGGAGGCGCCGAGCGTGCGCGCGGCCTCTTCATAGACGGGGTTCATCTTGCGGGTCGCCGCCATGACGGTCGTGACGACGCGGGGAATCGAGAAGTAGAGGTAGCCGAAGAAGAGCCCCGCCATGCCGTAGGCGAAGACGAGCTTTCCCGCGCCCAAGGAAGAGGAGAGGATCGAGGCCATGCCGTTTCGGCCGCCCAGCATGATGATCATGAAGCCCACGACGACGCCCGGGAAGGAAAGCGGGAGCGTGATGAGTCCCACCACGGCGCTGCGACCGGGGAAGTCGTTGCGTTCCAAAAAGATCCCCGTGAAGGCGCCGAGCGCGACGGACGCGATCGTGACGAGAAGCGAGAGGACGACGGTGGAAAAGAGGCTCGAAGCGTAGCGCGGATTGGTGAGGATTTCCGCGTAGAGCAGAATCCCCTGGTCGGTCGAGACCGAAGCGGGGAGAAGCCGCAGCACGGGGAGCACGAAGAAGGCGAGCAAAACCGTGAGGGCGGGAAGAAGAAAGAGGAGATGGGTTCGTTTCATTTGAAGGTCCGGAAACGCCGAAGCCGCCGCTTGACGGACGTGCGGCGGCTTCTTTCAAAGGGAGATCAGCCCTTCATCGCCTGGAGATAGGCTTCGCTGAAGGCACGCTGCACTTCTGCCATGCGGGCGTAGTCGACACTGCCGGCGCGTTCATATTCGGAGGCGGGGAGGAACTTCTTCGCGGCTTCCGGGGCGAGCTTTTCAAGGTCGCCCACGACCGGACGCAGGAAGTTTTCGGCCCAGTGCTTCTGACCCTTTTCGGAGAGAACGAAGTCGATCACGCGGCGGCCGTTTTCGGCGTGCGGAGCGTTCTTGACGAGCGTCATCACGTAGGGAACCTGGATCGTGCCTTCGACCGGGATCACGAATTCGATCGGGGCGCCGTCGGCGTACTTGGCGCGGTAGGCGTCGAAGTCGTAGTCAAAGAGGATGGGAATTTCGCCCGAGAGGCAGCGCGCGTAGGCCGTCTGCTTCGGAACGATCGGGGAGAGTTCGTTCAACTTCTTGAAGTAGTCGAGGGCCGGCCCGAAGTCGTCGAGCGTGCCGCCCAAGGCGTGGTTCACGGCGACGGAGCAGGCGTAGCCCACGAAGGCGGACGAAGGATCGAGAAAGCCCACCATCCCTTCGTACTTCGGGTCGAGCAGGTCCTTCCATCCCTTCGGAACGGGCAGGCCGTCGAGCGCTTCGGTGTTGACCATCAGGCCCACCGTGCCGGCGTGGATCGAAACCCAGGCGCCGTCGGGGTCCTTGAGGCCCGCGGGCACCTTCTGCCAGCCTTCGCCCTTGTAGTTTTCGACGAGCCCCTGGTTTTTGGCGTTGATGGCAAAGGAAATGCCGAGGTAGGCGGCGTCGGCGACGGGATTGTTCGCTTCGGCGATGATCTGCGAGACGGACTGGCCGGAATTCTTGTTGTCCATCGGCACTTCAATGCCGGTTTCGGCCTTGATGATGGGAAGCATCGAACCCCAGCCCGCCCATTCGGCCGGGCAGTTGTAGACGATGGCGCGCTGCGGATCCGCGGCGAAGGCGCGGGAAAGACCGAAACCCTGCATGAGAAGGGCGGTGGCGAGGAGATTGCGTCCGAAGGCGCGGCGCGAGAGTGTCATGGCGGTGATCCTTGATGTGAGCCGAAGTTCGCGAGCCTTCGCATGACTTCGGTCTTGACGTCCGGACCTGAAGGCGGTGCGGACCGGAGACGTGCGGAAAGGACGAACGTCCTTCCGACGGGAGTTGCCGTGATGCTACGAAGACCGCATGACAAAACCGTGAAGCAAATATGACAATTCGATGACATTTTGCTTGGGGACGAAGAGGAATTCCGCGTGGAAAGCGGTTTTCAGGACGTCTCGCGCAAAAGAAAACCGCCCGAAAGGAAGCTTCGGGCGGTTTATGCCGTTGCAACGCGAATGGGAAAAATCAATCGGGCGCGGACCATCGATAGACGGGGCTTGCCGGGCCCGTGCAGTGGCTGCAGGTGGCGCCGCACCCGCTCGGAAGGACGGGCATGAGCTTTGCCACGCCCTTGTCGGCGAGGCGCTCGAGCATCATTTCGGCGAGTCCCTCGGGGATGCGGAAGTGGTAGGAGACGTCCTTCACGGACATCTGACGGCGCTCTTTGAGAAGCGCCTTCACGTCGAATATGGAGGCCATGAGATGGTTTCCTAATAAAAAATCGCGAAATTCTCTCGGTACACCCGAGACAGATCCGTTCTCATTTTCACTGCAGTGCCGAAGAGAAAGGCGGAAGGGTATGCAATGACAAATGAATCGGGATGTTCGGCGCTTTTTCTTTCGGTGGACGAGGAATTCTTCATGAAAGAAACAGCGCCGTTTTACGTCTATGAAGTGAGAATACATCATATTTCGCACCTGCGGCGGACGTTCGACGGCGGAGCACGGCGGTACGTCCGAAAAGAGGAGGAGGCCTCCGGATCCCGCAGAAGAAGAGGAGGTCATGGCGGCTGATTTTTCCAATCCGTTTGTTTTCAGGGTGTTGTGTTCTCATGAAATTATCGATAGGAGGAAAGAAAGAGAGGAGATTTCTCATTGAATCTTTCTACTGAGCGGACGACATTCATTGCAAATCACTCTCATTACGATTTTTATTTGCGCTTGAGAAGTGTTCTCGTTAGAATTTGCAACAATCCCGGACTGATTGCAGGCTTTTCCCCTTCTCTCCGCCCGGATCTTCTTCAACCAACCATCACAGGTCGAAAACAATGATGAACGGCACGAAGCGCATTCGAACCCTTACGGAGCTGGAACTCAACTCTCCGGCGACGGTGGCGCGCATGAAACTCGACGCGAAGGAGGCCGATCGTCTCGCCGACCTCGGCATGCGCACGGGCGTGGAAGTCCGCGTTCTGCAGGCGGCGCCCGAGGCGCCGCTCCTCGTGGCCGTGCTCGACGCACGGATCGCGGTGAACTACGACGTCGCCCGCCGCATTTACGTCTACTGATCGCACCGGATCGCCCGAAACCTCAAGGGGGCGGTCCCGGTCATCCCACAACACACGACAAAAGAGGTTTTCTCTCCATGTTTCTCAAAGACCTTCCCGTCGGCAGCAAAGGCCGCATCGTGAGCTTCGGCAAGGAGCATCCCGAATACCGACGCCGCCTCGTGATGCTCGGCGCCACGCCGGGCACCACCTTTGAAATCGTCCGCATTGCGCCTCTAGGCGATCCGATTGAAATCCGCGTGCGAGGCAGCTTCATCAGCGTGCGCCGCGACGAGGCGGAACTCATGCAGGTCGAACGCGCCGACTGACGCGCTCGCTTCTCCCCAACGAACCGAAAGAAAAGAGCAAAGACATGGCCAAACACATCGTCGGCGTCGTCGGCAATCCCAATTGCGGCAAGACGACGCTCTTCAACGCCCTTACGGGCTCCAAGCAGCGCGTCGGCAACTGGCCGGGCGTGACGGTCGACAAGAAGACCGGCTTCTTCTCGCACAAGGGCGAAGAGATCGAACTCGTCGACCTCCCGGGCATTTATTCGATCACGCCTTCTTCTTCCTCGGGCGAAGACGAACGCGTCGCGCGCGACTACATCCTGACGGGCGAAGCCGAGGCGATCATCAACATCGTCGACGCTTCGAACCTCGAACGAAACCTCTACCTCACGGCGCAGCTCGTGGAAATGCGCGTGCCGATGATCGTGGTCGTCAACATGCTCGACATCGCCAAGCAGCACAAGCTCACGGTGAAGCTCGACGAACTCTCCCGCGAACTCGGCTGCCCCGTGGTGGGCGTCGTCGCCAACCGCGAGTCGGGCGTCACCGAAATGAAGGACGCCCTGATCGATTTTCTCGCCACGCCGTCGGTTCCGCCGATGCGGGTCGAATTCGACGAAAAGATCGCGGGCGTCCAGAAGGAAGTCGCGGGCCTCCTCTCCAAGCAGGGCGTCGAGCACGCTCCCTGGTTTGCCGGACAGCTTCTCGAAAAGGCCCCGGGCATCGAAGAAAAGCTCCCCGGGATCGATCTCGACGAAGCCCGTGCGGCGGTCGAGCGGCTCGACGCCGAGTACGACGGCGACCTCGACATCATGGTCGCGAACGCCCGCTACGACTTCGTCGCGAAGGTCGCCGATAAGGCGCTTGTCCGCGAAGGCGAAATGACGGCGACGATGACCGACAAGATCGACCGCATCGTTCTCAACCGCTGGCTGGGGCTCCCGATCTTCCTTCTCATCATGTACGTGATGTTCCTCTTCACGCAGAATCTCGGGGCGGCCTTCATCGACTTCTTCGACGTGCTCGTGGGCGGCGTGATGGTGGACGGCTTCGGTCAGCTCCTCGAATCGATGGGCGCGCCCGAGTGGCTCAAGGTCTTCCTGGCCGACGGCATCGGAGGCGGTCTGCAGACGATCTCGACCTTCATCCCGGTCGTCTTCTTCCTCTTCCTTTTCCTCGCCTTCCTCGAAGACTCGGGCTACATGGCCCGCGCCGCCTTCGTGATGGACCGCCTGATGCGCGCCCTCGGACTCCCGGGCAAGGCCTTCGTGCCGCTCCTCGTGGGCTTCGGATGCGGCGTTCCGGCCATCATGGCGACGCGCACGATGGACCGTGCGAGCGACCGCATCATTACGGTGATGATGGCTCCGTTCATGAGCTGCGGCGCGCGCCTGCCGGTCTACGTCCTCTTCGCGACGGCCTTCTGGCCCACCAACGGTCAGAACCTCGTCTTCGGGCTCTACTTCATCGGCATTCTTGCCGCGATCCTCACGGGCTTCCTCCTGAAGCGCACGGCGCTTCCGGGCGCGGCTTCCGCCTTCGTGATGGAAATCCCGCCCTACCACATCCCGACCTTCAAGGGCGTGATGCTTCGCACCTGGGACCGCGTCAAGACCTTCATGTTCCGCGCCGGCCGCGTGATCGTCATGATCGTCGCCTGCATCGCGTTCTTCAATTCGCTCGGCACCGACGGATCGTTCGGCAATGAAGACACGGACAAGGCCGTCCTCTCGCAGGTCGGCAAGACCATCGTGCCGCTCTTCGAGCCGATGGGCGTTCAGGAAGAAAACTGGCCGGCCGCCGTCGGCATCTTCACGGGCGTTCTCGCGAAGGAAGCCGTGGTGGGCACGCTCAATTCGCTCTACGACACGATCGCCGTGAACGAAGAGAAGAAGGCTGCCGAAGCCGCTCCGGCGGATGCCGCCGAAGAAGCGCCGGCCGAAGAAGAGGCCTGGTCCTTCGGCGCCGTTTTCTCCGAAGCCGTCGGCACGATCGGCGACAACCTCGCCGGCCTCGCCTCCGCTCTTACGGACCCGCTCGGCATCACGGTGGGCGACCTCTCCGAAGAGGAAGCCGCCGCGCAAGAACAGGGCGTCTCGACGGGCACGATCGACACGATCAAGGTTCTCTTCGGTTCGAGCACGGCCGCCTTTGCGTACCTCCTGATGGTGTTGCTCTATCTTCCCTGCTGCGCCGCCATCGCCGCGATCTACCGCGAAGTGGGCACGGCCTGGACGCTCTTTGCCGCCGCCTGGACGTCGGTCCTCGGCTACAGCGCCGCGACGATCTTCTACCGCGTCGCGACCTTCGCCGAAAATCCGACGTACTCGATTGTAGCCATCGCCTGCTGCGCGGCCGCTCTGGTCGGCATGTACTTCTGGATGCGCTCCTTTGCGAAGCGCGAAGCCGGAAAAGGCCCCAAGGTGATCCCGATCTACGCAAAATAAAAGCGTGCTCCGCCGCGGCGCAGCGGCATGCTTGACTGCGGCGCTCCGCTGAAACGCAAACGCTCCGACGCTCCGGCGTTCCGGGGCGTTTGCCGTTGAATGGGGCGGGGAGCGTCCAAGGATTGGCGGGAGAATGTGCGCGGGCACGCCTGCGTCTCGACCCGCCGTGAATTCCGATGTAAACCTATCATTTTAAATAGTGTTGTATAATTGAATCATGAATGAAAAGCAGGCATCCCTTTTTTTCGAGGCGCTCTCCTCCGATGTGCGTTTGAGGATTTTTCGTCTCCTCGTCCGGTTCTCGCCCGACGGTTTGGTGCAGGGCGAAATTGCCCAGAAGCTAGGTCTGCCCATTACAAATCTCTCTTTTCACCTCAAGGCGCTCGTACACAGCACGCTGGTAAGCGTGCGGCGCGAGGGCCGTTTTATGCGTTACAAAGCCGATACCGCACTCATGCGGGAGGTGGTCGAGTACCTTACCTCCGAGTGCTGCCGGGGTTGCGAAACGGCGCAATCCGATTCCTTGCGTCAATCGTGATCGGTTGACGCGGCGCCGTTTTTTTTGAATGTTTATTTCAACTCTTCAATAATTGTTGATCAAATAAAATGTCCGAGCAGAAATCTCCTTGTTGCTGCGGTCCGAAAAAATCTCGTGCGCCGCAGATGCAGTCCGTCGGATGGACGGTGAAATACCTGCTCAGCGTGACGGTTTTTTCTGTCGTCTGGTTGGTTGCTTACGGCGGCATTGAGGATGCCGCCCGCTGGTTAGTGTTGGAATGTTGGGGGGCTTTTCCCGAATCGCCGGCGGCGTCGGCCGTTGAATTTTTTCTCTACGACACCGTCAAGATTCTCCTTCTTTTGGTGGCGCTCATCTACATCCTAGCCTGGCTGCGAGCCACCTTGAATGTGGAGAAGGTTCGAGACTATTTGACGGGAAAAGGCCGGGGTATCGGATACGTCCTGGGGGCTGCGTTCGGTGCCGTAACGCCATTTTGTTCCTGCTCGAGCATTCCGCTTTTTTTGGGATTTACGACGGCTCGGATTCCTTTCGGCGTGACCATGGCTTTCCTGATCACGTCGCCCCTCATCAACGAGATCGCCGTCGTGTTGTTGTGGGGGCTGCTGGGGTGGAAATTCACGTTGGCCTACGTTCTGGTCGGACTGGCGGCCGGCATTGTCGGCGGCTTCTTTATGGACGGCATCCGGGCCGAGCGATGGTTGCAGCCCTTCATCGTGGAATCGATGAAAAGCCTTCCGATGCGCGACGCGACCGCCTCGGAGTCCTTTACGGAGAAACCGTCGTTGCGGGAACGTCATCTTTTTGCCTATTCAGAAATGACGACGATCTTTCGCCGTGTCTGGTGTTGGGTTGTCGTCGGCGTCGGTATCGGAGCGCTTCTGCACGGTTTTGTTCCCGACCGTTGGTTTTCGGAAAATCTCGGCGCCGGTCAATGGTGGTCCGTTCCGGTTGCCGTTTTGGTCGCCATTCCCCTTTATTCCAATGTCACCGGAATCGTTCCGGTCATGGAAAGTCTGCTTCTCAAAGGCATGCCGATCGGAACCACCATGGCGTTTTGCATGAGTGCCGTCGCGGCAAGCATCCCGGAGTTCATCATGTTGCGGCAGATCATGACAGCAAGGCTGCAGGCGGTATTCATCGCCTATCTTTGGGTCATGTTTACGTGCGTTGGATGGCTCTTCAACACACTGGAACCCTATATCACACGATAAGGAGCTTTTATGGAAATCAAGATCTACGGTCCAGGCTGCGCGAAATGCGTTGCGGTCGAAAAGCTGGTGCGTGAGGCGGCGGCTCAAAAATCGCCGTACATTTCGGTGGAAAAAATTTCCGACATCCGCGAGATGATGAAGGCCGGCATCCTTTTGACGCCGGCCGTCGTGATCGACGGAGTGCTCAAATCTTCCGGTCGCGTGCCGCGCAAGGAAGAAGTCGAGTCTTGGATCCGCTGAAGGCTTTCGTCATGGTGTTACGTTGGGCTCCGACCTTTTTTGTTCGGGTGGAAGATCCGGACACGCGGGTCTGATGAACGAGCGGAAAGCCCACGGGCGAAAGGCGGCTCGCCAACGGTGGGATCGATCGGTCCTACGAACGGAACTGCGTCGTGAACCGGTCTCGCCGGCGTCATCGCCGTCTCGAGGCCGGCGGCGAGAGAGCCTGCCGTGTGGAAATGGACGGGGATGTCGGATTCCCCAAAAAAAGAACGGCCGGCATTCGTCGAAATGCCGACCGGTCTTTCCCCCTCGAAAGAGCGGAAAGTGCCTTACTACTCTCCAAACTTTCATTGTACAGATGAGCCAAAAGGATAAGCTCAAGTAAGTGCGGAGCCGTCCGAAGAAGCGGCTTCGCACCTGCAGAGCGAACTATATCGCGTTGCCGACCTTTTGTCAAACAAATCTCGTCAAAAGGTCGACAATTTGTTGTTTCAACGGGCCGATCCGCATTCGATCGCCTGCGCGTGAATGCGCGAGTGGATGACGCCGAGTCCGATGAGCTGCTCCGTCGTCTTCCTCACGAATTCGGCGGGTCCGGCCACGAAGTAGTCGGCGTCGTCCACGAAGGCAAGGTCTTTTTGCCGCGGAACGTCGATCTCCCCTTCGACGTCGTAGTGAACGCGTTCTTCGTCGGTGTCGAGGGGTTTTGAGAAGAAGACGCCGAGTTTGCCGTCGGGCAGGCGCGAGACGACGTGACGAAGCGGCGCTTCAAAGGGGAAGTGCTCGCCGTCGACCGTCGAATAGAGCACCGTCACGCTGCGGGCGGGATTTTCGACCGCAAGAGCGTCCACCATCGTGAAGACGGGGGCGATGCCGAGGCGTTCGGCGAGGAAGACGACGGGCATCGACTCCTTCGCGTCGAGCGTGAATTCGCCCGTCGGGGCGGAGATTTCGATCACGTCGCCCGCGTGCACCTCTTCCGCGAGGTAGCGGCACAGACGCCCTTCGGAGGTCGTGTCGCCGGGAATCTTTTCCACGGCGAAGGTGAGCGTGTTGTCTTCGGGACTCGACGCGTGCGTGAGCGCGAAGGGGTGAGAAGTGAGGAACCCCGCTTCGGGGACGCAGGCGCGCACCGAGACGCCCTGACCGGGCAGATAGGGTGCGACGGGACCGGCGTCCGTCGGATAGAGCGTGAAGCCCGTGACGCCCTTCGAGAGCGTTTCGCGACGGACCACGCGGAAGCTGCGCCAAGAGGATTGAGTGGAAACGCCTGACATGGTTTATTCCTCCTTAAGAAGCCATTACGGAGCCACGCATTCAAAGCGCTTTCGGATCGAACGTTCGCTTTGCGGCGCGTTCTCCATACCTCTATGCTACACCTTCGAAAGATCGGAAATACAGCGTTTCCTGTAGGGGAAAAAACGAACGCCCCGGGCGGGGCCGGGGCCTGGAAGACGAGAGATCGCCTGCGTCAGAACATCTTGATTTGCGGACGGCCGTTCTCAAGGAAGGTGATGCAGCCCGAGCGGCCGCCGCCCGCGGCGTCGTCGAGTTCCCAGTCGGGGATGACCCAGCGTTCGACCGCGCCCGCGACGTGCGCCATGGGCTTGTGCGTGTGGCCGTGGATCACGCAGTCGACGCCGAAGGCGCGCGCCGATTCGGCGACGGCGGTTTCGACCACGTCCATTTCGGCTTCGGTCTTGGCGGTCTTGTCGCCTTCGCTCTGCGAGCGGGCGTTTGTGGCCATCGCCATGCGTTCGGCGACGGACTTGGAGAGCGCCATGCGCTGCCACTGGGGATTGCGGACCATCGCGCGGAAGGCCTGGTATTCCTTGTCGCGCAGACACCATTCGTCGCCGTGCGAGAGGAGGACGTCGCGGCCCTTGATGTTCACCTTCACCTGCGGGGCGAGGAGTTCGGCGCCGCAGGCGCGGGCGAAGTCTTCGCCCAACATCACGTCGCGGTTGCCGGGCATGATGAGGAGGCGGTGCCCGAGGCTCGAGTAGAGCTTGAGCTGCGCGATGATGGGTTCGGCCGCCGCCATGGCGTCGTCGCCGATCCAGAAGTCAAAGAGGTCGCCGAGGATGACGAGTTCGGAATAGTGCGGGGCGACGTCCTTCATGAAGCGGAAGAACCCCATGATCGTGGCGGGCTTCTTCGTCGTGAGGTGGAGGTCGGAAATGAGAACCGGATTTTCAAGCGGGGCGGGTTCGGTGATGCCCGCTTCGGCCGGGACCTTTTTGATCTGTTCGGTCATGAATTTTTGTCCGTATGACGGGTGGGGAGAAAAGGGCGCGGCACGCGCCCGAAGGTACGCAACGTATTGTAGCGGTTCGACGCAGACGAAAGGGGCCCGCGGGACGCTGAGCGGTCCCGCGCCGCGTGCGGGCTTCTGCAGGTAATCACCGATGCCAAGGCGGGGCGCATTCGTTAAGATTCCCTTCAGACTCAGACCCCGAAAAAGGAGACCCCAAATGAAACACACGCTCGCGATCGTCCTCCTGGGCGCGATTTTTGCCGCCGGCAGCGTTTCCGCCGCCGACTTCGGTGCGGACCGCCACGGCGCCAAGGGCGTGGCCTGCGCCTCCTGCCACGGTGAAAAGAACGAAGTCGCCTATCCCTCGATCGAACAGTGCTCGAAGTGCCACAACCCGGCCGACATGGAAAAGAAGACGAAGGACATGAAGCCTTCGAATCCGCACACGTCGCCGCACTACGGCAATCAGCTCGACTGCGTCAACTGCCACGTGCAGCACGGCGAAACCGTGAACTTCTGCGACCAGTGCCACACCTTCGGCTTCAAGGTGCCGTAACCGTCGCCTCACGCGAATCCATGCAAGAAGGGCGCGACCGAGACCGTTCGGCGCGCCCTTCAATTTTTTTGTCGGCGACGAAAACGCTTCCTCAGAGCACGGCGCTCCAGTCGATCGGCGCGTGAAAGACCGTTTCCGGGGCGTTCTTCGTGGCGGGAACGAGCAGGGTCTCCGCATGGAGGCACATGCGCTTGGCGGGCGCCGCGCGCCAGGGCGCGTAGAGGGGATCGCCCAGAATCGGAGCGCCGAGCCCGAGCGCCGCATGAAGCCGCAGCTGATGCGTGCGGCCCGTCACCGGCTCCAAGACGACTTCGGAAAGGGGCCCGAAGACCGGGTGTTCGCGCACGCGCTCGATGCGGTAGTGCGTCTCCGCCGGACGACCCGAGGGAAGCGAGCACTGACGGGGCCGGTCGAGGGGATTGAGTGCGAGCGGAAGTTTGATGACGCCCGCTTCGGGGCGCTGCTGCCGCACGTCGCCCAAAAGGAGCGCGCGGTAGGTTTTCTTGGCGCGCCCCTGCGCGAAGTGCTGCGAGAGTTCGCGTTGGGCTTCCTCGTTCTTCGCGTAGAGAATGAGGCCCGACGTGTCCATGTCGAGGCGGTGCACGATGAAGGGCTCGATCCCGGTCACGCGCGTGAGGCGCGTTGGGAGGTCGTCGCCCGTCTTCCCCGGAACCGAAAGAAGGCCCGCGGGCTTGTCGAAGACCATGGCGTCGGCCGTCTCGCCTACGAAAACCGCGTCGGGGACGGGCTCGGCGGGCGTCTTTTCGCCCCACTCGGGGAAGGGCGCCGTGAGGCGGTTCCAGATGGGAAGCGTCACGGCTTCGGGCGCCACGGGCTGATTGTGCCGGCGAACGTCTCCTTCGGGGGAGGCGCCGATCCAGAGTTCGAGCGCCGTCACCGGGCGCATGCGCACGTGGCGAGCCGCCGAGAGCACGCGAACGAGCGGATCTTCGGCCGCCCGCAAAAAGGCGCCCCGCAGGAAGGACCGGTTGGGAAGGCGCTGCTGCGTCTCGGGAATGCGGGCGAGATAAGGTTTCGCCAGCGCTGCAAGCGTCACTTCGCCGTCCGCGGACGGGAAGGAGGAGCAACCCGCGCAGCGCGCAAAGATGTCGTCCCGGTGTGCGAGACGGTGAAAGAGTTCGTCAAGCGACTTCGTATCTTCCCGAAACCAGGTCACGAACCCCCAGGTGCGGTTCGATTCGTCGCGCGCCACGAGGAGTCCGAAGCGCCCCGAGGGACCGACGGGCGAAGCGTCGGGAAGGGCCCGCACGAGAAGCGACCGCGCGAGCCGCACGAGCGTCGGATCGGGCGAGCCCCGATAGAGGCGCTCGGTCGTGGCGGGTGAGGCGCAAAAGCCTTCGAGGTCGAACTGTACGATGGGTGCGAGCATGAAATCCTTGTGGTGCGGTGCAAAAATCAGCGCCCGGGGGCGGAAAAGGGGAGTTTCCCCTTGGGTTGATAAACGGTGAGGACGGCCTCGGCGGCGGGAACGGGCCCGTCGTCCGTCAACCATTCTACTCGGGCCGAGAACTGACGCAGGCCGTCGTCGGAATGAAAGACCTCTTCGACCTTCGTGAGGAAAGTGCTCTCCGCCGGATAGAAGGGGCGCGCAAACGTGAGGCGCCGGCAGCCAAGCAGCAGTCCGATCTTCGGAGCGGTTCCGCCCGCGCGGTTCGCCGCGCCGGCGTAGAGTCCGATCGTCTGGGCCATCACTTCGATCAGGCCCGTCGCGGGAAAGCCGTCGCGCGTGATCATGATGTGGTCGGCGGGAACCGTAAAGCGGCCCGAGGCCGCGGGCGTGCGGCCTTCTTCACAGACGACTGCGTCGACTTCGGTCATAAAGCGCATCGGAGGCTTTTGCGCGAGGAGTTCGTCCGTCGTCCAGCCCCGGGCGGGCGGACGCGTTCTCGTGAGAACGAGCGAGACGTTGTTGCCGCCGAAGGCGAAGGCGTTCGCGAGCACGGTCTTGAGGACGGGGACGTCGGAAGTTTCCGTGACGGGACGAAGTCCGAGCGCAGCGATCTCCGGATCGAGCGTCGCGTCCTCCGCCTCACGAAGCGCGAGGGGAGGCTTGGCGTCGCCCGAGAGCAACAGCGCCGCGACGGCCGCGTTCATGGCGGCCGCGCCCGCGAGCTGATGTCCGACGGAGCGCTTGAGGCTGGCGCTGAGAGGTTGCTTGGCAACGCCCGCAAAGAGCTTGGCGAGGGCCTTCGCTTCGGCAAGGTCGTTTTGTTTCGTGGCGGTACCGTGAAGGAGGACGAGGTCGACGTCCCCGGGCTTCACTTCCGCGCGGGAAAGCGCCTTGGCCATCGCTTCGAAGGCGCCGCGCCCTTCGGGGTGCGGGGCGGAGAGGTGGTGCGCGTCGCTCGTTTCGCCCCAGCCCGAAAGCGCGCACATCGCCGGAACGCCGCCCAACGTCGGTTTCGTCGAGAGCAAAAAGAGGGCGCCCCCTTCCCCCAAATGCAGGCCCGAGCGCTCTGCAGCAAGCGGCTTCGAGCGCACGTCGCTTTGCGCGCCGAGCGCGTGAAAGCCCGCGTCGGTGAAGGGGTTGAGGACGTCCATGCCGCCCGCGAGGGCGTACTCCACGTCCCCCGTGAGAAGGTGTCTCGCGGCTTCGCAAAGGGCCTTCCCCGACGCCGTGCAGGCGGTCGAAATCGTGAGGTCGGGGCCCGAGGCGCCGATCGAGCGCGCGAGCTGCGCGGAAACTTTGCCGAGTTCGAGGGGCGCGCGCAGGATTTCGTCGGAGTCGCCCCGCCTTGCCGCGTCGAGCGCTTCATTGAGACCCGAGGTGGCGTTGCCGAGAACGACGCTAAGCGAAGCGAGCACTTCCTCACGAACCGCGGGATCGAGTCCCGAAAGAATCTCTTCGGCGGCGTCGCGAACGAGCAGAAAGCCGCGCGTCACGGGTTCGGGCGAAACGTCTTTTCCCCAACGGGCGGCGAGCCGCTCGAAATCCGCGCCCGAACGTCCGGGCGCGTCGGCGACGGGCGTTTCGGGAAAGGGTTCGGGATCGGCGAGGCGCGAGAGCGTGCGCTCGGAATCCGACCCGAGCGCAGAGCGAAGCGCAATGCGGTGAATGTAGATCACGGCGGCGTCCTATCTGTCAGCGAAGCGCCTCGAGCGCCTTCTCGTCGTACTCGATCGTGAGAACGACGCCGCAGCGTTCGGTCCCTTCGGGGAAATATTCCTTCGCGGCGTCTTCGAGCGCCTGGCGCATGCCGTCGGCGAAGACCTGGCCGCCGAGGTCGGTTTCGACGCGAAGGCCCCGCAGGCGGCCGCGGAGGTCGAGAATCTCGAGGTGCAGGATGAGGACGTCGGCAAAGGAGAGCCGGACGTTCGCGCCGTTTTCGTTGACCCGGTCGGAATAGGTGACCCAGGCGGGAAGCGTCGGATGCGCTTCGTCCGCGGGACGCTCGCCGTTCAAGGGGAAGAGTTCCCGGTGATAGAGTCCCGCCGCCTGGCGCATCATCCAGGGGACGAGCTCGGACGGAGCAGTCTCGAGGACCGTGCGCGAGAACTCTTCGCGCGAGGGCAGGGCCGGACGGGCCTCTTCGGCCGGACGGTCGTCGTCCCGCTCGGACGAATCTTCTTCGCGTCGGGGCGCTTCTTCGGGCGCGGGCTCATCGTCGCGGTGACGACCCGTGAGGAGCTCTTCCATCTCCCGCAGTACGTCGGAGGTTTCCTCCTCTTGGACGGGGCGCTCCTTTCGCTTGCGTTGAAAGCGCTTCTTTTCTTCAGGATTCGGGTGATCCACCGAAAGGGGATAGCCCGGTACGCCCGGACGGATGACGGAGCGCGCGTCGGCAAAGCCCACCGCGGCGAGGCTCGAGCGAAGCGTCTCGTCTTCGGCGGGATAGAGTTCGGGGTCGAAGAGATAGTCGGGAGGAGACGACTGGGCGTCGTCAAGGTTCGACGCGCGGGGTTCTTCCCAGCGGCGGCGAAGGAAGTAGTCGCTCGAGCCCGAGTCGACGATCGCGCGGCGCATCACCATGATGAGCGGAAAGAGCGCGAAGAAAAAGCCCGTGAAGAGGGAATGGAGCGAATAAAAGCCCAGCCCCAGGCCCGCGCAGATGACGACGGCGGCGGGGAAGGTCACGCGCCACTCGGTCATGGGAAGCGGGCCCTTCGTTCGGTCGTGCACGGCCATGCGCGGCTGCGCGGAGTCGTAGAAGATGCGCATCGTGCGGCCCACGGGCGTCACGGTTTCCTCCGTGAAGACGGGCGGCAGCGACGTGCGTACGTAGCGGCCGTTTCGCGCCTGAAAGAAGACGATTTCCCGCCAGGCGGTGCGGCCCTTTCGCCTGCCGTTCACTTCCACGAAGAGGTTCGACTGCTCCTTGATTTCGATGACGCGCGCGTGGGTGCGCACGCCTTCGTGCGTGAGGCGCTGAATGGCGAGTGCGCGCCGAAGGTTTCGGTAAAACGAGGCGAGTCCGAGCCCCATGACGATGCCGAGGGCGCAGAGAAGGAGGAGGTTGTTCATGAAAAGGAATTTTTAGGGAAAACCGTCTGACGATTCTACCGAAAACCTGCGCTTCCCAAGGGCGCGCAAAGCGCCCTCCCGCGTGTTTTACCGAAGAAAAGCCGCCTTTCTTCAGCCTTGCTGCCCGCCGCCGAGCGGTCCGGGGCGCCACGCATCCTCTTGCCCGGGCTGTACGTGCAGAGTGTCGAGCATCATGCAGCGCGCCCACGACAGGGCCGGGTCCTTGTCGATGTGCCGGTGCCAGATGAGATGGGGTACGAGAAGAAGCCCGGGCTGCGCCTGCACGAGCACCGTGAGCGACACGAGTTCGGACAAAACCTTGGCGCTGCGCCAAGGAAGCGTCATGACGAGGTTTTGCCGCATGGCGACGAAGAAGGATCCGATCCAGTAGGGCGACCAGAAGACGGTCTCCCTGGTGGAGAGGGGAATCGTGGCGGGACCGGGCACGCCCTCGGCCGGACTGTCCGTGTCGGGATGCACCGTGATTTGCGCCCGGGGTTCCCGTTCGAGCGCAAGCGCGAGTTCCAAATGACCGCCCGTTGATCCCGTTTTGAACTTTCCTCAAAAAGAGGCCCGCCGGCGTCCCGATGAAGGGGGCGGCGGGCATGCCGTCAACCCGCGTGCACTGCCGACAGGCGGAAACGGGCTCATTCAATCCAGTCGATCGGGAGTCCCGCAGGGGCTTTTTCGCCGAGCAGGGCGAGCGCCTTGCGGTTCATGACGATGCGCGAGGTTTCCTGACGGGCGACGGGGATGTCTCCGGGCTTCTTCTTTCCTTCAAGAATTTCCACGGCGCGCTCCGCGGTCATGCGTCCGAGCGTGTGGTGCGAGATCGTGACGGTGGCGAGACACCCTCCCTGCACGAAGACGAGGTCGCCCGTGACGACGGGAAGGCCCGCGTCGGCCGCGGACTTCGCGAGAATCGCCGAGCCGCTCGCGATCACGTTGTCGGTCGGGATCCAAAGGCCCGCTACCTTGCCGCGAAGCGACGCGACGACCTGCTGAATGTCGTTGACGCTCGTCACCGCGACTTCCCGCACCGAGACGCCGAGTTCCCGGGCGCGCTCGCGCAGGACTTCCACCTGGAAGAGCGAATTGTCTTCGGCCGGATTGTAGAGGACGCCCACGTCCTTTTTGCCGCCCGTGAGCTTCAGGAGGAGATCGAGCTGTTCGGCGATCGGTCCGATGTTGGAGACGCCCGTGACGTTACCGCCCGGATGTTCGTTCGTCTTCACGACTTTGGCGCGCTCGAAGCTCGTCACGGCCGTGGCGACGATCGGAATCGTGCGCGTGGCGCGCGCCGCGGCCTGCACGGCGGGCGTGGAGACGGCGTAGATGAGGTCGACGTCGTTCGAGACGAAGCGTCCCGTGATCGCCGCGAGAGTCGCCTGATCGCCCTGTGCGTTCTGGCGGTCGAGCGTCACTTCGACGCCCTCGCGGTAGCCGAGTTCGTCAAGGCGCTCGACGAAGCCCTTCACGGCGTCGTCCAAGGCTTCGTGCTCGACGATCTGAACGATGCCGATCGAAAGCGGTTTCTTGGGAGCGGCCTGTGCGGCGGGCGTCGTTTCGTTGCAGCCCGAAAGCAGGACGCTCGCAAGGAGCACCGGGGCGAGAAGGGCGGCGAGACGGGTGAGAACGGGGGCGTGCATGGGGACTCTCCTTGTTGCAGAGGGAAAGAGCCCGCAGTGCGCTCGATGGGTTTTCGGTTGGGAGGGAGGATCGGAATAAACATCCAAACAAAAAGCCCGTCGGCGTGACCGCGGGCTCTTTGAGGTGGATCGGTGCGAACGACAACCTGCCCGCTTCAGCTCGTAAAGCTAAAGCGGAAGCTAAATCGATGGGCGGAAATGAGGTATTCGTTCGTCATGGTGATACCACTCTATCGGAGACGGGCGTTTTTTCGCAATAAGGCCGATGCCTTAGGCTTCGTTCCTTAGGACCGAGACGACGAGCCCGATGCCGAAGCCCGCAAAGAGCACGCCCGTCACGGCGTCGATCGCGCGGGCGATGCGGCGGTAGCCTTCGCGAAGCGGCCCCGAACCGAAAAGGAACGCGACGGCGGCGAACCAGAGGAAGGCCTCGACCGTCATGGTGACGAAGAGAAGAAGGCGGGCCGAGGCGTCGACGTCGGGCGTGACGAAGGTCGAAAAGATGCTCCCGAAATAGACGAGGGCCTTGGGGTTGGCGAGGTTCGTGAAGAACCCGTAGAGGAAGGGGTGCTTGACGCCGCCCGTCTTGTCGGAGGACGCATCCGCATGGGCCTCGGCCTTCTCGGCCGAGGGCTTGACGCCGCGCGTCATCCAAACCGAGTGCAGGATCCCGAAGGCCATCCAGAGAAGGTAGCAGCCGCCCGCAAAGGCGATGATTTTCTGCAGACCCGCAAACTCTTGGAAGAGAATGTCGAGTCCCAAAAGCGAAAGACCCGACCAGATGATCTGGCCCGCGACGATCCCCGCGACGCCGAGGATCGCTCGTGCGCGCGACTCCACGATCGCCGTGCGCGTGACGAAGACGAAGTCGGGGCCCGGCGACATGAGGGCGAAGAGGTGAATGACGAGGATGGATCCGAGAAGCGCGAGCATGGCGAAAACGCTGAAAATTCCGGGGTTGAAGCGGGTCTTTTGAACTCCGGCGGACGGTTCGTAACCGATCGTTAGCCGGAAGGCGGAGGATTATACATTTCGAGGTCATCTGCTAAGCTAGGTTCTAAGACATAGTGAGGAGGACTGATGCTCAGTCAGGAACCCAAGGACGGCGACTTCATCCGCTACGTGGATGCGCTGCAGGCGGGAAAACTCGCCGAAATCAAGGCGGAAAACCGGCACTTGGAGATGAACGACCTCTCCGACGAGGGGTGGTCCAAGCGCGTGACGGCCTATCTCGCCCGGGGCGCAAGGCGCGTCGAGCCCGCCGCGCCACCGGGCGTTGCGTCGTCCGGACGCAAGCTCGAGCGGCGGCATCAGCTGATGCTCCTCGGCTTTGCGTGCCTCGGCATCGCCATTGTCCTTTTCGTCGTCTTTCCCGTCATACTCCAGATGGAAGAGGGGATCGTGCTCGCCGTGTGGTTCTTCTTCGGCGGGATGATCTTTTTGAAGCTCGCCGAAAAGGAAACGAAGCGCGGTGCGCGCGGGAACGCCAAAAAATAAGAAGGGGGACAAATTTTGCTCACCACCACATCCCTTTGGTTCATCGCCGCGCTCGTCGTGCTCGGCGCGGAACTCATGCTCGGAACCGTCTATCTTCTCGCCGCGGTGCTCGGCCTTGCCGCGGGCGGCGTCGCCTCCTGGGCGGGGCTTGACTTCACCGTGCAGTGCCTCGCCGTCGGGCTCTTCACGATCGCGGGGTGTCTCGTCGCGAGGACGATGCGCAAGAAGAACGCCAAGGGCGAGGCCGAGGCCCTGCAGTCGATCGACGAAGGCCGCGAAGTGGAGGTCGCCTCGGTCGAGGCGGACGGCTCGGCCCGGGTGCTCTACCGGGGCGCGCGCTGGCGCGCCCGCGCCAAGGCCGGGACGCTCTCCGTCGGGCGCTGGACGATCGACCGCGTCGACGGCACCGAACTCGTTCTCGACAGACCGGAAAACCATCAACACTAAGAAAAGGAAATTCTCATGTACGAAGTCTCTTGGGCCGTGAGCGGCACCTTGATTTTTGCGTTGGTGCTCGTCGCCGTCGCGCTGCTTTTCGCCGTGCAGGGGATCAAGGTGGTCCCGCAGCAGACGGCCTGGGTCGTGGAGCGCCTCGGGAAATTCCACGCGGTGCTGAATCCCGGCCTCAACATCATCATCCCCTTCATCGACCGCGTCGCCTATCGGCATTCCTTGAAGGAAATTCCGCTCGACACGCCGAGCCAGGTCTGCATCACGCGCGACAACACGCAGCTCACGGTCGACGGGGTCCTCTACTTTCAGGTGACGGACCCCAAGCGCGCGAGCTACGGCACGAGCAACTACGTGATCGCCATCACGCAACTCGCGCAGACGACGCTTCGAAGCGTCATCGGCCGCATGGAACTCGACAAGACCTTTGAAGAGCGCGACGCGATCAACAACAACGTCGTCGCCGCGATCGACGAGGCGGCCATGAACTGGGGCGTGAAGGTTCTCCGCTACGAAATCAAGGACCTGACGCCGCCCGCCGTGATTCTCCAGGCCATGCAGCAGCAGATCACGGCCGAGCGCGAAAAGCGCGCCCTGATCGCCGCTTCGGAAGGGAAGAAGCAGGAACAGATCAACCTTGCGACGGGCGCGCGCGAAGCCGCGATCGCGCAGTCGGAAGGTGAAAAGCAGGCCGAAATCAACAAGGCCGAAGGCCAGGCCGCGGCGACGCTTGCGATCGCCAAGGCCACGGCCGAAGCCCTTCGCACGGTGGCGGCGGCCACGCAGACCGAGGGCGGAATGACGGCCGTGAACCTGCAGGTCGCCGAAAAGTACGTCGACGCCTTCGGAAAACTCGCCAAGGAGAACAACACCCTCATCGTTCCGGGGAACTTGGGCGACATGAGCGGCATGATCGCTTCGGCGATGAAGATCGTCGAGGGCGCGAAGAAGGCGGGCTGACCGCTCCTTCCTTCCTTCCGATTTCGAAGCCTCCCGCCTCCGAGACGATCGGGCCGGGAGGCTTCGCTTCTGCAGAAGGACGGCGCATGCCGGCGCTCAGCGAAAGAAAACGCGGCTTTTCGCTTGAATCTGCGCCGCGGTTTGCGTACAATGCGCACTTTCTCCTCCACCCGTCCGCTTTTCGATTCGAAAGAAAGGATAGAAGAGTCGGGGAAGGAGACTCTTTTTTGAGAACTTTTAGAAATAAGGAATTCAATCATGCGTCACCGTCACGGTCTTCGCAAGCTCAATCGTACGAGCGCCCACCGTCTCGCCATGCTTCGCAACATGATGGTCTCCCTCATCAAGCACGAAGCCATCAAGACGACCCTCCCCAAGGCCAAGGAACTCCGCCGCGTCATCGAACCGATGATCACGCTCGCCAAGGAACCCACCCTTGCCAACAAGCGTCTCGCCTTCTCCCGTCTTCGTGACCGCGAAGCCGTCGTCAAGCTCTTCGGCGAACTCGGTCCCCGCTTTGCCGCCCGTCAGGGTGGTTACACCCGCATCCTGAAGATGGGCTTCCGCGTTGGCGACAACGCCCCGATGGCCTACATGGAACTCGTCGACAAGGCCGCTCCGGCTGTCGCCGAAGCCAAGGAAGAAAAGGCCGAATAATTTCGCGCCCCTTCCCGTAAGGATTCGAAAGGCTCGCTTCTAACAAGGAGGCGGGCCTTTTTTCGCTCGGTGGAGGTGCATCATTCGCTAGGTGGAGGTGCATCAACCAGCAAAGAAGTGAACATGAGTCGAGAAGTATACTCAAGGTACACTCAAGCACAGCACATGTATACCAACCCCACCTTTACTTTCTTCCGGAAAACCTGATGCCTTGTGCGAACCACTCCCTAATTTCTTAGCAAAACAATAGAAATTCGGAAATTTGACCTCCCGCCGCCGCGCCCCATCCTCCTCTCTTTCTCCCAACAAACTATACCATAGAAGTAAAACTATACCAAAAATGCGTGGAAGTATACTTGCAAGTGTACTTATGGTACACTTCGAGTACACTTTAACTGCATTGGGTGCAGTTTGCACCGCCGAGATATGCTTCGGTACGGGAACCTCCCGCTCTTTGTCGATTCCCAACTCCTAGCATCGGGTTCTTTGGAAATGACTCGATGAGGGAGGCTTGGGACGACGGGGAACGGCCGATTCCGTCTAACGCGTTAGGAATGAAAATCAACGAGGGAGCCATGCAATTTCTGCCTGAAGATCTGAAAACGGCGATCGAACGCATGCGTCTGATCGGATCGGACACGCAACACTACGAGGTAAAGGCCGCAGGGCAGGGACTGCCGGAGAGTCTCGCGGAAACGGTTTCCGCTTTTGCCAATCGGGACGGCGGCACAATCATTCTCGGACTGGATGAGAAAAATCGTTTTGCGCCGGTCGTTGGCTTCAATGCCAAGAGTGTTGCTGATGCTTTACTGAGACTCGGCAACGACTTGACGCCTCCTTGTCGCCTGGAAATCGAGCGCTATCCGTTCGAAGGCTCGGAAATTGTCGTGGGCGCCGTCGGCCCGGTAGCGCTGGACCAACGTCCGTGTTTCATCACCAGAAAGGGGGTGTGGACCGGGTCGTACATCCGTACCGGGGACGGAGACAAGAGGCTGACGAATTATGAAATCGACCGCATGCGTGAATTTCATCGTCAACCGGCATTTGACAGGGAGCCGGTTTACGAAGCTTCCCTGAGTGACTTGGATCATTCCGTTTTGGAAGCCATCGTCAAAAGAAATCGACAAATCACTCCGCGTGTTTTCGGAAAGATGGAGAGCCATGAGATCCTGGAGAAACTCGGTGCGGTTACCAGGGACGAAAAGAGTCCTGATCGGTACGTCCCGACGCTCGCCGGCCTTCTGGTGGCAGGAAAGTTTCCTCAGGAATTCTTTCCTCGTCTAAACATTACGTTCTCAGTGTATTCGGGGATTACGAAGGCACAGGCGCAGAGAGATTCTTGGCGTTATGTCGAATCTCTCCCTGTGAACGGCTCCATTCCGGAAATGTTGATGACTTCCATGGAGCTGTTGGACAAGCATATGAATCATGGAGCAATCATGCAGGGGGCCCTGAGAAGGGACGTGACGGATTACCCCATTCTTGCTTGCCGAGAAGCAATCGTCAACGCACTGCAGCACCGCGATTATTCGCCTGAAGGACGTGGTTCTCAGGTTCAGATCAATATGTACGCGGACCGACTGGAGATTCTGAATCCCGGGGGTCTCTACGGGGCGGCTTCTTTGAGTACCATTCCCGTAGGGATTTCTGCAACACGGAACGCAAGACTCTCTCAACTGCTCGAATTTACTCCGTACTTGGAAATGGGCGAGCCGGCAGGTTACGTCATCGAAAATCGAGGAACGGGATTGCAGCAAATCAAGCGACAGTTGTCAGAGGCGCTTATGCCGGAGGCGGAGATCAAAGACTACGTTTCGGCATTTCAAATTACTTTCCTGAAGCGGCGTTTGACGCAAGAGGAAGGTAGCGTACGCTCTTGGGACAATTTTGAGATGGCGCTTGTCTCGGAGCTGCAAAAGAGGGGCAGTTTAACGGTTACCGAAATCATGGAATCCTCCGGACTCTCGCGCAACGCAGTGTCCATTCGCCTGCGTCGACTCAAGGAGCGCGGTCTCATTGAGCCTCTTGAGCGACCGAAGAGTCCCAGGCAGCGTTATCGTTTGGTGCGACGGACTTGATCATGTGGCGTGGCTCACTAAGCCCGAATCATTTTGCATCTTCCGCAAGGATTCGGAAGGCTCGCTTCTCACAAGGAGACGGGCCTTTTTCGCTCGATGGGGGAGCCGTCGAACCAGTAAAGAAGTGAGCATGAGTCGAGAAGTATACTTGTAAGTATACTTAGACCTTTTTTTGGTACAGTTGAGCACTCGTGGTACAGTTCGTCGGACTTCAGTCGACACAAGCAGAAAGCGTCGACGTATGCGAGTCCGAGACCGAACTCGGTATTGGCTGCCTCGAACAACGCTCACTTGTTCGCAGTACTTCGGTAACCGCCCGCCGGTAACCATCCTCTCCCTCTGGCGAAGAATCCGCCCGGACGGGAGCCGTGTCCGACGGACGTTCCCGCCCCTCCGACGGATGCCGGCGCACTTTGGCTCTGCTCAGAATGAGCGTGAGGTGTTTCCTTCGATTTTCCCGGAGCGTCACCGAGGGTTCTCACAAGGAGGCGGGCCTTTTTGTCGTCCATGCCTCCGCTTTTTCGTCCTGCGGATCACGGGCGAAAGAACGTGAACCTCGCCGGGGACGCGACGAAGATCACGGCTGAAGACGCGACGATTGCGGCCACCGCCGGCGACGCGAACCTCTCGAACGCCGCCGTCGCTGCGGGGTCGTTCGAAGCCTCGGCTACTCAGAACCTGACGGCCGAAAACCTCGCCGTTACGGTCGGGACGGACGAGACGGGCGCCGCGGGCGACGTGACGATCACGGCGACGACGGGCGACGTGGCGCTCACCGACGCGAAGCTCACCGGAACGGAAGGCGGCGTTGGCGACGTGGCCGTGTCGGCGGGCGGCAACGCTCAGCTCGACGGTCTCATGAAGGCCGAGAACGGCTTTGCAGCCGAGTCGGTCGCGATTACGGCGGGCGACACGGTGAACTTCGGCGACGCGCCGCAGAGCGTGGTCGTCTCGAAGGGCGACTTCTCGGTCACGGCTTCCGAGCTTGCGGGCGGCGGTTTCGGTACGGGCGACTATTCGGTTGCACAAGGCGACTTCCGCGTTGACGTCGACGCCGACCTGACGTTGAACGAAGGCTTCCGCGTCACGGCCGAGAACGTTGCGCTCGAAACGGGCGGCTTCACCGCCGATTCGGCCGTGATCCGCGCCGAAGAGACGGTGTCGATCGCCGCTTCCGACGACGTGACGCTCTCGGGAGACACGCTCGTGACGGCGGATGAATCTGTCGGTATCGCTTCGGAAACGGGCGGCATCGCGATGACGGGCGCCGTGACGGTCGGCGACGAAACGACGGATGAAAACGAAGCCTCGGTGACGCTGACCGCCAAGGGCGACGTGATGCAGTCCGTCACTACGGGCGACGGCGGTCTGCGAGGTTCCGACCTCACCGTTGCGTCGAACGAAGGTGCCGTGTACCTCGGCGCCGGCCGCGACGAGTCGATCGGGTCGCAGGGGAACGCCTTTGACCGGATCACCGTGGAGGCGGCCGAGGACGTCAACCTCGCCACCTCGGGACGCGACACCGAAATTGCGGTGAACGAAAAGCAGAACGGCACGGTAAACGGCGACCTCACCGTGATCGGCGAAGAGAGCGGTCTGACGTTTACGGACGACCTTTCGGTGAAGGGCGACGCCGTGATCCAGGGGGCGTCCGTGAAGGGCGAAGGCCTGGAAGCGGAAGGCACGGTCGGGATCCTGACGGCGCTCGACGACGGTGAACGCGAACCCGAAGAATCTTCGGGCGTCGAATTCACCGGTCCGATCTCCGGCACGCAGGTGACGGTGATCACGGGTGAGGGCGGCATCTCGCTCGACCGCGTGACGTCGACCGAAGGTTCGACCGACATCTACCGCGTCGGCGACGAGTCCGTCGCCGACGTGACGGTGGGCGAGGTCGATTCGGCCACGTCCGTGACCATCTTCAACAACCGCGGCGACAACGTGCTCAACGGATCCGTGCACGGCAAAGACAACGTCTTTGCCCTGACCGGAGACGAAGGCTCGACGTCTGGCTCGCATCACCTCGATTCGTCGGACGGCGTGGCCGCCGCGATCGGCGGCATGGGCGAATTCGCGGATCAGGTGGTCGAGAACCTGCCTTCGGGTGCCGGTCCCGGCGCTTGGCGTCCGACCGAACTCCCGAAGATCAGTTTGGACACCCTGATGTCGGGCGCGAACCATGCGGTACACGCCGAACCGCTTCGCGTCCAATGGACGCCTGCGGACGAGTTCTTCTTCCTCAACATGCGTTCCGACGCCGAGGCCTCCAAGGCCGAGTCGGACGAGGAAGAGGAGAGCCCGGCGCTCGAAAAGGGCCTCCCCGCCCGAATCGAACCCGTGATCACGGATCACCGCAAGGTGACGCCGCAGACCTTGGATGAGCTCGGTCTCATCCTGAGCCGTCGGTAAGGCGGAACACCCGAGTGCGGTGATCCGCGCTCAAACGAACGGAGCCCGACCCTCCCGTGTGGAAGGTCGGGCTCCGGCGTTTCGGCGGTTCGAAAGGAACGCGGGCGGTGAGTGCTCCACCTGCCAACCTAACAATCAAGTTCGGTAGCCGGCAGGTCGTTGGTCGGTGATGGATGGGTAGCCAGCACAACGTCAGTCGTCGGAGAGAATTCGCTCGGTGAGTGGTGTGGCGAAAATTTCCATAAACATACTTGGGAATTTCGACGAAAATTCCCAAGTATGATTTGGTAAATACACCATGTCCGTCATTTTTGCCTAAACATACTTTGGATTTTTTGCTAAATTTCCAAAGTATGATTAGCAAAATGCCGGACAACATGATCCCTCGAGACCTCGCCGCCAAAATTCTCCCCGCCACGCCGCCGAAGGCGGTCGTCATATACGGTCCCCGACGGGCGGGAAAAACCACGCTCGTAAAATCGCTGCTCGGTCCTGAAGCCGGTCAGATTCGCCTTCTCAATGCCGATCGTCAGGCGGACGTGCGCGTTCTGCAGTCTCTTGAATCCGCCGGCGACATCGAAATATTTCTCTCGAGTGCCGACACGATCGTCATCGATGAGGCACAACGGGTCCCGAACATCGGACTCATTACGAAAATGCTTGTGGACGCCAATCAGAAAACAAAGCTCTTTCTGACGGGTTCCTCTTCCTTCGATCTCGCGCAAGGAGTGCGGGAGTCGGCTGTCGGCCGAATCGTCAACCGCCATCTATGGCCTTTTTCCATGAACGAGCTCGCCAGACAATACGGCTGGGGGTTCGTGGAGGACAATCTCGAGCGCTTTCTTGTGTACGGGACTTTTCCGGAGAACGTGCTGAATGCGGATGACGCTGTGGAAATGTTGATGGACTTCATCGACGACATCATGTACAAGGACGCTTTTTCTCTGGCGCAGATTCGAAATCCGACGAGTCTGAGAAACCTTGTCTACGTTCTCGCACAGAGTGTCGGGCAGGAAGTGTCGTATGACAGTCTCGCCCGCGAGACGCGTCTGAGCAGTCCGACGATCGAGCGTTATCTGGACATCCTGGAAAAGTGCTTCATCATCCGGCGCGTTCCGTCGTTCTCGCGCAACCTGGCAAACGAACTGCGCAAGGGAAAGAAAATCTATTTCTGCGACGTCGGCATCCGAAACGCCGTTCTTGACGATTTCACGCCGTTTACGGCGCGGAGTGATGCCGGGGCGCTTTGGGAGAACTTTTTCTTCATGGAGCGTCTGAAAAAGCACGATTTGGAGCGAACTTTTACGCGGCAGTTCTTCTGGCGGGTTCGCGGGGCGCGTCGCGTCGCCGGCACGGAGAAGGCGGTCGAGTACAGCCGGGAGATCGACTTCGTCGAGGCGAAGGACAATCGCCTGGAGGCGTTTGAGTGCAAGCTGAATCCAAAGAAGAAGGACAGCGGCGGGCAGGAGTTCCGAGACGCGTATCCGGACTGTTCAATTCACGTCGTGTCGCCCCAAAACTGCAGACCGTACTTTCAGTTGCAGTAATTTTCCAACCGACCAATCACCTGCCAACCTACCAACCAGCTTTGGTAGGTTGGCAGGTTGCTGGTAGGTGGAAAGCAACGCAAAAGGCGCTCCGTCCCTTCGAACGAAGCGCCTTTTATCAAGTGCCTTTCGGGCGTTTAGCCGCCGTAGGGCTCCCACTTTCCGCGATTGAGCTTCATGTAGTCCCGGCCCTTGTATTCGAGGACGGCCGCCTGGCCGTTTTCCGAGACCATGTGCGTGGTCGGGAGGTCCTTCACGAGGTTTTCGAGCGGAACGGCTCCCTTCGAATTCGAGAAGAAGTTCGTCTCGATCGTGCGCCCGATGAGGGTGCTGAGCGCGAGGTAGCTCGAATTCCCCGTCACGTGGATCTGTTCCTTCGGGAGGTTCTTGAGACCCACGAACTTCACGAGGACGGGCACCTGCGTGATGCGGCGCGTCGGAATGTCTCGAAGACGCGGCGTCTGGATGCGGTCGCCCCGCACGGCCGCGCCGTGTTCGGGAACGACGATGAGCATCACCTTGCGCTTCCCGCGCTCGAGCTCGTTGATGAAGGTGTTGAGCGAATCGAGGAAGGTCTTCGCGCGCGGCTCAAAGGCTTCCCAACGGCTGTGAAGCGGCAGGCGGTTTCCGTCGTGAAGCGCGATGAAGTTGAAGAGCGACACCGAGCGGACGTCCTTGTCGCGCGTCATCACGCGGTTCCAGTGACGAAGCACCGCGAGCGTGTCGGCGATCTCTTCGTTGTTGAAGGACATGTACTTGAGCGGGAACTTGCGCTGCTCGAAGGTGGCCGTCAACCCGGCCTGCGTGCGCATCGTGTTGAGGTAGTTGTCGTACGCGCCGCTGTGGTCGAGGAAGAGATGCTGCTTGAAGCCCAGAGCGTCCAGACGGTTCATGATCTCGCAGTCCGGGCGGCGCGCGTCGTAGAGCGCGTCGTGCGAGGGCTGACCGCAGGCGCCCGTCAAAAGGCGAAGCGCGGCCGGGCCCGAATACGAGGTCGCCGAATTGAACTTGTCGAACCGGATGTTGAAGCGCGAGAAGACGCGGTGGTTCTGCAGGTTCGAGGCTTCGAGGTCGTCGTTCGAGAGCGAGCAGATGTTGAGGATGATGATGTCAAAGGGCGTGTCCTTCGCGGAGATCCCCGTGGGCAGCTGCGCGACGCGGTCCTTTTCGTAGTCGAGGAAGGCCTTGTACCAGGTGTCCACTTCCTCGGCCGACACGACGGCGTCGGTCGTGGTCGCGGCGTTCGCGAGGTTGAGGATCTCTTCGTTCGTCTTCGGGGTGTCGGCCGCGACCGCGGGCACCGCGCGCACCGGGGCCGTAGGCGCCGTAAAGAAGGGCTGCACGATGAGGAAGACGAGATAGAGCGCCGTGATCGTCGTGACGCGCACGAAGTCCCGCAGGAGATAGTAGGCAAGGAGAATCACGAAGCCCCAGCCCACCATGCGGAAGTTGATGAAGTCCCAGGCGAGCTGCACGACGTAGTTCACGGAAAAGCCCGTGATCCCCGACTTGTTGGCGAGGATCGAGTCGATCCCGGGGAGCCAGCTCTCCGACCAGAGAAGGGCCGTGCCGAGGACGAGCGCAATGAGCGCGTGCAGGCGATGAAGCCACTTCCCGCGGATCGGAATGAGAAGGAAGAGGAAGAACGCCGCGTTCAAAAGGAGGTCGAGGCGCAGATAGCCCGTGTAGGCGAGCGCGAACTTCCCGATGAAGTAGACGTTCCAGATGCCGAGCCCGAAGTAGGCGGGCGTCGGCACGGCGGTTTTCTGCGAAGCGGTCACTTATTGGCTCCTTCCGCGGCGGGCGTCTCGACGGCGGGCGCGGCCGGGGTTTCAGACGGGGCGGAGGAGGCCGCCTGGGCGGGTGCACGGACCTCCTGAGCGGCCGGAGCGGACTCGGCCTTTTCATCCCCCTTCGCCGCGGGGGCTTCCTGCTTTTCGGCGGATTCGGGCTTCGCCTCGGAGTTGCCTTCGGACTCGGCTTCCGACTTGGCCTCGGACTTCTCGTCCTTCTTGGCTTCGGTCGTCGCGGCCGGCTTCTTCGCCGGTTCGGCAGGCTCCGCAGCTTCCGCAGCTTCCGACGCCTCCCGGTCGTCGGCCTCCTTGGCCTTCTTTTCGGGAGCGGGAAGGGGCTTGGCGTCCACCGCCGCGCGCGAAACGACGAGCTTGCCTTCGCGGTCGAAGCGGAAGAGGCCCGCGTCAAAGCCCGCGCCGTAGAGCATCAGGACGTTGCGGTAGTAATTTTCGCCGATGATGGGCTCGGCCTGAATGACGGTGCGCAGAAGATCGGCCGTCTTGGAATTCCCGAGCATTTCGAGAACGCAGGCGCCGAAGCCCGCGTTGCCGGCGCGGTTCGCTTTGCCCGTGAGAATCTCCACCTTCTCGGGCGGCATGTTCATTTCTTCGGTGAGGCGGCGCATCGGGTCGAAGTGTTTCATGAGGACGCCGTAGGAGGGATCCGACGGATCCGTCATGGCGGCCCAGAGATAGACGCGGATCGCGTTGTAGCTTCCGAGAGTATAGTCTTCGCCCTCGGGGGCGATGAGCTTACCGGTCTTGTCGATCTTCGCCCAGTCGGGGGAGAAGCCCGCGGGGGCCGTGCGCACGAGCGCGCGGATCGTCCCTTCGGCGACCTCCTTCCAGTAGGGGTCGACGAGCGCCAGGCGACGCAGGATGAAGACCGGGTAGTAGCTCGGGTTGAGCGTCACGTGGGTCGGGTGGTCAAAGCCGCTTCCGCCCGGAAGGAGGACCTTGCCGAGATTCGGGATGTCGCGCACGTCGCGCTTGAGGCCCTCCATCATCGCGCGGGCCTTTTCTTCGTAGGCGGGCTCGTTCCAGAGACGTGCGGCTTCGAGAAGGTCGTAGGCGATCCAGAGGTCGGAGTCGGTGGCGTTGTTCGTGTCGATGATGCCCCAGCCGTTGCCGGTCTTCCCCCAAAGCCACGAGGGAAGATTCTTCGTGATGTCGCCCTTGCTCAGATTCTTTTCGGTCCACTCGAGGAGCTTCGCGAAGGTTTCCCGGTCGTCGGCGACGAGCGCGAAGAACATGGCGTAGGACTGTCCTTCGCTCGTCGTGATGGAGCGTTTGTCGCTGTAGTCGATCACACGGAAGTTCTTGTCGATGTTGACCGTCTTGAAGCTGTCCCACATCGGCCAGGCCGCGGCGCGGTCCGCCATCGAGAGGAGGGCCGTCATGGCGCCCGCGAGAAGAAGAGGAGTGAGATGCGATTTCATGGTTTTCGTCCGGACGGGCCTTCGCGCGGGAAGGCTCCGTTCTCTAAAAAGTTTCGGGTGCCGGCGGAAGGTCCCGCCGGCCAAAGAACGTTCGGCGGTCAGTGGGCGCCCTGCGAGCGGCCGCGGATCCAGCGGCGCATGAAGACGAAGATCCCGGCGCCCGCCACGACCGCGGCGAGGAGCGCGCAGAAGACGAGAACGAAGGGCCGGTCGGCGAGCGACAGCCACACGCGGCGGAACCACGGCATGTCGCCCACCGTGTAGGTGGACGCGGGTTCAAAGCCGCGCAGTTCGTCTTCGCCCACGAAGACAATGCCGCCCTTCGCAAGCGCCAGGTCGCCCGGGTTCGCAAGGCGTCGGTTGAGAAGATGACCGCTCGCGCCGTCTTCGGCGAGAAGCGCCACGGCCGTGCGGGCGTTGTCGACGGGGGACTTCACGGAGACGATCGCGGCAAAACCCGTGGCGAGGCGTTCGGGTTCGGCAGCGCCTTCCGTCTTTTCGGCGGGCTTCGCAAACCACTTCGAGACGCCGTCGGCCAAAGCGGCGGCCGATTCCGGACTGATGTCCATCACGCCTTCGGGCATGGGGCCGACGATGAGCAGATCCTTCTCTTTGAGAGAGGCCGAATCTTCGGGATTCGCCACGGTGAGGTGCAGGGGCGCCACGCCCGTCGTCGCCGCCATGCGGCCGACGGCGTTCAAGAAGGTCGTGAGTTCAATCGGACGCGCGTCCTGGCGCACGACCGCGGCCGTCCGACTCAGGTCCGCGTACATGGAGAAGGGGAAGGCTCCCTGCGTGAAGAGTCCGATCTCGGGGAGCTGCGCATAGTGGTACATCCCGGAGAATTCGATCATCGACGAGGGGTCGATCTGCACCTGATGCGAGGTGAGGGTCGCCGCACGGCAGTTTTCGGGCGTGCCTTCGTTGGGGTTTTGCTGATAGCCCGCTTCAAAGGAGAGGTCGTTCACAAAGCCGAGTCCCCCCTTATGCAAGGCGCCCGCCGTCACGGCCGGTCCTTCGGGGACGGGCAGATTCACGACGGCAGCGCCGCGGCTTTCTTCGTCGGAGAGGTTCTGACTGTCGGCGAGGGCGCCGTTTACGAGGGTGCGAAGCTGCGCGGCCTGACCCGTGACGGGCTTCGTGTAGCGGTAAAGAAGATTCAGAGTCGCCGACGAAGCGCTCGTGAGATAGGTGTCCGGAGCAAGTCGGAAGGCGACGTGAAGGGGCGGCAGCGTTTCACCGCGGGCCGTCAGCTGTTCGGGGTATTCGATGAGCTGGCTCAGGGGCACCGCGAAGTCGGTGTTCACCCAGTTGGGCGACACGTAGGCGGGAAGAGGATCGGCCGCCTTGAAGTCCTTGATCGCGGCGCGCGGTCCGATGAGGATGCGCCCCGTCGTCGCGAAGGCCTGCGCGGCCGTCACGAGGTCGGCGTCGGTCTTGCCGCCAACGACGAGCATCTTTTCATAGAGACCGCCCGGGGCGTCGAGCATGAGAAGTTCCGGTCCTTCAAAGGGTGCCAGTTCCCGCAGAAACGCCGGACGATTTTCGTTCGTAGCGAAAACGACGAAGTGACCCTGGGCGGGAACTTCCGAGAAGTAGACCGGGAAGTCGGAGCCGCGCCAGGCGCTCGCCGCGGCGACGCGGCCCGTCACGATGGCGGCGGCGCGAAGGGCGTCCTTGGAAGGAGCCGAAGCGAAGACCACGGGGAGCGTCGTCGCCTTTTCGACGGACGTGTCGACAAAGGGGAGCGGGAGCTGCGCGAGGTCGTTCGTCAGGCGCAGGTTCTGCTTTTCGAGCGTGAGCTGGCTCGTCGGAGAAATGTCGAGCCAGAGCGCACTGTTTCCTTCGTTCTCGCAGACGATGCGGTAGTGCCCCACGAATTCGACGCTCAGCTGATTGCGCGTCTTCATGGCCTTCGCGTTGAGCGGCACCGAGAGGCTCGAGGGCTTGCCGAGCATTTCCTTCGTGATCGCGGTGACGCCCTGAAGTTCTCCGTTGAGGTAGACGTTCAGCTGCGAGGTCCCGGGAATCAGCGAGGGAGAGGGCGTAAACGAGAGGTCGAGCGTCGCCTTCGAAACGATTTCGTCCGCGCGCACGCCGAAGTCGAAGTACTGCGTCGGCATCGCGCCCGTAAGCTTCACCGCGGTGGCGAGTCCTCCGGGGACGAGGCGGATGAGGTCGTGCGACTCGGCGACGGAGGCCGTCGCGTCGGTGCGCCACACGGGCGCGGGCGCGTCGGCGGCGAAGACCGGCTCGGCAAGACCGAGGGCGAGCGTAAGCGACGCCGCGATCGTGGTGAGCGCGGCTCGGTGTGTACGGTGCTTTCTCGTAAGGAAGAACATCATGAAACCCTTTGGGTGGCGGCCTGACGCGGGATGCGCGGCAGGAGCGAAAGAAGAAAACGGATCAGTCGGCCGACGCGGCCGGGCAGGAATTCCAAAAGCGATTTGTAGCCGTAGAGCGCAATGCGGATGAGGCGCAGGAAGCCCGCGACGAAGCGGTCGTCGACCTCGCCTTCGGGGGGCTCGGCCCAAATGCCTTCGCGCGCGAAGGTGGCGCGGTTGAGGCGAATCTCGTCGAAGCGGTCGGCAGTATCCACCCGCACTTCAAACGCCGCGTCTTCGACGAGCGTCACGGTCGTGCGGAAGCGCTCAATCGTACCTCGGGTCGGAATTTCGACGAAGAGTTCGTCGCCCTCCGAGAGGCTCTTGAGCGTCTCGGGATCGACCTCGAAACGGAGGTGCTCCTGCGAGAATTCGCGAAGGCGCGCGGCAAACGCATCGGAAAGAGTTTCCCCGCGTCCCACGCGCACGCCGACGTTCAAAGGCACGCGCGGCAGACGGTGCTTCTGCACCTCTTCCACGGCGACCGCGGCCGATGCGCCGAGGACGACGAGGTTGTAGAGAATCCAGCCGAAGTTGATGAGGAGGGTCGAGACCTGCGGGTCGGCGGCGACGATCGTCTTGTAGATCCCGACGGCGAGCCCCGCGAGGTTGAGCGCGATCAGAACGAGGATGGGCTTCGCGATTCCCCAGTCGACGTACTTCTTGTCGATCGTCATCCCCTTGGCGGTGACGTTGAACTTCCCCTTGTGCGGGAAGATGAGGGCGACCGTCGTCGGGAGCAGGATGTACCAGGAGAGGACCGTTTCGTAGACGGCCCCGAGGAAGGGATAGCGGTAGCCCCGCTGCAGGATCTTGTTCGTGATGGCCGAGTGCACCATGTGCGGAATCACGTAGGCGAAGATGGCCGCGGCCGACGCGTAGATGACGTAGATGTCGGCGAACATGTAGGGCAACGGCGCGGCGAGAAACACCAGACGCGGCAGTCCGTGCAGAAAGTGCACCATCGCGTTGAAGAAACAGAGGCGCTGGGGAAGCGTGAGGCCCTTGCCCGTGAAGGGGTTGTCGAGGCGGAAGATCTGAATCATCCCGCGCGCCCAGCGGATGCGCTGCCCCACGTGGGCGGAGAGCGATTCGGTGGAGAGCCCCGAAGCGACGGGCTTCGAGATGAAGGCCGACTTCCAGCCGAGGCGGTTGAGCTTCAAGGACGTGTGGGCGTCTTCCGTCACGGTTTCCACCGCGATCCCGCCGATCTGCATGAGGGCGGCGCGGCGCATGACGGCGCTCGAGCCGCAGAACATCACGGCGTTCCAGGTGTCGTTCCCCTTCTGGATGAAGTCGTGAAAGAGCGAATTCTCGATCGGCATCGCCCGCTCGAGGTGGAGGTTCTTCTCGAAGGGATCGGGCGAATAGAAGTGGTGCGGCGTCTGCACGAGCGCGATCTTCTCGTCCTTGACGAGCCAGCCGACGGTGGACGTCAAAAAGTCGCAGGAAGGCACGTGGTCGCAGTCGAAGATCACGATGAATTCTCCGTTCGTGATCCCGAGCGCGTGATTGATGTTCCCCGCCTTGGCGTGGTTGTGCTCTTCGCGCTTGATGTAGCGTACGCCCACCGATTCGGCGAATTCCCGGAAGGCGTCGCGGCTTCCGTCGTCAAGGAGATGGACCTTGAGCTTTTGTGCGGGCCAGTCGAGGTTGAGCGCCGCAAAGATGGTGGGCTTGATGACTTCGAGCGACTCGTTGTAGGTCGGAATGAAGATGTCGACCGTGGGCCAGACCGAGCGGTCGGCGGGCAGAGGGCAGGGCTTGCGGTTCAGAACCCAACAGACCTGGAAGTACCCGAGCACCGTTACGACGAAGGCGTAGAATTCGGCCGCAAGAAGAAGGACCGAGAAGAAGAGTTCCGCGGGCGACGACGGGTGAAGCGTCGCCGTGCAGCGCCACCAGAGGTAGCGGGCCGACACCACGACCGAAATCACGAAGAGGACCATGAGCGTCACGCGGGCGCGGATGTGCGTGAAGCTCCACGCGGAAATCAGCATGATCGAAAGGAAGATCACCTGACCGCGGAAGTCGAAGGGCTGCGTGATGCAGAGAACGGCAAGACCGATCGCGAGCACCGCGGCCGTCCCGACGAGGATCGACTGCAGGCGCTTCTTCGGTTCCGATACCGGGTCCGGACGGTGTTCGCCCCCGTCTTCGCTCAAAGAACCGATCCCCGAGAGCCAGCGGCTCCCGACGGCGCCGATTTTCTCGCCCAGCGCCCCCACGGCCGACGTCACGCCCGTGACGAGGCGGGCGAGGGGATTCTCGCGTCGGAAGCGCTGCCAGTCGAAGGCGTAGATGACGAAGAGAAACACCGACTGCAGCGCGACGCGGATCATGTCGGCGACGGTGGGGCGTTCGAAGTTGACGTGGGGGAAAAGCTCTTTGCGGTGCTCGCGGACGTTTCGCCAGTAGCCGCTCTCAAGCGGCACGAAAAGCCAGGCCAAGAGAAGTCCGAGGCTGTTCAAAAGAAGCGAAACCGTCCCCGTGCCCGCATCCGCCCACTCGGCGATGCTGCGCGTAAAGTGTTTTCGGATCGAATGGATCGAAGAGGAGAACATGTAGGGGCCGTGTCGATGTCGCCGTAATCGGGGCGGTGAAAATAAAAACAGACCGAAGGTCCGGAGGACGCCGGCCCCAGTCTGTCTTTTCAGGTCAAGGGATTATACGGCTATCCTTTCGGAGGAGGGCGAACTGCTTAGGGGAAAGCAATGTTTCGATACGGTTTTATGACGTTTTTGTGACGTCGGTCGCGCGAATCGGGGCATGCAACTCTCTCGGGACGCCGCGACGGGTTCGCGGGCATGCCTCCGATGATCGGGAAAATCCTGGGGGTGCGGCGATTTTTCGATAAAGCTGCCGACAGGACTCGCCGGGGCTTCGGAGTCCGTTCCAAAGAGGCGTGATTTCCGAAAGGATTTTCCTTCTTGGATTTCGTTTGATTTCGCTCCTGGCCTTGCGGCGCGCGGATGGAAAAGGTCGGGGACGCCGCCGTCTTCCCGAAGACGGTTTCGGCAAATGTGAGAATTAAGGATTCTTTCGTAGAAGAATAAGATTTTTGTCAACGGGATTTCTCCTTATGGTGACTTCGATCAAAACTCGATAGAGTTTGCCTCGGGTTTCGCGACCGTGCGAAATCCGGACCAATCCGCCGCAAAGTCTCGCCGTGAATCCTGTTGGCGACGATCCGCGGCCTCATCAACGAACCTGCATGAGGACCAAACCATGTTGACTCGTCGTTCCCTTTTCCGCACCGCGACCGTCGGTGCGCTCTCGCTTACGTCTCTTGCCGGCGTCGCCGAAGCCAAAGTGAAGAATCCCCTTCCCGCCGCCAAGGTGAGCGAAAAGCGCCGCGTGCTGATGCAGTCGAGCTCGCGCTATCACAACTCGGGCTACCTTGACTTCTGTGATGAACAGTACGAAAAGCTCTACGGCTCCGAAAAGCACGAAATTCTCTTCATCCCCTATGCCCGCGTGAGCAGCTCCTACGACGGCTATGAAAAGCAGGTCCAAGACGCCTTCAAGCGCTACGGCCACAAGATCGTCTCGATCCACCGCTTCGACAACCCCGTCGAAGCCGTCAAGAAGGCCGAAGCCATCGCCGTGGGCGGCGGCAACACCTGGGCGCTCACGACCCGCATGTACGAAGCCGGCATCGTCGATCTGATCCGCGACCGCGTCAACGCCGGCATGCCCTACGTCGGCTGGTCCGCGGGCGGCAACGTCGCCTGCCCGACGCTTCGCACGACGAACGACATGCCGATCGCCGAACCCCCGTCCTTCAACACCTTCGGTTTCTGCCCGTTCCAGACGAACCCGCACTTTATCTCGGGCGGTACGGCCGGTCTCAACAACGAAACGCGTGAAGACCGTCTCGAAGAGTTCCTCGCCTACAACCGCGACGAAGAAGTGATCGGCCTCCCCGAAGGCACGGCCCTCTTTATCACCGGTGAATTCAACTGCGAAGTGCTCGGCCCGAAGGACGCCGAACCGCTCTACTGGTTCCGTCAGCCTGAAAAGAAGTTCGGCAAGATGAAGCTCGAACGCATTGCGCTTGGCACGAAGTTTGACCTGCGCAACGTCGTCCCGGGCGGCAAGCTCTAATCCGTTCTTAGCGGCTTACAGCAAACCGAAAGCATTCGGCAGCCGAAAGGCTGCCGAATTGCGTTTAGGCACCGGTGACGGTCGTGCGTATAAGATCTGTGCCGTACCGATGCCGTCGCTTGTTCTTCGAGCGGTTTAAATCCCGTGGGATTCGCTCTTTGCGCCTTGTTCTTCGGGCGTGACGTTTTCTACTTGGTAGCGGAACACAACGTACTCATCTTGAAAATCCGTATCGGTGACGAGGACTCTCCCGACAAAGTACGAGTCGCCCAGGGCGGAGCGGCGGGAAGTGAGAATGACGCCGGAACCGGAAACTTCCTTCACTTTTTCCGCCAGCAATCGCTTCAATGCGGCTTCTTCACCGATGCCGTCGGTGTACTGGCCGTCGATGTAGCCGACGATCGTGAAAGGTTGAGAGGGCGCACCCTTGAGCCAGATTTCGATCCCTTCCTCATAGTCGCATGCGCCGCCAGCCCCCTTCAGAATTTGCGGCTCTCCAACGAACGGATGGTATTCGATCGTTGCGGAGCACCCCGAAAGGAGCGCGACAAAAGCCAAGGTCAGGAGGGATCGTTTCATGGAGAATCTCCATTGGTCAGGAAGGTCGGGCAACGTGAAGAGATGGGACAAAACCGCCGTTGCTCCTTTTTTGCGTGTCCGTCGAGCTAATTGACGTCACGGAAAATTCTAGCGCCGACGACACGGGACTGCCGAATGGAGCCGACTTCAGTGTTCGACACGACTGCGGGATCACAAGGATTCCCTTGAAAGATCTCAGTTGATTCCCATGGCTGTGAGATTCTCGTCAACCGTTGCCTCGATCTGTTTCTTTACTTCCTTGACAGTGGCACGCTTCGCGCCGAGCGACAGCGCTGTCTCGGCAAAACCGAGGGCCGCTTCTGCCGCTTGACGGGCGATTTCCTCAAGCCTTTCGACGGGCGTCGTCATGAGGCGGCTCATGCGCTCGAGCGCGTCACGGGTGATGTGCCGTCCTTTTCCCCCGAAGGACGTGGCGTGCTCTCCGTTGGGGCCCGGCGCGTAGGTGATGTCAAAAGAGGGCGACAAGGTCCAGCGTCCGTCGTCATGGAGCAGGAACCCGAAGTTCTTCCCGTGATCGTCTTCGTTTCGGAGGAAGTAGGAAAGAACCGCCCGTCGGAAAAGCTCCTCCATTTCCGCCTGCGACTGCGTGAGCCGGTAGGTGAGGCGCATGAGGTCGAAGTAGTCGAAGACGGGTTCCCGGAAGTTGGCGTTCAAAAGTCCCGCGGCAGAGACGTAGTGCACGCGGCCCGCGGGCGTCCGGTCGAACCGTTCCATCCCGAGCCAGTAGGGAACCTTGGGATGTCCTTTTCCTTGCGGTCCTTCGAAAAACTTCCACGCAGGCGTGCGGATGCCGGTCTTTGCGGATACGGCCAGGGCCGCAGCTTCGAAGATGCCTTCTTCGTGGCCGAGCGGAAAGTCGGGCGCGGTGAATTTGACGAGCCAGGCCGTCAAGCCCTCCTTCGGGGCAAGCGATGCCCGGGTGAAATCGTTTCCGAACCGGAGTTGCGCCTTGGGACGCGAACCGCCCGCGCTTCCGACGCAGACGAGTTCTGCGAACAGGTCGGTTTCCTTCTCTTCAAGAAAGCTTTGGGCGGCGGATCCGAGCTCCGTGACCGGAAGAGCAGCCCTACGCACCGAAGGAATGTCTCCGACGGGTTCGTAGGAAAGCGCGCCCGTCGCACGGTCCCCGACAAAAGCAAGGCGGTCTAGCGGCGCGACGGCTTCGCGCGGCACGCCCGACTTCTGAAACGCCCGGTCCATGAGCCAGAGACCGTAGCCGTCGGGAAGACTTTCCGCAAGAAAACCGGGGAGTCCCGCAGGACACTTTTTCGGAGTCGGATGAGGAGAGGTGTCGTAGGGAAGCGTGAGCGGGGAGAGCGATCCGACCGCTTCTTTGAAGGTCGCGAGGTGTTCGTCTTCGTAGCGGAAGACGACGTTGCCGTCGCGTTCTTCCGCGCGTCCGACCGGCACGCGGCGGCCGTCCTCGAAAGTTCGAAACACCTGCAGAGTCTTTCTCATCGCGACGCTCCTTTGCAAAACGGTCGGGCGGGGAGGACGGGAGATTCGGACGGCATCCAAGACGCCGCCGTCCGGAAGCGACGCGGGCGACTTGGGTTTCTCGGAAAGCCGCCCTTCGCGTCGATCATCAGTAGAGCGAGAACATCTCCTTCACCGCGGCGGGCGAATCCGTGCGGGTGAGGGCGAGCTGCAGAAGAACGCGGGCCTTCCACGGCAAAAGAGAACCCGAGGGAATCCAGCCCGCTTCCTGCCAGTGCACGAGGCCTTCCACCGTCATGCCGCCGCCGACGCGCGAAGCGCGCACGACGATGACGCCGGCCTTCGAGGCCTCCATGAGCGCTTCTTCGGTATTCCCGTGCACGGAGCCGTTCCCGGTCCCCGCGTGAATGATCCCGCGGGCCCCCGCCGCCACGGCGGCGCGAACGAGCACGCCGTCGTCGTCCGCATGGGAGACCACGATGTCGACGCGCGGGAGTTCGTCGGGAAGATTCTCGACGCTGAAAGGCGTGCGGATCGTATGGGCGCGGGCGGGGCTGCGGAAGAATTCGATGCGCGAACCCGCGATCATGCCGATCGCCCCGAAGTCGCGCGAGAAGAAGGTCGCGACGTTCGTGGGATTCGTCTTCGTCCCCTCGCGGGCGTCGAGGATGAGGTCGTTCAGAACGATGAGGACGCCCTTCTTGTGGGCGGCAGGAGTCGAGGCGACGCGAACCGCGTTGTAGAGGTTGAGCGGACCGTCGGCGGAGAGGGCCGTCGCGGGACGCATCGCGCCCGTGAGCACGACGGGCTTCGCAGTGTTGAGGACGAGCGTGAGGAAATAGGCGGTTTCCTCGAGCGTGTCGGTGCCGTGCGTCACGACGATCCCGTCGATGTCTTCGCGCGCGGCGTAGGCTTCGATGCGCTCGGCCAGAGCGCGCCAGACGCCGTAGGTCATGGAACTCGAGTCGATGTTGGCGACCTGTTCGACTTCGAGTTCGGCAATCTTTTCAATTCCCGGCACGGCCGCGACGAGGTCGGTCACGCGGAAGTTTTCAATGCCGTAGCCCGTCATCTGGTCGGGGCTCTTCCCGGAACTCACGATGGTGCCGCCCGTGGCGAGAAGGGCGATGCGGGGTCGTTCGATCGACATGGCGAGGAATCCTCTTAGGGTAAAAAATGGAAAGCCATGAGTGTAGCGCGTCGCAACGAATTCGAGGGGGCCGGGGACGGACGTCGGACTGTCATTTCACGCCAAGCTGGCGCTGCCGATACCTCCTTTGACGGTCGATGCCCTTCGAAGAGCGCCGCGGAAGCCGACTTCGGACGCTGGCGTCGAGCAACGTCTGTTGAACGCGGTGCGGCACCGTCTGTTGCGCAAAAGACAACGCGGCGGGGTGCTTTGCAAAGCCTCCCGCCGCAAGAAGAATCGTGAACGACCAGGTCCAATCAAGGACGCATCAGAAAGTCGAGCGCCATCGCCGCTTCGATCCGCACGCCTTCCATGAAGCAACCTTCGTCGGGGCGGAAGGCGGGATGGTGGTTCGCATAAGGGTAGCCTTCTTCCGCGGTGCCGCCTCCGAGAATGAGGTAGACGGAGGGGACCTTCTGGGCAAAGGCCGAGAAGTCTTCGGAGCCGGTCATCCCGGTGCCCGTTGCGACCTTGTCCGCGGGCATCACTTCCTTCGCAACCCGAAGCGCGCGCTCGATCATGGCCGGATCCTGAATGGTGGCGGCGCAGCCTCGGACGCCGTGAATGTCGACTTCCGCTCCATGCACGGCCGCGACGCTTCGCGCGACGGCTTCGATGCGCTCGAAAAGGAAGTTGCGGTCCTCTTCGCTCTTCGTACGGAAGTTGACGCCGATTTTGGCCGTGTCGGGAATGACGTTCACGGCGTTTCCCGCCTGAAAGATCGTGGGGGAAACCACGGCGAAGCGTCCGGGCGGGAGGTTTCGCGAAACGATCGTGTGCATCGCGAGGACCATTTCGGCCCCGACCAGAATCGGATCGACCCCGGCGTGGGGCATCGAGCCGTGCGTGCCGCGGCCGCGGATCGTGACGGTGATTTCGTCGCAGGTGGTCGTGACGGCGGGCGTCGTCGTGACGCGCACGAGTCCGATCGGATCGTTCATGACGTGCAGTCCCACGCAGGCGTCGACGCCTTCGAGCACGCCCGCCTTCACCATTCCCTCCGCACCGCCCGGGGCCTGCTCTTCGGCGTGTTGAAAGAAGAATTTGACCGTCCCCGGAATTTCGTCCTTGATCGACAAAAGAAGCTTCGCCGTCCCGAGGAGCATCGCCGCGTGGGCGTCGTGCCCGCAGACGTGCGAAACGCCCGGAACGACGGAGCGGCATGCGAGCCCCTCGGCCTCTTCCACGGGAAGCGCGTCGATGTCGGCGCGAAGCGCGATCGTGCGCCCCGGACCCTTTCCGCCCCGGAGCGTCGCGACGCGGCTCGTGGGCGTGGGACTCTTGACGTCGTCGTAACCCATGGCGCGCAGTTCCGTCTCGATGTAGGCGGCGGTTTCGTACTCTTTGAAACTCAGCTCCGGATGTCGGTGAATGTGGTTGCGCCAGGCGAGAACGTCCCGGCGGAGTTCATCGGTGAGAAGCGGATCGATGAGCGCGTTGAGTTCGGACACGGTTTTTCCTCCTTTTTGCCGTTTTGCTTGTCTTCACGACGGAAAAGCCTAACCGAGAAGACCTTCTCATCGGTTTGGGGCGGCGCGTAAAAATGCAGGTTTCTTCCCGCAGGACAAACGCCCTCGGGCGGATGTCCTAGCGTGTCGGGAAATAGTCGACCATTGGCGGCCAAAAGAAGGCAATCGGTTGAAAAAGGTCCGCCAAAACCGACTGTTGGGTGGTTTTGCCAAAGTCGTGCGAAGGTCGCGCAAAGAACCTTCAAATCGTTGCGGCGGAGTCCAACAGGAAGGAAGAAAGCGGAGTAGAGTCAATTTCACGACAACGCGAAACGAAGGCCTTCGAAAAGATCGAAGCTTCGGAGCGTGAAAGACGAAACACTCGACAAACAGACCCCCAGGAAGGAAAACGCCATGCTGAAATTCGGACTCAAAACGAAATGCTTCGCCCTCTTTGCCGCCGCCCTTGTGGCGGGCGGCGTCTGTGCGGCCGAGAAGATCCGCGTCGCGAGCGAAGGGACCTTCGCCCCTTTTGAATTCATGAATTCGAAGACGGGCCAGCTCGAAGGCTTCGAAATCGATCTTGTCAAGGCGCTCTGCGCCAAGATGGGGAAGGAACCCGAAATCACGATGTACAAGTTCGACGGGATTCTCCCAGCGGTGCTCTCGAACACCGTCGACTTCGCCGCCGCGGGCTTCGCGATTACGGAAGAACGCAAGAAGAAGGTGCTCTTCACCGATCCCTTCTACAAGTCCGGGATCACCGTGATTCTGCCCGCCAAGAGCGACCTCAAGATCGAGAAGTTCGAGGACCTGAAGGGAAAGAGCATCTCGGTTCAGATGGGCTCCATCAGCCACGACAAGGCGAAGACCATTCCCGACGCCAAGATCACGACCTTCGACCAGAGCCCCGATGCAATCCTCAACATGATCCAGGGCGGAAGCGACGCGGCGATCAATTCGCTCGCCTCGACCGACTACATGATCGCGACGCGTCCGGCCCTCGCCAAGCAGGTGAAGCGCCTCGACGTCGAACAGGGGAGCTACATGGCGATGGTGGTGCCGAAGAACCGTCCCGAAACGCGCGACGCCCTCAACAAGGCCCTGAAGGAAATCATGGCCGACGGCACCTACGACAAGATCCACGAGAAGTGGTTCGGCCGTCCCGCGACCTGGAACAAGACGCCCGTGAAGTAAGGCTCGCGGTGCGGTCGGGGCGAAGACCCTCAACGGGGTCCCGCCCCGGCTTATTTTCGAAAGAACGTCCGGATGCACTCGAAAGGCGACGTGTCGCCTGCAGTCCCCGGGCGTTTTCGTTCAGAGCTCGATCGTTTTGATCACCCGGCAGGGGGTGCCGACTGCGACGACGTTCTCCGGAATCGATCGGGTGACGACGCTGCCCGCACCGATCACGCTGTTGCGCCCGATCGTCACGCCCGGAAGCAAAATGGCGCCGCCGCCGATCCAGACGCCGTCCTCGATTCTGACGGGACGCGCGACGGTTCGGCAGAGTCCTTCGCCCGGAATGTCTTCGGTGACGATGCGCTCGGAAAGGCGCGTCGAGTGCGTTCCCGTATAGATCTGCACGTTGGGCACGATGACGACGTTGTTCCCAATTCGCAATGAAAGTCAATCTCGAGATGAACACCCCTGTCCACGCGGCCGATGAGCTCCCGCATCAGGCGCTCCTTTTCCTTCGTGTCTTCGTAGTCGACGGCGTTGAGCTGCCGCAGAAGCTTTCTCGCGCGGCGGATCATGCGGAGAAGGTCGGGATCCTTCCCGCCGACGAAGGGTTCGCCGGCGAGGCACTTTTCGTATTCCGTGGACATGATTCTTCCCTCTTTCGGAAGCGGCGCAGAGCAATCGACGAAGCGCCGGGCGTTTTTTCCTCACGGTCCAGTCTACAAAAGAGGAGGTTCCGATCGTCAAAAAGGGATTTCGCTTTTTCGTATGCACGTCATGTTTCCATGCGAAGGAGGGGAGACGGGTTGTTTTGCGTTTGTTCCACCGATCTGGCTCGGACGATTCGTTCCTCCGACTTTTTTTCGTTTTTTTGATACGCATCAAGTTTGTACGCGGCGAGCGTCGGGGGTTTGGAAGTGGAAAGGGTAAAATGAGTTTTGTTTTCAAATGGCTGAGGAATTCTCCCCGGCGCAGACCTTCAAAGACCAAGGACAAATCAAAATGAACGAAACCACCAAGTACGGACTCTTTTTTGTGGGCGGCGTGATCGTGGGCGCGCTCGGCGCCGTGGCCCTCACGCGCGGCAAGCTTGACGTCAAGCCCCTCGCGACGAATCTTCTGAGTTCCGGCATGGATCTGCGCGACAAGATCATGGCGGGCGTCCAAGGCGTCAAGGAAGACCTCGCCGACGTCGTGGCCGAAGCTGAAGTGAAGGCTCAGGAAAAGAAGCTTCAGAAGGAAGCTCAGGAGGCCGCCGCCGCGACTGAAACGCCGGCCGCTCCCGCGGCGGAAGAAATGAAGCCCGCCGCGGCCTAAGGGTCGTTTGAGAGCGATTCTCAATGTTCGTCGGGGTGCGGCGAAGGCCGCGCCCCGACACGCTTTATTCTCCGGCCGCGTCCGAGAGGAAGAACGGGGACGCACGTCTCCCTTTTTCTCTTTGCGCAGGCCGAATCACACTTACTAGAGGCCCTTCATGGTCTTCAAACTGGTTCACGAAGTCGGCAACCGCACCCGTTGGCGCACCGACGGGACGATGAGCCTCGCCTCGGCGAAGCTTCTCGCCGACGAACTCGAACAAACGCCGGGCGTCACCGGCATTCGCGTCAATCCCCGCACGGGATCGGTAGTCGTGACGGTGGCGGACTGGGACGCGCGCGAGCGCGTCGCCCGTTACTTTGCGTCGCTCGAAAAGGCGCCCCTCATCACGCGCGTCGACACGGCGGCCGCCCGCAGGGCGCTCGCTCAGGCGGCGACCGCTAAAACGGAATCGGCGGCTTCTGGCGACTCCGCGGCGTCCTCCGCTCTTTCGGAGACGATCGCGACCGTCAACCGAGCGCTCTCCGACATGCCGGTCCTGCACGTCTGGCAGCGTCTTTCGAAATACTTCCTGGGCGGCGTTTCCGGACGCGGCCGCTCGGTTGCGGGCCGCGCCGGATCGGGCGCCCTGGCGGTCTCCGCCGAGAAGCCCGAGCGCGAAGAAGGGGCGCTTGACTTTGCGCCGCTCACCCGCTTTCTCTTCCTGCGCCCGCTCCTTCCCGTGGGACTCAACGCCGCGAACGCGCTTCTGGCGAGCGTTCCCTTCGTGCTCTCGGGCGTGAAGTCGCTCCTTCGCGGACGCTTCGATGTGGCGGTTCTCGACGGCGCGGCGTTGCTCGTGTCGTTCTTGCGTCGGGACTTCCGCACGGCGGGGCTTCTGATCGTGCTCCTGGGCCTGGGCGAAATGCTCGAATCCTATACGCGCAAGAAGTCGATGGCGAGCCTTGCCGACGAACTCGCCCTGCGGGTCGACAGCGTCTGGGTGCGCCGCGGAGACGGGAACGTCAAGATCGCGCTTCGCGACGTCACGAAGGAAGACGTCGTCGTGGTGCACGCGGGGAACGCCATTCCGGTGGACGGGATCGTGGTCGAGGGCGACGGGAGCGTCAATCAGGCCTCGATGACGGGCGAACCGTTGCCCGTTCACCGCATGAAGGGCGGCACCGTCTTTGCGGGCACGGTTTTGGAAGACGGCGAACTCATGATCCGTCCCACGGGCGTGGGCGACGGCACGCGTCTTCAGCAGATCGTGCGCTTCATCGAGAATTCCGAGGCCGCCAAGGCCGGGATCGAAGGAAAGGCCCTCAAATGGGCCGACCGCATCGTTCCCTACCACTTCCTCCTTGCGGGACTCGTGTGGCTCGTGACGCGGGACTTCGCGCGCATGGCGTCGGTTCTCATGGTCGACTTCAGCTGTGCGCTCCGTCTTGCGACGCCCTTGGCGATTCTCACCGCCATGCGCACGGGTACCCAACGGGGCGTCGTCGTGAAGGGTGGCAAATACCTCGAAGCCCTCGCCGAAGTCGACACGGTGGTCTTCGACAAGACGGGGACGCTCACGGCGAGCGCCCCGAAACTCTCGGACGTCGTTTCCCTGGACGACCGGCACGATTCCGACGATCTCCTTCGTCTCGCCGCCTGTCTCGAAGAGCACTTCCCGCATCCCGTCGGCCGCGCCGTCGTGCACGCCGCGGAAGCGAAGGGTCTCGCCCACACGATCGAAGCGCACGACGCGAAGATCGACTACGTGGTGGCCCACGGGATCGCTTCGGCGGTCGAAGGGGAGCGCGTGCTCCTCGGTTCGCGCCACTTCGTCGAAGAGGACGAAGGGATTTCGGTGGCAGTCGCGCACGAGGCGGCGGAACGTCTAGCCCGCGAAGGAAAGTCGATTCTCTATCTTGCGGTCGGCGGACGACTCGCCGGCCTTCTCGGGATTGAAGACCCGATCCGCGCGGAAGCGAAGGCCGTGATTGCGGCTTTGCACGAGCGCGGCGTCAAGGAAGTCTGGATGCTTACGGGCGACGACGAGCGCACTGCGCGGGTCGTTGCCGAAAAGCTCGGGATCGATCATTACCGCGCAGGGATTCTCCCCGCCGACAAGGCGGCCGTCGTGACGGCTCTGAAGGAAAAGGGCGCCAAGGTCCTCATGGTGGGGGACGGCGTCAACGACAGTCCGGCGCTCTCCGCCTCGCATGTGGGCGTCACGCTTCGCGACGGCGCGGACATCGCGCAGGAAGTGGCCGACGTGGTGTTGACCGAAAACACGTTGACGGGTCTCCCCGTCGCGATGGACCTCGGCAAGGCCGCGATGGCGCGCATCCGTCAGAATTTCGTCGCGTCCGTCGGTCTGAACGGCCTCTTCCTTGCGGGCGGTCTCACCGGGACCCTCATGCCCGCCGCCGGAGCGCTCCTTCACAACGGCACGACGATCGGCGTGTGCCTCAACGCCATGCGCAATCCCGATGCCAAGGGGATCAACGGCAAAGATCTTCTCTCCGACATCGGGGAGAACCTTCGCCATGCGATCTCGCACGTCACCGACACGCTCGAGCGTGCGGAAGGCGCGGCCTCGACGCAGACGGGCGGTCAGGGTGGCCGGGGCGGTCACGGGCGCGGACGTCTTCCGACGCTCGCCTGACGCCGACGATCTGCAGATACAGAACGACTTAAGGAGATCCATCATGCAAGCAATCACGACCGAAAGCCTTCTCGCTTCGGTGCGCTCCTTCGTTCCGGGGCGGCTTCGCCTGCGGCACCCGGCTCTTGCCGAACTCTCGGACGACTTGGCCGACGGACTCGTTGCCTGGCTCAAGACGAAGCCGGGCATGACGGAGGTCACGCTCAACCCCCGCGTGGGAAGCCTTCTTCTTCTCTGGGATGAGTCGCAGGCCGACTGGACCTTTGAAGACTTGGCCGAAGAAGCGGCCGGGCTTTTCGCGCTCTTTGCGCCCGCGGACGAATCCGTCTGCGGGGTCGACGGCGAGTGTGCCGAGCCGACCTGCGAAGCCTGCGAAAACGCCGGGGAGGTTTCGTCTTCGGGTGAAAAGGCCGAGTCCTCGACGGAAGACGCCGGCCGTTGCCGCGCCTGCGCCTCCGTGAAGGCGTCGGTCGAGACCCTCGCCGAAACGCTCGAACCGGCGGGGGAAGCACTGAAGCGTTGCGGTCAGAAGGCGCTCGACCTCGTCGCGCCCATTGTGGTGCCCGAGAAGAAAGCGAAGGCGGGCGCGCGTACTCGCCGCGTCGCGCAGAACCGTCTGATGGGCGGGGCGCTCGCGGGCTCCACCGCGGCGATCTTCCTTCGCGCCTGGGGCGCCCACTGGGTGCTCGGCTCCGTCTTCTTCGGGTTCCTCGCGGTGCACCTCTGGCAGCACCGCCGCGTGCTCTGAGAAACTTTGCGCCCGACGGCACGGCGCCCTGCGGGGCGCCCGTCTTTCGGGTAGAGTGGGGCGGACGTTCTGCGTGAAGCCTCTGACTTCGCGCGGACGCCCGCCTTTTTCCTTGACCGTTCGCCCGAGTACTCGACGGACGATTTTCTCCCTCTTTCTCCGGAGCCGCCATGCCCGTCAAAACCATCCGCGCGGTGACGCTTGCGATTCTCTTTCTCGTGGCGCTTGCGCTCGCCTTTCTCTCCTTTGCGCTCCTGCTTCTTGCGGTGGTGCTCTGCATCTTCTTTGCGCTCCTCGCTTTCCTTGCGGCGCCCGAAGAGACGAAGGCCTTCGTGCGGGGTTCCCGCGACACGGTGGACGCCTGGGTGCGTGCCATGGTGAAGCTCGTCGAAGACGCGGGCCGCATGATGGAGGCGTGGATGGCGAGGTTTGCCGGAGGGGCGGCGCAGGCCCCCGGGGCGAATGCGGGGGAAGAGGATGTTGTGAAGAAGCCGGCGGCGGCTTCGGAAGACGCGGCGGACCCTCCCGCTCCAACGAAGGAAGGTGCCTTGACGGAGGACCCGAAGACGAGGGAGAACGTCGGAAAGACGGCCGAAGGTTGAGGTGGAGGGCCTTTCGAACGGCCCTGCATTCCCCTGCACAAACGAAAACCGGCGATCCGCGCAAAGGTCGCCGGTTTTGTCGTACTGGGGGAAGGGAAGGAATCGGGACTCAGGCGAGCGCTTCGGGCGACTCGGGGAGAATTTGTCCGCCGTCCACCACGATACTTTGTCCGGTAATGTAGTGCGCTTCCTTCGACGCGAAGAAAAGCACGGCCGTCCCGATGTCTTCCGGAGTGCCGAGGCGCTTCATCGGAATGCAACGCGCCATTTGGGCGAGGTACTCTTCACCGAGGCCGTCAAGACCCTCGGTCGCGATGTTGCCGGGCTGCACGGCGTTCACCGTGATCCCGAAGGGAGCGAGTTCGATCGCGGCCGTGCGCATGAAGCCGAGTTGCGCGGCCTTGGACGCCCCGTAGTGCGCCCAGCCCGGATAGCCCGTGATCGGGCCCGTGATGGAGCTCGTGAGCACGATGCGCCCGTAACCCTGCTTTTTCATCACGGGAATCGCGGCCTGCACCGAGAGGAAGGTCCCCTTGACGTTCACGTTCATGACGCGCTCGAAGTCGGCTTCCGTCATCTCTTCGAGCTTAGCCTGCGGGAAAATCCCTGCGTTGGCGCAGAGCACGTCGAGGCGGCCCCAGCGTTCCACGGCAAGGCGCACCATTTTTTCGCAGAAATCGCGCTTCGTCACGTCCCCCGCGATGCCTTCGGCTTCGACGCCGAAGCTGCGGAGTTCTTCCGCGGCTTCACGGCACTCGTTTTCTTCGAGGCCCGCGACGAGGACGTTGGCGCCCGCCTTGGCGAGCACCCGCGCAATGCCGCGGCCGATGCCGCGTGAACCGCCCGTAACAATGGCCACCTGATTCTGAAGACTGCCGAGCATGGGAAAACCTCACTCGAAAGGGAAGACGAAGGCCGCCGCTGTCACGGAAGCGGCGGGATGTGAAGCGTACGTGCAGGTACTTGGAAGACAATCAACCGAAGATCTTGCACCAGAGCCAGGCGGGAACGCCGAAGATCACGAGGTAGGTGATGATCATCGCGGCCGCCTGCACGAAGTGGCTCTTCGAGATCCCCAGAACGATCGGGCCGAGGCCGTCCCAAACCTTGAAGAGGAGAAGGAAGCTCGCGACGGCCCAGATGAGGCCGAAAACAATGGAAAAGAAGGTGAACATGACGTTTCCTTGAGATCGGGATGAAAGGGTTCGCCCCGGACGGATCCCGTCCGAGGTCTTTTGCGAATCCATTCTAAGGGAGGCGCCTTAATGACGACTGAGAGGGAAAACGCTTGTTTTGGATCGGCGTTTGGGAACGGTCGTCCGAAAAGGCAGATTCCCAAAGTCGTTGGAAGGCAGTAGTGGTACAAAACGACAACGGACGATTGTCGAGGCGGCGTTGCGGTGAAAAAGAGCGGCTCTCCGCTTACTTCTTCTTCGCACGCGTGAGGCGAAAGACCATCACGGCGAGAAGCGCGATCCCGACGAGTTCCGCCGCGTTGAGTGTGAGGCCGAGAAGAAGGACGCCCAGGATCACGGCCGTCAAGGGTTCGAAGTTGGCGAGAAGTGCCGTGGTGGGAGCCGAGATGTAGGCGAGGCTCCGGAGATAACACCAGAAGGCCGCGACCGTGCCGACGGCGGCGATGTAGAAGTAGAGGCCCGTTGTGACGAGGTTCCACTCCATCGCGCCGACGTCCGGGGGATTGACAAGACAGAGAATTACGCCGCCCAAGATCATGCCCCAGCCCACGACGACGCCGACCGACAGGTGAGAGAGCATGCGTTTGGGCTACACCGTACAAAAGGCCCCGCAGGCGGCGGAAGCGATCCCCCAGAGCACCCCGGCGGGCGAGAAGTCAAGGGTCGAGAAATCTCCCTTCGTGACGAGAAGCGAGACGCCCGCCATGGCGAGCGCAATCGAAATCCACTCCTCCTTCGTGATGGCGCGGTGTTCGGCGTAGGCGGTCCAGCCCGTCACGAAAAGCGGGCCCGTCGTAACGGTGAGCGCCGCCGTGGCGGCGTTGGCGTCCCGAATCGAGAGAAAGAAGGTGAGCTGAATCCCGAGCATCCCGAGGGCGTAGAAGAGGAGATCGCCTCGGTCGGTCTTCACGCGAAAAGGCGCGAGGATGTCTTCGCGGAGAACGAGTGCCTCAAGAACCAGAAGGAGGATGCCGGCACCCGCTAGACGCAGGGCGGAGAGGTCGATCGCATCGAACGACACCGACTCCATCAGGTATTGCGCGGCGATGCTCATGGAACCCCAAAAGACGCCGGCGGCGGAGGCAAGGAGAATGCCGATCATGGGACGGGAAAGCATCGGAAGACCTCGGGAAAACAAGGGGAAAAGAGCCGAAGGATGCAGCCGCATGAAACGGTGTCAAGGGGATCGTACGAAAAGAGAGTGTAGCAACTTCCTCAAGGTCGTGAAGTCTTAGGAACGGAGGGGAGTGGAGGGTATCGGGAGGAGTGTTCGGGAGAACGATGGGAAGGGCGATTGGCATCTATGCAACAAAATCTTGTGCACTGATTTTGTGATGTGATTAGCTACTGTCGCAATGAAATACGGAAAGAAGTAAGGGTAAACCTCTATGGGGGGGGGTCGAAGATGTGAAAACATGCCCTCGTCCGAACGGCAAAGAAGTCCCTTTCCTGAAGGCAAGCGGGTGAAGGGCGGCCGTGAAGGATGCGGGGTCCGACGTTCCATTCCCGTCGGATCCCTTTCACAGATCAGACTTACACATAAAGGTATTTAGATATGTTCAAGAAGTCTCTAATTGCTGTCGCCGCCCTCAGCGCCCTCGCCGGCTCCGCCATGGCTGCTGACGTCCAGATCTACGGTCGTATCGACACGGGTTTCCGCTATCAGAATGTTGACTACGACGTCGCTGGTGTTTCCGATGCTTCGTCGTTCGAAATGGTTTCTGGCAACTACTCCGGTAGCCGCGTCGGTATCAAGGGTTCTGAAGACCTCGGCAACGGCCTGACGGTGGGTTTCGTTCTTGAAAACGGTTTTGACTCCGACGACGGTTCGTTCGACTCGAATGAAGAAATCTTCGGTCGTGAAGCTCTCCTCTACCTCGAAGGCGACTTCGGTAAGGTTGGTTTCGGCCGCATGGGTATCCTCAACAGCACGGCCGGTTCGTTCGCTATCGGCAACTTCACGCCGTGGGGCACGGGGTGGGGTGCCGTCGGTGATCAGTCCCTCATTTTCGGTGCTACGTTTGGTAGCCGTTGGGACAACATGATTTCCTATCGTTCGCCGGAATTCGCGGGCTTCCAGGTTCACGCTCAGTACTCCTTCGGCGCGAACACTGACACGGAAGAAGACGCTCTCGCTCGCGAAGGCAAGACGACGACCGACCGCTACTATGCCATCGGCGCTACGTATAAGAACGGTGGTCTCAACTTGATCGGTATCGTTGACTCGATCAATGAAAAGCATCAGACTGGTGATGATCCTGATGACACGCTCCGCGTCACGTTGGGTGGTTCGTATGACTTCGGCGTTGTGAAGCCCTACCTGTCGGCTGCCTACTTCAAGGATGCCAAGATGAAGACCTGGCTGAACTCCTACACGTCTGGGTTTGCTGGCTCTGCCACGGTGACTGGTGACGGAATTTACAGCACCTATTTGAATGGAGATTGGGATGGTTACGGCGTGATCCTTGGTGCCTCTGCTCCGCTCGTCGGCGGTACGGCCCACATGACGATCGGCTATATGGATGCTGAAGAGCAGGATGATCCTAACAATTACGGTGTTTCGGCTGATTTGACCCGATATACTTTCGCTGTTGGCTACGAGTATCCGCTCAGCAAGCGCACCAAGGTCTATGCCGACGCGGGCTATTTCAAGGATAAGTTTGAATTCGGTCACGATGTCGTTACCGATCGTGATCCGGAAGGCTACCAAGCTGCCGTCGGTATGATCCACTACTTCTAATCAGTGTTCGACAGGGTGTTCAAGCACCTGACCTAACCTGATGAAAGAGCCCTCTCCGAGCAATCGGCGGGGGCTCTTATTTTATGGTCGAGAGGGCGGAGTGAACTTTTTGCCACAAAATTTGTTCTTGGTTGTTTGTGTTGCGACACTAAAAGAAAAGTGCTCTCTCTTGAGTGCTTGAGGGTTATTACCTAGATGGTGGAGGGCGGTCCGTATGAGAGCATGATCCCGCCTAAGCAGGTGATTGGAACTTTTGGTTTCACCGGGTGCTTGCCAATTTTCCCGGAAGATCGCTGCAAAAGGTTACGACAGATTTCTGACCAACAGGTTCTGATGATCTGTCGGTCGGAAAGACGGACTTTTCATAGAAAGTCCAGGTGAAGGCATGCTCAAGTCCTTCGCTTACTACAACTTATCTTCTAAGACATTAAGGAATGGAAATGTTTAAGAAGTCTCTCATCGCTATCGCCGCCCTCGGCGCCTTCGCTGGCTCCGCTATGGCCGCGGACATCACGATCTCCGGTCGTATCGACACGGGCCTCAACTTCCACGACCAAGAAGTGAAGGCTCTTGGTGAAACGACGGTTGACCAGAACACCTTCCAGATGAAGTCTGGTCAGTATTCCGGTTCCCGTATCACGATCAAGGGTGCTGAAGAACTCGGTAACGGCATGAAGGCCGGTTTCATCCTCGAAAATGGTTTCGAAGGTGATGACGGTTCGTTCGACTCCAATGGCGACGACAAGCTCTTCGGTCGTGAAGCCATCGTCTACCTGGAAGGCGACTTCGGTCACTTCTCCATGGGCCGCGTCGGTTCGCTCTCGTCCGGTCTCGGTTCCTACAACGTCGTCTATGGTTTCACGCCGTGGGGTACGGGTTGGGGTGACTATGCCGGTAACAAGGGGCAGTTCATGCTCGGTGACCGTGGCCGTATGAACAATACGATCACCTACCGTTCGCCCGAATTTGCTGGTGTTCAGATCTTCGCTCAGTACTCTCTTGAAGCCGCTACTCAGGAAGACGATCAGTCCGGCAACAACAAGCGTTATGCCGGTTTGGGCGCTTCCTATAAGCTCGGCGCCTTTAGCACGGGTCTCGTTGTTGATACGATCATGAACGGCAACGATGACGATTCCCGTAATACGGAAGATTCCTTCGGTATTTCGTGGGGTGCTTCGTATGACTTCGGCGTCACGAAGCCCATGATCCTGGTTCAGTACGGCAAGAACGAAAACAAGCTTGGTGGCTTCGGAGCTGCTGACTTCGAATACTTCTATGCCGATCGTGACGATGTTCGTTACGGCATGAACGAAGGTGTCAAGGGGTACGCGATTGAAATCGGCGCTATCACCCCGCTCTTCGGCGGTAACCTCTACACGTCCGTGAACTACACGGATGGTGAATTCGACAGCGAAGTTGCCGGTCAGTATACCGGAGACGAGGGTAAGACCTGGACGAATAGCCTGAATCGCTTCTCCACTGGTGATATCCAGCGTTGGGGTGTTGCGGTTGGTTACGACTATCCGCTCAGCAAGCGCACCAAGGTTTACGGCTTTGCTGCTTACAACGAAGGCGAGCTCAAGGGTACGCATACCACTAACAATTATGCTACCAGCACCAGCGGTAAGCTCGAACAGACGGACATCGAAGCCGGTGTTGGTCTGATCCACTACTTCTAATCAGCCTTTCATCGGGTGTCTCCCACACCTGACATAAGCTGAAAGAGAGCCTTGTTCGATTCGTCGGACGAGGCTCTCAACGTATCGGGCTCTCTTCTCGTCAGCTCCGGTTTGATTCCGTCAGAACTTCCCCGCCTCCCTCTCAACGCAGCGCCGCCGTCCGTATCGTCCAGTCCACGCTCGCAAGCACGCCCCTCAGCACCTTCGCTGCCCGCCGAAAGAGCTTCTCTTCGAAAAGATCGTTGCGGTAGGAAAGCTCCACCGAGTCCTGCGACGTGTGAAACGGAATCTCGCAGACGTCGAGCGTTGGGAAGCGCTCGAGAAAACACTTCGCCGTGTGCACGGGCACGAGCGCGATGCGGTCGGTACCGAGCAGATACTGCGGCACTTCCGCGTAGTGCGAGGTCATCACGTCGACCCGCCGACGATGTCCCAGTCTCCTCAGATACCCCTCCGCCACCCCGAAGGTCCCGCCGTAGTGCACCACCACGTGCGGCCTCGCCGCGTATTCCTCCAAGGTCAAAGCCTTCCCTCGCTTCGCCGGATCGGGCTCGTCGAAAATGCAGCAGTCCCAGTGAAGTCCGAAGGATTCGCGTGCGACCGCGTTCGAGTGCGTGCCGCCGCCCGTGATCGTGAAGTGCGTGGCGCGCGAGAGAAGCGCCCGTTCTGCCAAGAGCGCGTTCGTCTGCCGGAGAATGGGCGTCGCTTCGGGGAGTTGCTCCCGAAAGGCGTCCGTGAGTTTTCGCCCGAACACGATCTCGAAGTCGTCCGACAGGGAGATCACGACCGCGCTCCCCCGTTGCATTTCTCCGGGAAGCGCCCGCGCGCAGGCACCGAGCGCGTCAGACACCGTCGGAAAGAGTTCCTCTGCGAGAATGCTCGGCGCCAGACCCTTGTCGGACGGGAGAAAGAGGGGATCCCCGTAGGCTTCGCGAAGGAGCTTGAGATGCTCGCTCACGGTCGAGACGGCAAGCCCCAGCTCCCGCGCCGCACGCGTCATGTTGCGCTCGCGATAGAGTGACAGAAAAGTCTTGAGAAGATTGAGATTGAAGTCGGCGGCGTCGGGCATGAGAGGAAAAAATCGAAAAGAGGGAATGTCGGTTCGGAAAACCCCGTCGGGAATGATGATGCCACAGATGAAGGACGGCGCTCTTCCCCGAACTTCAAAAGAAGCTCCCCCGAGCCAAACGGCCCGAGGGAGTGAAAGTGGATCGGCCGGGAAAAGTCCCCGACCGACCCGGGGAAGAACACCTCAATCGATCGGTCGGAGAGAATCAACGCCCGGCTTTGATCGCGTCCATGGCGTAGCGGGCGGCGAGGCGTCCCGAGGTGAGCGCGAAGCTCGAGGTGGCGCCTTCCACCTTGATGTCGTCCGTGTCCATGAAGAGCCCGCCCATGTCGGCGCCCGCCATGTAGAGGTTCGGGATGCTGTCGCCCTGACCGTTCAAAGCTTCGAAGCGGCGGTTGATCTTGATGCCGCCGAGCGTCAGGAAGTAGGTGCGGATGCCCTTGAGGGCGTAATACGGTCCCTTTTCCATGTCGAAGGCGGCGAGGTGTTCCTTCTTGCGCCCGAACTCGGCGTCGACGCCTGTCTTCGCGTATTCGTTCACCTTTTCCATGGTGGCCTTGAGGTTTTCAAAGGGCACGCCGATCTGCATGGCGAGGTCTTCGAGGGTGTCGGCCTTGAAGGCCCAGCCGCGCTTCATGCCTTCTTCGAAGGTCTTGGGAAGCGCTTTCAGCGGCGTTCCGACGGTGACGATCGCATTGAAGGGAATGAGCGGACCGGTGGCTACGAGCTGATCGAATTTCGCCTGGTCGAGGATGTTGTACATGATCCCGCCCGCCGCGGTCATGGCGGCGTAGACCTCGGTAAAGACCGAACCGCGCGATTCGTTGAAGAAGCGCTCGCCGTTGCGGTCAATCCAAAGCCACGGCTGCGCGAGGGCGCAGCGGCCCTGCTTGAGCCAATCCTCACCGTTGAACTGGTTGATCGGCGGACGGTCGGGGAGGTAGGGAGCGTTCCCGACCACCTGCGACATGCCGGCCGTGGCGCCGCCCACCTTCATCGCCATGTTGATGCCGTCGCCCGTGCGGCCGTCGATGAGCGCACTGCGAAGCCAAATCGGTTCGGAGACGCTCGGGTCGCTCGAGTCCGGAACGTACTGCTGAATCATGCCGGGATTCGCGGCAAAGCCGCCCGTTGCGAGAATCACCTTCTTCGCGCGAATGACGACCGTTTCGCCCGTCTTCGTGTCGACGGCTTCCACGCCCGTCACGCGCCCGTTCGTGAGAAGAAGCTTCTTCGCGGGCGTTTCCGTGAGGATCGTGGCGCCCTTGGCCTTCGCGGACTCGGCGAGTTTCGCGACCACGGTCGAGGCGCCGCCCTTGAAGAGGTGCCAGCAATGGAAGGATTCTTCTTCGGGCATGATCGTGCGGATGCCGCGGATCGCGACGCCCTTGTCGACGACCCAGTCGATGGTTGCGCCCGATTCTGCGATCAGCTGCCGCACGACGTTCGGATTGGTGCGGTAGTGATTGAATTCAAGGAAGCGGTTGAGCGTACGCTGCACGTCCCACTTGATGCCGTGCTCCTTCTGGTAGCGCGTGCCGATCCCGAGCGACCCTTCGGGGAAGTTCCCGGCGCCGCCCAGAATGGCGAGCTTTTCAAGAAGCACGGGCTTCAAGCCCTTGTCGGTCGCTTCGGCCGCCGCGGCGATGCCGCTCAAACCGCCGCCCACGATCACGAGGTCCGTGTCCATGACGCGCGTCGCCGCAAAGACAGGGCTCGAGAGAAAGCCCGAAGCCATGAGAAGCGAAGCGGTCGCCGTCAGAAAGAATCGACGTTGCATGGAAAGTCTCCTTTTCCGGTTGATGTCCCCTTCATCATGAACGCGGGCCCGTTCGGTTTTTCGAAACTTGTCGTCGGAATACCGAACGACAAAGATCAACGGCCAAGGCTTCGCAACGGGCCGTCCGAATCCGAGGAAAAGATTCTTCAAGTTCACGTCAATGGAGGGTGAGGTAACCGACAAACGCTCTCCCGCAACGAGTGTGGTATGAACGCGTAAAAGCGGTGGACGATTGGACTTCCCGCCACAAATTTTTGATAGCCTGTTTTCGACTGCTTCGCTTCTCCCGTCGGGTTTTCCCGCAAAAGAGCGGAAAAAGTCGTCTTCGGAGGGGGCGGAATGCATGTGCGAGGATGAGCCCAACCCAAAGGGGAAGCCCCGCGGCTCGGCGCGCAATGCCGCGGCTTGGTTTCCTCAGGGCGTCAACCCAAGGTCCCGCCGTTGTTTCTTACGGGACCGATCAACTCAGAAAGGACACAAAACATGTTCAAGAAGTCGCTCATCGCGCTCGTTACGCTTTCCGCCGCGGCCTTCGCCGCCAACGCCGCCGACATCACGCTTTCGGGCCGCATCGACGCGGGTCTCAACTACCACAACGCCAAGAAGACGAATCACGAATCGTCCGACAACTTCTCCATGAAGTCGGGTCAGTACTCGGCCTCGCGCTTCACGCTCGCCGGCTCCGAAGAACTCGGCAACGGCACTTCCGTCGGTTTCATCCTCGAAAACGGCTTTGACTCCGACACGGGCGCCTTCTCGCAGGAAGACAAGATCTTCGGTCGTGAAGCCATCGTCTACGTGAAGGGCGAATTCGGCACCTTCGCCATGGGCCGCGTCGGCGCGCTCGCTTCCGGTGCCGGATCGTTCAGCCGCATCTACGACTACGCCGCCTTCGGCACGGGCTGGGGCGACTACGCCGGCGCCAAGGGCGCCTTCATGTTGGGCGACCGCGACCGCTTCGACAACTCGATCACCTACGTGTCGCCCGAATTCGCCGGCCTCACGGTTTCCGCCCAGTATTCGCTGAAGACGGCCGGCGCCGAAGCTGATCACTCCTCGCTCAACAAGCGCTACGCCGCCTTGGGCGCCACCTACAACCTCGGCGCCTTCAGCACGGGCCTCGTCGTCGACACGATCATGAACGGCGCCAAGGACGATTCCTACAACACGGAAGATTCGCTCGGCGTTTCCTGGGGCGCTTCGTTTGACCTCGGCGTCACGAAGCCCATGGTTCTCGTTCAGTACGGCAAGAACGAAAACAAGTTGGGCGGCTTCAACTTCGCCCAGATGCTCAAGGACTACGGCGATGAAGATCATCCCTACGCCGCCTCCCGCAACGGCGGTCTGAAGGGCTACGCCGTGGCGCTCGGCGCCGTCACGCCGATTCTCGGCGGCAACCTCTACACGGCCGTGAACTACACGGACGGCGAACTCGACGGCCGTGCCTACGGCGTGGACTTTAAGGACGACAAGCGCGGCGACGAGCTCGGCTACGCCACGGCCGACGTGAAGCGCTGGGGTTTTGCCGCGGGCTACGACTACCCGATCTCGAAGCGCACGAAAGTCTACGGCTTTGCCGCCTACAATCAGGGGGAAGCCAAGGCTTCGCTCTATGATATGAAGGGCCAGCCGGGCAACTCCGGTAAGTTCCGCGAAAAGGACACCGAAGTCGGTTTCGGCATGGTGCACTTCTTCTAATTCCGGCTTGATCCAGGCTCACGCCCGAACCATCGGACAAACGGGCTCCTCTCTGCTTTGAGTGAGACGGAGCCCCTGGCGACTCGCTTTCACAGGGCCCCGAAAGCGGGTCGCTTTGCATTCGGGCGGGCGGTTTTCCCTCCGATCCGCTTCCCATTTCCAGGACGTCGTGAGAAAATGTCGGTTCTCTTATTCGACCCGCTCCGACACAGAGCGCACGCACCGCGACACCGAGGCCCGCCATGACCGATCCCCAGAAACCGAAGCTCCACGAAAGCTTCTACTCCGTCTTTTCCTTTGTTTTCGGCTGCATCATGCTGGGGCTTGTCGCCTATCTCGCCTACGATTGGTTGCAGGGATAAAACGCTTCACTCATGGCGCACGACTTGCGCCCGCCGCGCTCCCGTACTCTCCCGTAGAGCGCAGAGGCGTCGTCACGCCTTCTTTGCGGCCCGCATTTCCCGCACTTCCGCCGCGCAGAAGACCAAAATCCCCGACCAGATGAAGAGAAGCGGCAGGAGTTCCTCCTGTCCGAAGGGTTCCTCAAACCAGAAGATTCCGAGAAGAAGCGTGAGGATGGGCGAGAGGTACTGACAGAAGCCGAGGACGTTCATCGGAAGGTTCATTGCGGCAAAGGTGAAGAGTACGAGCGGAATCGAGGTCACGATCCCCGTCCCGACGAGCGCGAGGGAAAGAACCGTGTCGCCCGTGAGGAAATGTCCGAGTCCCGCCGACTGCAGGTGCCACGCGTACCAGAGCGCAAAGGGGAGCATGACCGTGACTTCGAGCAGAATCCCGATCTGGGCGTCGAGCATGAGCTTCTTTTTGAGCGCCCCGTAGAGGCCCCAGGTGGCCGAAACCCCGAGCGCAATCCAGGGGAACCGCCCGAAGGACGCGATCATGAGGGCGACCCCGGCGGCCGCGAGCCCGATCGCGGTCCACTTCATGCGCCCGAGACGTTCTGAGAAGAAGACGACGCCCAAGAGCACCGAAATGAGGGGCGTCAAAAAGGTTCCGATTCCGAGCTGCACGACCTGTTCGGTGACGACGCCGATCACGTTGATCCACCAGTTGAGGGAGGCGAACACCGCGGCCGCGAGCAATAGGACGGCCCGGCGCGGGTCGTGTACGAGCGTCTTCACCGTTTCCGAAATTTCTTTCCCGCGTCCCCGCACAAGGAGGAGCGCGAGGACGAAAACGAAGGTCCAGACGACGCGGTGGGCGATCACTTCCCAGGAATCCGCTCCGGCGAGAAGATTCCAGTAGAGCGCCATGAAGCCCCAGAAGAGGTAGGAGACGAGGGCGGCGGCAAGGCCGGCTTTTCGGTCGGGACGGTCGGGAGCAGGGTTCGGCATGGGATCGGGTTGAGACGGGAATGTGAGGAAGTGTAGCGCAGTCCGCAAAACACCACTCTTCTTCGGGTTTCTCCTTGCTTTTGTCGTTAGAATGACCGAACGCAAATTTTTTCGGGGAGACCTCTTATGAAGACAAAGCGCGTTTTGGCCGTGCACGATCTGTGCTCCTTCGGGCGCTGTTCGCTCACCGCCGCGATTCCCGTGATTTCGGCGATGGGCATGCAGGTGTGTCCCCTGCCCACGGCCTTTTTCTCGAACAATCTCACCTACGGCGAATTCACTTTTCACGACTTCACCGACAAGATGACGGGCTTCATGGACCGTTGGGAGAAGCTCGGATTCCGGTACGACGCCGTCTACAGCGGCTTTTTGGCTTCGGTCGAGCAGATTGAAGTCGTGCGCGACGCCGCGCGGCGCTTCGCTTCGCGCGAGGAGTCGCTCGTCGTGGTGGATCCCGCCATGGGGGACGACGGAAAGCTCTACCCGGTCTTCGGTCCCGAGTACGTCGAGGCGATGCGCACGCTCGTCAAGGAGGCGACCCTCATTACGCCGAACTTCACGGAAGCCTGCTTCCTGCTCGGCGAATCCTGCGGGACGGCGGTTCCCTCGAGCGAAGCGCTTCGCGCGATGACGGAAAAGCTCGCCGCCCTGGGGGCGAAGCAGGTCGTCATCACGAGCGTGCCGGCTGGTGAAAACGAAATCAAGGTCGTGAGCTTTGATTCGGTCGCGGGCGAATACGCCGAGCGCACGACGCCGCGCATTCCCTTTACGACCTGCGGGACGGGGGACCTCTTTACGAGCGTCGTGACGGGGGCGCTACTGCGCGGAGAAACGCTTGCGGCCGCTTCGGCGCTCGCGATGCGTTTCGTGAGCCGCGTGATGGAATTCACCCTGGCGTCGGGGTCGGACCCGCGCGAAGGGGTGATCGTGGAGCCGTGTCTCAAGGAACTTCTGCTCTGATCCCGAATGCCTGGGAATTCTGAACAACAAAGCCCCAGAAGACTTGAATGTGTGAACTGTCCCCACTTTGCGAGACAGATTTTTAATCGATCGGGCGTTCAAGCCTG